>DATMGU010000040.1:0-74145 GCA_035555315.1 Allostellaceae bacterium
CGCCGTGCATGATTTCGGCTGGTCCCGCTCCCGCATCGACCCGACGCTCGTGACCGATGCCGAGCGGGCGGACAACCCACCGGCGCGGCAGGCTGTCGTGATGGACAGCCCGAACGGCAAGGCCCTGTATCTCGGGGCCCACGCCCGCTTTATCGAGGGTATGGACGAGGCCGACAGCCGGGCGCTGATCGACCGGCTGATCGCCTTCGGCACGCAGGAGCGGTTCGTCTATAGCCATCGCTGGGCGTCGAATGACCTCATTCTTTGGGACAACCGGGCTGTGCTGCACCGCGCGACGCCCTTCCAGAGCACAAACGAACGCCGTCACATGGTCCGCACCACGGTGGCCGGCGCGTAGCCCAAGCTGCCCACCGCCACCGCACAAGCCGCGGCGTCGGACATGGCCGAAAGGGACGACACGATGGACGCCGATCTTCGCGACGCTGCCAAGGAAAATATAGGTCCAATTGTATACTAGGTCCCTTTGTCTCCCCTTTGTCTCCTATACGTCCATGCTAACGCTCATTCGTCCATGGTGCATGTTTTGCCCTATCTGCCATCAACCAAAGAAGGCACATCTTCAAATTAACAACAAAAACATCTGACTTTCGCTTTATTTTTTCTATCTTGTGTTTTTTAGCTTCTGGCCCAAAAATCTGCATATAGTGCGTCTGATTTATGTGCAAAGTAAGCTTACCGAACGCCCTTATAAAATCCTTGTTTTTTGATTCGAAATGCATATCAAGATCATGGGCAAATGAATTGCGAATTTTACACAAGCCATGAGCGGTATTTCTAAACGCCTCGTCGTACATATAGAGCTGGAAACCAAGATCTATTTTCGGTCCCAGATTTCCAAGTGAATTACCTACGTCAAACAGCTTTTTATTTATGTCACTCTTGCCTTCCGTGGGACGAAAGCGAAGCTCTAGGGCGATCCGCAGACTCTGATCTAGAATAGCTCCACCAACAATAGCAACAACTCGCTCGGAACGCTTACCTGTCGTTAGCTCCCTTATCGCCTTGTATTGCGGTTCATTCATCATTGCCCAAACCATACGGAACATCTCAAATTTGGTTGGATTAAATTTCTAAAGCTGTGACTAGCCACGATCCCCACACGCCGAATTCCGACAGTATCGGCTTTCCGATCCAAAACTGTACTTCTCTAATGCTCCACTTGTATATGGGCAACCCTCGGGCGATCGGAAACTCTCTTGCCCGAGCAACACATAAGAATTTGTCGATGTAGGACTGAGCTATGCTTCAGACCCGACTGGGTAATAGCCAACCGAGTCGAGCCTCTCCTCCAATGATAGGGCAGTTGCGACCACTCCCGTTTGATGCTCGACTACCGCCCAGAAGCCCTGGCCGAAAACGGAGTCGCGGAATGAAGGTGCTGATCGTCGGCGGCGGAATCGGCGGGTTGGCCGCCGCGTTGTGCCTGCACCGCCGTGGCATCGACTGCGCGCTGTACGAACAGTCGGAAACCATCCGGGAGCTGGGCGTCGGCATCAATACCCTGCCCCATGCGATCGGTGTCCTGGCGGAGCTGGGGCTGCTGGAGCGGCTCGACGCGGTCGGCATCCGCACCGGCGAGCTGATCTATATGAACCGCTTCGGGCAGGAGATCCTGCGCGAGAAGCGAGGCATGGCGGCGGGCCATCCGGTGCCGCAATTCTCGATCCATCGCGGCCGGCTGCAGGGCGTGCTGCACGAAGCCGTCCTCGAACGGCTGGGGCCCGGCGCCATCCATACCGGGCATCGCCTGGTCGCGGTCGAGCAGGATGCCGGGGGCGTCGCCGCCCGCTTCGTCGGCCGCCGGGAGGGCGGCGAGCGGCAGGGCAGCGAGACCGCCATCCGGGGCGACATGCTGGTCGCGGCGGACGGTATTCATTCCGCCGTGCGCGCCGGCCTGTTCCCGGATGAGGGGCCGCCGAACTGGAACGGCATCATGCTGTGGCGGGGGGCCACGGAATGGCCGGGCTTCCTGACCGGGCAATCCATGGTGGTGGCCGGCGGCATGGCCGCCAAGCTGGTGCTGTATCCGATCTCCAACCAGGCGGCACCGGGACACCAATTGATGAACTGGGCGATCGCGGCGCAGCTCGGCACCGCCAACACGGCACCACCCCGGCGCGAGGATTGGAGCCGTGCCGGGCGGCTCGACGATTTCATGCCGTTCATCGAGCGCTTCACCATGCCGCTGCTGGACCTGAAGGCGCTGATCGCGGCCACGCCGGACTTCTACGAATACCCGATGTGCGACCGCGATCCGCTGCCGCGCTGGTCGCACGGCCGGGTGACGCTGCTGGGCGATGCCGCCCATCCGATGTATCCGGTCGGCTCGAACGGCGCCTCCCAGGCGATCCTCGACGCGGCGGCGCTGGCGGATTGCCTCGCCGACACCGCCGACCCGGTGGCGGCGCTCCAAGCCTATGACGCGGAGCGGCGGCCGAAAACCGCGGAAATCGTGCGCACCAACCGGCTGGGCGGGCCGGAGCGGGTGATCGACGTGGTCGAGGAACGGGCACCCGAGGGGTTCGAGCGGATCGAGGATGTCATCCCGCCCGATGAACTGACCGCGATCATGCTGGGCTATGCCCGGCTCGCGGGCTTCGCCGTCGCGAAAAGCGCCTGACGCTCTTACTCCGGCGCCTCATCCTCACGCCGGCGGCGGCAGGAAATGGACGTCATGCTCGGCGGCGATGCGCACCACCTCGGCCGGGTCCGGCACGTTGTGGATCCGCTCGAACAACTGGCGGAGCCGCTGGGCCGGCGATACCCAGAAAAAGCAATGCACGGGGCTGTCGGTCTTGTTGAAGATGCCGTGCGGCAGGCCCATCGGCAGACGGATCAGGTCGCCCGCCCGGGCCTGCATCTCGCGGCCGTCGATCAGCAGGTCGAAGCGGCCCTCGATCATCAGGATGAATTCTTCCTGGGTCGGGTGGACGTGCGGCGGCACGAAGGTGCCGGGCGGAAACACCGCGTCCCAGGCCATGGAATTCTCGGAATGCTGTTTCAGCGTATAAGTCTGGCCGAGGATGCTCCAAATGGCACCGTCGAGCGCTTCCTTGGCGGGGGTTACACCGGGGGACATGGTCATCTCTTGGGGCTCCATGCGCGAAAGCAAAAGGGGCGACGGAGCGACGATACGCGACCGAGGCCCCTCAGCGGAACAGCCAACGACACGGCATAAGGCGTGCACGAGTCCGACAAACGGTTCGGAACCAAGTGGGGATGGTGAGATGCGGCGATTTATCGGGATGTACTTGGCGGCCGGAGTGACGATAGCGGCCGCCGCGACGGCGCAGGCACAGATTTCCGATAATGTGGTCCGCATCGGCGTGATGAACGACATGTCCGGCCCGTTCTCCGACGTGACCGGTCCCGGCGGCGCGCTGGGTGCCCAGCTGGCGATCGAGGATTTCGGCGGCACGGTCAAAGGCGCCAAGATCGAGCTGGTCACCGGCGATCATCAGAACAAACCCGATATCGCCTCCGCCCTCGCCCGCCGCTGGTACGAGCAGGAAGGCGTCGACGCCATCGTCGAGGTCCCCGTCAGCTCCGCCGCGATCGCCGTGCTGGAGGTGTCGCGCAGCCTGGGCAAGGCGTTCCTGATCTCCGGCGGCGCGCTGTCCGATTTCACCGGCAAGATGTGCTCGCCGACCTCGGTGCATTGGGCCGATGACAGCTTCGCGCTGGCCCAGGGCAATGCCCGGGCGGTGGTCGCGAATGGCGGCAAGAGCTGGTTCTTCATCACCTCCGACTACGCGTTCGGCCGCTCGCTGGAGCGCGACGCCAGCACCGTGGTGACCGCCGCCGGCGGCACCGTGCTGGGCGCGGTCCGCCATCCGCTGGGGACCCAGGATTTCTCCTCCTACCTGCTGCAGGCCCAGGGTTCCAAGGCGCAGGTCATCGGCCTCGCCAATGTCGCAACCGAGACGGTCAACACGATCAAGCAGGCGCACGAATTCAACATCGTGCAGGGCGGCCAAAAGCTGGCGGCCTTCCTGTTCTTCCTGAACGACGTCAAGGGGCTGGGGCTGGAAACGGCGCAGGGCCTGTATCTCAGCGCCAGCTTCTATTGGGATTACGACGACAAGACGCGCGCCTTCGCCAAGCGCTTCTACGACCGGATCGGCAAGATGCCGAACCACGAGCAGGCGGCGAATTATTCGGCCGTGATGCATTACCTGAAGGCGATCGACGCGGCCGGCACCGATGACGCCAAGACCGTGATCAAGAAGATGAAGGAGTTGCCGGTCGACGACTTCTTCACCAAGGGCAAGACCACTATCCGCAAGGATGGCCGGCTGATGAACGACCTGCTGCTGTTCGAGGTGAAGGCGCCATCGGAATCGACCGGCCCCTGGGACCTCTACAAGGTCGTGAAGCGCCTGCCCGCGACGGAGATCTACCGGCCGATAGAACAGAGCGAGTGCCCGATCCTCGACCAGATGTGACGGACGGCTCTCCCTTCATCAGGGCGGGGCTTCATCAGGGCGGGGCTGGCACAACCCTCCCATCAGGGATATTATCCCGCTATGCGAACGACGATTGACCGTATCGAGGCGGGCAAGCTTCTCCCCGCCGATGAACTGGCCCGGCTCGGCCTCACGCCGCGCCGGTTGCTTCGCGTCGTGCTGGAAACCGTCGATACCGAGGACGACGAAATCAGCATCACCGCGATGAACGCACACGGCGGAGCCTTTGCCCACCTTGCCGAAGAACCCGACCTCTACAGTGACGCCGACCTTGTCGAACGCAATGAGGTTTTCGGCCGGTGATGTGCTTCTTGCGCGCTTCCCCTACACCGATCTAACGGCCGACAAGCGGCGGCCCGTTGTCGTCCTGTCCGTGGATAACGATGGCGAGGACGTCATTGTTTGCGCCATCACATCCAGACCGCACAGCGGCCCATACGACATCCCCGTTTCTGCCAGCCACGCCACCGGGCTGAAAATTCCCTCAACAGTTCAATTCGACAAGATCGCCACCTTGGCGAAATCGGTCATCGCGGGGCGTATCGGTTCCATGCCGTCGGAGTTCATGGCCGCCCACAAGCCGCTCCTGTTGCGTGTGCTCGGGCTGTAGCAGCCCAGGCGGGCGGCGCTCAAACGCTCGCACACCTCAACATCGGCCGATTCCCGTTAAGATCAGAGCGGACCGGCGGTCCAGCGGAAGCTGGTCAGGACTTCGTGATCGAATTGGCATTCGACGGCGATGTCGCGGCGGGTGGGTGTGCCTGGTGCCACATCCTTGCGCACACCGCGCAGTTCGACCTTGGCCGTGGTCATGACCGCCAAGGCATGTTGGTCGGTGACTTCTATATCGCTGCCGGGAAAGGCGCTTTCCATGACGTCGGCGCAGCGGTCGGGCAGGCCGACATCGACCAATCCGCGGGTGGAGGTTCCGCAAGCGGCAAGCAGCGAGCACACAAAGGCCAAGCAGAGCACGCGATAGCACATCATACCGGTAGTAACGCCTCGGCCGGCGAATCGTCACATCGGCGATTTGCGCGATTTGGAACCGGCTCAGCGCGCCCAGGTGCGATAGGTCTTGGTGGAGGGCCGGTATTCCTCGATCCGATGATTGCCGGTATCGACCAGCAGGATACGATCCGGGCCGTCGGCGACGATCCCGGCGGGTTCCCGCGCGGGGACGCAGATCGGGTCGGTACAGGTGAAGGCGCCGCCGTCGAAATCGGCGACTTGGCCGCGCCCGAGATCGATGGCACGGATCGCGTTGTTGTAGGTATCCGCCACCAGCAAGACGCCCTCG
Organism: Allostellaceae bacterium; assembly: GCA_035555315.1. Lineage (GTDB taxonomy): Bacteria > Pseudomonadota > Alphaproteobacteria > ATCC43930 > CGMCC-115725 > DATMGU01. The sequence continues at coordinate 5,785 of DATMGU010000040.1, forward strand.
ACCTCGGCGACGCCCAGCGGATGCTGCAGCCGGGCGGTCTTGAGAGCACCGTTCACCCAGCCGAAATCGAACAAACCGGCGCCGACCAGATTGCCGATTTCCGTCGTGTCGCCCAGCGATACCGCCCGGATCGCCGAACTTTCGCTATCGGCGACGTATAGCGTGCGGCGATCGGCGCTCAAGGCAAGGCCGCTCGGCTGGGCCATGGCGGCGGTGGCGGCGTCGCCCGGCGTCAGCGCCTCCTCGCCGCTGCCGACGAAGCGGCGCACCTGACCGCTGCCGAGATCGAGCGCCCCCAACTGATGGGTGCCGGCATTGGCGAAGTACAGCGTGGTACCGGCGACCTCCAGATCCCACGGCGAGGCGAGCGCGGTCCCCAGGGCGTCCGCCGGCTCGGTCAGCACCTTGCCGCGCTTGCCGGTGCCGGCAAGCGTCGTGATCGCCCCGCTCGCCCGGTCGATCCGGCGGATGGCGTGATTATCCGTATCGGCGACGAAGATCGCCTCGGCACTGGCGGCGACACCCTGCGGGTGATTGAACCGGGCGGTCGCCTCGGTGCCATCGACCAGGCCGGCCTCGCCGCTGCCATAGCGGTGCCGCTCGCCGCCGTCATCCCCCAGCACGACGATCTGATGGTGACCGCCATCCGCCAGCACCCACTCCTTGGTCGGGCCGGGCAAGGGCTTCAGCTTGCCCGGAAACAGGAACTTGCCCCGCGGCTCCACGGGTACCGCGAGGTCCAGACGCCGCGGCCGCAGCGAGCCGGCTTGGGCGGAGCGGTCGACCAGATCGCCGATCGCCTTCAGCGCCTGGTCCGGGTCGGGTTCGCCGGCGATCTGGCCCAGGATCGTCCCGTCGGTGTTGATCACCACCAGGGTCGGCCAGGCCTGCACGCCATAGGCCTGCCAGATCGTCAGCTTGGGATCGTGCACGATCGGGTGGCGAATCTCGTAGCGCTGGATCGCATCCGCGACACTGGCCGGATCACGCTCATTGGGAAATTTCGGCGAATGCACGCCGATCACCGCGACCTGCTCGGGAAACCGCTCCTCGATGCGCCGCAGGGTCGGGATGATATGGATGCAGTTGATGCAGCCCTCGGTCCAGAAATCCAGGATCACCACCCGGCCGCGCAGGCTGTCGATCGGCAAGGGCGCCGGGACGTTGAACCATTGCAAGCCCGGCCGATCGATTTCCGGCGCGGTCGCCTCACCGGCGAAACCCTGTCGTGTGGCCATGAGAAACACCCAGCCGAAGACGAGAAGAATACCGCGCGCCGTCACGTCAGGACGGCGCGCGCCGCGCCGCGAGCCAATACGCCCTCGACCAGCGCCTCGATATCGCTCGCCCCGGTACGGTGATTGACCAGGGCGGCGCGGATCGCCAATTGACCGCCGATCATCGTGGTCGAGGGGGCGGCCACCCCGCTCTCCTGCAGATCGGCGACGATCTCGACGTTCAGCCGGTCGAGGTCGTTCGGCAGGGACCCGCCCGCGGGGCCGCGATAGCGGAAGCAGACGATGTTGAGCGGGACCGGTGCCAGGCGCTCCAGCTCCGGTGCGGCATCGACCCGTGCCGCCAGCGACTGCGCCAGGTCGCAGGTCTGCTGGATCGCCTCGCCCAGACGATCGGCGCCGTAGGTCTTCAAGGTCAGCCAGACCTTGAGCGCCCGAAAACCGCGCGATAGATCGGGGCCGAGATCGCAGGGCCAGGGATGGCCGCCGGCGAGGCCCCTGGCCTCGCGCCGCAGATAGGCGGCGGGGGCGGCGAACGCCGCCATCTGCGCCGCCTGATCACGCACCAAGATGATGCCGGCATCGTAGGGCGCCTGCGCCCATTTATGGAAATCGAAGGCGACGGAATCGGCATCCTCGATCCCGGCCAGCAGGGGTTTCAGGCCCGGCGCCAAGGCGGCCAGCGCGCCGAACGCGCCATCGACATGGAACCACAGACCCTGATCGCGGCACAGGCGGGCGATCGCGGCGAGGTCGTCGATGGCGCCGGTATCGACGGTGCCCGCCGTGCCGATGACCAGAAACGGGATCGCCCCGGCGGCCCGGTCGCGGGCGATCGCCGCCGCCAGGGCCGCCACATCCATCCGATGATCCGCGCCGCAGGGCACCAGGCGCAGCGCCTCGGTGCCGAGGCCGCTCATATCCATCGCGCGGGGGATGCAGCCATGGGCGGCGGCCGAGGTATAGGCGGTCAGCGGCGCGCCCGCCAAACCCCGCTTGCGCACCGCGTCGCCCAGCGATGCGCGACGCGCCACCAGCAGGCCGATCAGATTGGCGATCGAGGTACCGGTCACCAGCAGGCCGGACGTCGTCTCCGGCAGGCCCAGCATCTCGGCGGACCAGCGGACGACCTGGCGTTCGACCTCGATCGGCGCGTGATCCCGGCCGCCCAGATTGGCGTTGAGCCCGGCCGCCAGCATCTCGGCCAGCATACCCACGGCCGTGCCGCCGCCATGCACCCAGCCCATGAAGCGCGGATGCACGTTGCCGGTGCCATAGGGCAGCACCAAGCGCTGAAAATCACGGTACGCCGCGTCCAGCCCCTGCGGTGCCCGCGGCAGCGGCGTCTTCAACGCCTCGGCGAGTTCGGCCGGCAGCTTCCGCCAGACCGGCCGGTCGCGCACGCCCTCCAGATGATCGACCATGTCGTCGAGCATCCGGTGGCCCAGCGCCCGCAGTTCCGACCAGTCTTCGGGGTCGAGCGAGCGGGTGGGAACTTCGGCGGGCGGGTCGGCGCTCATGCGCGGGTTCGTTTCCTTAGGCTTCGTCGAGCAGCTCGACCTCATGGCTCATTCGCGCCGTATGGCCCAGCATGACCGATGCGGAACAATACTTCTCGGCCGAGAGCTGGACCGCCCGCTCGGCCTTGGCAAGGGCCAAGCCACGGCCGGTGATCCGGTAATGCAGATGGATCCGGGTGAAGACCTTGGGATCGGTCTCGGCGCGATCGGCCTCGACCGATACGACACAGCCGGTCACCGGCTCCCGGCCCTTTTCCAGGATATGCACGACGTCGAAGGCGGAGCAGCCGGCCAGGCCGATCAGCAGCATCTCCATCGGCCGGATGCCCACGTTCCGGCCGCCCGCCTCCGGCGCCCCGTCCATCACCACGGCATGGCCGCTGCCGGCTTCGCCGACGAACATGCGGCCCTCGACCCAGGTGGCGCTAGCCTTCATCGCTTAGCCCCGGCTTTCATTGTTTAGCCTTGCGTCCAGGGCAGGGCGTCATGTTTCCAGCCCGCCACCGTGCCGCGATGGCGGGTGGCGTCGTGCGGGCCTTCGAAGCCGCCCAGGATGTTGAAGCAGCGCTGCCAACCGGCACCGGTGAGCACCTCGGCCGCGGCCTTGCTGCGCACGCCCGATCGGCACAACAGCAGCACCGGCTGGTCCTTGTCGATCCCCGCCTGGGCGACCGCGTCGGCGAAGCCCGGATTGACCGCCCCGTCGGGCCAGGTCTGCCATTCCAGCTTGACGACCTCTTTGCCCAAGGTCGCCAGGTCTGGCACGCCGACATAGGACCATTCGGCGCGGGTGCGGACGTCGATCAGCACCGCCCGCGGATCCTCCGCCAAGCGTTGCCAAGTGTCCTTCGGCGAGACATCGCCGGCATAGGTGGTCATGCGGTCCTACCGTTCCGTTTAGGGGGCGGCGCGCCCTGGATCAGGCGTGCCCCGGTTGCTTCACGACCCGGAGGTATGGCTTCAGCGTCTTCCAACCCTGCGGAAAGCGCTGCTTCGCATCCTCGTCGGATAGCGACGGGACGATGATCACGTCCTCGCCATTCTGCCAATTGACCGGCGTCGCGACCTTATATTGATCGGTCAATTGCAGACTGTCGATGACCCGCAGGATCTCGGCGAAGTTGCGGCCGGTCGAGGGCGGATAGGTCAGCGTCAGGCGGACCTTTTTGTTCGGATCGATCACGAAGACCGACCGCACGGTGAGAGCCGGATCGGCGGCCGGATGGATCATGCCGTACAGGGTCGAGACCGTTTTGTCGCCATCGGCGATCAACGGGAAATTCAGCCGCTGACCTTGGGTTTCCTCGATATCGGCGCCCCATCCCTCATGCGAGCCCAGCGCATCGACCGACAGGCCCAGCACCTTGACGTTGCGCTTGTCGAATTCCGGCTTCAGGCGGGCGGCTTCGGCGAGCTCGGTCGTGCAGACCGGCGTGAAATCCTTGGGATGGCTGAACAGCACACCCCAGCTGTCACCCAGCCATGTGTGGAAATGGATCTCCCCGGCGGTCGACGCCTGGGTGAAATCCGGTGCGATCGTGCCCAATTCAACAGCCATGGTCGTGCGCTCCCTCATGTGACATTGGTCCGCGCCGAGCCGGTCGAGCGGCTTGACGAAAGTCACGCACTGTTCGTTAAACCAGCGCTTTCGTCAAGAAATTGTCAGATCTGGTCGCATACCGCCTTTATACAAAAGCCGGTTTCCCGACATGGCATTTATATGGGGCGATGACGACTCTATGAGCGGCCTGAGGTTTGGTCCGTCTCGCCGCGATCTCGCGGCCGTGAGCGAGGACCGGATCGGCCAAAATCGCCGTCCATCACCTGGGCGTCACGCTCTCAAGGATCTTACACTTGGAAAACAATGCTTCGACCGGCCCCTGGGGCGCGCGTCAGCCGAAAGCCGCCTTCCCGATCGGGCCGCGCCAGATAGCCCTGCTGCTCGTCGCCTTGGCGCTCTTAGCAGTGGTCCCGAACGCGATCTACACGATCGAACCCCCCCAGCTCGGCTTCACGCGCACCTTTGGCCGGGTCGATCAGGCGCCCGATCAACCGCTGACGCCGGGCGTGCATCTGAAATGGCCGCTGATCACCACGGTCGACCGTATCCAGGTCAGCACCGATACGGTGAACCCGCCGGCGGATCTGCGCGTGCTGAGCCATGATGGCCAGGTCATCTCGCTGGGCGTTTCCCTGACCCGCAAGATCCCGGCCGCCGCCGTGTACAACCTGCTGTACAACACCGGCGCGGTCGGCAATGTCGATATCGATCGCAACATGTTCGCGATCGTCGCCGACCGCACCTTGACGATCTTCGGACGCGAGGACGTGTTGAACATCGCGACCGAGCGGGAGCGCATCATCGGGCTGATGAAGACCGTCATCTCGGCCGATCTGCGCCGCCTGTTCGGCATCGAGCTGGTCGATTTGCAGATCACCGGCTTCCGCTTCAGCCCGGAATACGAGCACGCGGTCAACGAGAATACCCTGGCCAAGACCAACGCGTATAAGGCCGAGCAGATTCTGAAGCAAAAGCAGATCGAGGCCCAGCAAGCCGCCGCGGAAGCCAAGGGACAGGCCGATGCCGCGATCGAGGCGGCTCGCGGCCAAAGCCAGAGCCGGTTGCTGAACGCCACCGCCGAGGGTCAGGCGACCGAGATTCAGGCGAAGGCGGATTCCACTGCCATCCGGCTCCGTGTCGAGGCCGCGGGCGGCACCGACGCCTATGCCAAGCTGATGGCCGCCGATACCATGAAGAAGTGGAACGGCCAGCCGGCACAGACGATCCTCGGCGGCGGCACGTCGCCGGTACCGTTCTTCCAGGTCGGTCCGGCGAAGTAACCGGCACTGGCGGCAACTGCCATCTGCGAAGATCCTAGCTTGGGAACCGATCGCGCGGCAGCCCCGGCGATTACCCATTCGTTCGGCTAAGCAGCTTTATGTTCCGTTAACCGAACATAAGTCTTGTTTGCCGAACGAATGGCGCCTACCTATGACTGAACCTGTCAGGAGGCTCCGGAGGTCGGCCATGGCCCGCTCGGCCGCGCAAAGTACCCAGCGTTATCCGCTTACGACGATCCTCGGCGCCGAAGCAAACGTCCGGCTGCTCCGCGAACTATCTCGGCATGGTGGCCAACTGTCCGCGCCACTCCTCGTCGCCCGCAGCGGCCTCGGGAAGACGAGCGTCTGGGCGGCTCTCGCAACCCTCGAAGGAATCCATATCGTCGCCTCGGCCGGGACCGGCCGCGCACGCCTGTACCGCATTCGGACCGACCATCCGCTGTTCGCCCCGCTCGATGCGCTGTTTGACGCCGAGGAGGCTCGCTTCACGGCGATCCGCGAGGCCGTTCGGTCAGCCGCATCGGGAAGCGGTCCGGGTGTTCTAGCCGTCTGGGTCTACGGCAGCGTCGCGCGCGGCGAGGATCGGCCGGACAGTGACCTAGACGTCGCCGTGGTCGCCCAACCGGCCGAGCTCGCCCGGATCGTGGACGCTCTCCGCGATGCGCTGTTGGTGCCCGGTGAGAAGCTTGGCTTCGTCCCCTCCGTGATCGGCCTCGATCCCGACGATGTCGAGAGACTTTCCCGCGAGCGCGATCCCTGGTGGACGGGTGTCGCCGCTGACGCCATGGTTCTGCTGGGCTCGCGCCCCGACGAGATGGCTAGGTGGGCGCGCGACGGGGAAGCGGCGGCGTGACCAGGAGGGGTGCCGCGAAACCTGTCGACGCCTCGTTCGGCGAGGGGCGGCTTCGCCTGGCCCGCGCCTATCTGAAGGCCGCCCGTACCGAAGCGACGGTGGCAGAAGAGGGCGACGCGGGGAATCCGATCATGTCGCAAATCGTCAACGCCGCCATAGCCTTCACCGACGCATTGACCGCGCGCTACGCAGGCCGAGCCAACCAGCAGGATCACGCCGCGGCGGTGAAGACACTGAGAGATGCGCTTGGGAACCGCCTTCCCCTAGCGCAGGAGACCAGGCTGCGCCGTATCCTGGCGGAAAAGGATGAGGTCCAATACGGGATGCGGGTGAAGACCAGCACCGAGGCCGACCATCTGCTGGCCCAGCTCGAAGAATTCGCCGCTTGGGCCGAAACGGAGATTGCACGGCCAACGTGAATCCGCGGCGTAGGCACCATGCGCTCTTGGTCTCCGGCCAGCAGGGCTTGCGGAGCCACCGATAGGCGCCGTCCCACCAGGGGCGGCGCTTTTTTGCTGTTCAGGCGTCGCGTCCCGGTGTTTTATCCGGCTCCACCTCTTAGCTTGGGGCCTGCCGCGCGTCGTGCCCGGGCCCGTCGCCTTGTTTCGGAGACCGTTGCTTTTGCGTCCCTTGCGCCTCGTTCCCGACAACACCAGCATCAAGTTCATGCGGGGCCGCTTCGCCGGCGTCATCGTTTCGGCGATCCTCAGCATCACCTCGATCATCCTGTTCTTCCATCCGGGGCTGAACTACACGATCGATTTCCGCGGCGGCGTCCTGGCCGAGGTGCGGCTCGCCGGGCCGGCGGACACCAGCGCCCTGCGATCGGCGTTCGACCAGTTGGGCTATGGCGAGGTCAGCATCCAGCAATTCGGAGCTGCCAACGACGTGCTGATCAAGCTGGATCGCCAGGCGGAGGGCGAGAACGCCCGCAAGGCCATTCTCGACATGTTGAACCAGCGCTTCCCGGGCAGCGAGCTGCGCCAGCTCGACGCGGTCGGCGCCAAGGTCAGCGGCGAATTGTTCCGGGACAGCCTGCTGGCCGCAGGGGCGGCGCTGCTCGCCATCCTTGCCTATATCTGGTTCCGCTTCGACTGGCAGTTCGGCGTCGGCATCGTCGCGACACTGCTCCTGGATGCGACCAAGACGATCGGCTTCTACGTCGTGACCCAGATGCCGTTCGATCTGAACTCGGTCGCCGCCTTCATCATCCTGATCGGCTTCTCGGTCACGGATAAGGTGGTGGTCTATGACCGGATCCGCGAGAACTTGCGCAAGTACCGCGCTTTGCCGCTGCGCGAGGTGATCGATCTCAGCATCAATCAGACCTTGAGCCGTACCGTCGCCACCTCGCTTACCGTGCTGCTGTCGATCCTGCCGCTGGCGATCATCGGCCGCGGCTCGGTGCAGAGCTTCGCCGTCACCATGGTGTTCGGCATCTTCGTCGGCACCACCTCGTCGATCTTCATCGCAGCACCCATCCTGCTGTTCCTCGGCGAAAAGCGGCTGCGTCAGCCGGACAAGCCGGGCGATCGGCCCGCCACGCCCAACAAGGCGATCCCGGGTACGGCGGCACCAGCCAAGGCAGCACACAAGACGGCCGCGGCCAAAACGCCCGGCTCGCACCGGACGGCCTGATGGCCCTCATCCGCGCCCAGATCGAGGATCTGGAAGACTCGCCGATCATCGATGTCTGGCGCCTGGGCCAGACGGTGCCGGACGTCATCGGCCTGTGGGCGGGCGAAAGCGACTTGCCGACACCGGACTTCATCTGCCGGGCGGCGGCGGGCGCCTTGACGGCCGGCCAAACCTTTTATTCGCATAATCGGGGCATCCCCTCGCTGCGCGCCGAGATCATCGACTACCATCGACGGCATTACGGCATCACCCTGCCCGATGAACGGGTCGCGGTGACGTCGTCGGGGATGAACGGTGTCGTGCTGGTCGCCCAGGCGATCATCGATCCAGGCGACAACGTGGTCGCCATCACCCCGTCCTGGCCGAACATCCTGCGCGCGGTGACCGTGGCCGGCGGCGAGATCCGCACCGTCGCCTTGAAAAGCGGCGACGCGGGCTGGCAGCTCGACATCGAGGCGGTGTTCGCGCGCTGCGATGCGCGGACGCGGGCGATCTATTATGCCTCACCGGGCAATCCGACGGGCTGGATGATCGAGCGGGACCAGGCGCTGCGGTTGCTCGCCTTCGCCCGCGCGCGCGGCATCGCCCTGATCGTCGACGAGGTCTATCACCGGATCGTCTATGATCGACCGGTAGCCCTGTCGATCCTGGAAATCGCCGAACCGGACGATCCGGTCTTCGTCGTTCACAGCTTCTCCAAAAGCTGGGCGATGACCGGCTGGCGGATGGGCTGGCTGATCTATCCGCCGGCCGCTCTCGACGCCTTCGAAAAGTTGATCCAGTTCAACACCAGCGGCGGACAGGCGTTTCTGCAGGCCGGTGCCATCGCCGCCCTGCGCGACGGCGAGCCGTTCGTCGAGCGTTTCGTCGCGCGCTGTCGCGAGGGTCGCGAGGTGGCGTTGAGCCGGCTGCGGGCCATGCCGCGGGTCCGCGTGGTACCGAATAACGGGTCGTTCTACTTCATGATCGACATCGACGGGGTCAGGGATGTCTTGCAGTTCTGCAAGCGCGCCGTCATCGAGGCACGGGTCGGCCTCGCCCCCGGCACCGCATTCAGCGGCGGCGCCGAGACGCATGTCCGGCTGTGCTATGCCAAAAGCCCGGAGCTGCTGCATACGGCGATGGACCGGCTGGGCGCGTTCATCGCACAGTATACCGAGGCGTAGGGCGTATACCGAGGCGTAGGGCGCCTAAGTCTAGGGCACTGGTCAGCTCCCCGACCTAGCCTCGTCAACCAAAAACTCACGAATCTGCTATAAGGTCAGTCAGCGGAGTACTTTTATTAGGGAGGTGGTTGACTAGGCATGCGCTCTTCCACCGACCGACCGGCCCAAGCCGTCGACGACCCCGATGACAGCATCGCGCACGGTTTCTCGGATCTGCTCATCGCGGTGCAAGATGCTTGGCCGGATGCGACAATCGTCGTCGACAGCGACCGGCGCATTCTGTCGTTCAATCAAGCTTATGTCGACCTTTGGCAGATCCCGGCCGGGGCGATCGCCATCGGCCTTCCAGCGGAACCCTTGCTGGACGTGGTGATCCCGCATTTGGCCGATCCGCAAGCCTATATGGCACAGATCGCCGAACTCTACAGCAACCCCGAAGCCGCCGCCCTGGAGGAGGTGAGGCTCCGCGACGGCCGCATCTTGGAACGCTATTCGCGCGGCCTGATACCACCGTCGCCCCGTACCGAAAAGGAGGCCGGGCGGATCTGGATTTTCCGTGACATAACGGCGACCAAACGCCGCGAGGAGAAGCTCGAGGCAGCCAACCGGGCGCTTGCGGCGCGCGAGGCGGGTGCCGAGGTGGCCGAGGCGGCGGCGCGGGAGGCCCATGATCGCCTCGCCTATGCGCTCGACGGCGCCAATGACGGACTTTGGGACTGGAAGGTGCAGACCGGCGAGATTTATTTCAGCCCGCGCTACCTGTCCATGTTGGGGTACCAGCCGGGCGAACTCCTCCCCCACCTCAGTACATTGAAGGCTTTGCGTCATCCGGAAGACGCGGTGGGTGTGGCCGAGAAACTCAGTCGGCATTTCGACGGGTTGACGGAAGCCCACGAAGCCGAGTTCCGGATGCGTCACAAGGACGGCCGGTGGATCTGGATCCGGGCGCGCGGCAAAGCGGTGACGCGGGATGCATCGGGGGCGCCGACCCGTGTCGTCGGCACCCATATCGACATCACCCGCGACAAGGAACGCGAGGCGGAACTGCGCACCGCCAAGGAAGCCGCCGAGGCGGCCAGCCGGGTCAAGACCGATTTCCTGGCCAATATGAGCCACGAGCTGCGCACGCCGCTGAACGCCGTCATCGGCTTCGCGGAGATCATGAAGACCGAGGTATTCGGCCCGCTGGGGGCCGATTGTTATCGGGAATACGCCGCCGATATCCAAAGCAGCGGTGAACATCTGCTGGCGATCATCAATACCATCCTCGACATGGCCAAGGTTGAGGCCGGCGAGGTCGAGATCACCGACAGCCTGATCGACCTGAGGCGATTGATCCGGCCCTGCCTGTCCGTCATCAACGAACGCGCGGCGCGGCAGGAACTCACGATCACGGTCGAGCTCGGTGCCGATCTACCGCCGATCCGCGTCGATGTCGTGCGGATGAAGCAAGTGCTGATCAACCTCCTGTCCAACGCGGTGAAATTCACCCCGCGCCAGGGTACGGTCACGATCGCCGGTAACCTCGTCGCCAGCGGTGGGATCGAGATCGTGGTCAGCGATACCGGCATCGGCATCGCCGAAGCCGACATCCCCCGCGCACTGGAACCGTTCGGCCAGGTTGACGGGTCGCTCGCGCGGCGGTTCGAAGGAACCGGCCTCGGCCTGCCGCTGTCGAAGACCCTGGTCGAATTGCATGGCGGCACCTTGACCGTCACCAGCACACCCGGCGAAGGCACCCGCGTGACCGTGCTGATCCCGGCCGATCGGGTGGTGGCCCTGCCCGACGAAGAGTGATGGTCACTCATCCATCCGCGAGGATATGCGCGGATCGAAGGACGTCGCCGGTCCACAACCTCTTGACCGCGCCGGCCGAGATAGTCGTATTATATTTCATACAATATGCCTCTCGCTGCTCAATAGAATGAAAAATCCGCGCGAAGGAGGGAGTGGAATGAACATCGTCCATGGTGGTCGCATGGCGTTCACGGAACGCAATAACCCACGCGGCGGAACGTTCCACTACAAGCGGCTCGTCGAGGGCATCTCCGGCACGCCAGGAAACTTCGGTCTGATGCTGTCGCGCACCTACGACAATTTCGACTCGCCGCGGCATCACCACAACTTCGAACAGATCCGCTTTCAGCTCGAAGGCACATGCTCGTTCGGGCGCGACGGCGATATGGTGCCCGGCACCATCGGCTATTTCCCGGAGGGTGCCTTCTATGGTCCCCAATCCGCCGAAGGGGCGGCACTCGTGCTCGTCCTCCAATTCGGCGGCCCGAGCGGCAGCGGCTATATGAGTGAGGACGACCTGCAACGAAGCGTCGCCGAACTTAGCAAGGTCGGCGAGTTCCGGGCGGGGGTGTTCCACCGATCGACGGGCGAGGGCCGTAAGCGGCAGGATGCGTATGAGGCCGCCTGGGAGAATCTCAATGACCGGCCCTTGGTGTATCCGAAGCCGCTCTATCCGGCGCCCGTCCTAGCGCGAGACGATACCGTGGCCTGGCAGGATACCGCGGCCGGCCTACGGACGAAGCCCTTCGGCCGGTTCCACGGCGGCACGACGGTATCGGTTCTCACGCTCGCGGCGGGCGCCTCCCACGCCGTATCGGGCGCGTGTATCCTGTTCGTGATATCCGGGGAGGGACGCATCGGCGATGAGCCGGTGGAGGCACATGCCAGCCTTCACCTGGAAGCGGGTGAGACAGCGGCGTTGAGCGCCGGCGCGGGCTTGGAGGTATTGGTCATCGAGCTTCCTCGGATCGAGGCGCGTGCAGCCGCCAGGACCATGGCGGCCTAAACTAAGCTGGCTTCTTTTTTGATGAGACGCCACGGCGCCACCAAGGCGCCGGGTGAAAACAAAAAATAAACAGGGTGGGGACGCTATGTTGGCAAGCCAGGGCACGGCGCGGCGGTGTGTTGGGCGGTGTGTCGGTGTGTCGTTCATGGCCCTGGCCATGGTCGCCCTGGTCATGATCGCAGGGGCCGCTTCCGGACGGGCCGCGGATGCGCCGGTGCAATTGAAGCTGTCTCATTGGGTGCCCCCGTCGCATCCGCTGCAGACGGCGATCGAGGATTGGGCAGCCGACATCAAGGCGCAGTCCGGCGGCTCGATATCCGCGACGATCTTTCCCGCGGAGCAACTCGGCAAGGCGTTCGACCATTACGACATGGCGCGCGATGGGATCGCCGATGCCGCCTATGTGAGCCCCGGCTACCAACCCGGACGCTTCCCCGTGATCTCGCTGAGCGACCTGCCGTTCAACTACAGCGACGGCAAGGCCGGCACGGCGGCCGTGGATTCCTGGTACCGGAAATACGCGGCGCGCGAGATGAAGGACGTGCATTATTGCTTCGCCTTCATCCAGGATCCGGGCACGCTCTTCTCGAAGACCCGGGTGACCGTCCCGACCGATATCAAGGGGTTGAAGATACGGCCGGCGAACGCGTCGATCGGCGGCTTCGTTACCGTGCTCGGCGGCAACAACGTTCAGGCGTCCGCGCCGCAATCGCGCGACCTGCTGGAGCGCGGTGTCGCCGATGGCATCTTCTTCCCGTGGGGCTCCACGGTCTTGTTCGGTATCGACAAGGCGATCCGCTACGCCATCAACGCGCAGTTCTATGCCTCGACCTTCGTCTGGGTGCTGAACAAGGACAAGTACGAGGCGATGTCCCCGGCCCAGCGCGTGGTGATCGACAATCATTGCAACACCGAATGGGCCGTGCGCTTCGCCAGCCCCTGGGTGGATTTCGAGGCCGCCGGGCGGGACAAGATCCGTGCCGAGCCGGGGCATGAGGTGGTCGACCTCACCGCGGCGCAGCTCGACCAATGGCGGGTGGCCGCGGCACCGCTGCGCGACAACTGGGTGGCCGGTGTGCGCAGGACGGGCGGTGACCCGGACGCGATCGCGACGGAGTTCGTGGCCGCCCTGACGGCGCAGCATGCGGCGGAACAGTCTTCGGCGAGGCGCTGAGCATGCGCGGTTCCGGTTGGGCCGACCTGTTCATCGGTGGCGCGGAGCGGGTGGCAGGCAGCTTCCTCGCCATCGTCACGGCACTCACCTTCGTCACCGTGGTCCTGCGCTATGGCTTCAGCATCAGCATTCCGGACAGCTATGACTTAAGCCGAAACGCTCTCGGCATCCTCATCTTCTGGGGCATCGCCGTCACCGGGTTTCGCGGCGAGCACATCACCGTGGACCTCGTCTGGGGCGTCATGCCCCCCTTCGGCCGGCGGGTGTTGGACGCGCTGTCGACGGTGTTCACCCTCGGCTGCATGACGGTCTTCGCCTGGACCATGGCGACGAAAGTCGTCGGGGCCCATGCCAGCGGCGAGACGACCTATGATCTCAGCCTGCCGATCTGGCCGTTCTATGCCCTGGCCTGGGTTGGGCTGGCGATTTCCGTGCCGCTGCTGATCCTGCGCCTGGTCAGGCAGCTCACGCGGCCCCTGCCGGCGGCGGCGAGCACAGGGTCGAACACGGACGCCACCCCGATCACCCTCAGCCACTGAGGACATTCAGGTGGATCCCGGTTTGATCGCGGCGCTGGGCTTCATCGCCCTGTTCACCCTCATGCTTCTGCGCATGCCGATCGGCCTCGCGATGGGGGCCGTGGGCGTGGTCGGCTTCGGCGTCATGAGCGGCTTCGGTCCCGCCCTTCGCTTGCTGGCGCAATCCCCGATCCGCACCGCGACGGATGCCGGGTTCGCGGTCATCCCGATGTTCCTGCTGATGGGTGCCATCGCCACCGTGTCGGGCATGAGCACGGAGCTGTTCCGCGCCGCCAATTCATTCCTCGGCAAATACCGCGGCGGCCTCGGCATGGCGACCATCGCCGCTTGCGCCGGTTTCGCCGCGGTGTCCGGCTCCTCGGTCGCGACCGCCGCCACCTTCTCCGCCGTCGCCTATCCGGAGATGCGGCGCTACCACTATCCGCAAAGCTTCGCCACCGGCGTGATCGCGGCGGGCGGCACGTTGGGCGCGATCCTGCCGCCATCCCTGGTGCTCGCCGTCTATAGCCTGATCACCCAGCAGGACGTCGGCAAGTTGTACATGGCCGGTGTCGTGCCGGGCATTCTGGCCATCGCGATGTATATGGCGACCATCACCCTGATCGGCCTGGCACGGCCGAATTACCTGCCGAAGGGCGCCCGCCACAGCTGGGCGGAACGCTGGCAGGCGGTGCGCGGCGTATGGGCGATCACTCTGCTGTTCCTGTTCGTGATCGGCGGCATGTACGGCGGCGTCTTCACCCCGACCGAAGCCGCCGCCATGGGTGCTGGCGGCGCCTTCATCATCGCGGTGGCGCGCCGGCGGCTGAACGCGTCGCAGCTCATGGACTGCCTGATGCGCGCGCTGCGGACATCCGCGTCGATCTTCAGCATCCTGATCGGCGCCCTGTTGTTCGGCTATTTCCTGACCGTCACGCAGACGCCGCAGCATGTGACCACGTTCCTGACCGGCCTCGGCCTCGGCCGCTACGGCGTGCTGCTGCTGATCATGCTGATGTACCTGGCGCTGGGCTGCGTGATGGATGCCATGGCGATGGTGATCCTGACCATCCCGATCATCTTCCCGGTCATCACCACCCTGGGCTTCGATCCCGTATGGTTCGGGGTCATCATCGTCATGACGGTGGAGCTGGGGTTGATCCATCCGCCGGTCGGCATGAACGTGTTCGTGATCAAGAGCGTGGTGCGCGACGTAAGCATGTCCACGATATTCCTGGGGGTGATCCCCTTCGTCATCACCGACCTCATCCGGCTGGCGATCCTGATCGCGTTCCCGATCCTGTCGACCTTCCTGCCCAACCACATGTGACAGTCCGTTAGATGGCGTTTACGCGCTCAGGAACTCGCGTTGCAGCTCGGCATCGGCGCGCAGCTCCGCCATGTCGCCGGCATAGCGGATGCGGCCGCTTTCGATGATGGTCGCCCGATCGGCGACCAGCGTGGCGAAATGCAGGTTCTGTTCGGACAGCACGACCGACAGCCCCTCCGCCTTCAAGTGCAGGATCGCTTGGGCCATCTGCTCGACGATCTTGGGCGACAGACCTTCGGAGGGTTCATCCAGCAGGATGACCGAGGGATTGCCCATCAGCGTGCGCGCGATGGTCAGCATCTGCTGTTCGCCGCCACTCATCCTGCCGCCCGCCCGGTGGCGCAGCTCGCCGAGGTTGGGAAACAGCGCGAAGAGCCGTTCCGGCGTCCAAACAGGCACCCCCGGCCGCGCCACCTGGCGGCCGACTTCGAGATTCTCCAGGGTGGTGAGGTCGGCGAAGATGCGGCGGTCTTCGGGCACGTAGCCGAGCCCCAGCCGGTTGCGCTGGCTGGGCGACAGCCCATCGATGCGCCGGTCGCCGAACAGGATCGTGCCGGTCGAGCGTCCGGCGACGCCCATGATCGACTTGAAGGTCGTCGATTTGCCGGCGCCATTCCGGCCGAGCAAGGCCAGAACCTGGCCGTGGCCGAGTTCCAGCGACACATCGAACAGGATATGCGCCAGACCGTAGAAGGCGTTGAGCCCGGTGACGGACAGCACGGTATCCGGCTCGGTGTCGGGCAGGGTTTTGAGGCTGGCAAGCATCAAGCGTGTCCATACATGCTGCCGGACCCGAGATAGACCCGGCGGACTTCGGGATGGTCGCGCACCTCGGCCGGCGTACCGCGTGCGATGATCCGGCCGCGATCCAGCACGATGATGCTGTCGGCATGGGCGAAGACGATATCCATGTCATGTTCGGTGAACAGCACGGACATCGACCGCTCCCGCACGATTTCCGCGGTCAGCGCCATCAACGCCAGCCGCTCCTTCGGTGCCATGCCGGCCGTCGGCTCGTCCATCAGCAGCAGCGTCGGATTGTTGGCGAGCGCCATCGCCAGCTCGACCCGCTTCAAATCGCCATAGGCCAGCACCGCGCAGGAGCGCGTCGCGTGCTCGTGCATGCCGACGCGCCGCAACAGCGCCAAGGCCTCGTCGAGATAGAGATCGCCGGCATGGCGCCCGATGGCGAACAGCCGCTTGCGATGTGACAACAGCGCCATCTGCACATTCTGCTGCACCGTCATCGACACGAAGGTCTGCGTGATCTGGAAGGTCCGGCTGACGCCCAGCCGCCATACCGCCCGAGGGGCGAGGCCCGTGATGTCGCGGCCGCTCAACCGGATGCGGCCGGCATCGGGGCGCAACTGGCCATTCAACATGTTGAAGCATGTCGTCTTGCCGGCGCCGTTCGGGCCGATCAGCGCCAGGAGCTGCCCGGCAGGCACGTCGAAATCGACATCGCCGACCGCCTGCACCCCGCCGAACCGCTTGGTCAACCCGGTAACCGAGAGCACCACTTCTGAGGCCGCATCGCGGCCGGTCGCTTCCATAAGGTTCATTCTACCTCCGGTTTACCCCGGCCCCGATGCCCAATTGCGATGTCCAATTGCGATGAATGCAGCATGCGTGCCCGGTTGAAAAGCCCCCTCGCGATAAACCGCCCGCCTTGCGCGGTGCCGCCCACCACCTATGCTGTCCGTTACAAGAAACGCCGCGCCATAAGGTCGGCACAGGGGAGGAAACAATGAAAAACACGCTCCTATGGGGGGTGCTCCTGTTGGGGGGCATCGGCACGCTTGCGCTTACACCCGCCGCCATGGCGCAGGTTTCGCCCGATGGGCTGAAGATCGGCGTGCTGACCGACATGTCGAGCGTCTATTCGATGGATACCGGGCCGGGCTCGCTGCTCGCGGCCCGCATGGCGGTGGAGGATTTCGGCGGCAAGGTGCTGGGCAAGCCGATCCAGGTGCTGTCGGCCAATCATCAGAACAAGACCGATGTGGGGGCGGCCATCGCGCGGCAGTGGCTCGATCAAGACCAGGTCGCGGCGATCGTCGACCTGCCGACCTCCCCGATCGCCCTCGCCGTGCAGCAATTGGCCAGGGAGCGTAACCGGGTCCTGCTGATGTCCGGTACCGGCAGTTCGGAGCTTACCGGACCCGCCTGCTCGCCGACCGGCATCCAATGGACCTACGACACCTATGGCCAGGCCAGCGTCGCCGCCGACGGGATCGTGTCGCGGGGCGGCAAGAGCTGGTTCTTCGTGACCGCCGACTACGCCTTCGGCCACGCCTTCGAACGCGATGCCACCGCCTCGGTGAAACGCCTGGGTGGCACCGTGGTCGGCGGTGTACGCCACCCGCTGAACACGCCGGACTTCTCGTCCTTCCTGCTGCAGGCGCAGGCGTCCAAGGCCCAGGTGGTAGCACTTGCCAATGCCGGCGGCGACACCGCGACGGCGATCAAACAGGCCGCCGAGTTCGGCTTGATCGCCGGTGGCCAGCAAGTGGCGGCCCTGCTGACCGATGCCAACGAGATCAAGGCGATCGGCCTGAAGACCGCCGAGGGCCTCATGCTGGCGAGCGCCTGGTATTGGGATCTGAACGATCAGACCCGCGCCTTCGCCAACCGCTTTCTCGCCCGGCAAAAGGCGATGCCGTCGGCGATCCAGGCGGGCGTCTATTCGGTGGTCACGAACTATCTGAAGGCGGTCCAGGCGACCGGCACCGCCGAGGCCAAGGCCGTCGTGGCGAAAATGCGCGCGACGCCGGTCAACGACATGTTCACGACCAACGGCCATCTTCGGGAAGACGGCCGCATGGTTCATGACATGTATCTGATGCGGGTGAAGAAGCCCGAAGAGTCCAAGAACGAATGGGACCTGTTCACCCTGGTGGCGACGGTGCCCGGCGACAAGGCCTTCCGGCCGCTGAAAGAGGGTGGTTGTCCCTTGGTGCAGTAGCTACTTCAACAGCTCGACCAGTTCGTCGCGCCAAACCACGGCGGATTGCAGGGTCTGGTGGCCGTGGGTTGCCGGGGATGCGGGCACCAGAACATAGCGGGCGTTCGGCAAGCGTCGCATCGCCGCCTCCATGACGCCCAATTCGGCCGGGTTCAACAGGTCATCGGCGAAGTTCACCGCGACCAGCTTCGCCGTGATCTTTTCGAGATCCCGCGACGGATCGTAATCGGCCGAGGATTCGAACCAGTAGAGATAGTCGTTGGCATCCGTCGTCAGGGCATATTGCCCGACCAGCCGGTCATAGAACGCATCGGCCGCGGCACGGGTCGAGGCCGCCGTCTGCAGATCGGGGGCGTTACCGACCATGATGTTGAAGATCGGCAGGAAATGGATGAAATGGGTGGGTTGCCGGCGATAATTGCCGCCATGCCAATCCGGATCGGTTCGGATCGCGTCGATGATCAGGCGACGCCACAGCATGTTGCGGCCGGCGATCGCCACGGGCTGCGAGGCGATCGGCATCAACGCGTCCATCATCTGTGGATGCCGCTCGCCCCAGATCCACGTCTGCATGCCGCCCATGGAGGTGCCGAGCACCAGCTTGAGATGCCGGATCCCCAGCCCCTCCGTGAGCAGCCGGTATTGGCCTTCGACCTCGTCGCCATAGCCGTAATGCGGGAACCGGCCCTTCAACCCGTCGCTGGGCTTGCTCGACGCGCCATGGCCGAGGCCGTCCGGCAGGATCAGCACGAACCGCGTGGCGTCGAGCGGCTGATCCGGACCGAACAGGAAATCCGCCAGGGAGGGCGCCAGGAAATTCCGCCCGGTCCCGGTGGTGCCATGCAGCAGCAGCACCGCGTTGGTGATGGCGCCCGACGCGTCCCGCCGCGGCGTGCCGAACATCGTGTAATGGAACTTCGCGTCGGCCAGATGCTCCCCATTGGCCAGCAAGAAATCCTTCACGAGGAAATCGGCTTCGACGAAGTTCGGGTAGGACGCCATTGGCGAGAACTGTACCGGAGCGGCGGCGCCCGGCGGAATGAGCATCGCCAGCACGAACGTCGCGGCGACGGCGATCTGGCACGCGCGAAGCAGTGCCCGTCGAAAAAGGTCCATCGGTATCCCGCCACCCCTGACAATCGAATCGGAGGCGGCAGAGTATCAACGCCAAGCCCGTTCGATCAATGTCGGTGGCACGCGCCCGCCTGTTCTCGCGATCACCGCCCCGCTCGCTCGACCCCCGTCCGCTCGATGAGCGTCGTCAGCACGCGTTTCAACAGCCGCTTCTCATCCGCCGTGTAATCGCCGAGCACCACCGCCTCGTGCGCGAGCGCTCGCGGCAATAGGGTGGTCACGAGGTCGCGCCCGGCCGGCGCGATGGTCACCAGCACCTTGCGGCGATCCTCGGCGCCGCCGCCGCGGCGGACCAGGCCGGCCGCCTCCATGCGGTCGACGACCTTGGTCAAGGTCGGCTGCTTCAGCAGCGCGATCGCCGCGAGGTCGCCGATCGTCATGCCGGCGCCGTCCGACAGGATCGCCAGCACGCGCCATGTCGGCACATCGATGCCGCAGGGCGCCAGTTGTTCGTGGAACTCCCGGCTGACCAGAAAGCTCGCCCGGGCGAGCAGATAGGGCAAGTATCCGGCGAAGAACGGTGCCGGCGCTTCGGCGTCGGCCGGTTCTTTCGCCTGCCGCTGAGCATTGCCCGCCCTCATTTTCGCCACTCCTCGCCCTGAATCCACATGTTTCAGAACCACGCCATAAATATGACTTTTCATATAATACGGATTGATTTAGGGTTCAAGCGTGGCGTGCGACTCGGGGTCGCGGCCGGAGCGCCTTTCGGAGATGCTTGGCGATGCTGGTGGATCGGATCGAAGGCAAGTGGATCGACAGCTTCGCGGCGGTCTTCGGCCTGTGCAAGGTGGCGCCCGGCGAACAGGTCGCAATCCTGTCGGAGACGCAGTCGCGGCCGCTCAACGTCCATTTGGCCGAGCTGGCCTTGCTGCGCATCGGCGCGCGGCCGTTCCATGTGGTGGTGCCGACCCCACCGCAACACGCCATCGTGCCGATCCGGTCGACCGGGGCGTCCGAAGCCCTGACCGGCCAGTCGGCCGCGGTGGCGGCGTTGAAGGCCAGCGGCATGGTCGTCGACCTCACCGTCGAAGGCCTGCTGCATGCCCGTGAACTGCCGGAGATCCTCGGCAACGGCGCGCGGCTGCTGATGATCAGCAACGAACATCCGGACGCGCTGGAGCGGCTGGTCCCGGATCCTGACCTCACACCCAAGGTCAAGGCCGGCATCAAAATGGCGCGCGCCGCCACGACCCTGCGCGTCACATCGAATGCCGGCACCGATCTCACCGTCTCGATGGCCGGGGCCAGCACCGTCGGCGTCTGGGGCTATTGCGACCGGCCCGGTGCCGTCGCCCATTGGCCGGGCGGGATCGTCGTCAGCTTCCCGGCACGCGACACGGTGAACGGCACCCTGGTACTCGATGCCGGCGACATCAACCTCACCTTCAAGCGCTACCTCACCTCGCCCGTGGCGCTGCGCATCGAACAGGATTACGTGACGGCGATCGACGGCAGCGGCGCGGATGCGGAGCTGACGCGGCGGTATTTCGAAGCGTTCGGCGATCGCGAGGCCTTCGCCACCTCGCATGTCGGCTGGGGCATGAACCCGGCCGCCCGCTACGAGGCGCTGACGCTCTATGACCGCCGCGATACCAACGGAACGGAACTGCGCGCCTATGCCGGCAATTTCCTCTATTCGACCGGCGCCAACGAATTCGCCCAACGCTATACCCAGGGGCATTTCGACCTGCCGGTGCGCGGCTGCACCCTGACGTTGGACGACACCGTGATCATCCGCGACGGTATCCTGGTCGGAGACCTCGCATGAAAATCGGAGACCTCGCATGAAGACCCGCGTCTCGGCCGATCTGCGCGGATCCGGCGAGCCCATCGTGTTTCTGCACGGCATCGGCGGCGGCGCCGATAGCTGGGCGCCACAGCTCGACGCCTTGTCGCCCCGGTATCGGACGATCGCCTGGAACATGCCGGGCTATCATGGCTCCCCGGCCCTCGACGCGATGACCTTCCCCGCCTTGGCCGAGACGCTGCTCGGTCTGCTCGACGATCTGGGGCTCGATCGGGTCCATCTGGTCGGCCATTCGATCGGCGGCATGGTGGCGCAGGAATTCGCGGCGACCTGGCCGCACCGCCTGCGCTCGCTGGTGCTGTCGGCGACCAGCCCCGCCTTCGGCCGCGGTGACGGCGCCTTTCAGCGCGCCTTCGTCGCCAAGCGGCTGGAGCCGCTGGATAACGGCATGTCGATGGCCGATCTGGCGTCCGGCATCGTCGCCGAGTTGATCGGCGAGGATGCCGATCCGGCGGGCATCGAGCTGGCACGGCGCTGCATGTCGGCGGTGCCGGCCGACGCCTATCGCCAGGCGATGCGCTGCCTGGTCACCTTCGACCGACGCGACGCGCTGCCCGGCATCGCGGTACCGACGCTGCTGATCGCCGGGGAAAGCGACACCAATGCGCCGGCGCCGATGATGGAGCGCATGGCGGGCAAGATCCCCGGTGCCCGGTTCACCATGATCCCCGGCGCCGGTCACCTCGCCAATCTGGAACGGCAGCACACCTTCACGGCCGTGCTCGGCGAATTCATCGGCAACCTCGCCTGATGCCTGACATTACGATGGAGAAACCTATGCACGGCAGCGCATCGACGACGCTGGAGGATACGCCGATCTTCGACCAATCGGCGTTTCGGCTGACCGATCGGCAAGCCGAGCTGACGGCGCTGGCCCGGCATATCGGCGCCACCAAACTCGCCCCGCGCGCGGCGGATTACGATCGGCGCGCGGCGTTTCCGACGGAGAACTACACCGATCTGTTCGAGGCCGGGCTGCTGGGCGTGTGCATCCCGACGGAATATGGCGGGATCGGCGCCGATTTTCAGACCT
This sequence comes from Allostellaceae bacterium, assembly GCA_035555315.1. Lineage (GTDB taxonomy): Bacteria > Pseudomonadota > Alphaproteobacteria > ATCC43930 > CGMCC-115725 > DATMGU01. Next base: position 27,805 of record DATMGU010000040.1, read on the forward strand.
ATGCCATCGTCGCCGCCGAGATCGGCCGGTATTGCGGCTCGACCGCGCTGACCTGGAACATGCATGTCTGCTCCTGCCTGTGGAGCGGCTCGCTGACCGATGGCCTGGAGATGGACGCGGCGACCCGGGAGGTGCATCAGGCTCGGCGCGGCATCCATTACCGCCGCATCCTGGAGCACGGGGCGATCTATTCGCAGCCGTTTTCCGAAGGCGGCGCCGCCGCGGCCGGCGTCGCCGCCTTCGGCACCAAGGCGAAGCAGGTGCCTGGCGGCTGGCTGGTCACCGGCAAGAAGATCTTCGCTTCGCTGTCGGGCCACGCCAACTATTACGGCATCCTGTGTACCGAGGATCGGCCGGACGCCGGACGCCGCGACACGCTGTATCTGGCGGTGCCGGCGGATGCGCCGGGTGTCAGTGTCAGCGGTGAATGGGATCCGCTGGGCATGCGCGGCACGGTCTCGCGCACGCTGACCTTCGTCGATGTCTTCGTGGACGACGACGCGGCGCTGATGCCGCGCGGCATCTATGCCCAGGCGGCGACGCGCTGGCCGCACATGTTTCTGACCTTGACGCCCGCCTATATCGGCATCGCCCAGGCGGCCTACGACTTCACAATCCGCTACTTGCGCGGCGAGGTACCGGGCACGCCGCCGGTCAAGCGGCGGATGTACCCGACCAAGCAGATCGCCGTGGCGCAGATGCGCATCATGCTGGAGCAGACCAAGGGGTTGTGGTTCCAGGCGATCACCGAGGCCGGGCCGAACCCGTCCAAGGAACAGGTGCTGCGCGCGTACACCGCCCAATACACCGCGATGGAGAACGCCAACGAGATCGCCCGGCTGGCCATCCGGACCTGCGGTGGCCAGGCCATGCTGCGTTCCCTGCCGCTCGAACGGCTCTACCGTGACAGCCGGTGCGGCTCGCTGATGCTGCCCTGGACCGCCGAACTCTGCCTCGACCGGCTGGGCCGCGAGACGCTCTACGAGCGTGGCGAAACGGACGAATAGGCCGGCGAGGATGAACCTGTCGCACTGGCTGGAACGTTGGGCCGAGCAAGCTCCGGAACGCCCAGCCCTGCGTTTCGAGACCCGCGACATCAGCTATGCCGAGATGTTCGAGCGCAGCCGCGATCTCGCCGCGACCCTGAAGCACCGGCTGGGCGTCGAGTGTGGCGATCGGGTGGCGCATCTCGGCTATAACAGCCCCGAGCTGATCCTGCTGATCTTCGCCTGCGCGCGGCTGGGCGCCATGCTGGTGCCGCTGAATTGGCGCCTGGCCGCCCCGGAACATGCTTTCATCGTGGCCAATGCCGGCGCCAAGGCATGGCTGTTCGACGCCGCCTTCGCCGAAACGGTGACGAGCGTGCTGCCCGGTCTACCGGCGTGCCGGCCGGTTTGCATCGATGGCGGCGTCCCCGGTTTTCCCGCCCTCGCCGAGTTGGAGCGAGAGGCCGGCTGGGATGACGCCAATACCGGCTCGGACTACGCGGCACCGCTGCTGATCGTCTATACCTCCGGTACCACCGGCCGGCCCAAAGGGGCGGTGCTGAGCCAGGACGCGATGCTGTGGAACGCCATCAACAGCACTGCGATGCACGACCTCACCAGCCGCGATCGGGTGCTGACCACCCTGCCGATGTTTCATGTCGGCGGCCTCAACATCCAGACCTTGCCGGCGCTGCATGCCGGCGCCACGGTCATCCTGCACCGACGGTTCGAACCGGCCGCCTGCCTCGCCGCGATCGAGGCGGAGCGCCCGACGCTGGCCGTTCTGGTGCCGGCACAGATCACCACCCTCTTGGTCGAACCGCGTTGGGCCACCACGGATTTCTCGTCGCTGCGCCTGATCGCCACCGGTTCGTCGATCGTGCCGCGGCCGCTGATCGAAGCCATTCACGCGCGCGGCGTGCCGGTCATCCCCGTCTACGGCTCGACCGAGACCGCGCCGATCGCGATCTTCCTGCGGCCGGAGGATGCGCAGGCAAGGATTGGGTCCACCGGCAAGCCGGCGCCGCATTGCGAGATACGCATCATCGACGACACCGGTGCCGACGTGGCCGATGGGCGATCCGGCGAGCTTCTGGTGCGCGGCCGCAACGTCATGACCGGCTATTGGCAGGACCCCGGTGCCACCGCCGAGGCGCTGCGCGACGGCTGGTTCCATACCGGCGATGTCGGCCATCGCGACGCGGCCGGCTTCATCTGGATCGACGATCGCAAGAAGGACGTGATCATCTCGGGCGGCGAGAACATCTATCCGGCAGAGCTGGAGGCGGTTCTGGCCGAGCTGCCCGGCATCGCCGAGAGCGCCGTCATCGGCGCTCCGGACGCGCGCTGGAGCGAGGTTCCTGTGGCCATCGTCGTGATGACGCCCAGCGCCGCCGCCGATGCCGAGGCGATCCTCGCCGCCTTCCAGGGCCGGCTTGCCCGGTTCAAGCACCCCCGCCGGGTGGTGTTCGCCGATCGCCTGCCGCGCAACTCGATCGGCAAGGTGCAAAAGCACGAGCTGCGTGCCCGGCTGCATGAACTTTAGCGACTAAGGAGGACAGCGGCACGTGGAGATCGCGGTAATTGGCGGCAGCAATGGCGGCTACGCGGCGGCGGCGGATCTGGCCGCCGCCGGGCACAATGTCCGGTTCTGGCGGCGTGACGCCTCGGCCTTCGCCCCGGTGCTGGCGGAACAGTCGATCGAGCTGATGGATGCGACGGGCCTGCGCGAGGTAAAGCTGGCGCTCGCCAGCACAGATCTCGGCGAGGTCGTCCGGGGCGCGGCGTTGATCGTCGCCCCGGTACCCGCGTTCGCGCAGGCGGAGTTGGGGCAGGCCCTGGCGCCGCATCTCAGCGACGGCCAGGTCATCTTCCTGCCGCCCGGCAGCTTTGGCACCCTGGTGCTGCGCCGCGCCTGCCGTGCCGCCGGCAACCCGGCCGAGATCGCCGTGGCCGAGGCCGGCACGCTGCCCTATCTCGCACGCAAGCATGGGCCGCGACGCATCGCGATCCGGGTCCGCGCCACCCGGCTGCCCACCGGGGTCTACCCCGCCCGGCTGGCCGCTCCGGCTTTCGAGATCCTTCAGGCAGCCTATCCCGCCGTCGAGAAACTGCGCGACGCGCTGGATGGGGCGTTGACCAATGCCGGGCCGATCATCCACCCGCCGCTGATTCTGATGAACGCGGGGCCGCTGCAGCATTTCGACCGTTGGGACATCCACAACGAGGGCACCCAGCCGGCGATCCGTCAGGTGACCGACGCGTTGGACAACGAACGGATCGCCCTGCGCCTGCGCCTGGGCTATGGCGCGCCGCATTATCCCTTGGCCGATCACTACCGTACCGATGGCGACGAATGGATGTATGGCCGGCGCGGCCATGAACAATTGGTCGACAGCGCCGATTGGCGCGAGCGGATCGACCTCATGAGCCATCGCTACATGCGCGAGGATGTCGCTTGCGGCCTGGCGCTGCTGGTCTCGGTCGCGGCCTGGGCGGGTGTGGCCACACCGGTGGCGAGCGGGCTGCTGGCGATCGCCTCGGCGGTGATCGGCGAGGATCTGCGCGCCACCGGCCGCACCCTGGAGCGCCTGGGATTGGCCGATCTCACGCCCGATGCCATGGCCTCTCTGCTGATCGAAGGCGAAACGGCATGATCCCCGAGAGCGGTAAGCCGACCGTCGCGATCGTCGGCTCCGGCCGCATGGGGCGTGGCATGGCCCATGCCTTCGCCTTCACCGGGCACATGGTACAGTTGATCGACGTCAAGCCGCGCGGCCCGGATGGCACGGCAGCGGCCCTGGCCGACGCCATGGCGGAGGTGCGGCGCAGCCTGCACCTCACCACGCTGCTGGGCATCGCCACGACGGAGCAGGCCGCGACCATGGTCGATCGCGTCGGTTTTCTCGCAGGCGACGCCGCCGACCGGGCGCTCGCCCAGGCGGATCTGGTGTTCGAGGCGGTACCGGAGGTGATGGACGTCAAGCAAGCGGCCTTCGCGCGCATCTGCACGGCGGTGGCGCCGGAGACGCCGATCCTCTCGACGACCTCCACCTTCATGGTCGACGACCTGGCGCGGTTCGTCGTCGAACCGCGCCGGTTTCTCAATACCCATTGGCTGAACCCGGCCTTCCTGGTGCCCCTGGTCGAGGTCAGCCCCGGCACCGCGACCGATCCGGCGGTAACCTCCCATGTGCTGACGGCGCTACGCGCGGCCGGCAAGATCCCCGTCGAATGCCGCGCGGCCCCCGGCTTCATCGTGCCGCGTATCCAGGCGCTGGCGATGAACGAGGCGGCGCGCATCGTCGCCGAAGGTGTCGCTACCGCCGAGGCGGTCGACACCGCGACCCGGGTCGGCTTCGGCGTGCGCTTCGCCATCCTGGGGCTGCTCGAATTCGTCGATTGGGGCGGCGGCGACATTCTCTACTACGCCGGCACCTATCTCGCCGGCGCGCTGGGCGACCAGCGCTTCGCGCCACCACCGGTGATCGTGGACAACATGGAGAAGGGCCGCACCGGGATGCGCGCCGGTGCCGGGTTTCATGACTGGGCATCCCGCGACATCCCCGCCTATCAGCAAGAGACCCTGGCCAAGCTGGTCGACCTGCTGCGCCACCTCAAGCTGCTGCCGGAACCGTCCTGAACCCAGTCGACGGCACCGACAAAGCACCGCTGCTCACGCCGTTCCCCGCCAAAGTGCCGACAGAAGCCGCTCGACGTTTTCGGCGATAGTCTCGTGACACTCGCATGCCACTTGCTCGAGCCCGGCTCGATCCATGATTTCGATCCGGCCGCGGCGATAGCGAATGAGGCCCATGCTCAGAAACGTCCCCGCGACCTCGCTGATCGAACTTCGGCGCACCCCCAGGATCTCTGAAAGCTGCTGTTGCGTGAGCGGGATGGCGTCATCATCGATTCGATCCCTGGCTTGCAAGATCCGTCTCGCAAGCCGCGCCCCAATGGGATGCAAGGCATTGCAGGCTCCAGTCATGAGTATCTGGGCTAACAGCACTTCACTCCAGCGCAGGACCAAATCACGCAAAGCATCACTTCCAATCATCGCGTTCCGGAAGGGCCGCACAGCGATTCTCGAGGCGATCACAGGCGCTTGCGCCACGGCTCGCATGGGCGTGAGCTGTAAACCGAGGCCCGCCATCGCGCCCACGATACCCTCTCTGCCGACGATCGCCGTCTCGACGCTGCTGCCGTTCCTCATGACGCAAAGGAGTGAGATCGTGCCGGCATGGGGAAAATAGACGTGCTCCGTTTCCTCCCCAGGCGCCTTGATCACGTAACCCTGCTCGAGTGAAACCGGCTTGAGCAAGGGGCCGAGGCGCGAGGCGTCGCCGGGCGACAGCGATGCCAGGATGCGGTTGGTCGATAGGATGGAATTGGCCATTTTCATCGGAACGTCCTTTCCCCGGTCGATCGGGCAGATCATTCCAGGGATTTTGCTCCGCGCATCGACGGCGCTCCGCGGGAATCAGACCTACAAACAGCATTTCCAGGCAATCGAGCCCCCCATTGCTTGCCGGATGTCCCGCAGAGGCCGGCCAATTTCCTCGGGGCAGAGCAAAAGTCTGGGAAAACGATCCCTACGAGCAGGTTAGCACCAGCTTCAACGCACATATGCGAAGTCCTTGAAAAAAGGTCTGGCCTCAAATGTCGGCAACCGGACAGACCAGACGCATGGCGGTAGCGCAACCTTAGCGAGAGCCGAATTATTCCTCCCTTCGTGGAGATCGTCAATGAACAGGCTTCGGGATACAGATTCTTCAGCGACGCGAACAGTCCGCAGTTTAGCGGTCTGTCGGCTTGGGCCGTTGACAACGATCAACGGTGGCGACTCCGCAAGTAATTTCCGAAGAAGAGGGCAAGAGGCCCCTCGCCATGCCAAGCAATTTAGAATAGTGGCACAGGGTTTCCCAGCAAGGACGGGGCCCGAAGTGCCAGCGATCCCCACATCGCAGCATCTTGAATGGAGGGAGGCGACATGTCCGTACTTTCCGATGGGCGTGAGGCGGGATCGAACGCCGCACTGAAGACGCAAATTCTCATTGTAGAAGACGAACGTATCGTCGCACTCCACCTGCGGCAGAGATTGGCAAAGTTCGGCTACGAGGTGACGGCCACGGTCGCCTCCGGCGCTCAGGCTCTTCGGGAAATACACAGGAAGAACCCCGATGTGATCCTCATGGACATTCACATCGACGGTGCGATCGACGGAATCGAAACCACCAGATCGATCCCGCCCGAGCTGCGGATCCCGGTGATTTACCTCACCGCCTATTCCGAGGAGGCGACGCTGGAGCGGGCGCGCGGCACCCGTCCTTACGGCTATCTGGTGAAGCCCTTTTCCGATCGAGAGCTGCATGCCACCATCCAGATGGTGCTGGAGCGCCGCAAAGTCGACCTGGAGCTTCACAAAAGCGAGGAGAGGCTGGGCCTCGCGCTCGCTTCCGCGGAGATGGAATCCTGGGAGTTCGATGCGGCGACCCACGCCTTCGTCCATATGGACAATGCCGATCATATCGTCGGTAGCGGGCCGGGTATTTTCCCCAGCACCTGGGACACCTTGCTCGCTCAGATCCACGACGAAGATCGACCGCTCATCGAAGCCATGTTCGCCCATCTGTCATTGAACGGCGGCACGGACGCGGTCGAGTTCCGCCGGCCGAATCAAGACGGGGCACGTTGGATCAAGGTGTGCGGCAAGCAGTTTCCCGGCGATGCCGATGGCGCGAAGCGGATCATCGGCGTGATGCAAGATGTAACCGAAAATCGAGAAAAAGACGAACGGCTGCACAAGGCCGCGGCGGAGCTGGTGTCGCAGAAAGAACAGCTGTCCGTGGCGCTGGTCGCCGCGAGCAAATCCAGCGTCGCCAAATCGGATTTCCTCGCCGTCATGAGCCACGAACTGCGCACGCCGATGAACGCGATCCTCGGCTTCGGCCAGCTCCTGGATCTCAAGACCTTCGGCCAGTTGAACACGCGTCAGCACGAATATGTCGGCCATATCCTGCAGGCCGGCGAACATCTGCTGCACCTTATCGGCGACCTCCTCGATCTCAGCAAGATCGAGGCGGCGAAGCTCCAGGTCACGATCGACAGTGTCGAAACGGCGCCACTGCTGAAGCGTGTCGCCGCCTCGTTCGCCTCGTTGACCGCGGAACACAAGATCGTATTGACGACGCAGACGCGCGGCGATCTGGTCGTCGACGCGGATACGACGCGGTTATATCAGGTGCTGACCAACCTCGTTTCCAACGCGATCAAATATAACCGCCCGGGCGGCTCGGTGCGGATGACCGACGAAGCAAGCACCGAGGGCTGGGTGCGGATTACCGTGTCCGATACCGGGATCGGCATCCCGGCTCGGCGGAACTGCGAGGTGTTCGAACCGTTCAATCGGCTTGGCGCCGAGTGCAGCACAGTCGAAGGTACCGGCATCGGCCTACCCATATCGAAGCGGTTGATCGAGCTCATGGGCGGGCGCATCGGCTTTGAAAGCACCCCCGGCGTCGGCAGCAAATTCTGGATCGATATCCCGGCGCACCGTCCCACCGAAACGATGCTCGTCCAGCGCGACGATCTGACCGGTTTGCCAAGCCTGTCGCTGCTGACCGAGCGCATCAGCCGCGCAATCTCCGAAGCGCCGCACCACAAGAAGAGAGTCGTGATCCTATTTCTGGGACTGGATGGTCTCAAGCAGATTAATGAGTCGCTGGGCCGTTCCATTGGCGACAAACTTCTTCAATCCACCGCCAGCCGTTTAGTAGAGTGCGTACGCGGCTCGGACACCGTAAGCCGGCGGGGCGACGAGGAGTTCATCGTGCTGCTCTCGGAGGTGAAACTATCGGACGATGTTTCCCTGACGGCGAACAGAATGCTGCAGGCGGTGTCGGCGGCCCATTCCATCGACCGGTACACTCTTTACCTCGATGCCAGCATTGGCGTCAGCCTCTATCCCGATGACGGCCTGGATGCGGAGACGCTCATCCAGAACGCGTACGCCGCGATGTGCCAGGCGAAGGAAATGGCGCGCCGAAGCTAAAAGACCCATCCGGCGGGACACTCGACAAGCGATAGCCAACACCGGTGCGCGCGGCCGCCAGCGCAAAGAAAAACCGCATGCACGGCTGTAGGGAGGAGGCACGAAAATGCAGCAAAGTTGTCGAGTTCCGCTGGGTGAAGACACCCAAATCCCTTCAGGGGCGGATCTCCCAGGCGTCCATCGCTTCGACGAAGCTGGTCCTGCCCACAAGGCGTCTCACGAAGAAGCCGCTCCCCCGGTCCCTGCTTCGTTCTCACCAGCTGACAGAGTGGAATATCGAAGAACCGTGCTGCTCGTCGATGACGAGCCCGAAATCCTCCAGACGCTGAAACTCATCATCAAATCTGGCGGCCATGACGTGATCACGGCTGAGAGCGGCATTTTGGCTCTCGATATCCTCGATAGTGACGCCAAGCTGGATCTCCTCCTTACCGACGTCATCATGCCGGGCCTCAACGGCTTCAGTCTCGCCCGGATGGCCCTTCTGCGGCGACCCGAGCTGAGGATCATGTACCTGACCGGCTTTTATGAGCAGGTGAAGGTGCTGGGGAACGCCAATGAGCGCTTCGGTAATGTCCTGATCAAACCTCTCTTGTCAGGCGAGTTGCGCGCGGCCGTCGACGCCGCGTTCTCCGCGATCTGACGTGTTGAAAGGAGGTGCCGGCCAGGCGGTCGGGAAGGGCGAAACGATCGAGGAAGCTCTGAAGAAGAGCGAAGAGCGTTTCCGGCGGGTCGTCGAGGCGGCGCCGAGCGCGATGGTGATGATCAACCAGTCGGGCATGATCGAGATGGTCAACGCGCAGGCCGAGCAGGTTTTCGGCTATGAGCGGTCGGAGATGCTTGGTCAAGCCATCGAGATGTTGGTTCCCCAACGCTTCCGCCCCAACCATCCCGGGCTGCGCGGCATGTTCTTCGCCGACCCGAAGTCGCGGCCGATGGGCGCGGGGCGCGATCTCTACGGCCTGAGGAAGGACGGCAGTGAATTCCCGGTGGAGATCGGCTTGAACCCGATCGAGACCGAGGCCGGGACCATGGTGCTGTCGGCAATCGTCGACATCACGGAACGTAAACACAGAGAGGAAAGCGTTCAAGCCGCACTGAAGGAAAAAGACATTCTTCTTGGCGAAATTCACCACAGAGTTAAGAACAATCTACAGATAATTCACAGCTTGCTTGGCCTTCAATCCAATAAAAATGACGACCCCGTCGTAATTAATATTCTGATGGAAAGCCAAAATCGCATCCGATCCATGGCACTCATCCATCAGACCCTTTACGAATCGAAAGACTTCGCGCGTGTCGATTTTAGTATTTTTCTCGACACCCTGGTGCCGATCTTGCTGTCGTCATACGGTATCGGAATGGAACGCATCGCGCTCTCCATAACGTCGAGTTCGGTCCTGCTGCCGATCGATGCGGCGATCCCGTGCGGTCTGGTGGTGAACGAGCTCATCTCGAACGCCCTCAAGCACGCTTTCCCCGACGACATGGGAGGAGAAATACGGATCGATCTTTCCCATGACGCCACCGACCAAGTCGTCCTCTCGGTGAGCGATGACGGTATCGGCATTCCCGAGGCATTCGACATGACGCAAACCGACACTTTGGGGTTGCGATTGGTGCCCCTGCTCGTCGCCCAACTTGGAGGGGATCTCACTATTCAGCGCTCGAAGCCAACTCGCTTCTCGCTGCGCTTTCCGCTTCAGACGTAAAGGCCGGTCTATATGATAGGGGCTAAAATACTTGTCGTGGAGGACGAGCGCATCGTCGCCATGCACCTGAAGCAGCAACTGGAGCGATTGGGCTACAACGTTTCGGCGATGGTTACAACCGGCGAGCAAGCGTTGAAGCAGATAAGGGATCTGCGCCCGGACGTGGTGCTCATGGATATCCATATCGAGGGCGACTTCGACGGCATCGAAACCGCATCCCGCATACCGCCCGATGTCTTGCTTCCCGTCATCTATCTCACGGCGTATTCGGAGGAAGCCACGCTCGAACGCGCGCGCGCGACCAAGCCTTACGGATACTTGCTGAAGCCTTTTTCCGAACGGGAGTTGCATGCCTCGATCCAGATGGTTCTGGAGCGCCACCGCGCCGATAAAGCGGCACGGGAGAGCGAACGACGCCTCGAACAGCTGGTCGCCGCCCGCACCAAGGGACTACTCGCCGCGAACCAGGAACTTGAACGCCAGATAGTGGCGCGCCTGGAGACCGAGCGAAGACTTCATCAGGCGCAGAAGATGGAGGCCGTCGGGATGCTCACCGCCGGCATCGCTCATGATTTCAATAACTTGCTCACCGTCATCACCGGTCACATCTCGCATTTGGAAAGTGAGCTTGTCGATCTTAGCCCCGAGCACCGAGAGTCGCTCGCCGCGGCGCTGCGCGGAGCATCACGAGGGGCGATGCTGACACGTCGGCTCCTCGCCTTCGCGCGCCTCCAGCCTCTTGAGCCGAAGACGATCGATCTCAATAGGTTTGTCGTCGGCGTGATCGACACACTGACCCGCGTATTAGGGGCGACGGTGTCGATCGAAAGCATGCTCGACGCCGGACTTTGCCTGGTCTCCGCCGACGAAACCCAACTCGAAAACGCGATGCTTAACCTCGTGCTCAACGCACGGGACGCGATGCCCGAAGGCGGGAAGATCACGATCGAGACAGCGAACACCATACTCGACAGGGCATTCACCGCCGCGGACGAGGAGGTCGTGCCCGGCCAATACGCCATGATAGCGGTCGGCGACACCGGAACTGGGATGACGAAAGCAATCCGGGATCGGGCTTTCGAGCCCTTCTTCACCACCAAGGAGTTTGGGCGGGGTACCGGGCTTGGTCTCTCGCAGGTTTACGGCTTCATCAGGCAATCCGGCGGGCATGCGAAGATTTCTAGCGAGCCTGGCGAGGGCACGACGGTCAGGTTCTACCTGCCGCGACTGCCGACCGACCAAGGGGGCTGATCTTCTGGGCGATCATCTTCTGGGCGATCAAAATCAGGCGTCGACGCCCAGATGCCGTTCGACGATCTCCAGATTGCGCAGATTGGCCTTCCAGACCATGTCCAGCAGATCGCCCAGCACCGGCACGCTGCCGACCGCCACCTCGACGCCGACATTGGCAAGCATGCGCAGCAGCTTGGCGCGCGGCACGCCCAGCCGCGCCGCCTCATAGATCAGATAGAGCGAGACGACCGCCAGGGCGGCATCGCCGGCCACCGGCGGCAGGCCGAGCAGGCTATTCAGCCCAAAGCGAAACCGCAGGCCCGGTACCCGGAATGCCGCGTCGACCAGCCAGGCCACCCGCCGGATGCGTGCCAACCGCCGTCGAACCTGCCGTGCGTCGGTAGCGCCAAGGGAAACCGCATCCATCATGCTGACATAAACATTCGACACCGTCCTTCGTCCTGCCGTTCGTGGCTGCCCGGTTCGTGGCTGCCCGGTGTGTTAAGAAGCACCGGATGGTAAGAAGCACCGAACATCCTTCCCACTCTATCTTTCCCAGCTCGCGAGGATCACCCGGGATGAAGCGCATTCGGCCCGTTTTCGGGCATCACCGGCGCGTGGCCACGGTCTGGCTGCTGGCCCAGGCTTGGCTGCTGGCCCAGGCTTGGCTGCTGGCGATGCTGTTCGTGATCGGCATCGGCCAGGGGCTGGCCCTGGCTGCCGATCCGGCGTCGGCACCCGCGGCGGCGGTCCCTTCCGCGGACCAGCTCAAGGGGCTGATCGGCACGCTCAAGGATGACGGCGCCCGGCAAAAGCTGATCGATCAACTGCAGACGCTGCTCGCCGCCCAGCAACCCGCCAAGCCACCGCCGCCGACGCACACGATCGCCACCGCGGTCACCGATCAGGTGAACCGGCTCGCCGGCGAGGTGAAGGACGCCTCTCACGCGGCCCTCGATACCGCGTCGATCGCCGCCTGGTTTCAGCGGCAGGTCGACAACCCCACCACCCGACAGGAGTGGCTGAAGCTGGCCGGCGAGATCGCGGTCATCCTGGGTATCGCCCTGCTGGCGGAATGGGGCGTGCGACATTTGGTGATCCGCCGCATCGCCACCCATCCCCAGCGGCAGGCGGCGGCGCATTCCCGGCTGGTGGGTGCCATCCTCCGATTGGCGATAGGGTCGCTGCCGATCATCGCCTTCGCGGCCATACCGGCGATCATCCTGCCGCTGACCCAGCCGGATTTCATGACCCTGCAGATCATCCTGGCGATGATCAACGCGGTCGTCCTCGTCCGGCTGATCATGATCCTGACCTGGATCACCGTCTTGCCCGGCCCGCCGTTCCGTCCGTTGATCGATGTCGAAGCGGTCACGGCACACCGGATCTTCCGTTGGACGCGGCTGCTCGGCAGCACCTTCATCTATGGCATGACGCTCTATATGTGCGGCGGTTGGCTGGGCGTGCCGCCGAATATCGAGAATGTCGTGCTGAAATTGGTTGGCCTGGTGCTGTGCGTGGAAACGGTGGTCGTGATCATCCTGGCCAGAAAGGCGGTCGCCCGCCAGATCCGCGGTGGCAATAGCGCGGCCGAAACCTTGATCGGACGGCGGACGCCGCTCCAGGCGATGCGCAACGGCCTCGCCGATGTCTGGCATATTCTAGCCATCCTCTATGTCACCGCCGTCTTGGTTTTCAGCCTCTTGGACATCCAGGGCGGCCTGCCTTTCGCGCTGCGCGCCACGGCGATCTCGATCGTCGCCGGCGGGATCGGGCAATCGATCATCGCCATCGCCCGCTCGGTCCTGCATCCGGATCACCGGCTGTCGGATCGACTGCGCCACTATTCTCCCGGCCTGCGGCAACGGGCGGTTTGGTATGTGCCCGTCACCCTGCTGATCCTCGGCATCGTGGTGCGGCTGGGCATCCTGATGGTCGTCCTTTGGGCATGGGGGATCGACACCTTCGTGGTGCTCGGCAGCGCGCTCGGGCGGGATCTCATCGGCCGGTTGACCACCGTGCTGATCGTCGCCGCCGTCGCCTTGGTGGTGTGGGAGGTCGCGAGCGCCGCGATCGAGCGCTATCTCGCCGCGACCGATCCGGATGGCAAGCCGCTGCGCCGCAGTTCCCGCGCCCAAACCTTGCTACCGCTGCTGCGCAACGCCGTGATGATCGCCGTGCTGATCATCGCGTCGATGACCGCGCTCTCCACCTTGGGGCTCAACATCGCCCCCTTGCTGGCCGGCGCCGGGGTGGTCGGTGTCGCGGTCGGCTTCGGCAGCCAGGCCCTGGTCAAGGACCTGATCACCGGCCTGTTCATGCTGGCCGAGAATACCATCGCGGTCGGCGATTCGGTCGAGCTTGCCGGCGGCCCCTCGGGCCGGATCGAGGCGATCTCCATGCGCACCATGCGCATCCGCGACGAGCTGGGCGGCCTGCATACGATTCCGTTCAGCTCGGTCACCTCCGTCAACAATCGCAGCCGGGGCTATGGCGTCTATACGGTCGAGATCGGCATCGGCGAGGGGGAGGATATCGATCGGGTCTGGCAGATCCTGCGCGAGGCCGGCGAGGAGCTGAAAAAAGACGAACGCTACTCGGCCGCGATGCTGGAACCCCTCGACGTCCAAGGCGTCGTCGCCGTAAAAGACACCGGCTATGTCATCAGGGTGCGGCTGAAGACCTTGCCGGCCCGCCAATGGTCGATCGGTCGCGCGCTCAATCTCCGGCTGCTCGAGGCGCTTCGCAAAAACGGCGTCAAGCTGGTCGCCGCGTAAAGCCGCGACCCGCGTCATACCGGCCCGTATCCTGCATTCGCAAGCGCGGCGATCGGAAGGAAGATAATGAAGGTTTGTGTTTTTGGCGCCGGGGCCGTGGGCGGACATCTGGCCGCGAAACTGGCGCGGGCCGCCGCGACGATACCGGAGCTGGAAGTATCGATCGTCGCGCGCGGGCCGCATCTGGCGGCGATCCGGGCCGATGGCCTGCGATTTCAAGGCGCCGAGGAAAGCTTCACCTCCTGGCCCCACGCCACGGATGACCCGGCCACGCTGGGTCCCCAGGATATCGTGATCAGCGCGGTCAAGGCACCGGCGTTGCCGGGAATCGTGCCCGCCCTGCATCCGCTGTTGAAGCCCGATACCCCGATCGTCTATGCGATCAACGGCATTCCCTGGTGGTATTTCCATGGCCATGCGGGGCCGAGGCACGACCGCCGGATGGATCGGCTGGATCCGGGCGGTCGGCTCTGGGACGAGATCGGCGTCGAGCGCGCGATCGCTTGCGTGATCTATTCGGCGAACGAGGTCCTGGAACCGGGATTGATCCGCAACAACTCGAAATCCGACCGGTTCATCCTGGGTGAACCGACCGATGCCGGCACCACCCGGATCGCGGCCCTGGCACAGCTCCTCGAGCAAGCCGGATGTCGGGCCCCGGTCGCCGACGATATCCGGCGCGAAATCTGGATCAAGCTGCTGGGCAACATGGCATCGTCGCCGATCACCTGCCTGACCGGTGCGACAACCGGCAACGCGATCTCCGATCCCGACCTGAAACCGATCTTCCGCCGGATGATGGAGGAAGGCGTGCGCGTCGCGGCCGCCTACGGCATCGAGATCGACGCCCAGATCGATGAACGGTTGGCCAGCAACAGCCAGCTGACGACCCATCGCCCCTCCATGCTGCAGGACCTGCAAGCCAGCCGAAGCATGGAGATCGACGGCCAGCTCATCGCCGTCCAGGATCTCGCCCGCGCCGCCGGGATCGAAACGCCGACCGCCGACATCCTGATCGCGCTGCTCAAGCACCGGGCGAGGTTGGCAGGTCTTTATTAGCGGCCCCTTCTCAGGGCGGCCTTGAGTGACGAGAACCCGATGCGAAGCAATCTCACAGCGCTGATCGTGATCCTCCTGCTGGTCGTCGGCGGCCTGTATCTGGCCCAGAAGCTGCGACAAGTCGGCACGCTGCAGGACTGCGTCATGTCGGGGCGGACGAATTGCGCGCCGATCGACACGGGTCACTGATCCTCGGCCGCGCGCGGCTTCTTAAGCATTAGTTAAGATCGACGCGCCAAGCTGCTGCACCTTTGCCGTGACCGCGCACATGGTGGGATGGCAGTACGAGGCGGTACATGTTCCGAGCGACACCCCTGCAGATGAGTCGCGACGAGACGCATCTCGTCGCGCATGTCGAACGCATCGCCCGCTATGCCGAGGCCAAGGCGGCGATGCAGATCCACCTGTCGGAATTGAGCACCGCCCATCGCCGCGGCGCGTTTCTGCGCGCGGCGATCGACAGCTTCACGCAACGCGTCAAGCTGCTGGATTGCGGCGTCTACGTGCTGCTGAACGCCGATATCGTCATGGTTTTCAATCGTACCGAACAGAAGAGCGTCGTGCAGGCGGTGGAACAGCTCCGCGAGTTATTCGCCAGCGATCCGCTGGTGCGGGATGGCATCGAGGGGTTCTGCAGCTGGTACGACCTCGGCATCGAATACGCGGCGTTCCTGGCGCTGGTGCGTGGCTTTAAACAGCAAGCCGCGTTGGCGCCCACCCGCACCGGCGACGCCGATCTTAGGGAGCGCGTCAGCCCGGCCATTCCGCCCAAACAACTGCAAAACTTGATCGCGAAACTGAATCAGGTGGATTTCGCGCGGGTCGTGCGCCGGCAGGCGGCCTGCGCGATGCTGCCCCATGTTCCGCTGCAAACCGTATTCACCGAGCATTTCGTCGCGATATCCGCGCTGCAGCGCGCCGAGACGATCGATTTCAACACGCTGGAGAACCAGTGGCTGTTCCACTATCTCACCGAAATCCTGGACAAACGCATGCTGCTGCTCCTGCGCCGGAGCGCGCGGGCCGGCAAGTTGACGGCCGCCAGCCTCAACCTCAATCTCTCCAGCCTGGTATCGCAGGAGTTCGAGGATTTCGATCTCGCCCTGCCATCGACGGCCAGGGGGCAGATCGTCATCGAATTGAACTACGTCGATGTGTTCGCGCATTTCGACACGTATCTATCGATCCGCGACCTGCTGCATGATCGAGGGTACCGGATTTGCCTGGACGGCGTCACCGGGGCGGTGCTTCCCTCGGTCGATCGAAGCCGGCTGGATGTCGACCTGGTAAAGCTGATCTGGAACCAGGATTTGGTGGGCGAATCGCCGAACGGTCCCGATGATATGATCCGCCAGAGTATCGAGGCGATCGGCCGCGGTTCGGCGGTGCTCTGCCATTGCGACGGACCGGATGCGGTTCGGTTCGGACGCTCCATGGGTATCGCCCTTTATCAGGGCTTCCATTTCGACAAGCTGCGCGCGGCACCGACGGAGCCTCCCGGATAACGGCAAATCCGGCGCAGATGTGACAGATGCCACATAGTCGGCGCGGTTTCGTGCCATAACCTGCGACGACGTGACGATCACCCGAGTTCAACAGTCCTTTGGTGACAGTCCCGTTTCGATGAGAGCCGCACCTTTCACCCGCATTGGTTTATCGCTAGGCGGTACAACCGCGAAGAAGGGTTAGAAATCGGTGCATCGACCATTGCGCTCCCAATCGCCGAACCGGGTCGGTTCAGGCCCCTTTGGACCGCCAACCTCCCCCGGGGCTACCTGCCCCGTGGCCATTTCCCCAGTACAGGGCTTTTCATCGGCGACCTTTTCAAGGGCGGGAGGCGTTGGTGCCGTTGGCGTGACGGCAACGGGATTGGCCGGCGGATATGGGACTTTGGGCGTATCTTGCATAATTTCAGAAATAGTTTGTGCGGAAGATCATGCCAAGACGTTCCCTGGATATTCTCGGGAATATTCGCGCCTGCGAAGACCGGCGTCACGCAATCGGCTCGCCGTTCGGATCGTCCGGCCGGTCGCATCCGGTACAAAAACCTATTGCCCCGGCCGGTCGGTCCGGGCATGACACGAGACCAATCACAAGAGGGCGCTTTGACGGATCGCGTCACACATCGTGGGAAATGGCGCCGTTGCTACGTTTCTTCTATAGACATAGAAAATTCCGGAACCTTCTTGAAAACCGAGCGTTTGATAGGCGCGCCGTACCGGGTTGGAGCGAGCTGTGCCTAGGATTGCTGAGAGTACCTTGTTGAAATCGTCTCCCACACCCACCGCCCGTGGCGTTGCTGTGGATTTGCTTGGCACCGTCTTGCGGCGCCGGCGGTCCCTCGACGACGCGATCGACGAAGCGTCCGACCTGCAGCTACTGTCGGTACGCGATCGTGCCTTCGCGCGCCTGCTGGTGGCGACCGTGTTGCGGCGATTGGGCCAGATCGATGCGCTGATCGCCCATTGCCTGGCGACCCCGCTGCCGCCCCGGGCGTCGGTGATCCACGACATGCTGCGGCTGGGCATCGCCCAATTGCTGTTTCTGCGGACACCCGCCCATGCCGCCGTGGCGACCACGGTCGATTTGGCCGATGCCCGCGGCTTCACCAGCCATAAGGGGTTGGTCAACGCGGTTCTCCGGCGGTTGAGCCAGGATGGTCCGGGCTTGGTGGCGCAGCAGGACGCGCCACGCCTCAACACGCCGAAATGGCTGTGGAATTCCTGGACCGGCGCCTATGGCGCCATCGAATGCCGCCGGATCGCCGAGGTTCATCTGCGCGAGGCGCCGCTCGACATCACGGTGCGCGGCGATCGGACCGGCTGGGCGGAGCGTCTGGAGGCGATCCTGCTGCCCAGCGGCACGATCCGCCGGGCGTCAGGCGGCGCGATCGCCAATCTGCCGGGTTATACCGATGGCGCGTGGTGGGTACAGGACGCCGCCGCCGCGATTCCGGCACGCCTGTTCGGTGACATCGCCGGCAAGCACGTCATCGATCTCTGCGCGGCGCCGGGCGGCAAGACAGCGCAACTGGCCTCGGCGGGGGCGACCGTCACCGCCCTCGATCGCTCGCCGCGCCGGCTCGACCGGATGAGTGCCAATCTCAAACGCATGACGCTCAAGGTCGAGATGGTCAGCGCCGACGCGATCACCTGGCGGCCGGAGAAAAAGGTATGGGGCGTCCTGCTGGATGCGCCATGCACCGCCACCGGCGCCATCCGCCGCCATCCCGACGTCCCGCATCTGAAGACCCCGGACGACGTGGCACGCCTGGCCGCCGTCCAGGAGCGACTGCTGACCGCGGCGATCGACATGCTCGAAGTCGGCGGCACGCTGGTCTATTGCACCTGCTCGTTGGAGCCGGATGAGGGACACAAGCAGATCGAGAATCTGCTGGCTCGGGGGGCGCCACTCCAGCGGGTACCGGTGCGCGGCGAGGAAGTCGGCGGGTTGACCGAGTTCATCACGGCAAGTGGCGACATCCGCACCCTGCCCAGCCATATCCCGGAATTCGACGGCATCGACGGGTTCTTCGCCAGCCGGCTGGTTCGCACGGCCTGATTCGTACCGACCTCGTTCGGCCGCCTACGCGGACATGCCTGCCCTTACCGCTCCCGACCCAGGATCTTAATCTTGCGCCATAGTCGTTGCGGTGCCCGCCGATGAGCGTGGTGTCGATCCTGCTGCTGATCGCCGGCTGCGTCGTGGTCAGCGCCGCCGCGACCGGCTTGGTGCTGTTCTGGCTGCGGCATCGGCGGATCGTCGATCACCCCAACGAACGGTCCAGTCACGACCGGCCGACACCGCGCGGCGGTGGTCTCGCCGTCATGGCGGTGATCACCGTCGCTTGGGCGGGTTTGACGATCGGCGGGGCGGCGCCCTGGACCACGATACCGATCCTGGTCCTGGGATTGGCGCTCGCCGTCGTATCCTGGCGCGACGATCTGGCGAGCCTGCCGGTCGGCGTCAGGCTGGCGGCGCAGGCTGTGGCGATCGCCGCAGGGCTGTTCTTCCTGCCGGGCATCGGCGGCGTGTTCCAAGGCATGCTGCCGCCCTGGCTGGATATCCTGGCGACCGGGCTACTCTGGGCATGGTTCGTCAACCTGTTCAACTTCATGGACGGCATCGACGGCATCACCGGGGCCGAGGCGGTCGCCCTCGGCCTCGGCATCGCCCTGGTCGCCGTGATCGTCGCCGATCCGAATGATGGCCGCGCGCCCCTCGGCGTCGCCCTGGCGGCGGCGGCGCTCGGCTTCCTCGTCTGGAATTGGCATCCGGCGAAGCTCTTTCTGGGCGATGTCGGCAGCGTGCCGCTGGGTTTTCTGATCGGCTGGCTGCTGCTCGGCCTGGCTGGGCGCGGCTATTGGGCGGCGGCGTTGATCCTACCGCTGTATTATCTGGCGGATGCGAGTTTGACGCTGGTCCGGCGGCTGCTGACCGGTGAGCGCGTCTGGCGGCCCCATCGGCAGCATTTCTACCAGCGCGCCGTGCAGCGGGGCCTCAGCCACGGCGCCGTGACCGGCCTCATCATCCTGGCCAATCTCGGTCTGATCGTGCTGGCGGCCGCGGCCGTGTGGTGGCACGCGTTGGAATGGCCGGCGATCGGCCTGGCGGTCATTCTGGTCGGCCTGCTGCTCCATCGCCTGTCACAGGGTGCCCGGCGCGGCCTCGGGCCCGACGTCGAACCGCCGATCGCCGACGGGTCTGCTTGATCTCGCCGCATCGGGACGCCTAAGGTCCGCCGATACCGCACCCGTCCTTGGACCGAATGATGACCGACAGCCAAACCAGCCCCATCCGCCGCGCCCTGATTTCCGTTTATGACAAGACCGGCCTGATCGCCTTCGCGCAGGCCCTGGTCGACCAGGGCGTCGAACTGATCTCGACCGGCGGCTCCGCCCGGGCCTTGGCCGAGGCGGGGTTGCCGGTCAAGGACGTCGCGGCGGAAACCGGTTTTCCCGAGATGCTGGACGGCCGCGTCAAGACGCTGCATCCGGCGATCCATGGCGGCATCCTGGCGCGGCGCGATCTCGCCAGCCATCGAGCCGCCCTGGCCGAGCATGGGTTGCGCGAGATCGATCTGGTGGTCTCGAACCTCTACCCCTTCGAGGCCACCGTGGCGCGCGGCGCAGCCTGGGCCGAGTGCATCGAGAACATCGATATCGGCGGCCCTTCCCTGATCCGTGGTGCCGCCAAGAACCACGATTTCGTCACGGTCGTGACCGACCCGACCGATTACGAGATCATCCTCGCCGACATGAAGGCGCATGGCGGGGCCACCACCCTGACCTTGCGCCGGCGGCTGGCGGCACTCGCCTATAGCCGGACGGCCGCCTACGACGCGGCGATCGCGCGCTGGATGGCGGCGGAACGCGGCGACGCGTTTCCCGAGGTGATGATCCTCAGCGGCAAGCGGCGGCAAGTGCTGCGCTATGGCGAGAACCCGCACCAGGAGGCGGCGTTCTACACGACGGGCGAGCCCCGGCCGGGCGTCGCCACCGCGCGGCAGCTGCAGGGCAAGGAGCTGTCCTACAACAACCTCAACGACACCGATGCCGCGTTCGAGGCGGTCGCCGAGTTCGATCGTCCGGCGGTCGCCATCATCAAGCACGCCAATCCTTGCGGCGTGGCGGTCGGCGACGATCTCTTGGATGCCTATCGCAAGGCCTTGGCCTGCGATCCCATCAGCGCGTTCGGCGGCATCATCGCCGTCAACCGCCGGCTCGACGCGGTCGCCGCCGAAGCCTTCGGTCAGCTCTTCGCCGAGGTGATCATCGCGCCGGAGATCGAGGAAAGCGCCGCCGCCATCCTGGCGCGCAAGACGCAGTTGCGCGTGCTGGTGACCGGGGCGATGCCGGACCCCGCCGCCACGGGCTATGCCTGGCGCTCGCTCGCCGGCGGCTTTCTGGTGCAGGATCGCGATTCCGGCCGGGTCGCGGCACTCGATCTGACGGTCGCGACGAAACGGGCGCCGACGCCGCGCGAGCTGGCCGATCTGCTGTTCGCCTTCCGCGTCGCCAAGCACGTGAAATCCAACGCGATCGTCTATGCCAAGGACGGCGCCACGGTCGGCATCGGCGCCGGGCAGATGAGCCGGGTCGACAGCTCGCGCATCGCCGCCTGGAAAGCCGCCGAGGCCGGTGCCGCGGCTGGGGGAGATGGCCGCAGCCCGGCGATCGGATCGGTCGTCGCGTCCGACGCGTTTTTCCCCTTCGCGGACGGTTTGATCGCCGCGGCGGATGCCGGGGCGACCGCGATCATCCAGCCGGGCGGCTCGAAACGCGACGCGGAGGTGATCGCCGCCGCCGACGAGCGGGGATTGGCCATGGTGTTCACGGGCCTGCGCCACTTCCGGCACTGACCGACTTGCACCATCCATTGGTTGTTAACCAACCGTTCAGAAGAACCTGTTTTTAGTACGGGAGCCTTTATAAAAAATAAACAATTTGGGATTTGCCCGCCATGTCCATTCGCCGGCTGTTATGGAGTTCGCTCTCCCTCGTCGCCGTGCTCGCGTGTGCGTTGGGAAGTATCCTCGCGGCCGAGCAGGTCCAGCAGATCGGGCAGGTGAATAAGGCCGAGCGAAGGTTGAGCGTGCTGCGGAGCCTGGCCGCCATTCCACCCAATATTTCAGCGGAACGGGGCGTGACGACGGAGGTCATCGCGTCTGTCGCGCCTGGCAATTCGGCCGCTCAGACCGAGATGATGGACACGCGCAAGCCGACCAACGCGGCGATGGCGGCCGCGAGGGCACAGCTCGCCGCGACGGCCGACGCGCTTGAAGATGGGGCGAATTTACGGGCCAAAATGGTCGAGATCGACGGCTTGTTCAGCCAGAGCCGGCAATACACCGATCAGGTTTTGGCAAAGCCGCTCGACCAGCGCGGTGACGCGGTCGACAAAGTGGTCAACCAGGCTTTCGCACTCAATGTGTTGATCGGGGGCGTCCTGGACGACCAGCTGCAACGGCTATCCTTGCTCGACGGCGCTGTCTATCGCTATGCCGATCTGGCCAACACGGCCTCGAGCTTGCGTGATATGGGCAGCCGTCAGGTCGGCTTCCTGAAAAACCTGGTCATCAGCCATAAGCCGGGGACCGTCGAACAGCGGTCGACCCTGGCGAATTTTCAAGGGCAGATCGACCAGATCTGGGGCCGTCTCGCCATTGTTCATGCCCTCCCAAATACCCCGGCCAATCTGCGGCAGAGCTTGGAAAAAGTTCAGAGGATCTATGTCGAGGGCTTCGGCGCCGAGAAAAAGTCGCTGACCGACCAGTTTTCGACCGGCGTGTTCCCCTACGACGCCACGACCCTTCGGGAGAAGGTCGCGCCGGCATTCACCGCGATCCTGGGGTTGCGCGATGCCGCCTATGCGGAGGCGATCGAGCGGATCAAGACCGCCTATGACGAGGCGCTGTTCGGCGTCGTCGCCTCCATCATCGGCATGCTGGCGACCCTCGGCATCGTCGTCACGGTCATTCTGCTGATCAACGGACGCGTGACCAAGCCGCTGACCGCCTTGACCGACATCATCGGCCGGATCGCGGAGGGCGCTCGGGATCTGGAAATCGCCTATCGCAACCGCACCGACGAGATGGGTACCTTGGCGAAAGCCATCGGCGTGCTGCAGGACAACTCCGCCGAAGCGGATCGGCTGGCCCAGCTGGAAACCGCGGCCCAGGGTCGCCGGGAGGCGCGTCGCCAGAAGATGGAGGCGCTCACGAACGGCTTCGGCCAGTTGATGGACGGCGTCTGCCGAACTCTGGCGGATGCCGCCAGCGGGTTGAAGCAATCCGCCGAAAGCCTCGATCTCTCCGCCGAGGCCACTGCGTCGCAGGCGGCTTCCGTGGCCGCCGCCGCCGAGCAGGCGACGTCGAGCGTGAACACGGTCGCCGCCGCGTCGGAAGAGCTGCACGCCTCGATCAACGAGATCACCCGGCGCATGGCCGAAGCGGCCGAAGCCTCGAGCCTCGCCACCAACCAGGCGATGGACACAACCGAGAAGGTCCGGACGCTCGCCGAGAGCGCCACGCGGATCGGCGATGTCGTCCAGTTGATCCGGGCGATCGCATCGCAGACCAACCTGCTGGCCCTCAACGCCACCATCGAAGCGGCGCGGGCGGGCGAGGCCGGCAGGGGCTTCGCGATCGTCGCCGCGGAGGTCAAGAACCTCGCGACCCAGACCGGCAGCGCGACCGAGGAGATCCAGAACCAGATCGCCGCGATCCAGTCGGAAACCGGGTCGACCGTCAGTTCGATCGAAAAGATCGTCACCGTCGTCAACAACATCAGCAGCGTGACCGGATCGGTCGCGGCCGCCGTCGAGGAGCAAAGTGCCGCGACCAGCGAGATCGCGCGCAACGTCCAGCAGACCGCGGCCGGCACGCAGGAGGTATCCTCGTCGATCACCCTGGTCAGCGCCGCCGCCGCCGACACCCGCGGCTCCGCCCGCGCGCTATTGGGTGCCGCCGCCTGCCTCGCCGGCCAAGCCACCGACCTGCGCCGCGAGGTCGACAACTTCCTGGCGGAAGTGAAGGCCGCCTAGGGACATAATGTTCTAGGGGCCGATCAGCCGGCTCAACTGCCGATCGGCGACGGTCAGCAGGGCGAGATCGGGAGATTTCGCCAGATCGGCGAGCAGCCCGTCCAACTCCACCAGCGGTCCGCCCCGTCCAGCCAGCCAGTCGGCCAGGGCGCTGGCCGGCATCGCGGTCGGCTCGGCCAGCACGCGCTGAACGATGTCGCGTTGATGCGCGAAGAAATCATCGATCAGGGTGGCGACCGCCAGCCGCTGCCACGAGGTCTCGGTCGGGATCCGCGCCGCCGCGTCGCGCAGCGCCGCCAGCCCCAGCCGCTCGCCGGCGGCGAAATAGCTCCGCGCCAACTCGACCACGTCGCGGGTCTCATCGATCCGCACGATATCCATGGCGGCGCCGAGCGCGTCGAGCTCGCCTACACGGCGGGCAAGCAGCGCCGGCACGCCGGCGGCGGTGCGGGACGCGGTCGCGACATCGATCTTGCCGGTCTCGGTCGCCGGCAGGATCTCGCCGAGCGCCGCGGCCATGGTGGCGACACCGGGGGCGAATTGGGCGATGCGCCGGCTGATGTCGAGCGGCAGGCCCGAGCGCAGGAACCAGAGGGTGGCGCGCTCCGCCACCCGGCCGATCGCCTGCAGCAACTCGATCTGCGCGGACGCCGCCACCTGGTTGTCCAGCTCGTCGACCGCCGCCCAGAGCCGGGGCAGCTGCAGCACGTCGCGCGCGATCCGGTAGGCCCGCGCCAGATCGGCCGGCCCACGGCCGGTGGCGGCCTGCACTTCGCTGGCGAAAGTCGGCCCCATGCGGTTGACCAGCTCGTTGGTGACATAGGTCGCGATGATCTCGCGGCGGAGCCGGTGGCCCTCGATCGCCGGACGGAACCGTTCGACCAGCGGCGTCGGGAAATACGCCAGCAAATCGGCCTCCAGCTCCGCCTCGTCCGGCAGATCGGAGGGCAGCAGTTCGGCGTAGAGCGCGTTCTTGGCATAGGCCAGCAGCACCGCGATCTCCGGCCGGACCAGGCCGCGCCTGGCGGCGGCCCGTTCGGCCAGCGTCTCGTCATCCGGCAGAAACTCGATCGCCCGGTCCAGCCGGCCGGACTTTTCCAGGAACCGCATCAGCCGCACCTGCTGATCGAGCAACCTCACCGCATCGGCTTCGGCGAGCGTGATCGCCAAGGTCTGGCGGATATTGTCCTCCAGCACCAGCGACGCGACCTCATCGGTCATCGAGGCGAGGAAGGCCGGCCGGTCGGCCGCCGCCAGCGCCCCGGACAGCACCGCGGCCCCCACGGCGATCTTGATGTTGACCTCGTGATCCGAGGTATCGACGCCGGCGGAATTATCGATCGCATCGGTGTTGATGCGGCCGCCAGCCAAGGCGAATTCGATCCGCGCCCGCTGGGTGACCGCGAGGTTGGCCCCCTCGCCGAGCACCTTGGCACGCAGGCTGGTCGCATCGACGCGCAGCGCGTCGTTGGTCCGGTCGCCCGCATCCGCGTGGGTTTCGTCCGACGCCTTCACATAGCTGCCGATGCCGCCGAACCAGAGGAGGTCGACCGGCGCGCGCAACATCGCCTGGATCAGCGCCGCCGGATCGATCTCATCGACGGTGAGGCCGAGCAGCGCGCGGATCTCGGCGGAGAGCGGGATCGTCTTCATCGAGCGGTCGTAGATGCCGCCACCCTTTGCGATCAGGGCGCGGTCGTAATCGCCCCAGCCCAGCCTGTTGTCGAACAGCCGCCGCCGCTCGGCGAAGCTGGCCGCCGTGTCGGGGGCGGGGTCGAGGAAGATATGCTGGTGATTGAACGTGCCGACCAGCCGGATACGCGGCGAGAGCAGCATGCCGTTGCCGAACACGTCGCCGGACATGTCGCCGATGCCGAGCACGGTGAAATCGGTCGTCTGGATGTCCGTGCCCAGCTCGCGGAAGTGCCGCTTGACCGCCTCCCAGGCGCCGCGCGCGGTGATCCCCATCGCCTTGTGGTCATAGCCGATCGATCCGCCGGAGGCGAAGGCATCGCCCAGCCAGAAGCCGTAATCGATCGCGACGCCATTGGCGATGTCGGAGAAGGTCGCCGTCCCCTTATCGGCCGCGACCACCAGATAGGTATCGTCGCCGTCGCGCCGTACCACATCCACCGGCGGCATCACGCCGTCGCCGACGATGTTGTCGGTGAGGTCCAGCAGCCCGGACATGAGGGTCTTGTAGCAGGCGACCACCTCATCCATCAGGGCGGCGCGGCCGCCGGTGGCGGGCGGCCGCTTGACGACGAAGCCGCCCTTGGAGCCGACCGGCACGATGACCGCGTTCTTGACCATCTGCGCCTTCATCAGGCCGAGGATCTCGGTGCGGAAATCCTCCTTGCGATCGGACCAGCGGATCCCGCCGCGCGCCGCCTTGCCGCCCCGCAGATGCACGCCTTCGATCCGCGGGCTGTAGACGTAGATCTCGACCAACGGCCGGGGCAGCGGCAGCAGATCGATCTCCTGGCTGGCGAGCTTGATCGACAGATAGCTCTTCGCCTGACCGGCGGCGTCGCGTTGATAGAAGTTGGTCCGCAGGCTTTTGCGCACCAGCAGCAGGAAACTGCGCAGGATGCGGTCTTCGTCGAGGTTGGCGACATCGTCGAGGGCCGCCTCGATCCGTTGGGCGAACGACGCGGCACGCGCCTCGTCGGCGGCATGCGGATCGAACTGCGCCTCGAACAGCTTCACCAGCAGCAACGCCACGCCCGCATGGACGCCGAGCGTGTCTTCCATATAGGCCTGGCTGAAGCTGCTGCCGGCCTGGCGCAGGATCTTGCAATAGGCCCGCAGGATGGTGATTTCGCGTGCGCCGAGCCCGGCACTCAGCACCAGTCGATTGAAACCGTCATTCTCCAGATCACCCGACCAGACCGCCCGGAACGCCGCCTCGAACAAACCGCGCACCCGGTCGAAATCGTCGATCGGTCCGGTCGTCCCCTCGAGTTCGAACTGCTGTATCCAGACCGCATCCGTATCCGCCGGCGCTACCTGGAACGGGATCTCGGTGATCACCTTCACGCCCAGGTTTTCCAGCATCGGCAGCACGTCCGACAACGCCACCGGGGCGACCGCGTGGAACAGCTTCAAGGTAAGGGCGGCGGGGCCGACGGCCGGTTCGGCGGCGAGAGTGAGCGCGATCGGCGCGCCCGCCTGGACCACGCCAAGCTGCGCGATATCCGCCAGAGCCACCGCCACCGAAAACCGTTCCTTATAGGCGCTGGGAAACGCATCGCCGAAGCGGTGCCCTAAAATCTCGGCCTCCGCCGCGTCGCCCCCGGCGGCCTTGGCCGCATCGGCGAGCGCGTCGCGCAGCCTGTCGGTCCAGTCCCGCCCGGCCTCGACCAGGCGCTGTTCAAGCTGGGCGGGATCGACATCCGGCACCTGTCCGGGCGTCGTCTGGACGATGAAATGCAGCCGCGCCAGGACCGATTCGGCGAGCTGGGTCTGCGCCGAGGTGATCGTGCCGTCATAGGCATCGGCCAGGATCTCGGCCATCCGATCCTTCAGCGCGGTGCTGTAACGGTCGCGCGGCACGAAGACCAGGCAACTGACGAACCGTTCGAACGGGTCGTCCCGCGCGAACAGCGCGATGCGCTGCCGCTCCTGCAGATGCAGGATGCCCATCGCCGTCTCGAACAGCTCGGTTTCGTCGACCTGGAACAACTCGTCGGTCGGGTAATTTTCCAAGATCGCGGCGAGCGTCTTGCCATCATGGCTGTTGGCGGCGATCCCCGACCGCTCGACCACGCGCTGCACCTTGCGGCGCACCACCGGGATGACACGCGGCGAACGGTTATAGGCGGTCGAGGTGAACAGGCCGAGGACCAGACGCTGTCCGACCACTTCGCCCGTCGGGGAGAAGCGCTTGATGATGATGACGTCGAGCGGAACGGTCCGATGGATCGTCGACAGCCGGTTGGCTTTGGTCACCAGCACGAGCTGGGGCGAGCGGACGAATTCCTGCACCTCAGGCGACAGGGTCGTGAAGTTGCGCAACCCGTCGAACACCGAATAGGCGTCGTCGCGCAGCAGGCCGAGACCGGCGCCGGGTTCGATCGACAGCCCCTCCACGGCCCCATCGAGGCGATACTCCCGATAGCCCAGAAAGGTGAAATTGTCGTCGGCGAGCCAGTCGAGAAAGGCCGCGACCTCAGCGGTTTCGGTCTCCGGCAGCAGGGCCGCCTCGGCGGCGAGGCCGGCGGCGATCCGTTCCACGGCACCCCGCATCGGTTGCCAATCCGCCACCGCCAGGCGGACGTCGTCCAGCACGGCCCCCAAGGTCTTCAAGACGATCGCCTGGAGATCGGCATCGAGCGCGCGGCCGAGCTCGACACACATGAAGGATTCTCGGCCGGTATTGGCGGAATGGGTCGTGGCCGGCGCATCGGGCAAACCAGTCAGCCGTCCTTGCGCGTCACGCTCGACCGACAGGACGGGATGGATCACCAGAGAGACGGGAATATCGAGGATCGCGAGCGCGCCCGTCACGCTGTCGACCAGGAAAGGCATATCGTCGTTGACGATTTCCAGGATGCTGCGCGCCGGCCGCGCGGCGGATTTCGCCTCCTCGGCGGGCAACTCCGGCATCGTGAGGCGAAGTTTTGGACCAAGTTTCTGGCCCGTCGGCTGACGCTCACCGCCGAACCGCCACAGCGACAAGACAGCGGCGGTAAGCGCCTCCGGGCTACGCGCCAGGATCTCGGCCGGCGCCACATGACGATAGAAGTGCTCGACGAAACGACGCAGCAGATCCGGGTTCCCGCGATCGCCGGCGGCCTCGACCGCCAAGCGGGCGACCTCTTCGATCTTGGCATGTTTTGCATCGTCGGCGCGGATCGCCATGGGCTTCTCCCCTGTTATCGCTTGGCATTGTTGGCGTCGACCCTTTGGATCGCCCGCATGATCAGCGGCTGACCATCGTATTGCCGTTGCAGTCGTATTACATATAAATGACGACACTGCTCGTCATGTTCGGAGCGGCGTGCCCTCGCCGGCCGAGCATACCCTAGCCATCGCTCCATGCCAGCCGGGGCGAGGCCGTACGAAAAGACTGCCGGCGCAAGCCGGTATATCGCGGGAGTCCTGGTTGACCGAGTTCCTCACGTCCCAATCCAACGCCCCCCAATCCAACGGGCGCGCTGCCCCGACTCAGCGCCCTAACACCCAGCGCCCTGGCACTCAGCGCTCGGACACTCAGTGCTCGGACACCCAGTGCTCCAGCACCTGGGTGTTTTTTCTGAACTGGCTGCGCGCGCCGATCTCGACCGGTGCCGTCGCACCGTCCAGCCGGCATCTGGCCGGCGCCATGGCGCGCCAGGCGCTCGCCCAGGCGGCGATCGACGATGCCCCGATCATCGAGCTGGGCGGCGGCACCGGCAGCGTCACCGAGGCCTTGCTGGCGGCCGGCCTGGCGCCCGATCGGCTGATCGTGGTGGAACGGGATGTCAGGTTGTTCCAGGTCCTGCGCCGACGCTTCCCCATGCTGCGCATCGTCCAGGGCGATGCCGGCAATCTGGTCGACCTGATGGCCGGCCTGGGCATCACCCGTGCCTCCAGCGTCGTTTCCGGCCTGCCGCTGTTGAACATGCCGATGGCCGTGCGCCGGCGGATCGTCGATCAAAGCTTCGCCCTGCTGGGCAGCGGCGGCGCCTTCGTACAGTTCACCTATGGCTTCATCTCGCCGGTCGCCTTCGCCGAACACGGCTTGATCGGCCGTGTCGCGACCCGCATCTGGCGCAACCTGCCGCCCGCCGCCGTATGGCTCTATCAACGCCCAACGGCGGCGGGGATCTCGGCCTAGGTTAGGGCGTCTCGGCCAGCGCCACGCCGATCATGCTGTCGCGCGTCACCAGCGCCGCCAGGGCCGCCTCGTCGAGCGCCTCGGTACCCGCCGGGCGAAGCGGCATGACCAGGTAGCGCATATCGGCGGTGCTGTCATGGACGCGCAGCTCGACATCCTCCGCGATCGGCGTGCCGAATTCGGCGAGCACGGCGCGCGGCTCGTGCACCGCGCGGCTGCGATAGGCGCGGCTCTTATACCAATCCGGCGGCAAGCCCAGCAGCATGCGCGGGTAGCACGAGCACAATGTGCAGACGACCAGATTGTGCAGGCTCTGCGTGTTCTCCACCACGATCAGCCGCGTCGGGCCGATCTCCAGCCCCAGCTCGCGCGCGGCGGCGCTGCCATCGGCGAGTGCCCGCGCCTTGAAGGCGGGATCGACCCAGGCCCGCGCGACGAAGCTCGCCCCCAGCCCGGCATGCCGGCCGTCCATCGCCTCGATCGCGCGACGGACATCGGCCGCCCCGAAGACCCCCTTCTCGATCAGCAACTCGCGGACGGCGATCTCCATCACCTGATACTGACTGAGCCCGCCCGCTTCGTCAGGCAGGGTCGGGTGGTGGTGCCCGTGATTGTCCTCGTGATCATGGCCATGATCATGGCCGTGCTCGTGGTCATGGTGGTCGATGGTCATGGCGCTTGCTCCGCGGGCTCCAGCCAGTGCTGGTAGATCTCGATTTCGATGCTGTCTTCGGGCTGCCCCCGATAATCCGGCCAGATCTCCGCCTGGCGGAAGCGGACGCGATACAACGGCTGGGCCGGCAGGCCGGAGCGGCGATACGCCAGCTCCTCGGGATTGGCGAAGGCGCCGCATAGCCGTTCGATGGCGCCGCTATGGCCGCGGATATACCAGGGCGTGCGCACATGCCCCGGCGGCGACGCGCGGCGCACCCTAACGCGGTCGCCGGCCTGAAAGCGCGGCATCTCACTCATACCGCGTCGTCCGCTGCCTGGTGGCCTTCGGGACCTCGGGCCTCGACCTCGGCCATCTTGCGGCCCAGCTCGTCGATCGTCAGCACGCCGCGCTGGATCAGCGTTTGCGTGATCGACGAGATCCAGCGCTCGTAATAGCTCATCCGCTCATAGGCATCGGCGCCCAGGCCCTCGATATTGCGGCGCAATTCGTCGACCTTGAGCAACCGGCGCTCAGGCGCCGAGAGCAAAACCATCAGCGCGTCGACGCGCTTTTCCCACAACGCATAATCATGCTCGTGACGCTCGACCGGCCCGGCGGGCAAGCCCCCCATATCGTGATGTCCGCGCATTCGTCCCACCTGCGTTGAACCCGACCACCGCGTTTGAAGCCCGCAGTATCACGCGGCGCTGGGAAGCGGCAACCTTATCGACACCGGCGTGTCTCGATCGGCGGCGGCCAGCCATTAAGCCGCCCGGCGGATGATGCCGAGGGGGCCGGGATAGGTGTAGCTGCCGAACACGCCCGTCGGAGGCCGATCGGGCGAATGCCGTTCCAGCACCTCGGTCAGCACGCGCCGATAGTCGGTGGTGACCGCGAGATCGACGCCCTCGTCCAGCCGATCCGGTGCCAGGCCGGGCCAATTGCCGTAGAATCGGCCGCCGGCGACCTGGCCGCCGAGCACCGCCATGACGCCGCCCCGGCCATGATCGGTCCCACCGCTTTTGTTGGAGCGCAGACGCCGGCCGAACTCGCTCAGCACCACCACCGTCATGCGATCGTGATAGCGGCTGGTGTCGTTCCAGAACGCCGCCAGCCCATTGGCGAGCCGCCCGACCCGATCCTGGAAACGCCCGGCCTGGTTCTCATGAGTGTCCCAGCCGCCGACATCGACGGTCGCGACCTCCAGCCCCAGATCCATCTTCATGAGCTGCGCCACGGTCTTCAGCGGCCGACCGAAATCGGCGGCCGGATCATAATTCACGTCGTGGTCCGGCTGGTAGGCGATCGGTTTCTGCTGGGCATCGCGCGGCAGCTTGCCGTCGATCTCCGCCATCGCGGCCAGGGCGTCGCGGCCGCCCGCGCCGATATCGCCGGGTGCGGCACCGTAGAGCCGTCGCAGCACCTGGGTCGCCTGCGGGCCGCCCGGCGGGCCGAAGCCGCCATCGAGCGACGGCACGGCCAGCGCCGACGGCCAGCCCGCGAATTCGCCCGCGACCGAGCCCGACACCGATGTCGCCGCGGCGCCGCCCCGCGCGCCGGTCACCTTGAGATAGCGGGTCAGCCAGCCGGTCGGCGTGCTGGCGACGGCGCCGTTGTCGGCGATGCCGCGATCCAGCATGTCCATCGCGACGAAATGACTGCGGGTGGCGTTGGTCAAGCCGGCGGCGTGGATGAAGGCGAGATGGCTGTCCTGGTACAGCTCGGCCAAAGGTTTGGCCGCTGGATGCAGGCGGAAATCGATCTTCGGATCGGGACCGTTGGGCAACGCCACACCGGGGGTCGGCCCATCATCCAGGACACGCAGCTCGGCGACCCGGGCGGCCATGAAATCCGGGTCGGAGGCCGGCGAGATGAAGTTCAAGCCGTCCCAGCCGCCCCGGATATGCACGATCAGCAGCAAGCCGCGATCCGCCCCGCCGGCGGCGAAGGCCAGGTGGCTGAGCCCGGGCATCGGCAGCAACCCGGCGGCGATGCCGGCCGCCGCCCCACCGCCCAGAACCGCCCGTCGTGAAATCAGCATGTCGCCCCTCCTCGCTCAGCAGCTCTGAAAGCCGGGCGCCATCGCGGCGAAGGCCGCGATGCGCGCCAGGCGCTTGTTGAGATCCGGGTGACCGGGCGGGGTAAGCGGCTGATCGGCCGGCCAGCCCAACCCGCCGACCAGCGCCTCGACCATCGCGGTGTCGGCGAAGCCCTGGGTGCGGGCCAGCCATTGCGCCGCCGCCGCTTGCGCGGTCGGCACCGGGCCGCCCTGGGTCGCCGGCATCACCTTCGCCGCGTCAAAGGCTCCGGTGCCCCAGGCATTCTCCGCCACCGCCAGGACCAGGGTCCAACGCCGCCGCATCCCATTGGTGGTGATCAGCAAGGCGCGATCGTCCGGCATGCCGTTCGGGGTGGGATAGCCGAACAGCCGTTGGCCGGCATTGGCGATCTCGTTCACCAATGTCTCGTTCGGCGTGAATTCCTGGCCCGTCGCCCGGACGAAGCCCGCGACCAGGGCCAAGGGGCGGCGCAACTTCGCCCCGCGCGAGGCGAGGAATTCCGGCGAGGTCAGGATCACGCGCATCACCTGGGCGATCTGGTCGGGCGCCTGCCGGTGAGCGAGCCAGACGGCGCTCGCCGCCGCGACCAGCCGTTCGGGTGGTTCATCCGAGACATAGCGCCGGACCAGCTTGGTCACGACGAAACGCGCCGTCGCCGGATGGGCCGCCAGCAGGTCGAGCACTTTGCGGCCATCGGCCCGGGCCGGCTGGAAGGCATCGAACTCGGTCGCCAGCACACGCTTCTGATAACCGTCATGCCAGACATCGACATAAGCGAACTGCCCGGTCCGCGGCAGCTTGGTATGCCCGTCGATGCCGGCGCCATCGGCGACGGTCCAGCCGGTGAAGGCGCGCGCGGCCTCATAGACGTCCTGATCGATATAGCCGACCGGCTGGCCCTTCAAGGCACCCGGCACTTGACGCCAGCGGTCGTATTTATCGTTGAGATAGGCGTCGCGGCCGAGGGTGTGCAGCTCGAACAGCTCGCGGGCGTAGTTCTCGTTGGCGGCACCGGCCCGCGACGTCCGATTGGACAGATAGAATTGCATCGCGGCGCTGGTCGCGACCGCTTCGAGGAAGGTCCGGAAGTTACCCAGCGCATTGGGCCGGATGACCTCCCGGTCATAACTCGGCAGGGCGGCGGCGATCTGCGAGGCGGAATAGGCATCGACATTGAAATGGTCGTGCCAGAACTGGGTCATCGTCTCGCGCAGGCCCCAGGGGCTGTAAACAGCGCGCAACACGGTCGCGACACTGACCTCGAGCATCGGCCGCCGCCGTTCCTGCCCGTCCATCGGGGCACCGCCATCGGCCACCGCCCAGACGGTGTCGATCGGCTTGTCCAGATAGGCGAGCGGCCGCATCTCGTCGAGCGCCGGCCAGGCCGGGTTGGCGCCATAGCGAATATGGAGGCGCAGGGCCGCCAGCCGCTCCCGCACCTCGGGCACATCGGCCACCGGGGCTTTCAACTGCGCCTCCAGCCAAGCGGGGTAGCCTTGCCGCATCAGCGCCTCGACATCGCCCGGACGCGGGCCATAGCCGACGCGGCTCAGCACCATGAAGGCGGTCGCGGGGTCGATTGCCCGCTGAGCCGGATGCGCATCCGGCGGGGGTGTCGCTGCCATGGCTTCCTCATCGAGGCGGGTGGTATCCGCCCATTTCGTCAGTGGCCCTATGAGAGTCTAGGAGCCTCCGCGGCGATCCATCCCCGGCAGCACCTCATGATTCAACAGGCCGTTGATTCAACAAGCCATGCATGGTCGGCCCGGATATCTCACCAAATGATTGAGATGCGCTCGCCTGCGGAAAAGCTCTCCTGTTACGTTGGGATATTTCCGTGGCGAATTTATTTCGGGCATACTGGATGGGTCCAATGGCACCGGGAGAAGGCCAATCATGTCGATCAAGCGAATGGACCATTTCACTATCCTGACGGTCGACACGGCGGCCACCGTCGCGTTCTACCGAGACGTCATGGGTTTCGACGTCGGGCCACGCCCGAATTTCTCGTTTCCTGGCGCCTGGCTCTACAATGAGGACAAGGCCATCTTGCATGTGGTCGAACGCGACGCGATACCGGATCAGCCGGGCGTGCTCGATCATATGGCGTTTTGGGGGACCGGGCTCGCCGATCACCTCCAGCGACTGGAAAGCCGGGACCTGACCTACGATCTGCGGCAATTGCCGCCCGGCGGGGCCGGTGCCGGCATGTGGCAGCTGTTCTTCTTCGATCCCAACAACGCCCGCGTGGAGATCGATTTCGCCCCGGAAGAGCGCCCGTAACCGGCGTTATACCCAATCTCGCTGATCCGAACCGATGGTCCGGATCAGCGAGGCCTCAATCGCCGGGCGCCCCCATCCGGGGGCTTGGCTACGCGATCACGCCGCGCCGAGATAGGCGGCGATCACTTCCGGGTTGTCGGCGATCTCGGCACCGGGGCCGTGCAGCTTGATCCGGCCGGTTTCCAGGACATAGGCGTAGTCGGCGATCTCCAGCGCCGCTTGGGCGTTCTGCTCGACCAGCAGGATGGTCCGGCCCTCGGCCTTCAACTGTTCGATGATGCCGAAGATCTCCTCGACGATGAGCGGCGCCAGACCCATGCTCGGCTCGTCCAGCAACAGCAATTTGGGATCGGCCATCAGCGCCCGACCGATCGCCAGCATCTGCTGTTCGCCGCCCGATAACAGCCCCGCCTGCTGGCCCAGCCGTTCGGCCAGCCGGGGGAACCGGGCGAGCACCGCGTCGCGGCGGCGGGCGATCTCGGCGGCTTGCGGCACCAGATAGGCGCCCAGCCGAAGATTATCGGCGATCGTCATATTGGCGAAGACCTGCCGGCCCTCCGGCACCTGGACGATGCCGAGGCGGGCGATCCGATAGGCCGCCCGGCCGGCGATCTCGATCCCGTCGAAGGTGACGCTGCTGCCGGCACGGGCGCGCAGCAGGCCGGAGAGGCCGCGCAGAATGGTCGTCTTGCCCGCCCCATTGGCGCCGATCAATGCCACGATGGCGCCGCTGGGGACCGCGAGGTCCAGCCCCTCGACCACCGGGTGGCGGCCATAGCCCAGTGTCAGGCCGGCGACGGAGAGCAGCGGCGCCGTCATCCCAGCGCATCCGTCGTGGTCGTGACCGGCACGGCACCCCGGCCCCGCCGGCTGGTGGCCTTGGTGCCGAGATAGGCCTCGATCACCGCCGGGTTCTCGCGCATCTCGCGCGGCGTGCCCTCGGCGATCCGCCGGCCGAAATTGATCACCGTGATCCGATCGCACAGGTTCATCACGAAATGCATGTCATGCTCGACCAGCAGCACGGTGATGCCGCGCTCGCGCAGCTGGCGCAGCAGCGGCATCAGAGCGCGCGTCTCGGCCGGGTTCATGCCGGCCGCCGGCTCGTCGAGCAGCAGCAGGCGCGGCTCCGCGGCCAGCGCGCGGGCGATCTCCAGCCGCCGCTGATCGCCATAAGGCAGGTCGCCGGCGCGCCGATCGGCCATCTCCGCCAAGCCCACGAAGGCAAGATGCGCGCGCGCGGCTTCCTTGGCCGCGACCTCCTCCCGCCGGAAACCGGGCAGCCGCAGCAGGATCCCGCCCAACCCGGCGCCCAGCCGGCAGTGCCGGCCGGTCATGACGTTCTCCAGCACGGTCATCTCGGAAAAGATGCGGATGTTCTGGAAGGTGCGCGCGACGCCGAGGGCCGCCCGGCGATGGGCGGATAGCCGCTCGATCGGTCGGCCGTCCAGGCTGACCGTGCCTTCGGTCGGTTCGAGAAGGCCCGAGATCAGGTTGAACAGCGTGGTCTTGCCCGCGCCGTTCGGCCCGATGATGCCGTGCACGGTCCCCGCCTGGACGGCGAAATCGACATGGTCGACCGCGAGCAAGCCCTGAAAGGCGCGGGTGAGGCCGGTGGCGGTCAGCAAGGCGGAGGAAGGCATCGCCGTCATCCGGTGCGCGCCATCCGCCAGGGCAGCACGCCGCGCGGCATGAACAGCACCGCCAGTACGATGATCATGCCGTTGATCAGCAGCCGGAAATCCGCCAGCGGACGCAGCACCTCGGGCAGCAAGGTCAACACAGTGGACCCCAGCACCGGGCCGAGCGGCGAACCGATGCCGCCGAGCAGCGCGTAGCTCAGGATCGTCACCGCGGCATCGAAGCCGTAATCATTCGGGCCGATGAACGAGGAGACATGCGCGCTGAGCGCGCCGGCGATCCCGGCCAGCATCGCCGAGGTGACCAGCGCCGCCATCCGATAGACCGGCAGATTGACGCCCATCACCCCGGCCGCCACCTCATCCTCGCGCATCGCCTCCATCGCCCTGCCGATGCGCGACCGGCCAAGCGCCAGGAACCCCACCAGGAACACGATCAGCAGACCATAGATCAACAGCGCCGAGCCGCGTTCCGGAATGGCGGACAGGCCAAGCGCGCCGCCGGCGTAGTCCCAATTCACGAACAGGATGCGAAACACCTCGCCGAGGCCGATCGTGGCGATCGCAAGATAGACGCCGGTCAGCCGCAATGTCGGCCCGCCGATCAGCAGGGCCACCGCCGCCGGCACCAGCGCCGACCCCGCCAGCACGATCGGAAAGGGCAGGCCGAGCTTCAGGGTCAGCAGGGCGCCCGTATAGGCGCCGATCCCCATGAACGCCGCCTGCCCCAGCGACAATTGGCCGATCGCCAGGACGACATACATCGACAGCGCCAGGATGCCGTTGATGCCGACCGAATAGACCACGCTCTGGTAGGTCCACATGACGTCGTCGAGCATGGCGAGCATCGCGGTCACGCGCGTTTCGCCGCGACGCGGCCGAACAGCCCGACCGGCCGGAACCACAGGGTCAGCACCAGCAGCGCGAAGGCGACCGCGTCCTTGGCGGCGGAGGATACGAAGCCAGCGGTCAAGACCTCGATCACGCCGAGCAGCAAGCCGGCCAGCAGCGCGCCGGGGATATTGCCCAAGCCGCCGATGATGATCACGGCGAAGCCGCGCAGCATCATCTGCTCGCCCATATAGGGCTGGATCGCGTTGAAGTTGAGCCCGATCAACACGCCCGCCGCCCCGCCCAGCGCCCCGGAGACGAACGACACCAGCAGCACGATCGCCCCCGCGTTGATGCCCATCAGCTGCGCCGTGTCCGGCCGTTCGGCGAGGGCCCGGATCGCGAGGCCGAGCCGCGTGCCCCGGATCAGCGCCAGCAATCCGACGACGATCGCCAAGGTGACCGAGACGATCAGGATCTGCGCGCCGCCGATCCGGATCGGGCCGAGGACCAGGGCCTCGCCGGACAGCAGGGCGGGCGGGAAGCGCCGGATCTCGGTGCCATAGGCCACGGTCATCCCGGCATAGAGCAGAAGGGTGGCGCCCAAGGTCACCATCAGCGAGGCGAGCTCCGGCGCCTTCGCCCGGCGCAACGGGGTCAGCAAAGCCGTATCGATGACCACCGCCACCGCGCCGGCGGTCACGGCACCGATCAGCAGCGCCAGCCACAACGCGCTGCCCAGCGTCTTCGCCGCCCATAGCGCCGTGAAGGCGCCCACCGAGAAATAGAACCCATAAGTCAGGTTCAGCACGCCCAACACGCCGAAAATCAGCGTGAAGCCCAGCGCGAAAAGCGCATAGGTCGAGCCGAGCACCAAGCCGTTGACGA
Organism: Allostellaceae bacterium; assembly: GCA_035555315.1. Taxonomy (GTDB): domain Bacteria; phylum Pseudomonadota; class Alphaproteobacteria; order ATCC43930; family CGMCC-115725; genus DATMGU01. The sequence continues at coordinate 65,348 of DATMGU010000040.1, forward strand.
GCTGTTGGGCGAGCATGGGGGGCGGGGTTCTCTGACTTTAGGCTTTATGCCCCTCTCCGCCCTTGGGGGTCGGAGAGGGGCGGATTAGTGCCCGGCTCAACGGTCAAATCCACTGTGCAGAGATACCAGGCCGATTATTCCAGCACCGTGAACTTGCCGCCCTGCATGGTCAAGACCACGACACCCGAGGTATCGGCCGGATCACGGGTCGGCGAGAACGAGAACGGACCCATGACACCGGTATAGGTCGTCTTGCCCAGGGCCGCGGTGATCTTCTCGCTATCGGCGGCGCCGGCGGCGTCGATCGCCTTGGCGACGATGTGCAGGGTGTCGTAGGCCTGCGCCGCGAACTGGTCGGGATCGTCGTTGTATTTCGCCTTATAGGCCGCGACGAAGCTTTGGTTCATCGGATCCTTCTTGGCGATGAACCAGGGACTGCCGACCAGCGTGCCGTCGGCCGCGGCACCGGCGATGTCGCCGAGCTTGGTCGAGTTGAGGCCGTTGCCGCCGATGAAGAACACCTTTTTGTCGAGGCCGAGCTGGCGGGCCTGGAGCAGGATGCCCGACGCCGCCTCGACCAGCGCCGAAACCACGATCGCGTCCGGCTGCAGGCTCTTGATCTTGGTCAGCTGCGCCGAGAAATCGCTGTCCTTGCCGCCGAAGGTCTCGGTCGTCAGCGTCTCGACGCCGAGCTTTTCCAGGCTCGCCTTGAACACGTCATAGGCGGATTTGGTGAAGGCATCGTCATTGCCGTACATGACGGCGACCTTCTTGATGCCGAACTTGGCCTGCGCGGCCTTCAGGGTGACCGGAATGACGTCGGATTCCGGCAGCGAGGTGCGGAACACGTAAGGGCCGATCGCGGTGATGCCGGCCGCGGTGGTCGAAGTGCCGACGATCGGCACCTTGCGCTCATTGGCGACCGGGCCGACCGCGAACATCTCGTTCGACAGCGTCGGCCCCAGGAGCAGCGGGACCTTGTCGCGGCCGATCAGCTTGCGCGCGGCGTTGATCGCCTGGTCCTTATTGCCGGCGCTGTCTTCATAGACGATCGCCAGGGGACGGCCGCCGAGCACGCCGCCGGCCTTGTTGATTTCCTCGGCGGCGAGATCGAAGCCGCCCTTGATGGCGACGCCGTAGCGCGAGTTCGGTCCGCTCAGAATTTCGATGGCGCCGATCGTCACCGGCTCCTTGCCTTGGGCGAGGGCCGGGCTTTGAGCGAGCGTCAGGCCGGCGGCGCAGGCGAGCGTGGCGGCCGCGAACGACCATCCGGTCACCGCGGCGAAGATGCGTCTTGTCATAACCGTTCCTCCACAGGCGGCCACGCCCGACCTCAGGCGAGTCGCGTTCTAAGGCTTCCTATAGCGCAGCCTCGTTGTGTCGGAAACTAGCATCCGGCGCTGGGGAGGGGCAGCGCCAATGCAAGAGTCGGCCCTCGACCCGGCCGGTCATGGCCCCCGGCGGCGGGGCGAAGGCCACGAGACATGGCTTGACACACTGACATGTTAACGCCTTCAATTCGGGTTCAACGCAGCGGTCGGCCCGCATCGCTCTCGCGATCAGCCCGCCGCGGAACCTGGGACGCGCTGTCGAAAGCCGCCAGGATCGCCGAACATTCTCAATACCCGAACCTTCTCAGCGCCCGAAATTTGAACGAACCGCGGCATCAACGCGCGGACGACGCCCAGCCAATCAAAAAATAATCGACATGGGAGGACGCAATGAACGCGATTTCCGCGGCACACCGGCACCTGGTGGATCCGGTCATCCTGGCGCGGGCGGTCCGGCGCGCCAAATGGCGGCTGCTGCCCTTTCTGATCCTGATGTATCTGCTGTCCTATCTGGATCGCGCCAATATCGGCTACGCCAAGCAGATGTATCAGCAGTCGACCGGCGTCACCGATGCCGCCTTCGCCTTCGGCGCGGGCGTGTTCTTCCTGACCTATGCCGCGTTCGAGGTCCCCAGCAACCTCATCCTCTACCGGGTCGGTACCCGGGTTTGGATGACCCGCATCATGGTGACCTGGGGCCTGGTCGCGGCCGCGATGGTGTTCGCGACGAGCGACACCTCGTTCTCGGCGATCCGCTTGCTGCTGGGCGCCGCCGAAGCCGGCTTCTTCCCGGGCGCCATCCTCTATATGACCCATTGGTTTCCGGCCAAGGAGCGGTCCCAGGTCCTGGGCTATTTCTACTTCGGCTCCCCGCTCGCCCTGATGCTGGGCGGCCCGCTCTCGGGCGCGCTGCTCGACCTCGACGGGCTGTTCGGTCTTGCCGGCTGGCAATTGATGTTCCTGGTCGAAGGCTTCCTCGCCTCCGCGGTCGGCGTCTGGGCCTATTTCTATCTCACCGATCGGCCGGCCGATGCCGCCTGGATGCCGGAGGACGAGCGTGAGGCGCTGAGCCGCGCGGTGGCGGCCGAAGAGCGGGAGAAGATGGCCAGCGGCAAGATCGGCTTCGGCGCGGTCCTGCGCGATCCCCGCCTGCTGCATTTCGCCGCCATCTACTTCCTGATCCAGATCAGCGGCTATGGCGTGGCGTTCTATTTGCCGACCCAGGTCTCCGCCCTGCTGGGGATGAAAATCGGCCTGGAAGTCGGGTTGGTCTCGGCGATCCCCTGGGCCTGCGCCATCGCCGCCGGCCTGTTTTGGCCGGGCCTGGCATCGCGGACGGGTTACCGCCGCAGCTTCGCCGTCGTCTCGCTGCTGGGGATCACCGGTGGCCTCGTCATCGCCGCCAACGCGACGCCGGCCATCGCGATCGCGGCGCTCTGCGTCGTGACCATGGGCATCATCACGGCCCAGCCGATCTTCTGGACATTCCCAACGGGCTATCTGGGCGGTGCCGCGGCCGCCGGCGGAATCGCGGTGATCAACGCCATCGGCAATCTCGGCGGGTTCTTCGCGCCCAACGTCAAGACGGCGGTGGAAGCGGCGTTCCACTCGACCGCCGCCGGCCTCTACGTGCTGGCATCCAGCGCATTGCTCGCCGCGATCCTCGTCACGGCCATCCGGCACAGGGTGTCAGCCAAGGTGCCAACGGCTGCGCGGCCGGCCGAGGCCTAAGCCGGATGCTTTTGGAGGGAACTCACGCTTCCCGGCGCTGGATCTGGTTGGACAGTTCCCATTGCTTGTGGACGGTGAAATGCCGGGCCAGGAACCGATAGAGCAACCGGATGCGGTCCTCGTTCTCGGTCGACCGCTCGACGATGACATCGGCCCAGGCGACCAGGATCTCGTCCCACAGCATCATGCGGATGTGCAGTTGATCGCGCGCCTCGCGAATGAAGTTGATCTGCGCCGATAGATTGCGCAGCAGGCTCAGGAGTTCGCCGCTTTGCGCGTCGATCTGGTCGAAGATGCTCTGAAATTCGCGCAGCGGATGGCGGATCAGCGACTGGACGCGCGCGATATCGTCGCAAATGCCGCGCTCGCGCCGATAGGCTTTCTTCAAGCCGTCGGCGAGGGCCGCGAGCTTCATGACCATGCTGAACCGATCGCGCAGCGCCTCGATATAGGCGAGTTCGCGGGCGACCGATTCGATCCGGTCGAACACCGTGCTTTTCTCCTCGCGCTTCAACCCCAGGCGCACCGCCATCTCGGAAGCCGCCTGCTGGATGCGGGTCTTGGTCGCCGGATCGTCGGCCAATTGCATGAGCTGCACACCGTCGACGACGACGGTTTCCGAGCCCATGATCCAGGACGACAACTGCACCGCCAGGCGGTTCTGCGCCAGTTCCAGATGGTGCGGTTCGACGGACCAGGACGCGGTGCCGTCGAGAATCTCAAGCGGAATGGAATCGTTCGGACGGATCAGTTTGACGAATTGCAGGCTTTTGGTGACCTTGGCCAGCAGCTTGCCGTCATCGCTGTCGGCCTCGATCGCGAATTCGGTCGCCAGTGCGACGATCGGGATCAGGACGTCGAGATCGGCGAGGCGCGTCATGAAGGATGGGGTCCCATCGGTCGACAGCATGAAACCGGCGCCGGGCGCCCGGAACACCGCATGCGTGAAGACGAAATGCGTGCTGGACGACAGCGCGGGATCCGCGCCCGGATCGGCCTGGGGATCGGCTGGGGGATCAGCCGGGGGGGCCGTCATGGCCGTCGCGTCGGAGTTGGTTACCGTGGTCATGTCAATCGCCTGGGCACTTCCCAGCGTTAACCCTAAATTATAAGCGTTTACTGATCGTTTATGTGGCTCCGGCGGCCGAAGCCGCCCCTCAAAGCCACGCCGGAACCGGCAGTGACCTCGACCGCAGGAAGGCCGGGTTAAACAGTTTCGACTGATAGCGGGAACCGCTGTCGCACAGGATGGTGACGACGGTATGTCCCGGCCCCAACACGCGTGCCACGGCCATCGCCGCCGCCACATTGATGCCGCTGGAACCGCCGAGCAGCAGCCCCTCGTCGCGCAACAGGTCGAACACCACCGGCAGGGCGACCTCGTCGGTGACGCGCACGCAGTCGTCGATCGGCGCATCGACCAGGTTCCGGGTGATCCGGGCATTGCCGATACCCTCGGTGATCGAACTGCCCTCGACGGTCAGCGCGCCGTGCCGATAGTGGTTGTAAAAGGCGGAGCCCATCGGGTCGGCGAGCACGATGCGGATCGCCGGGTTCCACGCCTTCAGGGCGAGACCGACGCCGGCGATCGTCCCGCCGGTACCGGCGGCGCAGGTGAAGGCATCGAGGCGGCCGTCGGTGTCTCGCCAGATCTCCGCTCCGGTGGTGCGCCGATGGCCCTCGCGGTTGGCGAGGTTGTCGAACTGGTTCGCCCAGACCGCCCCGGCCGGCTCCCGCTCCGCCAGATCCGCCGCGACCCGTTCCGAGACATGCACGTAATTGCCGGGATCGCTATACGGCACGGCCGGCACCAGCCGCAACTCGGCGCCGCAGAGCCGAAGCATGTCCTGCTTTTCCTGGCTCTGCGTTTCCGGCATGACGATGACGGTACGATAGCCGCGCGCATTGCCGACCAAGGCGAGACCGATGCCGGTATTGCCCGCCGTGCCTTCGACGATGACGCCGCCGGGCTTCAGCCGGCCGCTCCGCTCGGCATCCTCGATGATCGCGAGCGCCGCCCGATCCTTGACCGACCCGCCCGGATTGAGGAATTCGGCCTTGCCCAGGATCTCGCACCCCGTCGCGGCCGAGGGTCCCGCCAAGCGGATCAGCGGCGTATCGCCGATGGCGCCGACCAGACCTTGCGCGATGGCCATGTTCTTCTTCTCCCGCTTGCCCCGGCTCTCTTATCCGGGGCCGAGCCTAATCACAAATCGTCGAAAAGGGGATCCGAATCAGCAGGAGAGATCGTGTTCCGCCGCGTCGGCCCTATGCCCGGCGGAGTCCGGCCCTCCGACACGCGACGCCGCTTCAGACCGCCGGCGTGACGTCGGTGTGGGCGAAGTCGTCACCCTTGAAGAGCAAGGGCACACTCCGCGCCTTGGCCAGCGCATAGCTGGCACAATCGCCGAAATTGAGCCCCGCCGAGCGCCCGCGCCGCTCGTCGCCACGCCCCTTGCCATAAATCATGAAAGCGTCCTGAGCCAGGCGCGCCTGCGCGGCATCGAACGGGATTATCTCGATCTTCAAGCGATCCAGCAGCGTGTCGAGAGAGGAACGCTCGCTCTCCCCTCCCTGACCGCCGACCAGGACCATGGACGCTTCCAGCACGCTGACGGCCGAGATGTAGATCTCGTTGGCCGTGGCGAGTACCGACGCGAAGGCCGCCCATTCCGGTTCGCGACGGATCATCGCGACGATGGCCGAGGTGTCGATCGCGATCACTCCCCCAGCGATCATCTAGGCAACCCGTTCTCGTCGTAGAGAGTATCCTCCGTCCAGGGGTGCCGCTGCTTCGCTTGGGCCGCGGCGGTGCTTGTCGTGAGTTCTTCGATGATCCGCATGCGCTCAGCGATCTCCTCCGCCGTGCGCCCTTGGCGCCGGCGCACGCCGTCGGGAATGAATTCCACACCCGCGCGCTCCAGAACGGCGGTGATCGTTCTGAACGTTCCCTCGACGACATGGGCCGTCTCCGCGCGCCGGAGAGTGGCGACGGAGATGCCGGCCCGGTCGGCGACCGTCTGTTGTTCGAGACCGAGCATCGCCCGCGCCGCTCTGACTTGCTCTGGCTTGATGATCATGAGCGAAATATACGATGACGATCGATATCGCGCAAGATCGGAGCGGCGGGACGATGTGAGGCTATCTTGCCGCGGCGAGTGGAGCCGTGGATCTCGCCCACGCAAATACATCATCGTATCAACCCACCCTGCCGGCCAAAGCCGTCGTCACGGTGAATTAGGCGGTCTAGAGTTTACCAGGGCCTCTATTTTGCTGAGCAACCGAAGGAAGGAAACCAGCTATGCCGGCTATGGCAGATGCATCGACCAGTGCCGTCTCGGAAGCGCGACAGCTATCGCCCATGCCGACGCTTGCGCGCCGGACGCAGGAAATCAAGGCATCCCCGACCAATGCGATGAACAAGCGGGCGGCCGATATGAAACTCGCTGGTCGCGACACGATTCCCCTGAGCCTTGGAGAGCCCGACTTTCACACCCCTGAAAATATCAAGGCGGCCGGCATCGCAGCGATCGAACGGAATTTCACGAAATATACGCCGGCCGATGGACATGGTCCGCTCAAGGAAGCCCTGTCCCGGAAGTTAGCCCGAGACAATGGTCTGACATTCGCGCCCGACCAGATCGTCGTCGGTGGCGGCGCCAAGAGCATCATTCTGGCGGCGTTGCTTAGCATCGTCGATCCGGGCGATGAGGTCATCGTTCCGACACCCTATTGGGTGACCTATCCGGATCTGGTGACGTTGGTGGGCGGTGTGACCGTTTTTGCTCCTTGCAACGACACAACGGGCTTCAAACTGACGCCCAGCATGCTGAGGAGCGTGCTGTCGCCGCGCACACGCGCGATCATCTTCAATTCGCCGAACAACCCGTCGGGCGCCGTCTATTCCATCGACGAGATCAAAGATCTCGCAGCCGTTCTCATAGATCACCCGAACGTTTGGGTCGTGACGGACGAGCTCTATGAGCACATCGTCTACGACAACCATAAAGCGACGTCCTTCGCCAAAGCGGCCCCGGAACTCGCTCAGCGCGTCATTACCATCAACGGCTTCTCGAAAGGCTATGTGATGACAGGCTGGCGTCTCGGCTTCGCCGCGGCGGCCAAGCCTGTGATCAAATCGATGGCGGGCCTGCTCAGCCATATGAACGGCAGCCCAAGCAGCATCGGACAGGCGGCGGCCATGGAAGCGTTGGATGGCGATCAGGCCTTCATCGATCAAAATCGCAAGACGTTCGAAGAGCGCCGGAATCTGATTATCGAACGGGCAAACAACATCCCGGGCCTCTCGGCCGTCAAACCGTCGGGCACGTTCTACTGCTATATCAATTGCGGTGGTTGGATCGGTCGCGTCAGTGCCGGTGGGCGCAAGCTTGAGACCGATGTCGATGCCAGCGAAGCGTTGCTCGATGAGACCGGTGTCGCCGTGATGCCGGGCGAGGCATTTGGGTGCAGCCCGTTCTTCAGGGTGTCCTACGCTCTGGAGGTGGCCTTGCTGCGCAAGGCCATGGACCGGATCCAGGAATTCGCCCAAGGGCTGCGGTAATACCAGGGGCCGCGGTAAGAGCCGGAGATTGCCATCCCGCTTCTCAACTCCATAGCCTCCCCGTGGAATTGGATGTGTTCGTCGGCAATCGCCTGCGCAGCCAAGCCCCTCAAGACTGGGAGACGTTTGAGCGAACCGTCCGGCGCTTCGCTCAGAGTGTGGGACGCGATCTCTTGGCCGGCGGCTTCCGCTCTCTGTTGCATGCAAAGATCGCGCATGTGAACACTGAGAGTGACCTCGCACGTATCCGGATCAGGAGCAGATAAATACGTATTGCGTTCCCTTATCTTCGTGTGTTGTGTCCCCTTATCTTCAAAAACTTCTAAAGCCCGCCAATCTTGCGCGCAAGGAATCAAATAAAATGAAGGAAATATTGTCAACATTTCTGTCTCTTGTTTCATCTTTATATATAAATACTGTATATTCTCCGGTGAATTTTGACGAAAAATTTAGTGTGTCTTCTACAGGTGCATCTATTGCCGCCGGTATAAAAGTAAATATGACGTCTTTGTATGTTATTTATCTAGAGCTACACTTTAATGGTAATGATCAACAAGATAGGCTTCGCGTAAAAGCATTGGCCGGAAGTGGGAGCATGAAAGACGGAAAATATATAGATGATGGTGTTAAAATTCCGGTCAACTTAATTATCGATCGTGTAGAAAATGCGGAAACCACACGTCTGTTGAACGAAGATATCCAAAACGAGCATTTGATCGGATTCGGGGAAAATTCATTTTCTAAGCGGATAAAAGCGATAACGCTTGCCCCCGGGGACTATAATATTCGCATATCTTCTTTAAAAAATATTCCAGAATTAGATGATGTTGACGTGCATCTTGTCATCCAGGATGGCGGACGAAAATAAATATTATTAGTGAAACATGGGTGCCATGCTCATTGGAAGATATAGGGACACGAAGATATAGGGACACAATACGTGAAGATATAGGGACACAATACGTATTATGGAAGATATAGGGACACAATACGTATTTATATGTTCCCTGGGCACGTTCCTGCGCCGAGGACCACGGGTGCATGATAAACAGGCCCGCTAGGCCCTCATCCCTGTATTCCTGAATGAAGCGTCGAGTAGGTGGGTTCTCCGCCGACCTTCGACGGCCCTGCAACGGTCCTTGACTCTCGATACGCGTCGTGTTCATGTTTCG
>DATMGU010000041.1:0-100845 GCA_035555315.1 Allostellaceae bacterium
ACAGGCGACATCAGCGTGCTGGCGACCGGCAGCCGTTTCGCCGGACAGCTCGTCCGATCGCTGAGCGGTTCGATGGAAGAGCGCAGAGCGGTTTTCCATCGGCTCGAGGCATCGCTTTCCGGCGCGCCGCGCATCCTGATCGTCGGCGGCGGCCCGCTCGGCGTCGAGATGGCCGGCGAGATCGTCGAGACCTGGCCGGGACGATCCGTGACCATCGTTGAGTCCGGCGCGCGCATTTTGGGCGGTACGGCAAAATCGGCATCCGCCCATGCGGCAAAATTCTTGAAGCAGCGCGGGGTGGCGCTGCTGACGGGTGAACGGATCGAGAGCCCGTCGCCGGGGGACGGCGTATCGGTGGGACCAGGCGAGGCTCGCACCACCAGCGGCAAGCGCATCGGCTACGATCTCATTCTTTGGTGCATCGGTGGGCGCCCCAACACGGAGTATCTGCGCGCCCATTTCTCCGACCGCCTCGATGCGGACGGGCGTGTCAGGGTGACGCCGCGGCTCCTCATGGAGGGGGAGGATCGTGTGTTCGCACTCGGCGACATTACGAACCTCAAGGAAAACAAGATGGCGTTGCACGTCGCCGGCCAGCTCCGCGTCGCGGAAGCGAATATCCGCGCCGTGGCAGTGGGTCGAACGCCGCCCAAGACCTATAAGGCGAAGACCGGGAACCCCATGATGGCGGTCACCCTGGGCAGTCGCGCGGGGGTCGCCGTCGTCCCGCCGTTCGGCACCATTCGGTCTGCTTGGCTGAACCGGAAAATCAAGGCGGAAACCATGCTGGTGCCGATGTACCGCAAGAAGCTCGGCCTGCCGGCCTGACGCCCCCGCTTCCCCAACGAGAGAATACTCATGCATCGCAGCAAGAACGGCCATCTTCGGCTGGCGGATCGTCCCGCCGATTACAAGAGACTTGGCATCGTCCCCGTTGACATAGCGGCGTTTGAGGACGGTCAACGCATCGGCACGGAAAGGGGCCGCTATGAATGGTGGTACTTCGATGCCCATCTCGACAATGGGGCGTCCGTCGTCGTGGTTTTCTACACCAAGCCCAATGTCAGCCCGAACGGTCCTCTCGCGCCAAGGATCACCATCGACATCACCCTGTCTGACGGCCGCACCTTCGAGAAGTTTCTCGATATCGGGCCGGAGCTGTTCAGCGCATCGAAATCCGGTTGCGATGTCAGGATCGGGACGAACCACTTCGTCGGCGATCTTAATCGCTACCACATCACGGCCACCATCGAGGACATATCGGTCGATATCGACTTGACGGCAGAGGTCCGCGCCTGGCGTCCCAAGTCCGGTCATCTCTATTTCGGTGCCGAGGGGCGAGAAAAACTCTTCGCCTGGCTTCCTGCGGTGCCCCGCGGACTGGCAAGCGTCCGCTATAGCATTGGGAATGAGGAATACCGCGCCTCCGGCAGCGGATATCATGATCACAATTGGGGCGACATCCCCATGCAGACGCTCATGCACAACTGGTACTGGGCACGCGCCAGCATCGGTCCCTACACGATCATCGCATCCTACATCACGGCCACCGCCGCCTACGGCTATGAAACCCAGATCGTCTACATGCTGGCCAAGGACGGCGAGATCGTCGCCGACGACGATGCCAAAGTATCCTTCGAAGCGGATCGCGTCGCAATCGACGGCAAGACCGGCAAGCCGGTGGCGGATGTCACGCGCTACATCTATCACGATGCCGATACGCGCTATGTCGTGTCGTTCGAGCGCGAGAAGACCATCCTGCAAGCCATCCTCACCGACCGCGCGCCGCCGCTCAAGCGAATCATCGCCCGGCTGATCGGCTTTGACGGTGCCTATCACCGCTTCACCGGCAAGGTCACGATCGAGAAGGTCGTGGGGGGCGTGCGTGTGGAGCGTTTCGACGGTCGGGCCATCTGGGAACTGATGTATTTCGGTAAGACGCGGCCTTAGGGCGTAGAGATTTGACATTCCTACTCGACGGCCATGACGACGAGATGGCGTCGTCGGGGGCCAGGGTGAATGAGCCGTCGATCGACTGACCAGCGACAGGCCAATTGCTAGCCAGTCCCATAGGCTGGCCGCGAACAGCGTACTCACTGCGGCCGTGCCGACGAGGCATACATACCTAAATCCATCCAGCGCAGTATCGTATCCAAGAATGAAGCGGCGGGATCAAGAATTTGTGCCGTGCCATGCGTTACGCTATGAGGAGGCGGTTTCCGCCGCGAAGCCGCGCCCCATGGGGATTCCAAGATCGTGACACCCGACGCGCCGAAGCTGATCGAAGAACTCGCCGACCGCATCCATTCGAAGATACTGTCGGGAGATTACCCCCCGGGAACGCGCCTCAAGCAGGAGTTGCTGGCGCAGGAATTCGATGTCAGCCGCACGCCGATCCGGGAAGCCTTGTCGCGGCTCGAAGCCAAGGGCATCGTGAGCCAGGCGCAACGGCGGAGCGCGGTCGTCAAAAGTCCGTCGAGCCGCGACATCAGCGAAATGTACCAAGTGCGGGCTGAACTGGAGGGTCTCGCAGCCCAACTTTCAGCGCGATGGATAACCGATCCGCAGTTGGAGGAGTTGCGGTCTGCGCACGATGCTTTCGCAGAAGCCGTGCGGAGCCTCCGGGCGGCACGGACATCGGACGTCCACGCCGCGACGGCCAATCCCTCGGTCTCTGCATCGTTCGAAGAGGCGTCCCGTCAGTGGCTCGAGATGAACGCGCGGTTTCATCGGACAATCTGCGAATCTTCGAACAATCGATTTCTTGTGCGCACGCTTCAAGACGTGACGTCCGGATATGCCCGCAGCGTGATGCTTTCTTCCGCGACCGGAATGAACAGCTATCGGATCGAGACGACCATTGCACAGCACGAACGGATTCTCAGGGCGCTTGAGGAACGGGAACCCGGCAAGGCGCGGCGCGCCATGATTGAGCACATCCTCGGCGCGAGCGAATTCGTCATTGCATCGTTTGCAAATCTCGAACCCCAGTCGTAGCAGCCTGCTCGGCGGCATCGTCGGATGAACCCGTGAGCGCTTCGAAGCGAACGCGCGTTTCACCGTAGGCGGCCATCTCGCCGAAATTGCTCATGATGTCCTGGGTCAGGATGTTGACCCCGCCGCCGCGCTTCATCCAGGTACCCACGGCCATGATCACCATGCCCGGGCCGACGCGCCGGTCGACCGATACCTCGACCGTGAGTTCACCCACGCTGGACCGCAGCCGGGCCATCTGGCCATCGACCACTCCCGCTATACGGGCGGCTTCCTCTCCGACGCGCACGGTGGCGTGCTTCGGATGCTCGGCTTCGGTCATCTGCGACAACAGCCATTTCTTGCTGAAGTTCGTGACCAGCGTCAGCGGATACTCGGGATTGACGCTCGGTGCGTCGTCAATCGAGGCAATGAATTCGAATTTTCCCGATGTGGTCGGGAATTTTCGGTCGGCGAACGGGACGAGGGGGGCGACAGGGCATCGGACCGGCCCCTCGAACAGGGAGTCTACCGAGATACCCGCCCTTTCAAGCGGCGCCATGAGGCGCTTTAGCCACTCGCGCGGCGTTCCGGCCATCTCGTCGCCGAAGCCGAGGCGTTCCGCCAGTCTCTGAAAGATCCAAAGGTCGGAACGCGACTCACCCACCGGCTCGATCGCAGGATTTACGCCGCCTATGATGTTATGGCCCCAGGAAACCAGCGCATCCTCCTCTTCCAGGAAGGTCGTCGTCGGCAGGAATAGGTGCGCATGGTCGGTCGTGTCGGTGAGGAAGCTATCCACGACCACGACGAAATCGAGCGTGCGGAGCGCCTTCGCGACCAGGTTCGAGTTCGGAGACTGGTTGACGGGGTTCCCGCCGGTCACGAAGAGCATTTTGACCGGCGGATCGGAAGCGTCCAGCAAGCCGCGGGCCAGCAGCGGCTCGGGGATGGTTCTGTGGAACTGCGCACGGTCTGCGGCTTCTATGGTTTTGTCGAACAATCGTTGCGTGTCGAAGCCGTGCGTGACGCCGCCGCCAGCAATCCCGATTTGACCGCACAGGGCGGCCAAGGCATCGACGCATCGGAAGATTTCGGCGCTGGCCTTGTATTTGTTGAGGCCCCAGCCGAGTTGGATCGAGGCCGGCTTCGTGGTCGCGTATGCCCGGGCCAGCAGCCTGATCTCCTCGATCGGTAACCCGCACTCGGATGCGAGCGATTCCAGGGTGCGGGCGTTCAGTAACTCCCTGAAAGCCGTATAGCCCGCCGTATGGAGGGACAGGAATTCCTTATCCTGTAGGCCTTCCTCCAAGATGACCTTCGCCATAGCCAGCGCGAGCGACGCATCCGTTGCTACCCGCGGCTGGACGTGCTGATCGCAAATCGTGGCGGATTCGCTTTTGACGGGGTCGATGAGGATCACTTTGCCCCCCGCATCGCGGACAGCCTTCAGAAGAGGAACGAGATGGAGGTTGGTCGCAAGCGGGTTGCGGCCCCAAAGCAAGACGAGCTTGCTGTTGAGCACGTCCATTGGATCGTGGCCGAGGCGAGTCCCGAAATCGAGCTTCTGCCCGGCGCGCGCGGCGCCGCTGCAGAGCGAGCCGCGCGGCGTCGTGACGCCCCCCAGCAAATTCCAAAATCGGTGATTCAGTTTCTTGGTCGCGCCCCACGAGCCGGTTCTCTGGTAATGCATGATCGAGAGCGGCCCCAATGACGCCTTGTACTCCTGGATCTTGGTGGCGACGAGATCGAGAGCCTCGTCCCAACCGATCCGCTCCCATGGCGAGTCCGGCGTGCCGTCTCGGCGCTTGAGCGGATGAAGCTCCCGTTCGGCGCTGTAGAGACGGCGGGGGTACCGATAGGTCTTGGCGCACAGATAGCCCTTCGTGAATTCATGACCGGCGTGACCCTCCAGCTTCACGACCGTGCCCTCGCTGACATGGGCGACGATGCCGCAACCATCCGGGCAATCCAAAGTGCATGACGTGTAGACCTTCTGTGTCACTGCATCCGTCCGCGTCATCTCGGCCCCCATTTCTGATAGCTCGCACTCGGGACGATAGCGGCTTGAGTGCACGATGCAATTATTGTATCCAATAAATTATATATAGGATGCAAAATTAAATATCTTAAATCCTAAAATTTCATCATAGGACCCAAAATAATACCTAGACCGGCGTTGGGAAGACGCCTTAAATAAACTTAACATATTGTTTTTATTGAATATTTATCCGGTATGATCGTCGGTGCGAGATTGGCATGCTCTTTGCGAAACTCCTGGAGGGACGCAAAGGAATAAGCTCATGATGGAACTTGAAACTCCCACTCGCCAGCCAACCCGGGCAGCGATCGCCGCGTTCGTCGGCACCACGATCGAATGGTATGACTTCTTCATTTACAGCACGGCGTCGGCCTTGGTCTTTCCCCGGCTATTCTTTCCGAACAGCGACCCGAACGTCGGTCTTCTCATTTCGCTGGCGACGTTCGGCGTCGGCTTCTTCGCCCGCCCTATCGGAGCCCTCTTCTTCGGGCATGTCGGCGATCGGTTCGGCCGCAAGCGCGCACTCGTAGCAACCGTTCTTATGATGGGCGCCTCCACGGCATCGATCGGCTTGCTCCCGACCTATTCGCAGATTGGCATCTGGGCGCCGGTCGCCCTGATCGTTCTTCGGATAGTCCAAGGAATTTCAGTCGGTGGAGAATGGGGCGGCGCCGTGCTGATGGCGGCCGAACACGCTCCTGCGGGACGCAAGACCTGGTATGCTTCGTTCGCCCAGCTCGGTAGCCCCGCCGCGGTGCTCCTGTCGATGTCGGCGTTCGCCGTCGTCACTCGAGCGTCCGGCGAGCAATTTCTCCTTTGGGGATGGCGCGTCCCATTCCTCTTGAGCGTTGCCCTTCTTGTCACAGGCCTCGTGATTCGACTTGGAGTGACTGAGTCGCCCGAATTCGTGGAGGCGAGCGCGGGGCGCAAAATCGCGCGCTTTCCCGTCGCCGACGCTTTCAGGCGTGCGGCCTGGCCGATCGTCTTCGCAATGTTCGCGTTCGCGATCGGTACTGCTGGTTTCTACTTCACCAACACCTTCCTCATTGCCTACACCACGCGGACCCTCGGTCTCGACAGGTCGATCATCCTCGACTCTCTCGCAATGGTGGCTGTCGTCCAGTTCGTGGGTCAGCTCGGTGCAGCGAAAATCGCCGAGGCGATCGGCGATGCGAAGTTTCTTCTGGCCGCTTCGGCGCTCGCGATCCTCGCGCCTTACCCGATGTTCATGCTGGTCGAGTTCAAGACGACAACCGGCATCGTGGCCGGGATCTCGATTGCAACCCTGTGCGCATCGGGCTTCTACTCGGTAATTGCAGGCTACGCGAGCAAGGTCTTTCCGATCGAAGTCCGTTACAGCGCCATTTCGGCCTCCTATCAGCTCGGCGGCGCGATATTCGGAGGCTTCACACCCATGATTGGGGTCGTATTGTCCAACGACTACCCGGGCCAATGGTTGCCACTGGCTATCTTCTACAGCGTGCTTGCCGGCTTTTCATTCCTGGGAACCTTATGCTTGGCAGTGCGCGGCACCTCGGTGCCGAAGCCGGTTGCAGAAGCCATGGACCTGTCCGTGGGCGCGCAATAGGGGGCATGGCGTGGAGTGGGCCCTCGGCGCCGCACTCCCGCATGTAGAACGAATCCGGCACACCGTTGTGGCTCGTGCTGCGCTCCAACGCGGATGCCGACACGGTTTTCCTCGTGGATTTGTTCAGCGGGCCCGATGGCGCGCGACGCGCACATGAAAGGCGTGATTTTCGCGACCGTTCCCGCTCTCTACGTCCAGCGGGATGCATGGGCGCTCGCGGCGAAATTTTCCGCCGGGTCGGGGAGAGGCGAGCGCCCGCCGCATTCGACGGGCGCTCGCTCGCGTTAGGCGTTGTAAGCCGCTGGTGCCACGGCCCATTGCTTGGCCGTCTCGACGGCAAAATCGCGGTAGGAACGCGGGGCATGGCCGAGGAGCGCGGTCAGGCGTTCAAGAGCGGCCGGCGTCGCTACGGCGCCGTCCCGTTGGTAGCGGGCCAGCATCAGGCGCATGTCGTAGGCGAGCCAGCCGGGTGCGAAAGTCTTCATCCTTTGCTCCATGGCGTCCAGATCGTCGCCGATATAGCGGATCGGGCGCTCCAGCACCTCGGTCCAGATGTCGGCCAGGGCGGCACTGGTGAGGCTGTCGGGTCCGACCAGGTCGATCACCTCGCTGGGCAACCTGTGCTCGGACTGCTCCCGGCGAAGCAGCTCCTGCGCCGCGATCTGGGCGATGTCGCGCGTATCGACCATGGAGACGCCGGCCGACCCGATCGGCATGGCATAGAGGCCGTTGCCGAGCAGCGCATCCTTCTGGCGCATGTCATTCTGGATGTAGTAGCCGGGCCGCAGGATCGTCGCCGGCATGTCGCTCGCCTCGATCATGCGTTCGACGGCGTGCTTGCCCGTGAAATGCGGCACGTCCGTATAGTCGGCGCCTTTGAACACCGACAGATACACCACGCCCCGCACGCCGGCCTCGCGCGCCAGGTTCAGCGTGATGAGCGCCTGGGTGAGTTCGTCGGGCACATTGGCGATCAGCAGGAACAGCGTGCTGACGCCCGCCAGCGCCGTGCGCAGCGACTCCACGTCGGACGGGTCGCCCTTGACCGGTACGACACCGGCCGGGAACGACGTTTTTTCGGGCGACCGCGTGAGGGCGCGGATCTGGACACCCTTGCCGGCGAGGGTGGTTACAACCTGTGATCCGATGGTGCCGGTACTGCCGGTTACGAGAATGGTCATATTCGTGGCTCCTTTGCCTGTCGAGCAATCGAGGGCGGGTCATCGCCCCTTGCTGAATACGGATATAAAGTGTCCCATATTCATCGGTAAGGAGCCTATTTAGGAACGATAAGTCTCATTATTGGAACACTCCATGGACCTTCGCGCACTCGTCGACTTCAATCTGGTGGCAGCGCATGGTGGTCTCGGGCGGGCCAGCCGCGCCAGTGGTCAACCCAAGGCCACGCTCTCGCGGCATATCGCTGAACTGGAGGACAGCCTCGGCTTGCGCCTGCTGGAGCGCGGATCCCGCTCTTTGCGGCTGACCGAGGAAGGGGCTGCCCTGCACGCCCGCACCGAAGGCCTGCTGCGGGAGATCGCGGAAGCGGGCGAGACGATCGGTACCGGTGTTGGCCGGCCGCGTGGCCGTCTGCGCGTCAGCGCTCCGGTGCTGTTCGCCCATGTGGCCCTCGGCCGTATCGCGGCGAGGTTCGTCGCCGCCTATCCGGAGGTGCGGCTCGAGATCACGGCCGAGGACCGGTTCGTCGATCCGATTGAGGAAGGCTACGATGTTGTCATCCGCATCAATCCGGCGCCTGACGACCGCCTGATCGGTCGCTGCTTCCTGCATGACGAGATGCTGGTGGTGGCGTCTCCATCCATCGCTCGTCCGTCCTGCGCCCCGGGCAGCGCGTCGACGGTCCCGGCCGTCGTACTGAACACCGCATCGCCCGATACGACATGGCGGATACGGGGGGAAACCCAGATGGATGACCTGGTGCCTGATCCGATCTTGCGTCTCTCGTCGCTCGTGATGGTGCGCGACGCGGTGCTTGCCAATGCCGGCGCCGCTCTGCTGCCTCGCTCCATGGTGGCCGGCGATTTGGCGGCTGGACACCTCTCGTGCTGGGGCGTCATCGACGACAGGCCGGTGTCCGCCTGGGCACTCCACGTCTCGCGCAGGCTGGTGAGCAGCAGGGTCACGGCATTTATCAACGCCCTTGTCGCGGCGTTCCCCGAGCAAAGGCTTTGAACAATCCGGGAGAATCGGCGCCACGGCCGGATGTTTGAAATGCGGAGTTCAAAAAGAATATCGAGCCTATTGAAGACGATGAAATAGTGCCCGGGCATGTCGCCGATGCTTGTTAGAAGCGGCTTTTCCGTTTTCGAGCGGTCTGGGCCGCGATGTGTATAATTTCACCGCGGCCTCCTATGACACGGAGGTGAGGGCCACCGCCGTCGGCATGGAATTGTCCGTCGGTCGGGTCGGGGCCATCCTTGGTCCAGTGATCGCCGGTCTTCTTCAGCAAATGTATCCCGGCCCAACGGCGATGTTTATCGCGATTGGCGCCGCAAGTGCCGTGGCTGGTCTAGCGATCGCCTTTGTCCGTCTCCGACCCGCGGCTTCGGCTTCACACTCTCCAACGACAAGTGCGACCGTCGCGGCCGAGTAGGCATGCGGATGGCGTGGGCAGATGCCGTCTTCGGTGTCAAACGCTCCTTAATTGCGACCTTCGACCATCATTCGAGCGGCGCCGCGCAGGATGGCCGCCATATCAGCTCTCGGGGTCCTGCATCCAGGCGGGGATATCGCGCTGGGCGTGGAGCACGCGCCAGACGTCGATGTGGTCGTCGCGCTCAATGTAGAACATGAAATAGGGATAACGCTTCAGCTTGAGGCTGCGCAGCCCGGGAAGGGTGAGTTCATGCGCATAACGAGGTGACCCGGCGGCGGGATGGACGGCGACGGTTCTGTAGGCCGTTTGCAGGGCATCAATGAAGCCCAGCGCGACGTCGGACTCGGCTTCTCGGATGTAGTGGTCAACGGCGGCTTCGACGTCCCAACGGGCCAACTGGCGCGGGAGGACCGGCTTCTCACTCACCCGGCTTTGGCTTGGTGGACCCGGTCCCTGAGGCCGCTGAAATAGGTCTCGTCGGCCGCCGCCGTCGCCGGCGACGCGGCGCCATCGAGCAACAGCTTGCGCAGGCGTTGACGATCCTGATCGGCGCGGATCAATTCGCGGACATACTCACTGCTCGTGCCGTAGCCCCGCCCGGCGACCTGCTCATCGACGAAGGACTTGAGCGACTCCGGAAGCGAGATGTTCATCGTACTCATGGCTGGAAGTTATGCCCTATGGCAAAATTTGGCAAGAAAGTCTCGCGGTCAGCGACGCCCTTGCGCGGCGCCAGCCGATCGCGCCGCTTTCCGGCAGGCTTTTCCAGGACACCCCGTCGATCTCGATGACGGTGAGCGAGGCCATAAAGAGATCCTGGTCTACCCGTTCGCGGCAGTCGGCAAAAACCGAGGGTGGAAATCGAGGGCAGAAACCGAGGGCTCAGTCATCCAGGATGGCGACCGCGCGGGTCCAGCCGGCGGAGGCGGCGCGCAGCTTCACCGGAAAGCAAGCGATGGTGAAGCCGTCGGGCGGCAGGATTTCCAGGTTGTACAGCTTTTCCAGATGGCAGTAGCCGATATGCCGCCCCGCCTTGTGGCCTTCCCAGATGATGCTTGGGTCGTGCGTCTCGGCGTAGCGGCGCGCGGTATGGACGAACGGCGCGTCCCAGCTCCAGGCATCGGTGCCGGTCAGCCGGATACCCCGCTCCAACAGATACATGGTCGCCTCATAACCCATGCCGCAGCCGCTCGGCACATAGTCGGGTTGTCCGTAGCGGCTCGCGGCGCTGGTATTGACGACGACGATCTCGAGCGGTGAGAGCGTGTGGCCGATGCGCGCGAGTTCGGCGGCCACGTCCGCGGCGGTCGCCACGTAGCCGTCCGGGAGATGGCGAAAGTCCAGTTTGACGGCGGGCTGAAAACACCAGTCCAGCGGCACTTCGTCGATCGTCCAGCTGCGCTCGCCGTGGTTCATCGTGGAGTGAAAGTGGTAGGGCGCGTCGAGATGCGTGCCGTTATGCGTGCCGATGTCCACCCGCTCGACCGCCCAGCCCTCCCCATCCGGCAGATCCTCGGGCTTCAGGCCGGGAAAGATCGAAGCGACCTGCGCAGCCGTTTCCTTGTGGTTGGAATAGGTGATGCGCGGTCCGGGGCCGAGATCGGCCGGCACGTCGTTGTCGAGAGTCACGGAAATGTCGATCAGTCGGCGGGGCATGGATGTACCTCCCTCAAACCGCCGAGCCCTGCGGCATGGCGATGCGGTTGCGTAGCGTGCCGATCCCGTCGACGTCCAGCTCGATCATGTCACCGTCGTGTAGGAAACGGACCCGCTCCAGGCCGCGGCAATTGCCGACGGAGCCGGCGTCGATCACCTCGGGAAAGCTGAACAGCATGCCTTCGGTGGTGGAGTTTGCCCAGGTCTCGCCGTCTATGAGTTTAAGAGCGAATTAGAGGCCCGAAGCGATCTTTGAACTCGTGCTCCAGCTCATCGTAAAGGCGAACGAGCGTGCGCGTGACGCGGTTGAACTCGCGCTGTAGTCCGACCGAGCGCCTGCCAATCTAAGAGTCAGGACCGGATGCCCAATTCAAAAAGGCCGGTGAATAGGTCGGCCGGTTCGGCGAAGACGCGAAAGGCCCCGGCGCGCACCAACTCGTCGTCGCCGTAGCCGCCTGAGAGCAGTCCGACACCGAGAGAGCCGGCCCGTCGGGCGGCGAGCATGTCCCATATGCTGTCCCCGACGACGAAGCAGGCGCCGGGCGGTCGATCCAGCCGCCGCGCCGCTTCGAGGAACAGGTCGGGGTTCGGCTTGGCGAATGCAACTTGGTCTCGGGTAACGATCGTCATGCGATCTACCGGCAGGCCCAGTTTGTCGATCATGGGCGCGGCGGTCTCGGCGCGTCCGCTCGTCGCGATTGCCCAAGGGATGTCCAATGCCGTGAGATGCGCCAACAGGGCGCTCGCGCCGGGCAAGGGTCGTATCGCGGCGACCCTTTTCATGAAGGCGTCGGCGTGACCGCGGCTCAAGCGCGTTCTACTCTTTTCGTCGAGCTCCAGGCCTGACTCGCGCATCAAAGCTTGCGAGAAGAGGCCGCCGCTCATTCCAATGCGGCGGTGAACGCGCCAGATCGGCACCTCGATGCCTTCCGCTTCGAGCGCTTCCGCCCAGGACAGGACGTGCTGGTAGACGCTGTCCATGAGCGTCCCGTCGAGGTCGAAAATAAAGGCTGAATCGTCGGCCATGACGCTACCTTATGCTGCGTGTCCGGCGGGGCTGATGGATCGGCGGCCATTCCCCGTCCAAGATATGAATCCGTCCGGCGGCGAAATCGTTCCAAAGCTCGCGACTTGGCGTGGAAAGGTCCGGTCGAGAAGGAGCTGTGGAACCAGGCCGGGCAAGGCGCGTCCACGTGCCGGCGGGTTAGGGAAAGCTCCGACGGTCGGCCGCTTCTATGCCGCCACAGAAAGGAACCGGCCTCCCGGTCTATCGTTTTGAACGTGTGAAATTTGACCGGGAAAACCGCCTATGGAAACGATGCCGCTTGTGCCGGACTGGCGTGACCTGGCTCTGCGCCTGGTTTTCACCGTCATCGCCGGCGGGCTCATCGGTCTCAACCGCGGAGAGCACGGCCATCCGGCCGGACTGCGGACGACCCTGCTGGTCGGCTTGGCAGCTTCGGTCGCCATGATCCAAGCGAACCTGCTGTTGCCGATGGCCGGCAAGTCGCCGGGATCCTTCATCACTAACGATCTGATGCGCCTGCCGCTCGGCATTCTGTCCGGGATGGGTTTCATCGGCGCGGGCGCCATTCTGCGCCGTGGCGACATGGTTCGAGGCATCACCACGGCGGCAACGCTCTGGATGATGACGGTGATCGGCCTTTGCTTCGGCGGCGGACAACTCATGCTCGGCTCGGTCGGCGCCGGTCTCAGTCTCATCACCCTCCGGGGACTGAAGTGGTGCGAAGCGCGCATGATCCACGAGCAACGGGCGTCGCTTTTCGTGACACTCGAAGCCGATACCCCGCCTGTCGCCCTGATCCAAGACCATCTCGCACGCGAGGGTTTCCAGTCGATAGTCGGGGCGATGGAGTTCGACGCCGCCGGCCGACGGCATTTCGCTTTCGAACTGCGCGGGCGTGGCCGGATGGATGAGCCAAAGGCCCCGGCCCGTCTTGGCGAGCTCGCGCGGACGGCCGGCGTGACCGCCGTGAAATGGATGTCCCGCGACTCGCCGCCGCTGTGAAACGGGATCGAAATACGATCTGCCGCGTTTGACCCAATCACCGGCAACGGAAGCATTCGAAATGGCCCATGCCAAGGACAAGGTGTCGATTAGGGATGCCGACCATCGCCAGCTACAATATCCATAGCTGCATCGGCCGGGATGGCGTCATGGCCCCCCAACGCATCGTCGCGGTCATCCGCGAATTGGATGCGGACGTGGTGGCGCTGCAGGAGGTCGAGGCCCAACATCGCCAGGGCGCGCTCGACCAATGGGTCTTTCTCGCCCGGGAATTGGGGTATTTCTGCACACCCGGCATCAGCTTGCGCACCCAGCGGCGAAACTACGGCAACGCGCTTTTGTCCCGATGGCCGGCGGAGATGGTGCGGCTGCACGATCTGAGCGTCGATCGCCGCGAGCCACGCGGGGCGATCGACATCGACTTTCGCGTCGAGGTCGGTCGATCATTGCGGGTGATCAGCACGCATCTCGGTCTGCGGCGCGCGGAACGTCGGCTGCAGATCGCCGCCATACGGAAGATCCTGGCGGCGAAGAGCGATGATGACGCGGCCCTGCTGCTCGGCGACCTCAACGAATGGCGCCCCGGTTCGGCGAACCTGCGTGCCCTGCGCCCGCTTTTCCATCCGTCGCCCGCGCCGCCGACCTTCCCGGCGAACCGGCCGCTGTTCGCGCTCGATCGGATACTGGCCGCCGGGACGGTCCGGGTCCGTGACATCGCCGCCCATCGCTCCGACCTTGCGCGCATCGCGTCGGATCATCTGCCGATCCGCGCGACGGTGTGGTGGGAGGGTGTCTGATGCGTATCGATTGGCGTCGCTGGAGCGTCGTCCTGACCTTTCTGTTGGCGCTGGCGGCGCTCGCCATTGTCGTTCACGTGCTGCGGCAGTTCACCTGGGCCCAGATCGCTGCATCGATGGCACGGCTCGGCCCCCGGGAAATCGCCGGGGCGGTGCTTTGCACCATCGCTAGCTATGCCACCTTGACCGGTTTCGATTGGCTCGGCGTCGCCTATGGCGGAGGCAAGGTACCCTATCGCCGGGTGGCGCTCGCGTCCTTCCTTAGCCTGTCGATCGGTCACACGGTTGGCTTCGCACCCTTGAGCAGTGGTGCTATCCGCTATCGCTACTACTCGGAAGCGGCGCTCGACATGCGGCAGGTCGGGCTGGTCGTTCTCCTCTCGGCCGTGACCGTGATGCTCGGCGAAGCCACGCTTGCCGGGTTGGCGCTGCTGACCCAACCCTCCCTGGCCGCGAAGCTGCTGCGGCTGGACTCGGCGGCATCGGCGGCGATCGGCATGGCCTGTCTGGCCTTGCCCACGCTATATTGGGTGCTGGCGGCGACGCTTCGCGGGCCTCTCAGGCTTCACAACTGGTCGTTCCGCCTGCCTGGTCCGCGGATCGCGGCATTGCAGATCGGTCTCGGTCTGCTGAACTACGGTCTCGTGACCGGCGCGCTCTATTTCGTCCTATCGGCGGTCGTCGCCATCGACTACCGAAGCGTCGCCGCGGCTTATGTGCTCGCCAATCTGGCGGCGCTGCTGACCCATGTGCCGGGAGGCCTGGGCGTGCTCGAAGCCGTGATCGTGATCTTGCTGCCGGGCGGCGATCTGATCGGTCCGCTCATCGTCTTTCGGATCGTCTATTTCCTAATCCCGCTCGCCATCGGCTGCCTGCTGCTTGCCGGCACCGAATTGCGCCAGCGCCTTCGTTCCACCAAAGCCCTCCGTTCCGCCAAGGTCCTCCGTTCCCCTAAGGCTAAGTTCGGACCATAGGCGTCCGAATAACGGCGCCTCCGTCGGATCGAGCAAGGCGGTACCCGGCATCGGCACGCTCGGTCCTTCCTCCGGCACTTCGAGCGGCCGGAGGTATCCGGCGTCATTCAATTCCTCGATGACGGCGATGACGGACCCATGGCGCTGGAAGGCCGCGGCCACGGCTTCGACCGGTTGGTGTACTTGTTCGGCGATCAAGCGGTTGCGGATCGTCCGGATCCGCTCGCGATGCGCCGAGGTGACCGCCTCGAGCGCCAGGTCGCACTCCGTATCGACGGACATGGATCGGTTGTTGAGATTCGACGATCCGACGCGCAGCAGGCGATCGTCGATCACCATCAGCTTGGCGTGGATCTTGACCTCGGCATGGTTCGTCCCGTCCGACGCTGTCGGGTAATAGACTCGCAGCCGGCCCCGGCGATCTGCCGCTCGTAAGCGGCGCAGCAACCGATCCCGGTTGTTGCCCATCGCGAATTGTTCGAGATGGCCACGCGCCGTCCGGGTCACGATGATGACGATCTCCGGCCCATCGGGCTCCTCCATCCGGCACGCCAACCGGTCGCCGACGGCTTCGGACGTCAGATATTGCGCCTCCAGATAGATGCAATGCCGGGCCGCCGCGAGCGCGTCTTGATTGAGCCTTTCAATCTCGCGCGCCGCCCCCGGCTCGGTTCGCGTGACAGCGGCGGGTACGTCGGTGAAGTCGGTGGCGAGGTCATCCGGCCACGCGCCGGATATCGGCCGCGGCGCCGACAATTGCTCGCCGGTCGCGGCCGCCCACCGCGCGGCGGCATAGTCGGACAGGGCCGCCGCCGCAGGCCCGGCGACCATCATCTGCAGGTCGTGGACCGGCCCGTAGGTCTCGCCCGCCGGTGTCACCCGTCCCGGGTGGGACGGCGGGTGATCGATCGGATCCCATCGGTCGCCGGCCAGGTCGATACCACCGACGAACGCGAGAGCGTCGTCGACGATCACGAGCTTGGCGTGATGGGAGCAGGCGAAGGGCGCCGGCGCGAAATGATGGCGGAAGCCCGCGTTGGCGGCACCAAGGGCGGTCAGCGCCGCAGCACATCGCCGATTGCCGCCGTAGAAGATGGTCCGGTCCCACAAGAGGAAACGGATCTCCAGCATCGGCCGCTCGGCCAGCAGCGCCGACAGGAAATCGCTGAGCGGCCGCGCTTCGTGGCCGTCGCCATGCGGATCGAGGATCAACGCCGCGTCCAGATCCCAGCCAACGAGCAGGATCCGGTATCTAGCTTGCTTCAGGGCGATCGCGAGCCGCCGGAAGTAATCGGCATTGGTCAGCACGGCGGCTCGCGTCGCCTGGACGAGCCTCCAGCAGTTTTGGCCCTCCACCAGGATTTTCGGCGAGGTCCGAGGGGGCTCAAGAGGTGCGGTGTTCGGCATTTCGCTTGCGCGTCGCGGCGGCCTTCTTGGCGGAAGCCGAGCGCTCCGCCGCCGAGCGCGACGCGGCGGCGTGACCACCGAGCTCGCCGCCCTTATGCGACGAGGCATGGCTCTCGGGCCGGCCTCGGCCCGAACCGCTCTTCTTGCCGCCGCCGCTTTCTTTGTTAACGGTCGCCCAGGCCCTTCGCTCGGCTTCGTCCCGCGGGGTGCCGCGATGTTCATAACCCTCGGCAATGTGGTCCGCCTTGCGTTCCTGCTTATCGGTGTATTTCGACTTGTCTCCACGCGGCATGATGCGCCTCCGATTCGATGCTCTATTTTCTTAAAACCGATAACGCGGCAAGGGGTTCCGGCCGCCGTGCCTCCCTCGGACGATTTGCCGCCGGCGAGGGACCGGTTTATCGGGCGACGCGGCCGAACTGTTTGCGGAGTTCGTCCTTCGCCTGTTCAAGCGTGCGCTTTTGGCTGGCGGGCAGAGTCCGGCCTGCGCGATTGATATAGAAGTTCAGCATCGACATCGCGGACTGGAATGGGTTCGCCTTGCGCCGGCGGCTCTGTTCCGCGGAGCGCTTGAGTGAGGCGGCGACGCGCTTCGGATCGTGATTGTGGAAGATGCCCTGGCGCACATCGAGAGCATCGCTTCGCTCGGTAACCTTCGCCGACCAACGTCGTGGGCTGGGGGATGATTTTGTCATCTGTGGTGCTCAGCAGATTGCGGAATTCACTCTGCTAGAAATCATGCAACATCGAACAAGTTCCATTCCGAGCCATAAAGACAGCGCCTTGGGAGGGGGGATGCCCGTGGTCGTCGGGCCAAACTTCGGATGCGGGTCGAGCCGCGAACATGCCGTTTGGGGATTGAGCCAAATCGGCATGCGGGCCATCCTCGGAGAGGGACTCGAGATCGGTTTCGACATTGAGCCGGCCCGTGAAGAAGCCTTGATTCACGGGCTGGATATCGTCGGCACGACGCTCACCTTCGCCGACGACATCCGGGGTTTCGAGCGCGAGGACAGGGAGACCAATCCATGGCTTTTCTAACCCGTAAAGGTCGACCAGGTTCATAGCCTGGGTGCCGCGCCGTTGATGCCCGGCTTCGAGCTGATGGACGTCGAGGTCGGCGATGAGATCGTCATTCGTGCCGCGATCGCCGGCGAGGGGCCGCCCTTGCTGCTGTTGCATGGCCATCCCCAGACCCATGTCACCTGGCACAAGATCGCGCCCAAGCTCGCGGCGCGATTCTCCGTCGTGGCCTGCGACCTGCGCGGTTACGGCGACAGCAGCAAGCCGGAAGGCGGGCCGGGCCATATCAACTATTCCAAGCGAAGCATGGCCGCCGACCAGGTATCGGTCATGCGGGCTCTTGGTCATGAGCGCTTCAGCGTCGTCGGGCACGACCGGGGCGCGCGCGTGGCGCATCGCATGGCGCTTGACCATGCCGGCGCGATCGACCGGGTCGCTCTGCTCGACATCGCGCCGACGGCCACCATGTACGCGCGGACCGACAAGGCGTTCGCGACGCGGTATTTCTGGTGGTTTTTTCTCATCCAGCCCGAACCGCTTCCGGAGACCATGATCGGCGCGGACCCCGCCTATTTCCTCAAAAAACATATCGCCGGCCAGGTGAAGGTCCCGGGTGCCACCGAAGACGCCGTACTCCAAGAATATCTGCGCTGCTACGACGATCCGGCGACGATCCACGCCATCTGCGAAGATTACCGCGCCGCCGCGACGATCGATCTCGACCATGATGCCGAGGATGCCGAGGCGCGGGTCGAGGCGCCGCTGCTGGCGCTTTGGGGGCAGCTCGGAACCGTTGGCGCGCTGTACGACGTGCTCGAAACCTGGCGGGAAAAGGCGACCGATGTTCGAGGTCGACCGCTGCCTTGCGGACATACCCCGCAGGAAGAAGTGCCGGAGGAAACGCTCGCGGAGCTTACCGCGTTTCTTGCCTGACGTTCGACGCGCCCGCCGCTTCCTGTCGGAGCCGAGGCGGCAGGCTCACGTCCGCAGCGCCGCCGAGCGTCCGTACAGCAGCAGCATCAGGATGATCGTCAGGCCATAGACGATTTGGCGGATCGATTCATCGATCTGCATGATCGAGAGGATCGACTGGAGCAGGGTGATGAGGATGACGCCCGCGACGGTGCCGAGATAGGTGCCGCGTCCGCCGAGGATCGACGTGCCGCCGAGGACGACCGCGGCGATGGCCGGCAGGAGATAGGGGTCGCCCATCCCCTGATAGGCCTTGGTCGAATAGCCGGCGAGCAGCACGCCGCCGAACGCGGATAGGGCGCCCGACATCACGAAGGCGAGGACGACGACGCGCCGCGTCCTGCTGCCGGAGAGATAGGCGGCACGCTCGCTGTTGCCGATGGCATAGACCGAGCGGCCGAATGTCGTCCGCTTGAGCAGGAAAACGGTCGCGGCGCCGATCAGCACCCAGATCCAGACGGCGTTCGGAATACCGCCGACGATCCGCCCGGTCGCGAGGGCGCGCATCGGGCCGGTCGCCATGTCCTGCGGTGCCGCGCCGCCGGTGCGCACGATCATCAGGCCCTGCGCCACCGCGTTCGTGCCGAGCGTGAAGATCATCGAGGGCACGCGCAGATAGGCGACGCCGATGCCGTTGACCAGGCCGAAGATCATGCCGCACAGGATGCCGATCGGGATCGCGGCCCAGACCCCGGCCGGCCCCCAGCCGGCGGCGGCCGTCGACATCATGGCGCCGACGGTCATGACCCAGGGCACCGACAGGTCGATCTGGCCGAGCAGCACCACGATCATCATGCCGGTCGCCGCCATCGCGAGAAACGATCCGACCTGAAGCTGCTGCAGGAGATAGTCCGCCGACAGGAAGTTGGATGAATAGAGGCTGCCGATGAGGAGCAGGGCAACGATGCAGGCGAACGCCGTCGCCACCGCGCCGTCGATGTTCCGCAAGACCGGCGGCAGCCGGAACGGCGCGGGCTTGGCTTGATCCTGGCTCATGGCCTCATCCGAACAGGTCTCATCCAAACAGGTCCAGGCGATTGCGGACCCGCAGCAGGCGGACCGAGCCGATACAGACCGAGATCAGCAGGACCATTCCGAGGAACAGCGGCTGCCACAGCGGATCCAGGTCGAAGACGAACAGGAGATCGTTGATGGTGCGGAAGATGAGCGCGCCGAAGATCGCACCGACCGCGCTGCCGGTGCCGCCGAACAGCGATACGCCGCCCAGCACCACGGCGGCGATGGAATTGAGCGTATAGGTCGCCGCGTTCGCCGACGACGCCTCGCCCGAATAGGTGAAGAAGGCGAGCATGAGCCCCCCCATCGCGGCGAACAGGCCGGACAGCGTATAGGCGGCGAATTTGGCGCGGCGGGTCTCGACGCCCGACATATAGGCGGCGACCTCCGAGGAACCGACGGCATAGACAGCGCGCCCGAGCGCCGAGCGCCGGAAGGGGAGCCAGATCGCGAGAACCACGGCCAACAGCACGACGAGACTGGCGGGGATACCGCCCCAGAGCTGCCCCGTCAGCGCATCTGCGAGGTCCGAATTGACGTCGCCGCCTGGATTGGGGCGGAGGGCCAGCGCGATGCCGAAATAGATGGCGCCGGACGCGATCGTCGCCACGATCGGCTGCAGCCGGCCGAAGATGACGACGGCGCCATTGACGCCGCCGCAGACGAGCCCCGTCAGCAGCACGCCGGCGACGCCCAGCGCCGTCATGGCGGGAGAGCCGACGACGATCCAAGATGCCAAGCAATTCGCCAGGATGAACATGGCACCGACCGAAAGGTCGATGCCCGAGGTCAGCACCACGAAGGTCTGCGCGATGGCGAGGAGCGCCAGCAGGACGCCCTTGTTCGCCGCCGTCTGCACCACGTTGGCGCTGAAGCCCGCCGAGTGGTTGCCGACATAGACCCCGAACATCGCGACGAAGACCAAGGCCGCGAGCAGCGTGCCCCGATGCTCGGCAAATCTATAGCGCCAGTCGCTCATGCGCCGAACGCCTGCGCAGGGGCGGAGGTGCCTGGCTTGGCGGTCATGTTGAGCGCGCTGCTGACGAGCTCATGCTCGGTGAGCGCGTCCCCGGCGAGCTCCCGGCCGACATGGCCGTCATACAGCACCAGGACGCGCTCGCAGCAGCCGATGAGTTCGTCGTAATCGGTCGAATAGAACAGGATCGCGACGCCCTGGTCCGCGAGCTTGCGCAGCAGCTGATAGATCTCCTGCTTGGTGCCGACATCGATCCCGCGCGTCGGGTCGTTGAGCAGGATGATGCGCGGCGCCAGCATCAGCCATTTGGCGATGACGACCTTCTGCTGGTTGCCGCCGGACAGCGTGCCGACGGGGACGTCGATGCCGGCCGTCTTGATCGCCAGCAGCCGTAGCATCTCGCCGACGGCCCGTTCTTCCGCCGCCCGATCGATGAAGCCCCCCTTCGACAGGCCGTCGAGTGCCGCGAACGACAGATTGTCGCGCACCGACATCGGCAGCATCAGGCCTTCGGTCTTCCGGTCCTCCGGGATCAGGGCCATGCCGATCCGGGCCGCCTTGGCCTCGC
This sequence comes from Allostellaceae bacterium, assembly GCA_035555315.1. Taxonomy (GTDB): domain Bacteria; phylum Pseudomonadota; class Alphaproteobacteria; order ATCC43930; family CGMCC-115725; genus DATMGU01. Next base: position 20,639 of record DATMGU010000041.1, read on the forward strand.
TCGGGCTGCCGATCGTAACCGACTTGCCGTCGACGCGGATGTCGCCGGAGAGGCCGCGCAGCACGCCGAACAGGGCCAGCAGCAGCTCGCGCTGGCCCTGGCCGTCCAATCCGCCGAGCCCGACGATCTCGCCCGGCCGGATGGTCAGTGAGATGTCGTGCAGGCGGTTTGTCCAGGTCAATCCCCGTGCTTCCAGGATCGGCGGCGTCGCGGCCGGCACCGGCGGGGGCTTTGGCGGGAAGACATGGCTGTATTCGCGGCCGATCATCAACTCGACGACTTCGCGGTCGGATTTGCTGCCGGCAGGGTAGGTCGCGACGTTGCGGCCGTTGCGGAACACCGTGCAATCGTCGGCCAATTCCTCGATCTCCTGCATGCGATGCGAGATATAGAGCAGCGCCAGACCCTCGTCGCGCAGGCGCTTCAGGACGGCGAGGATCTTGCCGACGTCGGCGGCGGTCAGCGCCGACGTCGCTTCGTCGAGGATGAGAATGCGTGGCTTGCGGGCCAGCGCCTTGGCGATCTCGACCATCTGGCGGCGGGACAGCGGGAGATCCTTGATCGGTGCGAGTGGATGTACGTCCTCGGCTCCGGCCCGGGCCAGCCATTCCTCGGCCATGCGTCGCTGCGCCGTGCGATCGATCAGGCCGAAGCGGCGGGGCGGGTCGGCGATGAAGATATTGTCGGCGACCGACAGATCGGGAACCAGCGACAATTCCTGGAAGACGCAGACGATGCCCGCCTGATTGGCGGCGGTGGGGCTCGGGAAGCGGATGTCGCGCCCGTCGAATGTGAGGCTGCCCTCATCGGGTTGAACCACGCCGGACATGATTTTGATCAGCGTGGATTTGCCGGCTCCGTTTTCGCCGAGCAGCGCATGGATGCGGCCGGCATGCAGCGTGAGCGACGCTTTCTCCAGCGCGCTGACGCCGCCATAGCGTTTGGAAATCCCTTCCATGCCGAACAGAGGAGCGGCACCGTCCATGGCGAAACTCCTGTACTTCGTTCGCGTCGGGTAGCTGTCGGGTAGCTCTGGGGGCGTCGGGCCGGAGATCCCGACGCCCCTCGCGGCGATCGTTCCTACTGGTTGGCTTCCGATTGACCCATGATGTCCTGGGCCGTGAAGTTGATCCCGCAGGTCGGGAAGGCATTGCCGACGAAGAAATTGTCGGTCTGCTGAGAGAAGAAATTCTCGCCGTCCTTGAAGCCCGGATCCTCGACATGAGCGAGTGGCAGCTTCACCGATTGCGGGACGACGTCGCCCTTGAGTGCCGCGAGGGCGATCTTGATCGCGACCGCGACCTGCGCCGGCCCGGTGCCGCCGGAGGCGCATTTGAGGCCGTCGGCGGCATGCGCGGCGCATAACTTCCGAAAGCCGTTTTCGGTCTCGGCCCCGGCCGGCACGAAGGACTGGCCGGCATCCATGAAAGCGCGGACCATGCCGGTCGAGCCGCCCTGGGCGGTCATGCCGTCGAAATGCTTGTGGACGGCGATCGCATCGGCCGTCACCTTCTGGGCCGTGCCGTCGTCCCACTTGCCGACCACCTCGACGGTCTGGAACGGCTTGCCCGAGGCTTTCAAGACCCCCTGGATGCCGTCGTGCCGGTCGGTGTCGACGGAGGTGCCGGCGACGCCGCGTACTTCGAGGATGGTGCCGCCGTTCGGGACGTTCTTGACCAGCCAGTTGCCCCAATATTCGCCGAGCCCCTTCTGGTCGACGTTGACGTTGATCGCCTCGTCGCTGTCGAGGGTGTTGTCGAAGGCGACGAGTACCACCCCGGCGGCCTCGGCGCGCTTGATCACCGACTTGAAGGCTGTCGGGTTCTGCGCGTCGATCACCACCGCGTCATAGCCGGAATCGATGAAGTTGTTGGCGGCCGCGTTCTGCGCCGCGATGTCCTCGCCGGTCGAGACGACCTTGAACTCCTTGAGATCCGCCTTGACGGCCGGCTGATCGGCATAGGCCTTGGCGGTCTTGATCATCTGGATGCGCCAGGTATTGCCGATGAAGCCGTTCGCGAGGGCTATGCGATAGGGCCCCTTCTTGGCCGGGTAATGGAAGAATTTGGTCTGCGCGGCCCAAGGCACGAAGCAGTCGGGATCCTTGCTGGGGCCGGCGACGGTCTGCGGTCCGGCCGCCCGGACGTGGCCGGTGCCGAGCAAGAGCCCTGCTACGGCGATGGCAGCGACAGTACGGAGTTTCGACATGTTGTCCTCCCTTATTGCCAGATTATTTTTCTTGGCCTGACCGAGCGAACGTTCCCGGTTTCTTATGGTTCGACCTTCGCAAGCTTACCCGGTCCGGTCAATTGCTCTCGACATTGCTCTCGGCGTGGGATCAAGAGTCAATGATGGGCGGAGCCGCTACGGGGGTTCAAGAGGGTCGCGATACGGTTCAGTATGGGAAACGATATAGGAAATGAGAATGGACCAAACGGACGTATCCATGACCAAACCCGTCACGATCTACGGCATCAAGGCCTGCGACACGATGAAGCAGGCCCGTACCTGGCTTGATGCTCGGGGCGTCGCCTACGCGTTCCACGACTATAAGATTCAAGGCGTCGATCGCGCCGCGCTGGAGGGGTGGTCGCGGAAGGTGGGGTGGGAAACCCTGCTGAACCGGTCCGGTACGACGTTTCGCAAGCTGCCCGAGGCTGACAAGTCAGGCCTCGACGAGGCGAAGGCGATCGCGCTGATGCTCGCTCAACCCTCCATGATCAAGCGCCCGGTGCTGGATATCGGCGGGGCACTGACCGTAGGGTTCAAGCCCGAGGCCTACGCGCAGGCGCTCGCTTAATCGAAGGGAGTAGGGGCATCGGCCTATTCCGTTGCACGGCTCCCCCGCGCGGCCCGGCCAGTCAGGCCGTTCAAGGATCTCAAGTCGCCAGGGCCGCGATTTCGGCCTGGGCGGCTTCGAGTGCGTTCTGACGCTGTTGGTGGCCGAGATTAACCCCTTCCGCCCGCACGAACGTGATGTCGGTGACGCCGATGAACCCAAGGAAACCCTTGAGATAGGTCTCCTGATGGTCAAGAAAGGCCATCGGTGACGCTGCGGTGTAGAACCCGCCACGGGACGAGGCGATAATCACCTTCCTGCCGCCAGCGAGGCCCTCCACACCGGTTGCGGTATGGCGGAACGTCTTGCCGGGCGCGGCGAGGCAATCGATCCAGGCCTTCAACTGGCTGGGAATACCGAAATTATACATGGGAGCGCCGACCACGATGACGTCGGCCGCGAGGAACTCCTCCAGGACCGCATCGGTCTCGGCGATGTCGTGCTGAAGCCGGGGATCCGCGTCGCTGGCGCCCTGCGTGGCGGCGGCGACGATTTCGCCGATTTCCCCCGTCAGCGCTCCGGTTGCGAGGAGCACCTTGAGCTTGTTGAGCTGGAGGGCCGGAGATTGGTGCGGGATAGGCATGGTCGCCAGATCTCGATAGCTGATTGCGAGGTCCGGCGTGGTCTCTTTCAGGCGGGCGACGACGCTGGCCGTGAGCTGCCGGCTGACCGAGTGGCCGCCGGAAATGCTGGAATCGATGTGCAAGAGCGGCATGCCTAATTTCCTAAAATGTCCAGTGGATATGGGCGTTACCTGGTCAGGGAATTCGCTGGATAAACGCTACGAACATTTCGTTCGTTACACTAAAATGCATCGTGGGGAGGAACGCACAAGGAGGCACTGTTTTGAGCGATACGCACACCGATGTGTGCCCTGAGGGCCATACCCACGAAGAGTACCGCGCGCTGGCGGGCATATTGACGCGCATCGGCGACAAGTGGACCGTGATGGTTGTCGGTGTGCTCTCGCAGGGATCGATGCGCTACAGCCAGATCTTCAAGGCGGTGGATGGTGTATCGCAGCGCATGCTGACGTTGACGCTGAAGAACCTGGAGCGCGATGGCCTTGTCACGCGAACGGTGTATCCGACGAATCCTCCGCAGGTGGATTATGCGCTGACCGGACTGGGACGAACGCTGATCGCGCCCCTGCGTGCGCTTTGGACGTGGGCCCAGGCAAACCGGCCTGCGATCGAAAACACCCGACGCGATTTCGATCAGCGTCGTCACAATGCTTCGGAGTCAGCTTGACCGGAACGTAGTCTGTGAAGGCAGCTGTCGGTGATGGAGGCGCGCCTTACCGTAGGTTTGCGCGCTCAATGCTTTACGAGGTTCGCGGCGTTCCGCTAGGGCGCGCGCCGCAGCTTCTCGAAGCGCTTGATCAGGCGGTCGCGCTTCAGGCGCGAGAGCCGGTTGATCCAGAAGATCCCGTCGAGCTGGTCGATCTCGTGCTGGAGACACACGGCAAGCAGGCCGTCCGCTTCTTCGACTTGTTCCCTGCCGGTGAGATCCTGGTAGCTCACCCGCACGCGGGCGGGGCGGGCGATCTCCTCCAGGACACCGGGCATGGAGACGCTGCCCTCCTGGTGCGAAACTGTGTCATCCGAAGCCCAGGTAATCTGCGGATTGATGTAGGTGCGGACCGGCCCATTGGTCGAAAGTTCGATCACCACCAGCCGCTTCGAAACCCCGATATGCGAGGCGGTGATGCCGATCCCGGGCGCGGCGCGCATCGTGTCCAGCAGATCGGCCGCCAGTTGCCGGAGATCCTCGTCGAAGGCGACAACGCGGTCGGCGACCGCGCGCAGGCGAGGGCTCGGAAATCTCAGGATTGCCTGCACTGGCATCGTGCCTCCGCCCATATGGTTTGCTGGGGTTTTCCGCGCGGCGCTCGGCGACGAACCTGGCCGAACACGCGTGTCCTAACCTACCCGACCAGATCCGCGAAGAGGGCGTAAAGCGCCGGCTGTTCCTCGAAGCCGATGCCTGGGGCGGTCGGCAAGCTCGCACGGCCATCCCGGATCTCGACTTCGCGGCTGAACCCGCCAAACACCCCGAACTGTCCGGGATAGGCCTCCACCCCGGCGAGCCCCAGCCCCGCGACCGTGTGCAGGGACATCATATTGCCGCCATGGGGGTAGATCGCCGTGCTGGGCACGCCATGCGCCGCGGCGACCGACAGGATCTCGATCAGGCCCGTCACGCCATAGGCAAGCGGTGGGTCGGGCTGCAGGATGATGTCGCCGATGAAGTTTCCGTACCGCAGGAAATTGTCGAAGTCTCGGGCACTGAAGAGATTTTCGCCCCCGGCAACCCGCGCCCGCGTGGCGCTCACCGCGTGATAGCCTTCGAAATCGAGAGAATCGCACGGCTCTTCAAGCCACCACAACCCATAGGGCTCGACCGCTTCGGCGAAGGCGACGCCCGAGGCCGCGTCGAAGGCGCAGCTGAGATCGAGCGCCAAGCGTCCGCCGTCCGGCAGGATGCGGAGTGCCGCCTCGATCCGCTTGCGGTCGGTGGTGAGATCGGCACCCGCCTTGATCTTGGCGTCGCGGAAACCGGCGTCGCGCCAACGCCCAACCTCCTCGCACACCGACGCAACCGGGTCCGCGGCGCCGTAGAAACCGCCGGCCGAGTAGGTCGGTACGCTCGATCGTGGATCGGGGCGCGGGGCAGGGCCACCGAAGCGGTCGGCCAAGATTTGATAGAGGGGGCGCCGCTCGACCTTGGCGACGATGTCCCATAGGGCGAGTTCCAAGGTGCCGAGCGCCATGGAGCGTTCGGCATGCCCGCCGGATTTTTCGCGGGCGAGCAGCAGGGCGAGAGCGCGCGCGGGATCCAAATTCGCGCCCGACGGGTCGAGAAGGTCCCGAGGGGCGGCGTCGAGCAGCCTCGGGATGAAGCGCTCCCGCAGCGACCCGCCGCAGGCGTAGCGACCGAACGAATTGAAGGCGAAGCCGACCATGGGCTTGCCCCCTTGGATCACGTCGGTGATGACGGCAAGCGCCGTTACGGTCATCTGGCTGAGATCGACGCGGGCGTTGCGGACGTTGCTGTCGACCTTCACGGTTCGCTCGACGATATGGGTGATGCGCATGAATGGCTTCAGTCGATTGTTGGGGGGCGGGGGGCGCTCAGGTCGTGGGTCGCGCCATGGGGCCGGTACAATGGGGGCCGGCGGGGAGCGCATCCTGTGTCGTCTCGGCCCGCCCGCTCGCGGCACGGCGGGCGAATACCGCCACCACGGCCGACAGCAGCGAACAGGCGGCGAGGAAATACAGGGCGCTCTCGAAACTGCCCGTACCGTCCTTGATCCAGCCGACGACGAACGGACCGACATAGCCGCCGATCTGCGAGACGGAATTGATGAAAGCGAAGGCCGCGGCAGCGGAGGTGCCGGTGAGAAACGCCGCCGGCATCGCCCAGAAGACCGCGCGGGTGCCGAATAGCCCGATCATCGAGACGCTCATGGCGACGACCGCCCAATAGCTCGCCCCGAACCAGCCGGCCCCGACAAGGCCGACGGAGCAGAGAATGCAGGCGACGATGAGATGCCAGCGGCGTTCATTCAGGCGGTCCGAGGACCATCCCCAGAGAAGCAAGCCGACGATGCCCACCACATAGGGAATGGCGGAGAGGACCCCGGTCATGAAGTTCGAGGCCTGCAGCCCCTTGAGGATCTGCGGCATGAAGAACACCACCCCGTAATTGGCGGTGACGGTGCCGAACCAGATCACCGTCAGGGCGAGCGTCCGGGGGTCCAGGCAGGCCTGGATCCAGCTTCGGTCGCCGGCCGATCCGGCGGCGCGATGCTCCGCCGCGAGCGTTCTCTCCAGCCAGGCCTTTTCGTCGTCCGCCAGCCACGTCGCCGCGGCGGGACGATCGGTCATGGCCCGCAGGACGACCAGCGCCAGCAGCAGGGCCGGGAGCGCTTCGAGGAGAAAGACCCATTGCCAGCCGCGCAGCCCCAGGAAGCCATCCATGCCGAGGATGGCGCCCGAGGCGAGGGCCGCCACGGCATTGGCGACCGGCTGGGCGACATAGAGGCCCGCGAAGACGCGCGCCCGATACCTGGCGGGAAACCAGTAGGTGAAATAGAGCACGATACCGGGAAGGAAACCGGCTTCGGCGACCCCGATGAGGAAGCGCACCCCATAGAAGCTGAGCGGGCCGGTGATGAAGGCGGTCAGGGCGGAGGCGATGCCCCAGGTGAACAGGATGCGCGCGATCCAGAGACGCGCGCCCGTCCGCGCCATGATCAGGTTGCTCGGGATTTCGAACAGCAGATAACCGATGAAGAAAATCCCGGCTCCCAGCCCATACACATAGGGGGTGAAGCCGAGATCCTTATTCATGGTAAGGGCCGCGAACGAGATGTTCGAGCGATCCACATAGGCGACGATGTAGCCCAGAATGGCTAGGGGAAGCAGTCGCCAGGCGATCTTCCGAACGACCCGCGGCTCCAGGGACCCTGCTTGCGCGGTCTGCATGGTGTCTCCTCCAAAGATGCCGTTTTTTGTATTTTTTTGGGCAACCGGATCGGCGTCCGCCTTGGTTGACGGACGCCGTCCTGCCGAGGTCGATAGAGGGGCGTCGGTTACGCGCGCCTTACCGGCGCGTGGCAGCCGCCGCGTAGCGGGCTTTGGTATCGGCATTCATGGGATAGAGGCCGGGCAGGGGAATACCCTTTTCCACCTCGGCCATGATCCAGGCTTCCATGCGCTCCTGCTCGGGCGCCGTGGCGAGCACCTCGTCGAGCAACGCCGCCGGGATCAGCACGACGCCATCGGCATCCGCCACCACGACGTCGTCCGGGAACACCGCCACGCCGCCGCAGCCGATGGGCTCCTGCCAGTTCACGAAAGTGAGGCCGGCGACCGAGGGCGGGGCGGCCGCACCCTGGCACCAGACCGGTAGATCGGTCGCGAGCACCCCGCCCACGTCGCGCACCACGCCGTCGGTCACCAGCGCGGTGATGCCGCGCTTCTTCATGCGGGCGCACAGAATGTCGCCGAAGATGCCCGCGTCGGTGACGCCCATGGCATCCACGACGGCGATGCAGCCCTCCGGCATGTTCTCGATGGCGGCCCGGGTGGATTTGGGTGAGGCCCAGGATTCCGGGGTCGCGAGGTCCTCGCGCGCGGGAACGAAGCGCAGGGTGAAGGCGCGGCCGACGAGGCGCGGCAGGCCGGGCTGGAGCGGCTTCGCGCCGCGCATCCAGACGTTGCGCAAGCCCTTCTTGAGCAGGATCGTCGTGATCGTCGAGGTGGTGATGGATTGAAGAATAGTCACCGCCTCACGGTGCAGGACCGAAGTCGTATCAACCATGTGTGTCTGCCTTCTCTTGATGCTGGGAGTTCTCTAAATACTGGGAATGAGACCGCCGTCCACGCGTAGGACCGATCCTGTCATATAGGAGGCGCGCTCGCTCGCGAGGAAGGCAACCACATCGGCATATTCCTGCGGGTCGCCATAGCGGCCGACGGGGATCGACGCCGTGCTTTCGGCCGCGATCTCCTCGATGTCGCGTCCTTCGCGCGCCGCCTTCTGCTGATCGAGGAAGCGAATGCGGGGAGTGGCGACGCGGCCGGGCAGGATCACGTTCACGGTCACGCCGTCGCGCGCCACTTCCCGGGCCAAGGTTTTCGACCAACCGACCAGGGACAGGCGCAGCGTGTTGGAGATGCCGAGATTGGCAATGGGCGCCACCACGCCGGACGAGGTCGAGGTGACGACGCGGCCCCATCGCCGCTCCCTCATGCCGGGCAGCACCCGGTCGGTGATCGCGATGACGGAGAGGACCATGGACTGGAAGGATGAGGTCCAGAGTGCTGGGTCCTGACCGGCGGCGGGGGTCGGCGGTGGGCCGCCCGTGTTGTTGATCAGCACATCCACCGGGCCGAACGCGGCCTCGACCGCGGCGACGCGATCCGCCGCCAGACCGATCTCGCCGATATCCCACCCCAGCGCCAGGGCGCGTCCACCGGCGGCGTTGATGTCGGCGGCGATGTCGGCGCAGGCGGCGGCGTTGATGTCGGCAAGTGCCACGGCGGCGCCCTCCCGGGCCAGCGTCCGCGCGATGGCGCTTCCCAATCCGCCGCCGGCGCCGAGCACCAGCGCGGTCTTGCCGGTCAATCCTAGATCCACCGCATATCCTCCCTCTGAATACGGGTAGCTTCGGCTCGCCTAAGGATAAAGAAAAGCTGGAGTTTTATATGTTGAGACGATAGTTTTTCTGTCTTATGGAGACCCGCTTCCTCGATAGCTTCATCGCGGTGATCGACAAGGGATCGTTCGCGGAAGCCGCGCGCCATCTCCACGTCACGCCGGCCGCCATCGCCCAGCGGGTGCAGGCGCTGGAAGCGGAAATCGGGGCTCGGCTGTTCGTGCGGTCGGGGCGCACGGTCGTGCCGACGGCCGCGGGATCGGCGATCCTCATGCGGTCCCGCGCCATTTTGCAGGACGTGCGCGCGCTGCGGTCGATCGCGGCGGATGACGAGCTGGCAGGCGAATTGCGGCTCGGCGCGGTGGCGACGGCGATGACCGGCATCCTGCCCGAACTCCTCAAGCGCTACAGCGCCGCCTTTCCGAGGATCGATGTCTATGTGGCGCCCGGCGCCTCGCGGGACCTCTATCCCAAGGTGCTCGACGGGGAATTGGATGCCGCCATCATCGTGCAGCCGGAATTCGCCCTACCGAAAACCTGCGACTGGCGGGTGCTGCGGGAGGAGCCGCTGGTGGTGATCTCTTCGTCCGGCGCGGATGGTTCCGATCCGCATGAGATCCTGAGATCCCACCCTTTCATCCGCTATGATCGGTCGCATTGGGGCGGACGGCTCGGCGACACCTATCTCCGCCGCATGGGTATCCGGCCGCGAGAACGGTTCGAACTCGATTCACTCGACGCCATCGCGGTGCTGGTCGACCGTGGCCTCGGCGTCTCGCTGGTTCCCGACTGGGCGCCACCCTGGCCGGCCGGGCTTGCCCTCCGCAAGCACCGGCTGCCGGACGCGACCTTGGTGCGCCGGATCGGCGTGCTCTGGCTCCGCTCGTCGGCACGCGCGCGCCATGTCTTGGCATTCCTCGGCTGAGCGAGCCTTCGTTCCAGACGGCGCTGCTTGCCTCAGGCGCTGCGGATCTTGACCAGGAAGCCGTTCACGTCCGTGCGCAGCTTGTCCGCCTGGCGGCTGAGATCGTCGGCGGCCGAGAGCACCTGCGTGGCGGCCGAGCCGGTCTCGTCGGCCGCCTCGTTGACGCCGGCGACGTTGGCCGATACTTCGGTGGTGCCGCGCGATACCTGCAGGATGTTGTGGGAAATATCCCGCGTCGCGGCACCCTGCTCCTCGACCGCCGCGGCGATCGCCGAGGCGATCTCGTTCATGTGGCGGATCGTGCCGCCGATCGCCTTGATCGCCTCGACCGCGTGGCTGGTCTCACCCTGGATGGCAGCGACCTGCGCCGAGATATCCTCGGTTGCCTGGGCGGTCTGATTGGCCAGCGCCTTTACTTCGCTCGCCACCACCGCGAAGCCCTTGCCGGCGTCGCCGGCCCGTGCCGCCTCGATCGTCGCGTTGAGCGCCAAGAGATTGGTCTGCGAGGCGATGTTCTGGATGAGCGACACCACCTCGCCGATCTTTTGCGCCGTCTGGGCCAGGCCCTGGATGGTGATGTTGGTGCGGTCGGCCTCGACGACCGCCGTGCTGGCGATCTCGGCCGATTGAGTCACCTGGCGAGAGATCTCGCTGATCGAGGAATGCAGTTCCTCGGTCGCCGCCGCCACCGTTTGCACGTTGGACGAGGCCTGGTCCGAGGCCATGGCGACGGCGGTGGCCTGTCTGGCGGTTTCCTCGGCCGTGGCCGACATGCTCTCGGCGGTGGCGTGCATTTCCGTCGAGGCGGCGGTCAACGTGTCGAGCGCCTCGGTCACCTGGTCGTCGAACACGGCGATATACTCTTCGACGGCCTGCTGGCGCGTTTCCTTGCGGGCTTGCTCTTGCCGCTGCTCGGCTTCGAGGCGGCGCGCCGTGATCGCGTTTTCCCTGAAGACCTGCAGCGACCGGGCGAGCCCGCCGACCTCGTCGGCGCGGTTGGCGCCCTCGATATGGATGTCGAGGTCGCCGGCGGCGAGCTTCGCCATCTCGCGGGTCATCTGGGAGAGCGGCCGGGAGATCTGATAGAGGGCGATCCAGCCGAGGATGCCGAACGCGCAGACGAAGCCGGCGACGGCGCCGACCACCAGCCACGCGCGGGTCCGGACGGCCATGACGACGCCCGCGTCGCGCGCGGCCCGCATGTTCTCGACATTTATGGTGATGAGCTTGCCTACCGCCTCGATGGCGGTCTGGCGATGCTTCGCCGCCACATCGCGCGAATAGGCGAAGGCCTCATCCGTCTTTCCCGCGCGGGCGAGGTCGAAGACATGGGCGCTTGCTTCCCGCCGGTTGCCGACGGCGGTCCGGAAGGTATCGATGAGGGCTCGCTGATCCGCGGCGGGGGTGATGGCCTCGAAGCGATTGATCGCGTCGAGCGTGGTGTCCGTGGCCTTGCCGTAAGCGGCGATGTTCGCCTTCGCCGTCTTGTCATCGCCGCCGCTGAGGATGACGTTCTTTTCGCTGACGGCGGCACCGTTGAAGGCGCTTTCCGCCTGCAGGGCGAGCTGTACCCGCGTGGCATTCCCGTCCACCAGAGCGGTGGCGGTGTCCGACAGATGGGTCACTGCCAGCGACGCGAAGAGAACAATGGCGATCGCGACGACGGCGACGATCGTCGCGGGCACCGCGATCTTGGCGATGATCGCTATATTGTGGAATCTCAGCGACATTACACATCTCCGGCACAAGGTTAACCGGAGGATACCGCTCAAATCTTAAGCACTTGTGTATGGTCCGCCCTTGTCGAGCGATGGGGCGTCATCTCAGAACATGGGCGAGCAGCGGCGCCGCCAGCACGTTGAGGAGCCCGACGAGCACCATTACCAGGCCGGCGATCGACCCTTCCTCGCGGCCGATCTGGTGCGCCTTGGCGACGCCGGCGCCATGGGCGCCGATGCCGAACAGGGCGCCTCGCGCCAGCACCGAGCGCAGCGGCAGCCAATGCAGCAGCGCCTCGCCGAGGGCCGCGCCGAATACCCCGGTGAACACGACGAAGACGGCGGTGAGGTCGGGGATGCCGCCGATATCGCCGGATACGGTCATGGCGAAGGGCGTGCTCATGGAGCGGGGCAGGAGGCTGAGGCGCAGGGAGTCGCTCAAGCCGAGCAGGCTGGCGAGCGCCCAGGCCGAAACCATCGCCGTGCCGCTGCCGACCAGGACGCCGACGATCAAGATCGGCCAGTGACGCCGGATCAGCGCGCGCTGTTGATAGATCGGGATGGCGAAGGCGACGGTGACGGGTCCGAGCAGGGTCACCAACCAATGGGTGCCGCGACTATAGTCGCGATAGCTCGTATGCAGTGTGACGGTGATCGCGATCAGCAGGATCGGCGTCACCATAAGCGGCGTCAGCCACCAATAGGGCCAGCGGCGGTAGAGGAGTTTCGCCAGCAGATAGAGAGTGATGGTCGCGGACGACCAAAGAACCGTCAGGACGATCGGATCATTCCACCGCATGACCGGCCGATCCATAACCCGATCGCCAGCGATAGCAGAGGTCGACGGTGAGCGCCGTGACGCTCATGACCATGACGGTGCCGAGCAGAATGACCGCCATGATCTTCAGGCCGAGCCATCCCAGAAACTCCTGGTGATCCAGCACCGCAAGCACCGCGGGCACGAAGAAGAGCAGCATCTCGGCGAGGAACCATTCGGCGCCCCGCCGCATGCTGTCGAGGCTGAGCCATCGGCTGCCGAGCAGCGCCAACACGATGAGCATGCCGACGATGCCGCCGGGAAGGGGCAGGCCGGTCGCGCGCACCAGCAAATCGCCGGCCAGCCAAAACCCGACCAGCAGGACGATCTGGAGGGGCCGGCTGAGATGCAGGCTGCGCCGGCAGAGGAGGGCAAGCTTGTGCGGGGTCATGGCATTACCTTTCACTCACCTGTTTATACCGCACTGCAACATGAAGAAAATGAATTGTCTGACTACTAAGTAGTCGTATATGGAATTCATATGGAACTCCGCACGCTGCGCGCCTTCGTCGAGGTTGTTCGCCAGGGAGGCTTCTCGCAGGCCGCCAAGACGGTGTTCGCGACGCAATCCACGGTGAGCAAGGCGGTGAAGCAGCTTGAGGACGAGGTCGGCCTGCCGCTGCTCGACCGGCTCGGCCACCGCAGCACGCTGACGACGGCGGGGGAGATCGTCTATCGCCGCGCCCTCGCGATGCTGGCCGAACGCGACGATCTCGTGGCGGAACTCGGCGAATTACGCGGGTTGAAGCGCGGCGTCCTGCGTATCGGCCTGCCGCCGATCGGCAGCGATGTCCTGTTCGCCCCGATGTTCGCGATCTACCGGAGCCTCTATCCCGGCATCGACATCCAACTGGTCGAGCATGGCAGCAAACGGCTGGAAGAGATGGTGCAGGCCGGGGAGGTCGACCTCGCGGCCTCGCTGCTGCCCGTAGCCGAGGAGTTCGACTGGCAGGATGTGCGGCGCGAGCCGATCGACGTGCTCATCGCCGCCGACCATCGCTTGGCGACACAGACCAGCGTCGACCTCGAGGCACTGGCGGGCCTGCCCTTCATCTTGTTCGAGACGGGTTTCGCGGTGAATCCGATCATCCTGGAAGCGTGCCGAAAAAACGGCTTCACCCCCGCGATCGCCGCCCGCAGCAGCCAGATCAACTTCATCATCGAACTGGTCGCGGCGAAGCTCGGCATCGGTTTCCTGCCGCGCATGATCGCGCAGCAGCGCAAACATCCGGCCGTGCGGCACATCGCCGTCGTCAACCCGCCCATGGATTGGCACATGGCGCTGATCTGGCGCCGGGGCGGCTACCTGTCGCACGCCGCGAAAGCCTGGCTCGCATTGGCGAGCGATTTCAACGGCGGCTAGACAGCGGATCGGCCTCAGCCTGAGTGTCGACTTTGTGCCAAACGACGATAGGACGACGGCGTGATATGCCGTTGCTTGCGGAAAATCCGGTTGAAATTGGAGATATTGGCGTAGCCCGCCTCGAAGCAGACATCGGTGATCGGCATGTCGTCATCCGCCAGGAGTTTGCAGGCACGGCCGATCCGCAGCTTGGTTACATGATCGCTGAAGCTGTTGCCGATGTTCCGTTTGAAAAAGCGCGAGAAGGTGCTTTCATTCATCCCGACCACGTTGGCGAGGTCGCGGAGTTTGATGTCTTCGGTAAAGTTCTCAAGCACATACGCCAGAACATGCTGGACGATATCGACGGTCTCGGAATCAAGATTGGGCGAGAAGCCCTCCGAGGAGAGGATTTCGTATTCGCCGGAACGGGCGAGAAGATCCAGGAGCTGCAGAAAAAGCGACAGCCTGGACAGACCCCGGACATGTCCCATTTCTTCCAGCAACTCGATGGCGATCCGCCTTGTCTCGCCATGGAAGCTGAGGCCGCGGAGCGCCAGGGTGAGAAATGACTCGATCGCGGCGAGTTCCGGCAGCGTGGCCACGGTCTTCCGCAGCCGCTCCGGATCGAATTGCACGACGATATCACGCCCATGGATCAATTCGCCCGGCGCTGTCTTGGTCACCCAATCATGCGGCAGCCCGCTTCCGACGATGGTGAGGTGACCCGGCTTGAACTCGCCGATGTGATCCCCGATCAGGGCGATCCCGGCGGCGTTGCGGACAAGATGGATTTCATATTCGGGATGAGCGTTCCAAACATTCCGCTCCCACGGGTAATCGTCGAGGCGCCACAGGAATGATTCGGAGGCGTCCGTCAGGATTTGCTCGAAAACCGGCGGCTTGTTGGTCACCCGCGCGAGGTGGTCGTTTCTTGCAAGCGGCATGGCGTCCCCCCTCGATCGAGATTTTTCGGGCAGTTTATACCTCGACCGCAGGCATCTCTCCAACTAACGGGTAATGGGGGGTATGTTCGATGTCCCTGATCCACGCCGCCGCTATGCGTAGAGCTGGCGGATGCCCGGCGGCGGACGGTCGCGCACCGGTCGGAGGGTGCGAGGGTTCAGCAGCGACAGACCCGTCTCGGCGTCGAAAAGATGAAGGCGATCCTCGTCGACCGTGAACCGGACGGCGGCACCGACGGCAGGAGACAGGTGGGTCGGCACCAACGCGCCGAGCGGCCGGTCACCTGTCGTGCCGCCCAGCGCGACATCGACCAGTGCCTCGTTGCCCAGGTATTCGACGAGTTCGACAATGCCCCCTATCACGTTGCCCCCTACTACATTGCCCGTAACCTCCGGCCCGGCCACCCGCAGGTCGGCGGGCCGCACACCGAGGACGACAGCCGCGCCCGGCGTCAGATCGAAGCGCGCGCGGGCGACGGTGAAGATGGCTCTACCGGTCGAGAGCAGCCACGTGTCGCCTGCCTCGCCCACCGTGACGTCGATGAGGTTCATGCTGGGCGTGCCCAGGAAGCTGGCGACGAACAGGCTACGCGGTCGTTCATAAAGCTCGGCCGGCGTCCCGATCTGCTCGATCCGACCGGCCTTGAGCAGCACGATCCGGTCCGCGAGCGTCATCGCCTCGAGCTGGTCGTGCGTGACGTACACCGTGGTCGTCTTCAGCTTTTGGTGCAGTCGCGCGATCTCGACGCGCATGTGATTGCGCAGCTTGGCGTCGAGATTCGACAACGGCTCGTCGAACAAGAACACCTGCGGCGTCTTGATCATGGCGCGCGCGATGGCGACGCGCTGCTGTTGGCCACCGGAAAGCGCCGACGGCTTGCGGGCGAGGAAGGGTTCGAGACCGAGCAGGCTCGCGACGTCATGGACGCGGCGATCGATCTCGTCCCTCGTCACCTTCATGCGCTTCAGGCCGAACGCGATGTTCCCGTACACCGTCATATGCGGGTAGAGCGCGTAATTCTGGAACACCATCGCCACGTTGCGCTCCCGCGGCAGCAGATCGTTGACGATCTCGCCATCGATCGAGATCGTGCCGCCGGAGATGTCTTCCAGGCCCGCGATCATGCGGAGGATCGTCGACTTGCCGCAACCGGAGGGGCCGAGAAAGACGACGAACTCGTGATCGTCGACCTCCAGATTGAAGTCTTCGACGACCCCCAAGGCGCCATAGGACTTGCTCACATGGGAGCAGCTGATCTTGGCCACGGGTCAGGCCTCGGTATCGACGACTTGGATCTGCAGCTTCACATCCGTCGGCCTTCCGGACGCGGCGCGCACGAACGCCTCGACGCTGTCCCGGAAGGCGAAGGTGCCGGTGATGAGCGGCTTGAGATCGACCTTGCCCGACGCGATGAGCCCGAGGGCGCGGTCGAAGATGTTGGTGTAGCGGAACACGGTCTCGATGCGGATTTCCTTGGCGATGGCGCCCGGCACGTCCAGCGCCACCGGTTCGACCGGCAGACCGACCAGCACCACGGCGCCGCCCGGCCGGACGATCCGGAAAATGTCGGCGAACGCCTTGGCGCTGCCGCTGGCTTCGAAGACGATGTCCGCGCCCCAGGCCGCCGTCTCGCGCGTGACCGCGTCGGCGAGCGACTCCTGCGCGATATCGACCGTGGTGATGCCGTCGTAACCCGCGGCGATGGCTAGTTTTTCCTTGCTGAAATCGGAGATGAACACGCGGGCGCAACCGCCTGCGAGTGCCGCCAGGGCCACCATGATGCCGATCGGGCCGGCGCCGATCACCGCCGCGATGTCGCCCGGCACGATGCGTGCCCGCTTCGCCGCCTGCAGACCGATGGCGAAGGGCTCGACCATGGCCCCTTCCGCGAAAGACACGTTGTCCGGCAGCTTGAACGTGAAAGCGGCGGGATGGACCGCGTAAGGCGTCAACACGCCATGCACGGGGGGCGTCGCCCAGAATCTAACGGCCGGATCCACATTGTAGAGGCCAAGCTTGGAGGCCCTCGATGCGAGATCCGGCACGCCGGGTTCCATGCAGACCCGATCGCCGAGCTTCAGATCCTTCACATTCGCGCCTATCTCCACGATCGTACCGACCGCCTCATGGCCAAGCACCATCGGCTGGTTGACGACGTAATCGCCGATCCGGCCATGCGTGTAGTAATGCACGTCGCTGCCGCAGATCCCGACCGTGTGGATGGCAATCTTGACATCGTCCGGACCAATCGGCTGTTCCAGCTCGATATCGCGCAGCGTGAGTTCGCCTTTACGCTCGAGAACGAGGGCTTTCATCCTATGATTCCTTCTTCATAGCTTCTTCGTGACGACCGTGTTCAGAAACCCGCTGAGGATGCCGATGAAGAGCAGCGGCGGCAGGGACAGCAGGATGACGGACGCGTTCAGGATGCCCCAGGGCACATCACGGCCGAGCTGGGTGAGTTCCGAGGCGACGATCGGCAGCGTCTTCGCGTCCGAGGTGGTCAGCATCAGCGCGATCAGGAATTCGTTCCAAACGAGCACGAAACTGAAGGCGATGGCGCCGATCAGCGAACGGCCGGCCAGCGGCAGGGCGATCAGGAAAAAGATCGCATAGGGGCCGTAGCCATCGACGATCGCGGCTTCCTCCACCTCCCTTGGCACGCGCTTGAAGGCCGGGACCGCGAGCCACACGATCGTGGAAAGGGTCAGCAGCGTATAGGTGACGATCATCGACAGCCGAGTGTCGTAGAGACCGAGATCGAGCCAGATCACCATCAGCGGAATGGCGATCGCCACCGGCGGCAGGAAACGCAGCGACAGCACGAAGAACTGGAGGTCGTCGGCCCATTTCCTCGGAGATCGCGCGACGGCATAGGCCGTCGGCAGACCGAGGATCGCACCGATCAAGACGGATGCGCCGGAGATCGCGATCGAGTTGAGCAGGCCTGCTTCGACGCTCGCCCGACCGAGGACATAGCGGAAGTTGTCGAGGGTGGGGGTGAAGAACAACAGCGGCACCGGCGTGACGATGTCGACGCGGTTCTTGAAGGCGTTGAGCAGCGTCCACAGCACGGGAACGACCGCGAAGGCCGCGACCGCGACCAGGACGCCGCGGGCGATCCAGCCGCTTGCCCGCCGGCGCTTCATCCGCGCACCCGCTTCCAAAGGATGGTGAACGCGACGGTGGTCCCGATCATCATCAGGACCGCCATGCTGGAGGCATAGGAGATGTTTCCGGCTTCGATGAAGCCCTGCGAGAAGGCATACATATCCAGCGTCTCGGTGGTGATGCCCGGCCCGCCGCGCGTCATCACATAGATCAGGTCGAAGGAGCGCAGGGATTCGATCATCTTGACGAAAGTCAGGCTGATCAGCGGCGCCCGCAGCATCGGCAAGGCGACATAGGCATAGATCTCCCAGGTCTTGGCATGATCGAGCTTGGCGGCCTCGAAGGGTTGCGGCGGCAGGCTCTCCAGCAGCTTCAGGACGATCACCGAAAAGAACAGAGCCCATTGCCAGGTATCGACCAAGGCCACGGTCGCCAGCGCCGTCGATGGATTGGCGAGCAGGTCGATCGACTGCCCGAAAATCGCCTTGTAGGGATAGGTCGCCAGACCGAACAGCGGATGAAACGCGAATTTCCAGACGAAGGCCGCGGACACGCGCGGCAACAGCACCGGCATGATGAACAGCAATGAGAGGATGTTGCGGATGCGCGGCGACGTCGCCTCGAACATCAGGATGGCCAGCAGGACCGACGCGGCGATCGTCGTCGTGACCGTCAAAACTTCCCAGACGAACGACACGCCGATGGAATTGACGAAGCGCCGGTCCGAGAACAGGCTGACGAAGTTCGCGAGCCAGACATAGTGGCTGTCGTCATGGCTGAGGTCGCGATTTTCCAGGGCGATGTTGACGGCGAAGATCGTCGGGACAAAGGCCAGCACGCCGAGAACCAGCACCGTCGGTGTGACAAACGCGGCCGGTAGCGAGATCCTGATCTTCACGCACCGAACTCCTGGCAGGTCCCTTCGACGCGCGGGATACCCGCCCGGGGGATCGACCCGATAGGCCTTTCCATCCGGGCGGTCCGAAGACATCGCATGACGCCGATCCGTAGCGCCGGTTGGACTATCACCGGCTTGGACTATCACCGGCGCGTAGCGAGCAATTCTTTGGCGAAGCTGTCGAGTTCGTCGAGGCTCCCCTTGATATCGCTGCGCGTACCGGTAACCAGTTCTTCGAGGATGATACCCCAGCGGTCGCCGAGATTCGGCCAGAGCGGATCCTGCCAGAAATTCACGGCCGTCACTTTGCCGGTATCGGCGAGGGCCTTGCCGAGATCGGCGCCGTAACGCTCGGCGAAGGCGTCGCTCGACAAGACGCTCGTGCGGTTGAGCTCACCGAATTGGTCGGCGGCGAGGCGACGCTGTTCGTTCTCCTTCGAGGTCGCCCAGGCGATGAAGAGTCCGGCGCATTTCTTGGCCTTCTCGTCCTTATTCGCCTTCACGCCGATGGCCAGGCCGTGACCGTAACCACCGCCCGTCAGCGGAGTTGGCGGCGACATATAGCCGATCTTGCCGATCACCTTGGAGACCTTCGGATCGACGGCGAGGCCGGCGAGCGGCGTCGATTCGATCATCAGCGCCACCTGGCCGGAGAGGAAGGCACCGGTCGCCTCATCCCAGCTGCCGGTCTGTGTTCCCGGCGCTGAATATTTGAATAGGTCGAGATAGGTCTGCGTCGCCTTCACCGCCGCGTCGCTATCGAACACCGCCTTGTTGCCGTCGAACCATTGGCCGCCGAAGCCTTTGAAATAGGGCATCCAGCGCCAGACATTGGCACCGGAGCCACGCTGGCCGCGCAGCGCGATGCCGTAGATGCCATGGGCCGGATCATGCGTCTTTTTTACGGCGTCGATGAACGCTTCGAGCGTCCGCGGCGGCGCGATGCCCGCCTTCTCCAGCAGGTCCTTTCGATAGACCAGCAAGTCGCCGCCACCGGTCAGGGGTGCGAACCAGATCTTGTCATCATAGGTCGCGACCTTCCGGCGACCGGGATCGAAATCCGCGTAGTCGTATTCCTTGGGGTAGTAGTCGGTCAGGGGAACAACCCACTTGGACGCCGCGAACAAGGCGACGTTGGCCTCGTCGATGTAATAGACATTGTACTTGCCGACCGTCGACGCATCGGCTTTCGATTTTGTGCGCCGATCGTTCTCGTTGAGGTAATCGATGTCGAAAGTGGCGCCACCGCTCAACTTTCGGAACTCATCCTTGTATTTTTCGGCGAGAGTCAGGCCATCGCGCGGCTGTGCCAGGACTTTGATCGTTCCAGAGCAGCTCTGCGAAAGAGCCGCGCCAGCGGTCATGGTTGTAAGCAGAAAAGCTCCACCGATACTTACCGCTACTCGAGAAAACTTGAGCATGATTTTCTCCCTCCCTCCCAGGTTATTTTTTTACGCGCCCTTTTTTAGAAGGCGGCACGGAAATTCCGTCGCCCGGGATTTTATCCTGCGCGTATTCTCTGCTTCTTCACTATAGTTGAAGCACCTGACGATCTAGCGCCCCCGATGCGCCAGACTTATGTTTTCATGCATTGTGCGTTGCGGTGAACTTGGCGGCGAGCCGGACCGAGCGACGCCTAACCCCTATTCCCAGCCTGATCATGATCAAGAAGGGGCGGGAGATCGCGCGCACCTCCGGCGTGATGCCGATATCGGCGATCGTGCAATGGGTTGAGCAGGCGCTTGCGTCGGGCTGACGTCGGAGCCTTTTTAGCCCTCGCCCCGCTTGCGGGGAGGGGATTGGATGAGGGGCGTCCGACACCAGGCGGAAGAGCGGAAATTCGGAAGCGACTTAGTCGAAATCGGGGGCACGGGAGGCTAGCTTGGTGCTTTGGCGCAACGCGCGGTTGATGGCGTTGAAGACCTGGCTCGGCAAGAACGGCTTTTGCAGGAAGCCCAGCGGCTGGGCCACGGCGGCGCGTTGAAGAATTGCGGGGTCATCAAGGCCCGACAGGAAAATCGCGCCGATGCTGTGTTGCGTCCGCAACTCGCGCGCGACCTCGATACCATCCATCGGGCCGCTCAACTTGATGTCGACCAACGCCAGATGCGCGCCGTCGATGCCGGCGATCATCAAAGCCTCGGCACCGGTCGACGCGACGCCGCTGACCTCAAAGCCGGATTCCACGAGAACCTCGGCGATGTAGGTGGCCACCATGGCATCGTCTTCGACGATCAGGATGCGTGTCGTCTTTTCGATAGTCACCGGCCTAAGCTCGGCTCGGTCAGTTGTAAGGAGCGCAGATTTACCAGTCGCGTCCATACCCTCACTCCGAGACGGGTTAACATCGGATAGAAGCCGTCATCGGCCCCATCCATCTGAACAAGCTCGTTCGCATAAGGTGCGTTGTCGCGCATGATCGGAAGCCGCATACGCACAAACGAATATAGACCCAGCCCGGCACTCGTCATTTTCAAGACGATCAGGCTAAGACACACTATCCATAGTCAAGCATACAACGCCCGCGTGAAAACATCCCATACCGAGTATGTGGCATTTTTGGGATCTCGGAAAATGTGGATGGCTTTCATCGAATCCCTTGGGGATACGCAGAGGGATCGTCGGCGGATTTGCGTCGGCGGTCGCGAGCCGCTATGGTCGCCGCCGCTTGAGGATGCCGCTTGAAGATCGGGTTGAAGATCGGGCGTTTGGAGTTCGCTGTTGGCCGATATTTTCCGTGAGATAGACGAGGATCTTCGCCGCGACCGGCTGGGCAAGCTTTGGTCCAAATACGGCAAATATCTGGCGGCTCTCGTTGTC
Organism: Allostellaceae bacterium; assembly: GCA_035555315.1. GTDB lineage: Bacteria > Pseudomonadota > Alphaproteobacteria > ATCC43930 > CGMCC-115725 > DATMGU01. The sequence goes on from DATMGU010000041.1 coordinate 42,241, forward strand.
TTGATCATCGTCGCAACCGCCGCGGTGGTGGCTTGGCGTGGCTGGCAGCAGCGGCAGGCGGCGGCGGCCGGCGTTCGCTACGCGGCGGCGGCGACCCTGTTGCGCGACGGCGCCGCCAATCCGGCGATCCAGGCGTTCGAGGCGATGGGCGCCGATGGCGGCGGCTATGGCCTTCTGGCGCGGCTGGAGGCGGCGGAACTCAAGGCCAAGCACGGCGACAAGGCCGGCGGGGTGGCGGGTTTGCAGGCGATCGCCGCCGATACAAGGCTCGATCAGACATACCGCGACCTGGCGCTGATACTGGCCGAGCTTTACAGCCTGGATACCGAACAATCGGGCACGGTAATCGCCCGGATCGCGCCGCTGATCGCCCCGGACAATCCGTGGCGCTTCATGGCGCTGGAAATCACCGCCCTGGCGCAACTGAAAGACGGCAATCAAGCCGAGGCGCTGAAGACCTATACCCAACTGGCCGATGATTTGGCCGCGCCGCAATCTTTGCGGGCCCGCGCCGCGGAGATGGTGGCATCGCTCAACAAGGGAAAGCCCGCCTCGTGATCGCCTCCTCCTTGCGCCGTGCATTGTTGCCGATGTTGATCGCCCCTTGCTTGCTGCTGGCCGGCTGCGAGGATCTTGGCCTTGATTCGCCCAAACCAAAGCTGCCGGGGACACGCATCTCGGTGCTGACCCTGGAAAAGGCGCTGGAGCCCGATCCCGAGATCGCCGCCTTGGAGGTCCGCCTGCCCAAGCCGGTGACGAACCCGGATTGGCCGCAGACCGGTGGCTTTCCCAACCACGCGATGCAGCATCTGGGGTTGCACGATCAATTGAGCGAGGCTTGGTCGACCAATGTCGGCGAAGGGGCGACGCGCTACACGCGCATCACCAGCACGCCGATCGTGGTCAACAACCGCGTCTACGCGATGGATGGCGGGAGCCTGGTCACAGCACTCGATGCGACGACCGGCAAGGAGATTTGGCAATTCGACGTCAGGCCCAAGGACGATGGAAGCCGTGCCTTCGGCGGTGGCGTCGCTTTCGCCGATGGCGTGCTGTATGTGACCACCGGCTTCGCGCAGATCGTGGCGTTGGACGCGACGGCGGGTAAGGAGCTGTGGCGCACCGCGCTGCCGTCGCCGATGCGCGACGCGCCGACGGTGTCGGACGGCCGGGTGTTCGCCGTCACCATCGAAAACGAGCTTTACGCGCTCGCCGCCAGCGACGGTCATAAGCTGTGGTCGAATTCCGGCATACCCGAGACCGCCGACCTGTTGGGCGGCGCCAGCCCCGTGGTCGAGGGCGAAGTGGTGGTGGTGCCTTACTCGTCGGGTGAATTGGTCGCCCTGCGGGTCGAAAATGGCCGGGTGATCTGGACCGACAATTTGGCGGCGACCCGCCGGTTCGATGCGATCTCGACCCTGGCGGACATTCGCGGGCAGCCGGTCATCGATCGCGGTCGCGTCTTCGCGATCGGCCATAGCGGACGGCTGGTGTCGATCGACCTGCGCACCGGCGAACGGGTGTGGGAACAGGAGATCAGCGGCGAGGCGATGCCTTGGGTCGCCGGCGACTTCATCTATGTGCTGTCGAGCGAGGGCGATGTCCTCTGTCTGACCCGTGCCGATGGCCGCGTGCGCTGGGTCACCACGCTCGACCGCTACGAGAACCCCGAGAAGAAACGCCGGCCGATCCTGTGGTCGGGCCCGGTGCTGGCCGGCGATCGGCTGGTGCTGGTTTCGTCGAACGGGCTGGCGATGTCGCTGTCGCCCTATACCGGCAAGGCGCTGGGCCAGATCGAGTTGCCCGCCGGGACGTCGATCAGCCCCATCGTCGCCGCGGATACCCTCTATGTGATGACGGATGATGCCGATCTGATCGCGATGCGCTAGGGTCGTCGGCCGCCGTTTCGGCAGAATCGGGTTTGCAAGCCCGAGGGGCTCGTGCCCTGGCCGAACAGCCGCCACCGCCTATCGGATTAGACACGTCATGAGTTTCACCGTCGCGATCATCGGGCGACCGAATGTCGGCAAATCCACCCTGTTCAACAGGTTGGTGAGGCAACGCCTGGCACTGGTCGACGACATGCCGGGTGTCACGAGAGACCGTCGCGAGGGAACGGCCCTGTTGGGCGATCTGGAATTCCGGGTGATCGATACCGCGGGGCTCGAGGACGTCACGGATAACAGTCTGGCGGGGCGGATGCGCAGCCAGACCGAACGGGCGATCGCGGATGCCGACGTCTCGCTGATGGTGATCGACGCGCGCACAGGTGTGACGCCGATCGACCATCATTTCGCCGAACTGCTGCGGCGCGGCGCCAAACCCGTCATCCTGGTCGCCAATAAGAGCGAGGGGCGCGTTGGCTTGGCCGGCGCCTACGAGGCTTTCGAGCTGGGTCTCGGCGATCCGGTCGCCCTGTCGGCCGAACACGGCGAAGGGCTGGGCGATCTGTTCGATGCCTTGCTGCCCTTCGTACCGGCGATGCCGGAGCCAGTGCCGGTCGACGAGGTGGCCGCTGCGCTCGACGCGGAGACGGAGGCCGACGACAAGCCGCTGCAATTGGCGATCGTCGGCCGGCCGAACGTCGGCAAATCGACCCTGGCCAACAGCTTGCTGGGCGAAGATCGGCTGCTGACCGGTCCGGAGGCCGGCATCACCCGGGATTCGATCGCCATCGATTGGGATTGGCGCAGCCGTCCGGTGCGGCTGATCGATACCGCGGGCTTGCGCCGCAAGAATCGCATCGAGGAAAAGCTGGAAAAGCTGTCGGTCTCCGACACGCTGCGGGCGATCCGCTTCGCCGAGGTCGTGGTGCTGGTGCTCGATGCCACCTTGATGCTGGAGAAGCAGGATCTGACGATCGCCCGGCTGGTCGAGGATGAGGGCAGGGCGCTGGTGCTGGCGCTGAGCAAATGGGATCTCATCGAGGACAAGCCCGCCGCCCTGCAGCAGTTGAAGGATCGGCTGCAGATCTCCCTGCCGCAATTGCTGGGGATCACCTTCGTCCCGGTCTCCGGCGTCACCGGGGCCGGTCTCGACAAGCTGATGGAGGCGGTGTTCGCCACCCATGCGGTCTGGAACCGCCGGGTCGGCACGCCCAAGCTCAATCGCTGGCTGGCCGAGATCCAGGAGCGCCACCCGCCGCCGATCGTCAACGGCCGCCGGCTGCGCCTGCGCTATATGACCCAGGCGAATATCCGGCCGCCGACCTTCGCGTTGTTTTCCTCGAAGCCGGGCGATCTACCGGATGCCTATCGGCGCTACCTGGTCAACCTGCTCCGGTCGGATTTCGATCTGCCCGGCGTGCCGATCCGCGTCATGCTGCGCAAAGGCGACAATCCCTACGCCGATAAGAAGGGTTAGCGCGGGACCGACGCGGGGCGATCAGAGCACGAGTTCCAGAAACCGCTCGGCCACCGCGTCCGGGCTGGGCAGGGAGCTCTCGACCAGATTGGGGAACGCCTCGCGGCGCAGTTTGGTCGGCATGGCGCCGGGGTCGATCACCGAGACCTTGATCGCCGTGCGGTTGAGTTCCGCCTGCCAGGTCTTGGCGAGCATCTCCAGCCCGGCCTTGGCGACCGCGTAGGCACCCCAATAGGCGGTCGGTACATGCCCCTGCTCGGCGGTGACGAAGATCGCCCGGCCGGCGGGGGCCTGACGCAGCAGCGGATCCATGGCGCGGATCAGGCGCCAATTTGCGGTGAGGTCGAGGTCGATGACCTGGGACCAGGTCTTCGGCTGGATATGCCCGACCGGCGAGAGGGCGCCGAGCATCGCGGCGTTGCCGATCAGGATGTCGAGCCGGCCGAAGCGCTCATACAGGGCGGCCCCCAACTGGTCGATCTTGTCGAAGTCGGTGAGGTCGAACGGCACCAGGGTCGCTTGACCGCCCGCCGCGCGCACCGCGTCGTCGACTTCCTCGAGCCCGCCGACGGTGCGGGCCACCAGGACCAGATGGGCGCCTGCGCGGGCGAACCGCCGGGCGATCGCGGCACCCAGGCCACGGGAGGCGCCGGTGACGAGGGCGATCCGGCCGTCGAGCGGGCGAGGGTTGGACGATGCATCGCTCAAGCGTCGACACCCAGGGCGGTTTCAGGGATGAAGGAGGGATCGACCGATGCCTTGCCCTGCTCGAAATCGCTGAGTGGGATGGGGTAATCGCCGGTGAAGCACGCGTCGCAGAATTGCGGGTTCGCCGCGTCGCGTCCGGGTTCGCCGACCGCGCGATACAACCCGTCCAGCGAAATGAAGGATAGGCTATCGGCGCCGATGAACTTCGCCATGCCCTCCACATCGAACCGTGCCGCCAGCAGCTTTTCCCGCTCCGGCGTCGCGATGCCGTAGAAGCAGGCGTTCTGGGTGGGGGGGCTGGAGATGCGCATATGCACCTCCTTGGCGCCGGCGCTACGCACCATCTCGACGATCTTGGTCGAGGTGGTGCCCCGGACGATCGAATCATCGACCAGGATGACCCGTTTACCCTGCAGGAAGTGCCGGTTGGCGTTGTGCTTCAGCTTGACGCCCAGATGGCGGATCTGATCGGTCGGCTCGATGAAGGTACGGCCGACATAATGGTTGCGGATGATCCCGAGCTCGAACGGCAAGCCGCTTTCGGCGGCGTAGCCCAGAGCCGCGGGCACGCCGGAATCCGGTACGGGAATGATGGTGTCCGCTTCGACCGGATATTCCCGCGCCAGCTCCATGCCGATGCGCTTGCGCACTTCGTAGACGCTGCTGCCTTCGACCATGCTGTCGGGCCGTGCGAAATAGATGTACTCGAACACGCAGAAGCGGCGTGGCCTCGTGCCGAACGGCCGTCGGCTGTGGACGCCCTCGCGGTCGATGGTGACGAGTTCGCCCGGTTCGATATCGCGCACGAAATCCGCGCCGATGATATCGAGCGCGCAGGTTTCCGAGGCGAGGATCCAGGCATCGCCCAATTTCCCCAGGACCAGCGGCCGCACGCCCAACGGGTCGCGCACGCCGATGATGCCGTGCTCGGACATGGCCACCAGCGAATAGGCCCCCTCGACCTGACGCAACGCATCGACCATGCGCTCCTCGACCGAGCGGCGCAGGCTGGTCGCGATCAGGTGGTTGATGACTTCGGTATCGCTGCTCGACTGGAACAGGCTGCCGCGGCGCACCAGCATGCTGCGCAACTGAAAGGAATTGGTGAGGTTGCCGTTATGGCAGATCGCGAAGCCGCCGAATTCGAAATCGCCGGACAGCGGCTGGATGTTGCGGATCGCGACCTCGCCGGTCGTGGCGTAGCGGTTGTGACCGATCGACGACCGTCCGGGCAACCGGGCGATGACCTCCTTGGAGCTGAAATTCTCGCCGACCGTACCGAGGCCCCGATGCGCGTGGAAGATCTTGCCGTCGAATGAGACGATGCCGGCGGCCTCCTGGCCGCGGTGCTGCAGCGCGTGCAGCCCGAGCGCCACCAGCGCCGCCGATTCGACATGGCCGAAGACGCCGAAGACGCCGCATTCTTCCTTGAAGTGGTCGTCGTCTTCAAAGGGATTGGTGGTTGGCATCATGATGCTTGCCTCGACTATTGGACGCTTTGAAACGCCCGATCCAGTGCTTTGCGGTCCTCGGGCTTGTAGGCACCAGGCGGCGGCGGGTCCGCCGGCCTGGGCTGCGGCGTCGAGAGTGTTTCGATCGCGCGTTTGACGTTCTGCGCCGATGTCGCCCGCTCCCGCGCGGCGGCGGCGGCCGAGGCCGCTTCGTCGCGTTGTTGCTGGGGAATGAAGGCTTTCAGCTGGTCGGCCCCCGCGGCCAGCAACGGCAGGCTGCGCGCTTCGGTCATCCATTGCGGGCGATCTTGCGGTGTCAGGAAATAGGTGGCTGCCAGATAGCCGAGGCAAACCAGCACGACCCCGCGGGCGACGCCGAACAGCAGGCCGAGGCCGCGATCCAGCGCGCTCAGACCGGAATTGCGGACCTGGGTTGCAACCGTCGCGGTCGCGATCGACAGCACGATCAGGCTGATGACGAACAAGCCGATGCCGGTCACCAGCGGTGCGAAGATCGGCGAGGGGACGATCCGCTGCACATAGGGCAGCACCGGATAGTACCCATAGATCGTCGCGATCGCGGCGCCGGCCCAGGCGGCGATCGACAACGCCTCGCGGACAAAGCCGCGCACGAAGGCGAACAGGCCGGAAATCGCGATGATCGCGACGACGACGATATCGAGAGTATTCATCGTTTCGCCCTCACGATGCCGCAGGTGCTTTCAGCCGAGGCGAGGGTGCCTCCGCCGCGTCGAATAACGCCACAAGATCTTGCAAATGGCCTAATTCCTGGACCATGATCGTTGAAACTGCCGCCTTGGCCTTGCCGCGTTGCGCGCGCGCCGGGATCAGCGCGCGGTCGAACCCCAGTTTACCCGCTTCTTTCAGCCTTGCATCGGTCTGGCTGACCGAGCGTATTTCTCCGGACAGGCCGATCTCGCCAAACACCACGGTATCGGCTGGCACGGGTTGCCGTGTCAGGGCCGAGATCAGGGCCGCCGCGACCGCGAGATCCGCGGCCGGCTCGCCGATGCGAAGGCCGCCCGCCACGTTCAGGTAAATGTCGTTGGTTCCGATTGCAAGGCCGCAGCGCGCATCGAGCACCGCCATGATCATCGCCAGCCTGGCGCCGTCCCAGCCGACCACCGCCCGGCGTGGCGTGCCGGGCGGCGAGGGGGCGACCAGCGCCTGGATCTCGACGAGCACCGGGCGGGTGCCTTCCATGCCGGCGAAGACCGCGGCGCCGCTGATATCGCCGCGCCGCTCGGCGAGGAACAAGGCCGAGGGATTCGGCACTTCGCTGAGGCCGCCATCGGTCATTTCGAAAACGCCGATCTCGTCGGTCGGGCCGAATCGGTTCTTGACCGCGCGCAGGATGCGGAACTGGTGGCCGCGCTCGCCTTCGAAATACAGCACCGTGTCGACCATGTGCTCCAGCACGCGCGGTCCGGCGATGACGCCTTCCTTGGTGACATGGCCGACCAGGACGACGGTGAAGCCGGAATGCTTGGCCAGGCGGATCAACTCCTGCGCCGCCGCGCGGACCTGGCTCACCGTGCCCGGCGCGCTGTCCAGCGTGTCGACATACATCGTCTGGATCGAATCGATGATCACCAGATCCGGCGCTTCCGGTCCTTCCAGCGAGGCCGCGATGTCGCGGACACTGGTCGCCGCCGCGAGGGCGACCGGCGCCGCGGCGACGCCCAGCCGGGCCGCGCGCAGGCGAACCTGGTCGATCGCCTCTTCCCCCGAGACATAGGCGCAGCGCAGCGGCCGCCCCTCCTTGGTACCCGGCCGTTGCGCCAAGGCCGCGACGACCTGGAGCAGCAGCGTGGATTTGCCGATGCCCGGATCGCCGCCGACCAACAGGGCCGATCCCGGCACCAGGCCACCGCCGCAGACGCGGTCGAATTCGGCGATCCCGGTCAAGCGGCGCGGCGCCGGTTCACTCATCCCGGTGAGGCCGACAAAGGCGAGCTTGCGCCCCTTGCCGCTGCCCAACCCTTTGGGCGTGGTGTCGCCGGTGGGCTCTTCGATCAGGCTGTTCCACGCCCCGCAGGCGTCGCAGCGGCCGCTCCATTTCGGATGGATCCCGCCGCATTCCTGGCACACGTAGTTGCTGCGGCCCTTGGCCATGGCAGTGATGCGCCCTTTAGCCCAGAAGAGGAAAAACTGCCGTCGCCTCCATGCCGATTTTCTTCAGCATGCGGCCAGGTCGTTGTGCCACGAACCCAAGAGCAATGCTAGCGGAGCGCGCTTGCAAAGGACGCAATGCTAGCATATTATGCTTGCATGAACGGCAAGCAAATGAAAGTCCTGGCGGCCGTTTTCAAAGAGCCGACAGAGGCTAATATCGAGTGGGCAGCCATTGAATCCCTGTTGATCGCCGTCGGCTGCGAGGTCATCGAAGGCAAGGGATCACGCGTTCGCTTCGATTGTCGTGGCGTCATGGCGAGCTTTCATCGACCGCATCCGGTCAAGGAGGCGAAACGCTATCAAGTCCGGGATGCGCGGGAATTCTTGAGCAAAATAGGAGTACGGCCATGAACAAGTTGAGTTACGGAGGGTTTATGGCCCGTGTCGAATTCGACGCCGAAGACGGCTTGTTCGTCGGCCGTATCGCCGGAATCAATGATGTCGTGGGCTTTCATGCCGATACCGTGGCGAGCTTGATCGAGACGTTCCACGAAGCCGTCGATGATTATGTCATGACGTGCGAACGGCTTGGGAGAGAAGCTCAGAAGCCGTACTCAGGAAAGCTGATGTTTCGGGTCGCACCCGAAACTCACGCGACGGCGGCACTTGCCGCCGAGATGGCGGGCAAGAGCCTCAACCAATGGGGTGAGGAGGCTCTGCGCCGTCAGGCCGAACAAGATTTGGCATCGATCTACCCCTCTCCGCCCGGCGGAGAGGTTGGGTGAGGTACCAACCGTCGATTACGCCCGCCGAACCTCCATCCGGATCGGGCCCGATGCCCGGCCGTGGATGAACTGGTCGACATAGTCGTTGCCGGAGTGATCGATCTGCGCCGTCGGGCCGGACCAGATGATCTTGCCCTGGTAGAGCATCGCGATCCGGTTGGCGATCTTGCGTGCGCTCGCCATGTCGTGGGTGATCGATAGGGTGGTGGCGCCCAGCCGCTTCACGCAATCGACGATCAACTCGTTGATGATGTCGCTCATGATCGGATCGAGACCGGTCGTCGGCTCGTCGAAGAAGATGATTTCCGGCTCGGCGACGATGGCCCGGGCCAAGGCCACGCGCTTTTGCATGCCGCCGGACAATTCCGCCGGGTTCAGCGCGCCGACATCCTCGCTCAGGCCGACCGAGGCGAGGGCGGCGAAGGCACGCTTGCGCGCGGTGTCGCGGTCGACGTTGCGCCCCTGGATCAGACCGAACGCGACGTTTTCCCAAACCGCCAAGCTGTCGAACAGGGCACCGCCCTGAAACAGCATGCCGAACTTGGTCATCAACTCGTCGCGGGCGCCAGCGCCGAGGCCGACGGTCTCCTCGCCGTCGATCTTGATCGATCCGGCATCGGGGCGCACCAGTCCCAGGATGCATTTCAGCAGCACCGACTTGCCGCTGCCCGACCCCCCGATGACGACCAGGCTCTCGCCCCGTTCGATATCGAGGTCCACGCCGCGCAGCACGCGATTCGGACCGAAGGATTTGACCAGGCCGCGGATGGAGATCTTCGGCGTCGCCGTCTCGGGTTTGGGGGGCATGGACGTGGTCATGAGAACACGAGCGCGGTGATGAGGTAATCGGTCAGCAGGATCAGGACCGAGGCGCTGACCACGGCATTCGTCGTGGCCGAGCCGACGCCCTGCGCGCCGCCCCGCGAATGATAGCCGTGGTAGCAGCCCATCAGCGTCACGACGAAGCCGAACATGCCTGCCTTCACCAGGCCGGAAACCACATCCATGGTTTTCAGATAGCTGATGGTCAGTGCCAGATAACCGGAAGGGTTGAAGCCCAGCTTGTAGGTGCTGACCAGAAAGCCGCCGAACACGCCGATCACATCGGCGATCAGCACCAGGAGCGGCAGGGTGACCAGCCCGGCGAGCACCCTTGGCACCACCAGATACTTGAAGGGATTGGTCGAGAGCGTGCTGAGGGCGTCGATCTGGTCGGTGACGCGCATCGTGCCGATCTCGGCCGCGACCGCGGCGCCGATCCGGCCGGCCAGCATCAGACCGGCGATCACCGGCCCCAATTCGCGGGTCATCGACAGCAGCACCACGCTCGGCACCGCGCTGGAGGCGACGTAGCTCGGAAACCCGGAGAAGGTTTGCAGCGCCAGGACCATGCCGGTGAACACCGCGGTCATGCCGACCACCGGCAGCGAGAAATATCCGACATCGACCAGCTGCCGCAGCAAGGCACGACCGTAGAAAGGTGGCCGAACGACATGCGACAGGGCCGTCCCGGTGAACAGGCTCAACCGGCCGACGCTATCGATGAACGCGATGAAGACGCGGCCGACCGAGGCAAACAGAGGCAACATTCAGGTGGGCGCTTTCCCGTAATTCGGCGCGTGGGCAGTCAAGTTGAAGCCGGCCGGCTCGGTATAGGCAAATCGGCCGGTGCGTAGACCCGGTGCAAGCGGCGGCCGAGCCGGGTCAGAACTTCGTAGCCGATCGTACCGGCATCCTGGGCAAGATCATCAGCAGTATAGTGTCTGCTCAGCAACTCGATCCACCCGCCGGGTCGCGCATCGGCGGGCGGCAGCGCCGTGACATCGATCGTGATGAGATCCATCGAGACACGACCGATGATCGGAACCTCCCGATCTCCAACGAATGCCCGGCCCCGACCGCTGGCAGCGCGCAGGAATCCGTCAGCGTACCCGACTCCGACCGTTGCGACACGGCATGTCCGGCCCGCTGAGAAGGTCGCACCATAGCCAACGTGCCGGCCAGCGTCAATCTCCTGGACCTGGACAATTTTTGCTTTCAAACCAATGACTTGCGACATCGGGTTAAGACTGGAAGGCGTTGGGTTGATGCCGTAGAGGGCGCAGCCCGGCCGGACCATGTCGTGGTGGAACGCCGGACCGAGAAAGATGCCCGACGACGCGGCAAGGCTGAGCGGCGCCGGCGGCAGCCGCCGCGCTCGCTCCCGCAGCTCTTCCGCCTGCCGCCGGTTCAGCGGATGGGTCGGATCATCGGCACAGGCGAGATGGCTCATCACCGCGATCAGCGGGACCCGGGCAAGCAAATCCGGGTCGGCCGCGAGCCGTGCCATCTCGACGGCCGGCAGTCCCAGGCGGGACATGCCGGTGTCGAGCTGCAGGATCGCCGGACGGCCCGGATTGACCTCCGACCAGTGGGACACCTGACCCAGATCGTTCAGCACCGGCAGCAGCCCATGGGCGGCGATGTCCGCCGCGGTGCCAGGGATGACGCCGCCGAGCACCGCGACCTCCGCCGTCGAGCCCAGCCTATCGAAGGCCTGCCGAAGCTCGATGCCCTCGTCGATGGTCGCCACGAAGAAGCGGCGGCAGCCGGCGGCGGCGAGGGCGGGGGCGACGGTCGTGACACCCAGCCCATAGGCATCGGCCTTCACCACCGCGGTGGTGAGGACGGCCGGACCGACCCGGTCGGCGAGAAGGCGCCAATTCCGGACGATCGCCTGCAGATCGATGGTGAGGACCCCGGTCACCCGCGCCGGCACCCCTGCCAGCGGGTCGGAAAACAGCGGGTCAGAAATGCGCATCGGGCAATCGATCGCGCGAGATATGATCGGAGAACTTGGTGGTGGCCCCGTCGAAGTTCAGGATGACCTTGCCGATCGGTCCGTGCCGCTGCTTGGCGATGATCACTTCGCCCGTGCCATGCACCTCTTCCAAACGGGTGTGCCAGCGCTCGTAGCGATCGTTGAATTTCTCGCTGCTTTCGTCCGGCGTGCGCATCGGCTCGCTGCGGCCGAGGTAATATTCCTCGCGGAACACGAACATGACGACGTCGGCGTCCTGTTCGATCGAGCCGCTTTCGCGAAGATCCGACAGCATGGGGCGCTTATCCTCGCGTTGCTCGACCGCGCGGCTCAACTGTGAGAGCGCGATGACCGGTACATTCAGCTCCTTGGCGAGCGCTTTCAACCCACGGGTGATCTCCGAGACTTCCTGCACGCGGTTTTCGGGCCCGCGGCTGGAGCCGCTGGGGCCGGCCATCAGCAGCTGCAGATAATCGACGATGATGAGGTTGAGACCTTGCTGCCGCATCAGGCGGCGCGCGCGGGTGCGCAGCGCGGTGATCGACAGGGCGGGGGTGTCGTCGATAAACAGCGGTGTCGAGGTCAGCTCCTGGCTGGCCACCACGAACCGCTCGAACTCGTCGCGACCGACCTCGCCCCGGCGGATCTTGTCCGAGGATACGCCCGAGGCCTCGGACAGCACGCGGGCCGCCAGCTGTTCCGCCGACATTTCCAGCGAGAAGAACCCGACGACGGCGCCGTCCTCCGCCGTCATCCGTCCGTCGGCGCCGCGCACCGGCCGATAGGCCTTGGCCGCGTTGAACGCGATGTTGGTGGCGAGCGCGGTTTTTCCCATCGAGGGACGACCGGCGAGAATCAGCAGATCCGAGGGATGAAGCCCGCCCAACAGCCGGTCCAGCTCGGTGAAGCCGGACGACACGCCGGTCGTCTTGCCGCTGCGCTTATAGGCTGTCTCCGCCAAGGCCACCGCATCGATGATGGCTTGGCGGAAAGGCTTGAAGCCGCCGTCGGTCTGGCCCGCCGTCGCCAGTTCGAACAGCTTCTTCTCCGCCACCTGGATCTGCTGGCCGGCCGCATGATCGATATCCTGGGCATAGGCATCGTTGACGACGTCGTCGCCGATGCCGATGAGCTGCCGACGGAGATAGAGATCGTGGATCGTCCGGCCGTAATCGCCGGCATTGATGATGGTGACGACCGAGGCGGCGAGACGGGCGAGGTACTGGGCACCCCCCACCTCGGCCAGCGCCTCGTCCTGATCGAACAGGTTTTTCAGGGTCACCGGGTTGGCGATCTGGCCGCGCTCGATCAGCTTGACGATCGCCGCGTAGATGCGGCCATGGGCGGCATCGGCGAAATGGTCCGGCAACAGGAATTCGGCGACCCGTTGATAGGTGCCGTTGTTGACCAGGATCGCGCCGAGCAGGGCCTGTTCGGCCTCCGCATTATGGGGCGGTGTACGGTAGGTCGGCAGCGGGGTTTCCGACCAAGAGGCGGGCGAGGGCGACAAAGCGATATCCATGACGGGACGCTATCAGCTTGCGGCGCCTCTCACGCGATCATTTCTCCGCGCGGACCTGTGGATAACGGGGATCGGCTGTCTCGGCGTCGCTGTCGTCGATCGCCGGGTCGACCGGATGGGCGGCTTCCCAGGCGCCGATATAGTCGCGCGTCAGCGGCACGGCATCGATCCGCTTGGAGAGCTGGAGCTGGAACACCATCATGTCCTGCACCCGGAATGACGCCTCGGAGCCGGCCAGATAGAATTCCCACATCCGGCAAAACCGCTCATCATAGATCGCTCGGACTCGGTCCCAATTGGCCATGAACCGCTCGCGCCAATGGCGCAGGGTCTCGGCGTAGTGCAGGCGCAGGACCTCGACATCGGTGACCCAAAGGCCGGCGCGCTCGATCGGCGCCATCACCTCGGACAAGGCGGGGATGTAGCCGCCGGGGAAGATATATTTGCGGATCCAGGGGTTGGTGGCCGACGGACCGTCGCGCCGGCCGATCGAATGGATCACCGCGACGCCGTCATCCGTCAGCAATTCCGCGACCTTGTCGAAATATTCCTGATAGTGCAGCACGCCGACATGCTCGAACATGCCGACCGACACGATGCGGTCGTAGCGGTTCTTCTCCAGCCGATAATCCTGCAGGTGGAAGCGTGCCCGGTCGGCGATGCCGGCCTTTTGCGCGCGCGTCGTCGCCAGCTTCATCTGTTCCGTCGACAGCGTCAGCCCGGTGACGTCGACACTGGCTTCCTGGGCGAGATAGAGGGCGAGGCCACCCCAGCCCGATCCGATATCCAGGACCTTTTGCCCGGGGCTCAACAGCAGCTTGGCCGCCAGATGCCGTTTCTTGTTCGCCTGCGCCCGCTCCAGACTGTCCGACGGATCGGCGAAATAGGCGCAGGAATATTGCCGGTCGACGTCAAGGAACAGGTCGTAAAGCACCCCCGACAGATCGTAGTGATGCTCGACATTGGTGCGCGCCCGGCCGATCGGATTGTACTGCTGGAATATCCGGAACCAGTAATCGAGCCCGTGGGTGAAATATCGCAAGCCGCTGCGTGGCGTCTGCTCGATGTTCTCCATCATCAGGTTGAGAAAATCGAGCAGAGTGCCTTCCTCGATGGTCAGCGTGCCGTCCATATAGGCTTCGCCCGTGGCCAATCGCGGGTTCATCGCCATTTTGCGGTGCAGTGCCTTGTCGTGGAGCCGAATCGCCGCGGTGAAACCGGGGCGGGCGCCTTCGATCACATGAGTGCGACCGTTGGCATCGATCAGCGTCAAGCGACCGATCCGAATGATTTGGCGCAGCAGAAAGACAAGAAGCATGGCACTGCTCCGTAACGGTTTCCAAACGTTAACGGTTGATCATAATCATTCTAATTATCCGACGTCGATACCGAGTTCGGGGTGATGCCGGCATATCTGGGGTGACTTGAGCGGGCGGCTCCTCTCGCGACGCGGGAGCGGCAAGCCAGACTCGGGACGGACCAGATTCGGGATGGACCCGACTCGGGACAAGCGAGGTCAGGTCAAAAGAGAACAGCCCCGGACCAAAGGCCGGGGCTGTTCAGAGTGCTTGTCCTTGGCTCACGGCGCCGAAAGGGTGCCGGGCTGTTATTCGGTGACGGCTTCCTCATCGGCGATCGCCTCGTCGACGAGTTCATCTTCCGCCGCTTCGTCGGCCATATCATCCGGCTTGGTCGACAGCCCCTTGGCCTGCGCCTCGGCCTCGTCCGCGGATTGGGCGATATTCGCGGTCACCAGGATGGCGACCTCGGGATGCAGCCGGACCTTCACGGGATGCAGGCCCAGGGTCTTGATCGGGCTCTCCAGCGATACCTGGCGCCGTTCGACGGTAAAGCCGGCTTCGCTGATGGCGTCCGCCACGTCGCGCCCCGTGACCGAACCGTAAAGCTGCCCGGTCTCGCCGGCCTGGCGCAGCACCACGAATGTCAGCCCTTCAAGCTTGGTCGCGACCTGCTCGGCCTCGCCCTTGAGCCGCAGATTGGTGGCTTCGAGCTGCACGCGCTGGGTTTCGAACTGCGCCATGTTTTCCTTGGTTGCGCGCAACGCCTTGCGTTGCGGCAGCAGGAAGTTGCGTGCGTAACCCGGCTTTACCTTGACCACCTGGCCCATCTGGCCCAGGTGCTCGACACGCTCCAACAGGACGACATCGACCATCATTCTTCTCCCGAGGATGGGGTAGATCGGGCAAGACGCCCCCTCAACCCGACCCATTGCTCGATCATTCCCAAGGCGACGATCACGACGATCGGCCACCCCAATAAAAACAACGCGACATAGATTCCGACCAGAATCGGAACCCGCGCCTTAACCCGCTTGGCCAGCGCATGGACCACCGCCAAACCGCCGAAGAACAGCGGTACGGCGAGGATAAGCGCCAGATTTCGGCCGATCACGCCGGCCTCGCCCGTATCCACCGCACCCAGCAGAACCGCCGCCGCGAACGCCACCGGTATCACGACCGGAACCGTGATCGCCGCGACCGTCGGCGAGGGCCGAAGATTGCGGCCGAAGCGGACCAGCACGCCCTGCGCCAGCACCCCGTTGACCGCCAGCATCAGCACCCAGAACGTCGCCATCAGACCCGGCAGCCACGCCGCGAATTGAGTGGCTATCTCGGCGAGCCGGGCATCGGCCATTCCCGCCGTCGCCCCAGTCCCCGACCCGGGCAACGCGCCCAGGGCATCGATCAAAAACTGCCGAACCGAGGCCTCGATGTCGCCATGATCACCCGCCAGGAACGGCAGGGCGAGAATGAAGGCCACCAAGGCAAAGCCGCATAACCACGACACCAGCCCACCCGGCGGATACCATTCCACCGCTATCTTCACCCGCCCGCCCAGCCCATCTTGGTGAGCCGGCCCATCTTGGTGAGCCGAGCTACCCTCCGGCGGCATACCATCGACCGCGACCGGTCGGCAGCGCAGGGCTTGCCGGACGACAAAGCCGACCGGCAGTCCGATCGTCGCGGCGAACTGAGCGGCGGCCATCGGTCCACCGATGAGCGCGATAGCCAGAGCCCCGACCGCTCCCGCCACCACCACGGCCGGGGTGCCGAGGCCGAGGCCCACGGCGAACACCGGCAAAGGTGCCAGATAGACCAGGATCATCCCGCCGAGGCCGCCGGCCACCACCGCCAGATACATCGCGGCGGCGATCAGGCCGCCGACCGCGGCGATCAGCAGGGACCGGCTGTTCGGTAGCGCCTGGTACACCGTTTCGGCCGCCGGCCAGGGGCTTTATTCGGCCCCTGACGGCTCCTAGTTCAGGATGTACGGCAGGAGGCCGATGAAGCGGGCACGCTTGATGGCTTGCGCCAACTCGCGCTGCTTCTTGGCCGATACCGCCGTGATCCGGCTGGGGACGATCTTGCCGCGCTCGGAAATGAACCGTTGCAGCAGCTTGATGTCCTTGTAGTCGATCTTCGGCGCGTTGGGGCCGGAGAACGGGCAGGTCTTGTGCCGCCGGAAAAACGGCCGGCGGGTTGCCGCCGGACGGGCGCCGGCTCCGCCGGCGTCTGTGCGTTCGGCGCCGCGATCATTGCCCCTCATTCTTCAGTCGCTCCCATAGAACGCTCGCCGCCGAAGCCGCCGCGATCACCGCCAAAACCACCACGCTCGCCGCCGAAGCCGCCACGATCGCCAAAGCTGCGCCGCGGCCGTTCCTCACGGTTGCCACGACCCTGCATGACGGCGGACGGGCCTTCCTCAAGCTCGTCGACCCGCAGCGTCAGATAGCGCAGCACGTCCTCGTTGATCCGCATGGTGCGTTCCATCTCCAGGATCGCCGCCGGCGGAGCATCGATATTGAACAGGACGTAGTGACCCTTGCGATTTTTCTTGATGCGAAACGCGAGGTTTTTGAGGCCCCAGTATTCCTTCTTGGACACCGTGCCACCTTGATCGGTGATCAGCGTCGAGAAGGTTTCCATCAGCGCTTCGACTTGCGCGCCAGAAATGTCCTGGCGTGCGATAAACACGCTTTCGTAAAGCGACATACCGAACGAACCCCTTATGGCTGTTGGTGACTCGGTGCTGATCGAACGGTTCGACGAAGCCTGCCGAGTCCAAGCCGGCGGTAGACCGGCAAGGAGTTGAGGGCGCGCAATATACACAAATCGAAATGCCCCGCAAGCGCGCTTCGGACACCTCGGGCTTGACAGGCTTGGGGTCCTCGCTATCACTGACCGCCATTTTGTGGGGGGACCAACTTGTGACGAAGCGTACATTCGTCTTTCCCGGACAGGGCTCGCAAGCCGTTGGCATGGGGGCCGAGCTGGTCGCGGCGTTCCCTCTGGCGCGCGAGATCTTCCAGGAGGTCGACGACGCCCTGGAGCAGCATCTGTCCAAGCTGATGCGCGAGGGGCCGGAGGAGACGCTGACGCTGACGGAAAACGCCCAGCCGGCGCTGTTGACGATGAGCATCGCGATCCTGCGCGTGATCGAGCGCGAGGGGGGCTTCAAGCTCGCCGATAAAGCAGTCTTCGTCGCCGGCCATTCGTTGGGCGAGTATTCGGCGCTGGCCGCGGCCGGTGCGTTCTCGCTGGCGGACGCGGCTCGATTGGTGAAACGGCGTGGTTTGGCGATGCAGCGCGCGGTACCGGTGGGCGAGGGCGCCATGGCGGCCCTGATCGGTGTCGAGATCGACATCGGACGGGCGATCGCCGAGCAAGCGGCGGCGGATACGGGTGCCGTCTGCGCCGTCGCCAACGACAATGGCGGCGGTCAATTGGTGCTGAGCGGCGCCGCGGAGGCGGTCAATCGAGCGATCGTGGTCGCCACCGAACGAGGCGTCAAGCGCGCCATCCTGCTGCAGGTCAGCGCCCCTTTCCACTCGCCGCTGATGGCACCCGCGGCGGACGAAATGGCCGAGGCGCTGAGCGAAATCGAGCTCAAGGTGCCGTCGGTGCCGGTCGTGGCGAACGTCACGGCGGAGGCGGTGAAAGATCCCGACCGGATTCGGCCCCTGCTGGTCGAACAGGTGACCGGGCTGGTGCGCTGGCGCGAGAGCATCGGCTATCTGAAGCAGCAGGGGGTCGAGCAGATCGTCGAGCTGGGCGCCGGCAAGGTGCTGTCCGGTCTGGTGCGCCGCATCGATCGTGAGTTCGCGACCACCTCGGTCGCCACGCCGGCCGAGGTGGAAGCCGTGTTGAAGCTGCTCAGCTGACAACACCTCCCAAGCTACTAGGAGTATACCTTTCATGTTCGATCTTACCGGCAAGACGGCTCTCGTCACCGGCGCCACCGGCGGCATAGGCGGAGCGATCGCCCGGACGCTGCATGCCCAGGGGGCTACCGTGATGCTCGCTGGGACGCGCCAAGGCGTGCTGGATGAGTTGGTTGCCGAGTTGGGCGAGCGCGCGCATGCCGCCGCCGCGGATCTGGCGGATGCCGCCCAGGCGGACGATCTGGTGCGGCGTGCCGAAGCGGCGATGGGGCAGCTCGACATTCTGGTGAACAATGCCGGATTCGCGCGCGATGGCCTGGCCTTGCGCATGAAGGACGCGGATTGGGCGGCGGTGCTCGACGTCAATCTGGGGGCGGCATTCCGGCTGTCCCGGGCGGCGCTCAAGGGCATGATGCGCCGCCGGGCCGGCCGCATCATCTCGATCTCGTCCGTCGTCGGCACCAGCGGCAATCCGGGGCAGGCGAATTACGTCGCCGCCAAGGCCGGCCTGGTCGGTTTGAGCAAGGCGCTGGCCGCCGAGGTCGCGACGCGCGGGATCACCGTCAATTGCGTGGCCCCCGGCTTTATCGCGACGCCGATGACCGACAGCCTGACGGATGCGCAAAAAGAGCGGATCTTCGCGACGATCCCCACCAGCCGCATGGGAACGCCCGACGAGATCGCCGCCGCCGTCATCTATTTGGCGAGCGATGAGGCCGCCTACGTCACGGGGCAGACACTGCATGTCAATGGTGGCATGTTGATGGTCTGAAAAGGCGGAGGGGGCCAGACGCCCGGTGCTGGCAAACCCCATGGAACTATGATAATGCACCGCACCTTCGACTGGGGTCGCCATGGCGCGACGTTTCGCGGGAGTCTTTCGCGGCCGGCCCCAGCTAATCGGCTTCTCGTGATGGTTGGCCGGCTCGCGTCGGCCGACCGGCGGGTGCGCCAGAGATGACGTTATGCAGCCGCGGGTTGATCGTTAATGAGACGTCGACCCTGCATTCTAGATGTTCCACCTGAGGATTACGAAATGAGTGATGTCGCCGAACGGGTTAAGAAGATCGTTGTCGAGCATCTCGGCGTCGACGAGGCTAAGGTGACCGAAAACGCAAGCTTCATCGACGATCTG
The DNA here is from genome assembly GCA_035555315.1 of Allostellaceae bacterium. Lineage (GTDB taxonomy): Bacteria > Pseudomonadota > Alphaproteobacteria > ATCC43930 > CGMCC-115725 > DATMGU01. The sequence continues at coordinate 61,323 of DATMGU010000041.1, forward strand.
GGCGCCGACAGCCTGGATACCGTCGAACTCGTCATGGCCTTCGAAGAGGAATTCGGTTGCGAGATCCCCGACGACGCGGCGGAAAAGATCATTACCGTGAAGGACGCGGTGAGCTTTATCGACGCCCATTCGTAATCATGATGAACAAGATCGAAGGCGGCCGCGTTTCTGCCTTCGAGGCGACGGACTCGGCAGGTGCGCCTGCCCAGTCCGCCGATCGTGGACCAATAAGTTTGCGTGATCGATCATGAGACGCGTTGTCGTTACCGGCGTCGGCCTGGTTACTCCGCTGGGCATCGGGATCGAGCGGAACTGGAACTCGCTGATCGAAGGCGAGTCGGGTATCCGCGCCATCCAATCTTTCGACGTCTCCGATCTCCCCGCCAAGATCGGCGGGCAGGTTCCGCGCGGCGATACGGCGCACGGCTTGTTCAATGTCGACGACTGGGTTCCGACCAAAGATCAGCGCAAGATGGACGAGTTCATCATCTTTGCGATCGCGGCGGCGGCGCAGGCGGTCGAGGATTCCGGTTGGGTCGCGGAGAGCGACGACGATCAGTTCCGCACCGGTGTGATGATCGGTTCCGGCATCGGCGGCATCAACGGCATCGCCGATGGCGCCGTGACCTTGCAGGATAAGGGACCGCGGCGGGTCAGCCCGTTCTTCATCCCCTCCAATCTGATCAACCTCGCCTCGGGGCATGTGTCGATCCGATTCGGCTTCAAGGGCCCCAATCACGCGGTCGTCACCGCTTGCTCGACCGGCGCCCATGCGATCGGCGATGCCTCTCGGCTGATCGCGCTGGACGATGCCGATGTGATGGTCGCCGGCGGTACCGAGGCGGCGATCTGCCGGCTGGGCATGGCCGGCTTCTGTTCGGCGCGCGCCCTATCGACGGCCTTCAACGACGAACCAAGCCGCGCGTCGCGTCCCTGGGACGAGGCGCGTGACGGCTTCGTCATGGGCGAGGGATCGGGCATCGTCGTGCTCGAGGAATACGAGCATGCCAAGCGCCGCGGCGCCAAGATCTATGGCGAGGTGATCGGCTATGGCATGGCCGGCGACGCCTATCACGTCACGGCACCGTCGCCCGATGGCAGCGGCGCCTATCGCTCGATGGCCGCGGCGCTGAAGCGGTCGGGTCTCGCCACCAGCGACATCGACTATATCAACGCCCACGGCACCTCGACGCCGCTCGGCGATGAAATCGAGCTGGGCGCGGTGAAGCGCCTGTTCGGCGACGATTCCTATCGGCTATCGATGTCGTCGACCAAATCGGCGATCGGGCATCTGTTGGGGGCGGCCGGTTCGGTCGAGGCGATCTTCTCGCTGCTGGCGATGCGCGACAGCATCGTGCCGCCGACGCTGAACCTCGAAAACCCGTCGCCCAATTGCGATATGGACTTGGTTCCGTTGAAGGCGAAGGAACGCAAGGTGCGTTACGCGCTGTCGAATTCCTTCGGCTTCGGCGGCACCAACGCCTCGCTGATCTTCGCGGGCCCACCCTAAGCTAGGCCATCAGAGGCGGATCTCGGACGATGCGACGTCGTGTGATCTGGTCTGGAGCGATCGGCGCCCTGTTATTCGGCGTTCTCGTCGTCGTTGGGGCGTTGGTGATCCGCGACTATCGGGCGGCCGGCCCGCTCGATCAGCCGAAGACGGTGGTGGTGCCCCATGGCATCGGGTTGCAGGCGACCGCGGCGTTGCTGGGTGACGCCGGTACCCTGCGGCATCCCCTCGTCTTCGTGCTCGGCGCCCGCTTCATCGGCAAGGCCGGCCAGCTCAAAGCCGGCGAATACGCGATCCCGGCCAGACTCAGCGTAGCCGGGCTGATCGATCTATTGGCCTCGGGCAAAACGGTCGTTCACCGGCTGGTGGTGCCGGAAGGGCTCACCGTGGAAGAGACGCTGGCGCTCGTCGCCGGGGCGGAGGCGATGACCGGTGAAGTGACCGACCGGCCGCCGGAAGGCGGGATCCTGCCGGAAACCTATTTCTACAGCTATGGCGAACGGCGGCAGGACATGGTCGATCGGATGCACCAGGCGATGGGCCGCCTGGTCAACGAACTCTGGGCCGCCCGGCCGCCCGAATTGCCGCTGCAGACGCCGGAGGAGGCCGTCACCCTGGCCTCCATCGTCGAAAAGGAGACGGCGATCGACGCGGAGCGGCCGCGCATCGCCGCCGTGTTCTATAACCGCTTGCGACTCGGCATGCGCCTGCAAGCCGATCCAACGGTCGCCTATGGCATCACGGAAGGCGCCAAGCCGCTCGATCACCCGTTGAGCCACGCCGAGTTGGATACGCCGTCGCCCTACAACACCTATTTGGTGAAGGGGCTGCCGCCCGGGCCGATCGACAATCCCGGACGGGCGGCGCTGCGTGCCGTGCTGCGTCCGGTGACGACCGACGAATTGTATTTCGTCGCCGACGGCAAGGGCGGTCATGCCTTCGCGGCAACCCTCGCGGATCACAATCGCAACGTCGCCCGCTGGCGGCAGAAGCCGACCGCCGCCCAATGAGGCGTACCCATTTAGCCCGGCGGCCTAGCCCGGCGCATGCTGCACTGTTCGAGGTCGGACGGGGAGGCTATAACCCGGCACGACGGGTTTCAGGAGGGTAGAACGTGACCGTGACCAGCATGACCGGCTATGCGCGGGTCGAAGGCCGGCTGGAGGGTGTCTCCTGGGTCTGGGAACTGCGCAGCGTCAACGGCAAAAGCCTGGATCTGCGGCTGCGCCTGCCCAATGGTTACGACGCGATCGAAGCGTCGTTGCGCGCCATGCTGGGCGAGGCGCTGAAACGCGGCACCGTCAATGTCACCCTGTCGATGACCGATGATCAGCGCCCGGCGATGCTGCGGCTCAACCGCGAGGTCCTGGATCAGGTCATCGCGCTGATGCAGGAATTGGAGGGACGAATCGACGCGGCGCCGCCGCGGCTGGACGGCTTGTTGTCGATTCGCGGCGTCATGGAACTGGCCGAGGCGATGCCCGATCCCGCCGATCGCGAGATCAAGCTCGCCGCGGTGACGGCCAGCTTTGGCGAGGCGGTCATCGCCTTGGCGGGCATGCGCCGTGTGGAGGGCATCCGGCTCGCCGAGGTGCTGGAGACCCGGCTCGCCGAGATCGAAGCCATGGTCCATGAGGCGGAACAATCGGCCGCCGCCCAACCGGCGGCGATTCGCGATCGCTTCCGCCAGCAGATCGCGACCCTGTTGGACAACGCACCGCCTTTGCCCGAGGAGCGTTTGGCGCAAGAGGTGGCGCTGCTGATCCAGCGCGCCGATGTGCGGGAGGAACTCGATCGCCTGACCGCTCACGTCGCCGCGACTCGCGAGTTGCTGGCGGAGGGGAGCGGCGTCGGCCGACGGCTGGATTTCCTGTGTCAGGAGTTCAATCGCGAGGCCAACACCTTGTGTTCGAAATCGGTCGATTTGGGGCTGACGCGCATCGGCCTCGGGCTCAAAGCCGCGATCGAGCAACTGCGCGAGCAGGTGCAGAACATCGAATGACGGAAGATCTCTCGATTAGCCGACGCGGCTTCATGCTGGTGCTGTCATCGCCCTCCGGTGCCGGCAAGACGACGCTGACCCGACGATTGCTCGAGATCGACGAGTCGCTGCGAATCTCGGTCTCGGTGACCACGCGGCCGCGTCGACCAAACGAGATCGACGGCCGGGACTACGTCTTCATCGATCAGCCGCGTTTCGACCGGATGGTCGAGAAGGGCGATCTCTTGGAGCACGCCACGGTGTTCGGCAATTGCTATGGCACGCCCCGCGCGTTGGTCGAGGAGACCTTGGCCGGCGGTCGCGATGTGGTGAGCGATCTGGATTGGCAAGGCACGCAGCAACTCGCCCAGAGTTTTCGCGACGACATGGTGAGCGTGTTCATCCTGCCGCCCAGCGTCGCCGAATTGCACCGCCGACTAACCCAGCGCAACCAGGACAGCGCCGAGGTGGTCGCGGCGCGCATGGCGAAAGCCGTCGACGAGATGAGTCACTGGGCCGAATACGACTACGTCATCGTCAATCAGGATCTGGATCGCAGCATCGCCACGCTGCAAGCCATCCTGGCCGCCGAGCGCAGCCGGCGGGTTCGGCAGGTCGGCTTGTTCGAGTTCGTGAGGCGGCTCAGCCAGCGCGGTTGAAGCCGCGCCGACTCACTCCGCGCGGCAGAAGCCGTGCCAACTCAATCCGCTCGGCTGAGGCCGCGCGCTAGCGCGCAGAAGGCGGCGACGTCCAATTCCTCGGCGCGCGCCGTACCCGGGATACCGGCCTCGGCGAGCAGGCCCTCGGCGTCACCCAAAGATTTCAGGCTCTGCCGCAACATCTTGCGTCGCTGACCGAATGCCGCCGCCGTGACGCGCTCCAACGCGCTCATCTCGGCCGCGGCCAGCGGTGCCGGTCTGGGGGTGAAGCGGACGACGGTGGAGGTTACTTTCGGTGCGGGCACGAATGCCTTGGGCGGGATGTCGAACACCGCCTTGGGCTCGGTCAGCCACTGGGTGACGATCGACAGCCGGCCATAGCTTTTGGAGCGCGGGGCGGCGACCAGCCGTTCCGCGACCTCCTTCTGAAACATCAGCGTCAGCCCGGCATATTCATCGATGTGACGAAGCCAGCCGAGCAGCAGGGGGGTCGCGATATTGTAGGGCAGGTTCGCGACGATCCGACGGGGGGCCGGCGCCAGGGCGGCGAAGTCGAGCGTCAGGGCGTCGCCGGATACGATGCGCAGGCGGCCCGGATAGGCGGCGGCGAGGTCGGCGAGGGCGGCGACGCAGCGCTCGTCGCGCTCGACCGCGACCACCCGCGCGCCGGCGGCGAGCAAGGCGCGGGTCAGGCCGCCAGGACCGGGACCGATTTCGATGATGTCGGCATCCCGCAACTCGCCCGCGCTGCGGGCGATGCGCGCGGTAAGATTGCCGTCGAGCAGGAAATTCTGGCCGAGCGATTTGCGGGCATCGAGGCCATAGGCCCGGATGACCTCACGCAGGGGCGGCAGGTCGATACCGGCGTGATCGGGCTCGATGCGCGTCGCGTCGCTCACGCCACGGGGCGGCCTGTGGCGAGACGGCGCATATGCGCCATCTGCGCGGCGGCCTCCAAGGCCGCGACCAGGCTGGTGCAACTGGCGATACCGGTGCCGGCGATGTCGAAGGCGGTGCCGTGATCCGGCGAGGTGCGCACGAAGGGGAGGCCCAGGGTGATGTTGACGCCCCGATCGAAGTCGATCGTCTTCAGCGGGATCAATGCCTGATCGTGGTAGAGGCAGATCACCGCGTCGTAACGGCTGCGCGCGGCCGCGTGAAACAGCGTATCGGCGGGGACCGGGCCGACCGCCTTGATGCCTTCGGCCACCAGGCGCCTGACGGCCGGCGCGACGATGTCGATTTCCTCCCGGCCGAACGCACCGCCCTCGCCGGCATGGGGATTGAGGCCGGCCACGGCGAGGCGCGGATCGGGGATGCCGAAATCCCGGATCAGACCGGCGGCGGTGGCGCGTCCGGCGACGACGATGGCCTCGGTATCCAGCACCTCGACCGCTTGCCGCAGCGCCATGTGGATGGTGACCGGGACGACCCGCAGGCCGGGGCAGGCGAGCATCATGGTCGGGTGATGGCCAGGTCCCGCCAATTCCGCCAGATACTCGGTGTGGCCCGGGTGTCGGAAGCCGATCTCGTAGAGCGCTTGCTTATGAATGGGGTTGGTGACGACCGCCGCCGCCTCGCCGTCGCGGACCAGAGCCACCGCCCGATCGATCGACCGCAGCACGGCCGGCGCGTTGCGGGGGTCCGGCCGGCCGGGAACGACCTCCACCGCCAGCGCGATGGGAAGGACCGGCAGGGCATCCGGCCAGCATGTCGCGACCTCCGTCAGGTCGGCGATCGGTCGGATCGGCACAGCCCAGCCCAGCCCGGCCGCCAGGGTACCGAGCCGTGCCGGATCGTCCAGCAGGCAGAACGGCGGCACGCCCGTGGCACGGTCCAGCCAAGCTTTGAGCGCGATTTCACCGCCGATGCCCGCCGGCTCGCCCATGGTCATGACCAAGGGGGGCAGTATTCCGGTCTGCTGGATCATCTGGCTTCACTCAAACGGGTGCGATCAAACCCGCATATCGATAAAGCTGACGCGGCGCAGATCACGGAGATAGCGGCGGGCGAGGTTTTCCAGACGTTGACGGGCCAGCGTCTCAGCGGCTTCGTCACGCGTCTCCTGCACGGGGGTCCCGCCTTCGCGCTCACAGACCATCAGCACCCCGACGCCCCCTCGGATCGACATCGGCGCGGTCGGCTCGGACACCTTGGCCGCGGCGAGGGTAGGTCGCAGATCCGGCGGTAGATCGTTCAGTCGGACGCGGCCGATATTGCCGGAGGTCTGCGGGGCTACGGTTTGGCCGATCTTGGCAAGCTCGCCGCAGCTCCGCGCGCCGGCGGTCGCCTGCCGCGCCCGCTCGATCATCGCTTGGCGAGTCGCGGTATCGGCGGTGTCGGGGAGCGGAAAGACGACTTGGGTCAAATTGACCGTGACGTCGCTGCTATCGGCGCCACCGGTACGCCGGTCGATCAAATAATAGATGAACCAGCCGCCGCTCAGCCGGACCGGCGGCGACATTTGGCCTGGCTTCATATTCTTGATGACCTCGTCGGCCCGAGGGTCGAGCGTTCCGCTCGGCACCCAGCCGACATCGCCGCCGATCGCCGCCGTCGCCGATTGCGAGAATTGCCGGGCCACTTTGGCGAAATCGCCGCCATGCCTGATCTCGTCGACCAGATGATCGGCGGTGCGCTGGACATCGGCATCCTGATCGGGCGAATCCACGCTCAGGAAAATTTCGGCGACACGGTCCTGCGGGCGGTCGCGATCCGTCTCGAACCGCTTCAGCTCATCGGTGATTTCGTCCTCGCCGACGCCGACATTGGATCCCATGCGGCGGCGAATCAGGCGCTGCCATGTCAGCTGGGCGCGGAGCTGGCCGATCAAGACGGTGCGGTCGATATTGTTCCCGGCCAGGAATCGGTCGAGGCCGCCGGCCGGCATGTTGTTCACCTGCTCCAGGTGCTTGTACTGCTCATCGAGCTCCTTATCGCTGATCGTGACGTTCAGCCGCTTGGCTTCCTGCAGCTCGAGCTTTTCGTCGATCAGCGTCCGCATCACTTGGGCGGTGACCCGTTGCCGATTCTCGGCCGTGTCGGGAAAACTGGCGGATATCAGCGCCAACCGGGTTCTGGCCGTGAGGTCCGTCACCGAGATGATGTCGTCATTGACGACCGCCGCGATGCGCACTTCCTGCGCCGCGGCCGGAAGCGAGATCGAAACTGCACCTGCGATCAGCAGGCTAGACAACAGGCGTGAGATCGACACGGGGCAAAGTCCTGGTAGTTTTGGCGGAGCATGTCCAACCGGGCGCACCTCTCCCGCGAGAGGAGAAGGCGATGCTGAGACGTTCTACACCGACCGGCCGCCCGCCGTCACTGAGAGTTGGTCTGGAAGCTCGGCAAAAGCACCTGGCCCAGGTTTTTGAAAACCACCTGGAATGTGATGGTGGTGCCCGGCGTCACGGCGCTGTTGATGATGTTGGATTGCGATAATGACGTGATGACGGTCATGCACTCGTCCTGATAGCTCGCGGTGACGCTGGACGATAAGGTGCCGTTCGCGAAATTGCCGAGGTCTCGGGTGCCGCTCAATGAAACCGTCCAGTATGGTGTGAGGCCGATTGTGGCGTTGGCACTGACCTGCTGCCGGTTGGTCACGCCGTCGCGCGGATTGGCGGTGATCTGCGCGAAGTTGACGCCCAACCTCAACCGCTGCGGACCCGTATTGATACCGACTTCCTGGCGATGGACCCTGAGATCCTGCTGATCCAGCCGGAAGCGGTAATACGTATCGAAGTAACTGTTCGGCGAGATCTGCACACGGCCGACATAATCCGACAGCTGGCGGCTGAGACCGGTGCCGGTGGGAAAGAGGTTGTCGTATTTCTGGAGGCGATAACTTTGCCCGACCAGGAAGCTCAGCTGATTGCCGGCCTGGTCGTACATCGCCGCCGACAGCCCGTAATCGGCGCGCTGCCCGGAATCGACCTGGTCGTAACCGGTCAGCCGATTGGGCACGAACAGATCGCTGTCATCGAAATCGAAGGCCTGGCTGTCCTGGTTCGGGATCGTCGACGGGTTGCCACCATTCGGCGCCGCGATCAGCGACACGATCGGCTGGATCACCACCCGCGTGTTCTTGCCATAGCGCACCAGTGGGTAGCGCCAATTGAGGCTGAGCTGGGGAAATACGCGGCCGTTGGTGGCGGACGTCGGCGTGTCGGTCGAAACCGGCCGGACATCCGAGACGGAATAAGCGTCGCCGCGCGTGCTGCCGGTGAATTTGAAGACGCTGCCATCCGAGGTCGTGAACGGCCGCTCCCAGGTGGCTCCGGTCGAATACCGACGATAACTCGGGGTGGATTGGCCGATGAGGTCCAGCACGTTGTTGTTCACGCTGAGCCGTCCCCCCCAAGCGTCCGGGCGACCGACATAGGTGTAGTCGAGCACCGGCAGGATGATTGGTTGGGTGCCATCCGACACGACCGAGCGCAGCGACTGGAACGAATAGGCGTTGATGCTGCCGAAACTGCGCTCGTCGAAATCTTCCAAATAGGCGCGCGAGGTCAGAAAATTCGCCGGGGTGCCGAACCGGTAGTACGACAGATAGTTCACGTCGCTGACCCGCTGGATATCGAAGCCAGTGCGGTAGTTTTCGTTGAGATCGAATTCGCCGTTGCTGGAAATATTGCCGCGAAATGATTTGTTGATCGTGGACGCATCGGTCGTCGTGGTGAAGCTACCCCGGCCGTAGATGTATCCATCGGTGAAGCGTTGCCGATATTCACCGCCTAGGACGGTGCCGGCGTTGCTGGTGAAGAGCGGCTGGAACGTCGCATCCTTGCTGCCGTCGATCGCCCAGTAATAGGGGATGCTGGCGAACGCGCCGAGGTTCGTGTTGGAGCCGACCAGCGGCGCCAAAAGGCCGCTGCTACGTTTTACGCTTGGATCCGGCTGTGACAGGTACGGAGAATAAAAGATTGGAACGCCGGCGATTTCCATCACGACATTGTTGTATTCGATCAGCTGATTTTCTTTGTCGTGGGTGATCTTGGCGGCCTTTAGCTGCCAGAGCGGCGGGCTCGTCGGATCGTCCTTGCACAGGTCGCACGGGCTATAGACGCCCTTCATGATCTCGGTGTGGTCGCCGTTCAGCCGCCGCGCGGTATTGCCGACCAATCGCGAGCGATCGGACAGCAGCATGCGGGCGTCTTTGATGAAGGCGTCGCGCATCGAATCGGTGAGCTCGACGTAATTGCCGAAAACCACCTCGCCGGTCGGTTCCAGCATGCTGACATGGCCGGAAGCGGTGACCGTGTCGGTTTTCTGATTATAGGTCACCGTATCGGCGAAGACGGTGCGGCCGGCCTGGCTGACCTCGACATGGCCGCGTGCCACGACCAGCGCCAGCTCGTTGTCATAGGTGACATCGTCGGCACTGAACACGGCGGGCGCGTTTTTGTCGTCGGCGGTCGATTTGCGGTCTCGGAAAGTATCCGTCTGCGCCGACGCCGATGGAGGATCGGCGACGAAAACCGCCGCAACCGTGTATCCGAGCGTCGCGACCCGCGCGATGTCCGCCCATGTGCGCCTAGCCATGTGGTGCTTAGCCGTCTTCCAGGTGCAGTAGGAACGTGATGCCGAGTAGCGTGCTTATCCCCGCCGGGGTCCAGGCGGCAAGAGCCACCGGGATCGTCGAAGATAGCCCCAAGGTGAACACCATCTCGGAGACGAAGTACAGCATGAACCCGGCGAACACCCCGCCGACGACCATCAGGGTCGTACCGCCCCGCCGTTGCATGCGCAGTGAAAAGATCGCGGCCACCAAAACCATCGCGCAAAGCAGAAACGGGCGCGCCAACAGACTGTCGAAATACAGCCGATGCTTCTGGGCGGAGAACCCTGAGTTTTCCAGGAGCGCGATGAAGCTGGGCAATTGCCAGAACGACATCGTGTCCGGCGACGCGAAGCTTTCCTCGATCTTTTTCGGCGTGAGATTGGTCGGCACGAACAGTTCGGATACGAATTGCACCGCCGGCTGGTCCGGGCGCCATTGCCAGGCATCGGCGATTCGCCAACGCGTATCTTCCAGTTGAGCCGATTTGGCGTCGACACGGCCGGTCAGCTTATCGGCGCGGCTGAAGAAAAAGATGGTGACGTCGGTAGCGAGGGCTTTCTGCTGGCTCAGCCGCCCGGCATGGATCACCGATTGCGTCCCGATACCGTCGCTTTGCCGCAGCCATAGCCCCGAATCGGACAGCAGCAAGGGGTTGTCGGTACCGCGCAGGATGCGGTTCTCCATCACCTTGAAGTGGGTCTGGGTGACCGACGCGATCGGGTTGAAGATCGTGACGCCCGCGACGCCGACCAGAAACGCGATGCTGAGCCCCGGCATGAGGAACTGCCAAACCGATACGCCGGCCGCCCGGGCGACGATCAATTCCTGGGTTCTGGTCATCCGCCAGAATGCCAGGATGCTCCCCAGCAGCATGGCGAAGGGGGTCGCTTCCTGTGCCGTATAGGGCAGCTTCAGCGAGGTCATTTCCAACAGCACCAAGAGCGTCGCATCCGGCCGATCGGCGCCGCGCCGCAGCAATTCGATCAGGTCCGCCAGGAAGATCAGCGCCAGCATCACGAAGAAGACGCCGCCGCACCACATCAGGAATTGCCGCGAGATATACCCGAACAGCGTCCTCGGCATCGTCGCTGTCATACCGTCGCACCAACCGATGCGAGCACTATCGGACGGCGGCGGAAGGCTCGGGGCCGCAATACCAGATAGGTCGAGATGACGCTCGGCACGATGACGTTGAGGTACATCAGGATGATTGCCAGCGGTGCGCGGTTCGACAGGTTGTTGAAGCCGATATCGGTCGCCTGCAACACCAGCACCAGCGAGAAGGCGACAAGCAACCGGCGGCCCTGGCCGCGTCGGTTGAGTTCGCCGGTCAAGAGGCAGGCGAGCCCGACCAGGGTGAACGAGATACAATAAAGCGGCGCCAGCAGTCGCTGGTGGCCCTCGACGGTCAGCCTGGTTCGCATCACCTGGTCGATGGTGTCGGCATCGGATGGCGCGAAGAGATCGCCCACATAGCGCTCGTCCGGCTGTAGCTGGCGGGCGCCCGGGGCGTCGCGAAAATCCCCCAGATCCAGCGTGTTGCGCTCGAAGCTCAAGACCTGCAATTCACCCCGGGCGGTGTTGTAGGTCTGCCGCGTGCCGTTCAACATCAGGACGCGGGGTGCCGTCTCCGTCTGCACGATGGCGCCGCGCTCCGCGGTCAGCGTGACCGGTCGGGCCGGGTCGCGGGTGTCCTGGATCAGCAAGCCGAGCAACTCGCCATTGGCGTCGCGCGCCCGCACATAGACGGTGAGCGTGTCCGACACGGTGTTGAACTGACCGTCCTGCAGCAGCACCGAGGTGAACTGATTGCGGATCCTGAATTGCAGGTCCTTGAACTCGTTCTTCGAGGCCGGCAGCAGGTAGAGCGTCAAGCTCAGCATCATCGCCGTGCCGATCAGCGCCATGGCCATGCCCGGTGCGGCCAGCCCGAATTGGGAGAGCCCCGTGGCGCGCATGACGATGAGTTCGCTATCCGCCGTCAGCTTGTTGTAGGTGAAGATCACCGCGATCACGAGCGCCACCGGCAAGACGATCGCCAGCCATTGCGGCAGTGTCAGAATCGACAGCTCGCCAAAGATCTTGAGGCCGACTCCGCGATTCACGACGAAGTCGATCAACCGCAGTGAACCGATCAGCCAGATGGCCGCGGTGAGGCCGAGGGTGATGAACATGGTCACCCCGAAACTCTGGCGCAGCACATAGCGTGTCAGCCGCGTCATCACCATCCTTTCCGCCGGCTCCTCTGATATGCAACGTCCCTGGGCCCGACCGTCGCGTAGCGGCGGTGGGCGGGTCCGCGCACTATACAAACTGGATTTCGGCAAAACCTAGGCCGATTTTGCGCTGATACCCTTTGGCGGTCAGGAATGCTAGAAGTCGGAAAAGCTTGGGGAGGCATCGCGACGCCCGCGTTGGCCTAGAGTATAGAGATCCGAAGGAAAACCATGAAGCTCAGTTTCGCTGCCGCCGTTCCGCCGAAGACCGGCGCCGTTATCGTCGGTGTCCTGGAGGGAGGCGAACTCCTGCCGTCAGCCGCCCGGCTCGACACCGAGATCGGCGGCGCCTTGAGCCGCGCGCTGAAATCCAGCCGGTTTACCGGCAAGCGGGACGAGGTGTTGGCGCTGGTGGCGCCCGCCGGCACCACGCTCAGCCGGATCGTCCTGGTCGGCCTCGGCAAAGCCGACGCGGTCGATGCCTTGGCGCTGCAATCGATCGGCGGCACGCTGGTCGCCCATCTCAATACGGTGGGCGAGACCGAGGCCGCGGTGCTGCTCGACGAGCTTGCCGCCATCGCGGCGGATCAGGCGGCGGCGAACCTCGCCTTCGGCGCGCGGCTGCGGTTCTATCGGTTCGACAAGTACCGGACCCGGGAGAAGCCCGAACAAAAGCCGAGCCTGAAGAAGCTGGCGGTGCTGACCGATGCCGCGAGCGCCGCGAAAAAGGCGTTTCAACCGCTCGACCGGATCGCCGATGGCGTTTTCCTGACCCGCGACGTGGTGTCCGAGCCGCCCAATGTCATTTATCCGGAAACCCTGGCGGAGCAGGCGGTCGAGTTGGCGTCGCTCGGCCTCGAGGTCGAGGTGCTCGACGAGAAAAAGATGAAAAAGCTCGGCATGGGTGCCTTGCTGGGCGTCGGGCAGGGCAGCAGCCGGCCGCCGCGCCTGGTCGTGATGACGTGGCAGGGCGGCCGCAAGGATGAGGCGCCGGTGGCGTTCATCGGCAAGGGCATCACCTTCGACACCGGCGGCATCTCGATCAAGCCGGCGGCCGGCATGGAAGACATGAAGTGGGACATGGCCGGGTCGGGCGTCGTGCTGGGCTTGATGAAGGCCCTGGCCGGCCGCAAGGCGAAGGCCAATGTGGTCGGCGTCGTGGCGCTCGCCGAGAACATGCCCGACGGCAACGCGCAGCGGCCGGGCGACATCGTAACCTCGATGTCGGGCCAGACCATCGAGGTGCTGAACACCGATGCCGAGGGCCGGCTGGTGCTCGCCGATGCTCTCTGGTACACGCAAGACCGCTTCAAGCCGAAATTCATGGTCAATCTGGCGACGCTGACGGGGGCGATCATCATCGCGCTCGGCCACGAACATGGCGGGTTGTTCAGCAATGACGACGTCCTGTCGGAACGGTTGACCGCCGCCGGCAAGGCGGTCGGCGAGCCGCTGTGGCGTTTGCCGCTCGCCGATGTCTACGACCGCGACCTCGATAGCGACGCGGCCGATGTCAAGAACATCGGCTCCGGCCGGGGTGCCGGCAGCATCCTCGGCGCGCAATTCCTGAAGCGTTTCGTCAATGACGTGCCCTGGGCGCATCTCGATATCGCCGGCATGGCGTGGACCAAACGCGACGCGCCGACCGTGCCCAAGGGCGCCTCGGCGTTCGGCGTCCGGCTGCTCGACCGGCTGGTCGCAGATCATTACGAAGGGTAGGGGCACTAAGCTGGCGGCATGACCGAGATCGGCTTCTATCACCTGCAGCGCACGCCGTTGGTCCAGGCGCTGCCGCGGCTGCTGGACAAGGCGGTCGCGGCGGGGCACCGGGTCGTTGTCAAGGCGCCGGACGTGGCGGCCGTGCAGCGCCTTGATGTCGCGCTCTGGACCTACAATCCGCAGAGTTTCCTGCCGCACGGTACCGACCGGGACGGTTTCGCCGATCAGCAGCCGATCTATCTCACCAGCGGCGAGGAGAATCCGAACGCCGCTGGTCTGCTGGTGCTGATCGGCGGTGCCGAAAGCGCCGCGATCGGCACCTACACGCGCTGCCTCGACCTGTTCGACGGTGCCGATCCGGCCGAGGTCGACGCGGCGCGGCGGCGTTGGCGGGTCCAGCAGGCCGCGGGCCATAGCCTGACCTACTGGCAGCAGAACGACGCCGGAGGCTGGGGCAAGAAGGCCTGAGGCTCTCCGTCGCCCCTCTCCGGCGCATCGCTCCCCTGTGAGCGTGGCAGCGGCGTTGCCCTCGATTGGCCGTTGCGCCTATATACGGCGCAGTTTTTCCGACATCGCGGCCGGGCCTGCCCGGCATGGGAGTTTTAATGACCGTCGAACGTACTCTTTCGATCCTGAAGCCGGACGCCACGCGGCGCAACCTGACCGGCAAGATCAACAGCCGCTTCGAGGAAGCCGGCTTGCGCATCATCGCGCAGAAGCGGCTGCAACTCAGCCCGGCGATCGCCGGCGAGTTCTATGCCGTGCACAAGGCGCGGCCGTTCTTCAACGATCTGGTGAAGTCGATGACCGTCGGTCCGGTGGTGGTCCAGGTGCTGGAAGGCGTCAACGCCGTCGCCCATCACCGTGAAGTCATGGGCGCCACCAACCCGGCGAACGCCGCTCCGGGCACCATCCGCAAGGATTTCGCGGAATCGATCGAAGCCAATTCGGTCCACGGTTCGGACAGTGTCGAGAACGCCGCGATCGAGATCGCGTTCTTCTTCGCCGGCTATGAGATCTGCCCCTAACGCCGAAGATCGAGGGACCGGAGTCGTTAGCGGCTCCGGTCCCCTCAAACCATAAGGGCGGCAGGCGATCAGAGCAGGAAGATCGCCATGCCGATGACGATCACGGCGACGGCGGTCGAGGCGATCTTAACGAACCGCGTGAAGCCGTTCCACGATGCCTGATGTCGTGCCAGATCGTCGTTCATGACCATCGTATAAACCCCTGTTTCATCCAACCATGGGGCGCTGTTTAGTGCGCCATCGGCCGGTTTGGCAAGTGTGGTCACCGCCCCGGCGGCGGATGGGTCGGCAGATCCGGCGGATTCAGCAGCGCCGGCACCTCGGCAACCGGATCCAGCACCTCCACGCGGTCGTCGATCAGCCTGATCCGCCGTTCCGCGATCAGGCGAAGGGCGAGGGGATAGGCGCGATGCTCGGCGGCCTGCACCCGGGCCGCCAGGCCGACCTCGTCGTCGCCCGGCAGCACCGGGACCACGGCCTGGACGATGATCGGCCCGTCATCCAGCTCCGGCCGCACGAAATGCACGGTACAGCCGCTGAAGCGCACCCCGGCGGTCAGCGCCTGGGCATGGGTGTGCAGCCCGCGAAACGCCGGCAGCAGAGACGGGTGGATGTTGATCAGCCGATCGCGCCACAGCTCGACGAAGGCGGTCGTCAGCACGCGCATGAAGCCGGCCAGGCAGACCAGCTCCACCTCATGCTCGCGCAGCGCCTGATCCAGCGCCCCGTCGAAGCTCGGTCGGTCGGGATAGGCGCGGTGCGCGATCACGCGGCAGGCGATGCCGCCGCGTGCCGCGCGTTCCAGCGCCAGGACGTCCGGCTTGTTCGAGATCACCACGACGATTTCAGCCGGGAAACCCGGCATGGCGCAGAGGTCGATCAGCGCTTGGAGGTTGGTGCCCGAACCGGAGACCAGCACGCCGACCCGAAGGCGGCCGGTCACTGGCGGCATCTCAACGTTTCGACCATGCCTGATCCAGATGGTTCAGCACGGTCACCGGGTCTCCGGCATGCGGCGCGATACGGCCGATCTCGAACACGGTTTCGCCGGCGGCGATGAGCGCCTCGGTTACCCGTTCCTTGTCGGCGGGGGCGGTCACCACCACCATGCCGATGCCGCAATTGAAGGTGCGCGCCATTTCGATCGGTGCGATCCCGGCGGTCTTGGCCAGCCAGCCGAATACCGGCGGCAACGGCCAGGTGCGAGCATCGAGTTCGGCCGCCGTCCCGTCCGGCAGCACCCGGGGGATGTTCTCGACCAGACCGCCGCCGGTGATATGGGCGAGCGCCTTGACGCCGCCGGTTCGGACCGCGGCGAGGCCGCTGCGCACATAGAGCCGCGTCGGGGTCAGCAGCGCCTCGCCCAGGCTTTGGGCGTTGGAGAAGGGGGCCGGATCGGCATAGCTCAGCGCCGCGTCGGCGACGACTCGCCGGACCAGGGAATAGCCGTTGGAATGCAGCCCGCTTGACGCGATGCCGAGGACGACGTCGCCCACCGCCACCGACGCCCCGGTCAAGACGCGATCCCGCTCGACGGCCCCGACCGCGAAGCCCGCGAGATCGTAATCGCCCTCGGCGTACATGCCGGGCATCTCGGCGGTCTCGCCGCCGATCAGCGCGCAGCCGACCGCGGCGCAGCCCTGGGCGATGCCGCCGATGATCTGCTTCGCAGTCGCCACATCGAGCTTGCCGGTCGCGAAGTAATCCAGGAAGAACAGCGGCTCGGCGCCCTGGACGACGAGGTCGTTGACGCACATCGCGACCAGATCGATGCCGACCGTGTCATGCTTGCCGGCCTCGATCGCGACCTTGAGCTTGGTGCCGACGCCGTCGGTCGTGGCAACCAGCAGGGGATCCTTGTAGCCGGCGGCCTTCAGATCGAACAACGCGCCGAAGCCGCCGAGACCGGCCGCGGTCCCGGCGCGGGCTGTGGCCTTGGCAAGCGGCTTGATCGCTTCGACGAGGGCGGCTCCGGCATCGATATCGACGCCCGCGTCGCGGTAAGTGGGGGTCTTTATAACATCCTCGCATCGCTGGATCGGCAATCGGCGTTATGTACAGCATGTGGGCGGTTTTTTGTATGAGGTACCCCTTACGAAAAATCATGGCTGCCGCCATACTCGACCCGATCCGTTGATGTTGCCCATCGGCGAGCCGTCGGGCTGAGCGAGCTTATTGGGCGAGCTTATTGGAAAGTATGCGTTTTTAATGAGTGAGCGACCCCGAACCGCCCGTGCCGGATGGCTTCTATCCAGCGCTATCATCGCCTGCGCGCTGATCTGGTGCGCGGGGACACCGGCCCGGGCCGCGGATTTTCCGGCGGCCTTCGTCGTCGCCGATGTCCCGGTCGATGCGACCGGCCAAACCCCGGCCACGGCGCGCGACGCGGCACAGCTCGATGGCGAGCGCCGGGCGTTTCGCCAACTGCTGGAGCGGCTGACGGCCAAGAGCGATTGGGGCCGTTTGCCGGCCGCGAACGATGCGCAGCTCGGCCAGGTCGTACAGGATTTCGAAGTGGTCAGCGAACGGGCCCTGGCGACGCGCTATGTCGGCAGATACACCTTCCGTTTCAACCCGCGCGAGACGCGGCGCCTGCTGCAGAGCGCCAACATCCCCTTCACGGAGCTCGCGAGCAAGCCGGTGGTGATCGTGCCGGTGCTGAAGACGGCGGGCCAGGTCAGGCTGTGGGACGATCCCAACCCGTGGCGGGCGGCGTGGAACGCGGCCAATCACAAGAGCGGTCTGGTACCGTTCGCCGTGCCGATCGGCGATCTGGGCGATGTCCAGGCCTTCGATGTGTCGGCGGCAAGCGCGCCGAAGCCGGAACAGATCGCGGCTTTGAGCAATCGGTATGGTGGTGGCGATCCGGTGGTGGTGATCGCGGCCGAGACGACGGCCGGTTCGGATACGGTGCTGGATATCACGGCGACCCGGTATGGCCTTACCGGCACCGACACGGCGACGGCCCGGGCGCAGGCGCCGAAGGCCGGGGGCGAACCCTATGCCTCCGCGGTTGGTGCCGTGCTGCGCGCGCTGGAGGAGAACTGGAAGCAGGCGACGATCTCCCATGGCGGCAGCGGCACGCTGGTGGTGTCGGTCCCGGTCGCCGGCGGCCTCGCCGACTGGATCGGGGTGCGCGACCGGCTCGCCCGGATCGTGACCATCAAGGGCCAGGACGTGCTGTTCCTCAGCAAGGATGAGGTGCGCGTGCAGCTGCGCTTCACCGGCGATCCCGGACAGTTGCGTATCGCCTGCGCGCAGCAGGACCTGATCCTGGCTCAGGCGGACCCGTTCTGGACGTTGCGCCGCCGGGCGGCCGCGGAAACGGCCGCGGCCCCGGGTTCGGTCGCAGCCCCGGTCGCGGGTAGCACCCCTTCGCCATGAGCCGGACTTGGTTGCGGAGCGCGTTCTGGATCGGCGGCCTGCTGCTGGTAGCGATCTTCATGTGGCTGCTGAGCGGCATCATGCTGCCGTTCGTCGCCGGTCTTGCGATCGCGTTTTTCCTCGATCCGATGGCCGATCGGCTGGAGCGGCTGCGGCTGCCGCGCTCCGTGGCGGCGTTTATCGTGCTGCTGGTGTTCTTCATGGCGGTGATCGCCGCCCTGGTGTTGTTGGTGCCGCTGATCCAGGCGCAGGTCACCCAATTCATCGCGCAGCTGCCGACCTATGTGCAGGCGGTGACCGCCCAGGCCAATCGGTTGATCGACATTCTGAACGAACAGCTCAACCCGGACGACGTCGCCAAGCTGCGCGAAGCGGCGAGCGCTCGGGCCGGCGACGCGCTATCCGCCCTCGGCAAGGTGCTGACCAGCGTCGTGACCGGCGGGGTGGCGGTCGCCAATATCCTGTCCCTGGTGTTCATCACGCCGATCGTCGCGTTCTTCATGCTGCGCGACTGGGATCGGCTGGTCGCGCGCATCGATAGCTGGCTGCCGCGCCAGCATCTGCACACGATCCGCGAGCAGGCGCTTCTGATCGAGGAGACGCTGTCCGGGTTCCTGCGCGGCCAGGCGATGGTGTGTGCTCTGCTGGGGATTTTTTACGGCTTGGCGCTGACCGTCATCGGGTTGAATTTCGGGCTGGTGATCGGCTTGTTCACCGGATTTCTGATCTTCATCCCGTTCCTCGGCGGCTTGACCGGCGCGGTGCTGTCGGTCGGCCTCGCCTTCGCCCAATTCGGCGATTGGCACCGGCCGGCGGTTGTCGCGGCGGTCTTCGTCGTCGGCCAGGGGCTGGAGGGCAATGTGCTGACGCCCAAGCTGGTCGGCGACAGCGTGCATCTGCATCCGGTGTGGATCATCTTCGCCTTGCTGGCCTTCGGCGCGTTGTTCGGTTTCGTCGGGGTGTTGCTGGCGGTGCCGTTGGCGGCGGTGATCGGCGTGCTGATGCGCTTCGCCTTGAAGCAATACCTGACCAGCCCGCTCTACGATCCGCGATACGACAGCGCACCGGTCCTCACCGAGGTTTCGGTGAAGCGGCTGCCATGACCCGCCCCGCGGGCGGCATGGGCGAGCGTCGTCAGTTGCCGCTGGATCTCGGCCACGATCCCGCCTTCGGGCTGGGCGATTTCCTGGTGGCGGACAGCAACCAGGCGGCCGTCGCCTGGCTGGACCGGTGGCCGCGATGGCCGGCACCGGCACTCGTGCTGGTCGGGCCACCGGGTTCCGGCAAAACCCATCTGGCGTGCCTGTGGCAGGCGAGATCGGGCGCCAGGCGGATCGCCGGCTGCGATCTCACCCCGAGTCGCGTGCCTGACCTCCTGGGCGACGCGCAGGCCATCGTCGTCGACGATGCGCGCCAGGCCGGCGAACAGGCGCTGCTGCATCTCTACAACATGATCGCGGAGCGGCGCGGACACGCGCTGCTGACCGCCACGGCCGCGCCGGCGCGCTGGCCGATCGCCCTGGCGGATCTCCGCTCGCGCCTGGTCGCGGCCCCCTTGATCGAGCTGGCGCCGCCGGATGACGCGTTGCTCGGTGCCGTGCTGGTAAAGCTGTTCGCCGACCGGCAGATCGCCGTCGGGCAGGAAGTCGTCGCGTTTCTCGCAACCCGGCTGGAACGGTCTTTCGAGGCGGCGCGGCGCGTCGTCGCCGCGATCGACCAAGCGGCCTTGGCGGCTGGCCGCCCCGTCACCGTGCCGTTGGCGCGCGAGGTACTGCTGGCGACGGAGGCGGAGCACGCGTAGTAAAATTAGTGCCGTTGCATAGCGGTTTTGACGGGTTGACCTTGCGACGGACAGACGGTCTCCCAGATCGCGGTGGTTCCCAATCTGCTCCCCTCCCGCCCCCAGGGGCTGTGAGGAGAGCGCCAACCAGTCGGCCGCCCCCCTGCGGAGCTATCAGCTAATCGTCCCTAGGCGGCACCGCGAAGCTTTCGAGGGTGATCGGCGCGGTTTCGAGATCCGACCAATGCTCGGCATCGATGGCGAAGGCCGCTTGCGCGCCTGGCGGGAAATGGCTGCGCAGCGCCGCGAGTGCCGGCGCGCGCTGGGCCAGATGCAGCGCCAGGTCGTGCAGACCGGGATTATGACCGACCAACAGCAGCCGATCGACGGCGTCCTCGACCGCCGACGCGATGTGTCCGATCAGCGTCGCCGCCTCGGCGAGGTAGAGGACGCGGTCATAGCGCACCGGCGCCGCGCCGCGCCAGCCGGTGCCGGCGAGGTCCAGGGTTTCGCGCGTGCGCGTCGAGGTCGAACACAATACCAGGTCCGGCACCGGTTGCGACGCGAATCGCCCGGCGATCCAAGCGGCCTCGGCACGGCCCCGGTGGTTCAACGGACGCGCGTGATCGGCCGATTCGGCGCCGGCGGCGGCCTTGGCATGGCGCAGCAGGATCAAATGCTTCATCGGCGACCTACTCCGGCGACTGAGAGCTGCCATGATCCTGCGCCGGCCGGTCTCGCCGTTCAACGCTCGTTAAGACATCCTCGCCATGCTGCCGTCCATGAGGCATGCAAGCACATCGACGGCGCGGCTGGATGGTGGGGTCGCGCGGCGGCTGCTCAAGGGTGGCACGCGGATCGCGGCGCTCCTGGGCGATTCCCGACGCGACTATCGGGCTCATCTGTGCCGATGGGAAGATGACCTGTTCCGACACTATCCGCAGGGTCATCGGCTGATCGACGAGGCCGAAGCCCGCGCCATCATCGGCGCTGTCTTCGACGGGCTGGACCGGCCGGTGCCGGAGCTCGACCTGGTCGACCATTTCGCCGATCCGTCGATCGGCGGCTATGCCGATATCGCCAGCAACCGGATCGTCATCGAGCGTGGCTCGCTCTACCGGTTCCTGGTACTGCATGAGTGCGCGCATCTCCTGGTGCCGGGCGATCGTCGTCACGGCCCCGCCTTCACCTATGTGGTGCAGGGCCTGTACCGCGATTTCCTGGGCATCTCGGAAGCGACGATGGCACGGTTTCTGCGGCGCCACGACCTGCCGAGTTTCACCGCCATACCCGCCTGAGCGATTGTAGGGCCAGCATCGCACGGTCTTGCTTGTTGCCGGACACGATCCTGGGCTTATAGTCATCGTCATGCTGCATGTGCGAAGACGGATGTCCGGGCAGGCGGTCGAGCCATGTTGACCTTCTGGAACCGCCTGACGGCGTCCGATCCCGGGCTGCTTCGCCTGCATTTGGCGGCGCGCGGCACCCTGTCGGTCTTCCTCACCGTTCTGGCCGTCGCCGGCATCGCGCATGTGCTGGATGCACCGATCGCGGCGTTCACCGGCGGCGTCATGCTCAGCATGCTCGCCACCTTTCTGATGCGCGACCCGACGCAGCGGCAGCGCCGGATCACCCTGCTGCTGCTCAGCGTTCCGGCGGCCGTCGCCACCATCGCCACCACACTGCTGCACGGCCTCAGCCTGACGGCCGAGGCTTTTTTCCTGGTCGCCGTGTTCCTCGCCTTCCTGATGCAGGCGCAGGGATCGCGCGCGATCGGGCTCGGGCTGACGGCGGTGGTGACCAGCTATGTCGACCTCTATTTGCAACTGCCGCCGGACACGCTCGATCTGCAGCTGCTGTCGCTTGTGGTCGGTGTCGCGGTGACTTCTTTCGTCTGCTTCGTGCTGCTGCCCTTGCGCCCGCTCGTCACGCTGCGACGGGCGGTACGGGCGGTGCAGCGCCGCGCGGCCTTGGTGCTGCGCGACGCGCATCGGCGTCAGCCAGATGCGAGTTGGTCGGGCGAAGCATGGCGGGGCCGCAGCCTGGCGCGGCTGAACGAGGCGGCGCTGGCCGCCGAGGACCAGCTCGCGATCATGGACGAAGCCGGCGGTGGTGCCGTGCGCTTGCAATTGTTCAATCTGGAGCTGGCGGTCGCCCGGCTGATGATCGCGGTCGGCGAGGCGCCCCCCGCAACCCGCCATCGGACCCGCCTCAAGGTGCTGGAAGCGCGGCTGCGGCATGACCGCTGGGCCGGTGGCACCGCTGCGGCGCGCGGTGGGGGCGGGGCGCAAGCACACGCGGCGGAGGAACTACACGCGGCGGAGGAGCTACACGAGGCACTGGCCGATTTGGAAACCGCGGCAGGGGCGCTCGGCGCCGCCGCCGCGCAGGTGACGATCCGCCCCAGTTCGGAGTCGCGGGGCTCGCCATCACCCGGCTCGACATCACCGGACCCGGCCGCCACCGGACCTCGGCCGCCGCTCGCCTGGCGGATAGCCTGCCGGGTTACGCTGGCGGCCGCCCTGGCGATGGCGGGCGGCATGGCGCTGTCGCCGAATCGCTGGTTCTGGGCGGTGATCACCGTCTATGTCGTGTTTCTCGGCGCGCGGTCACGCGGCGATACCATCCATAAAGGCGTCCAGCGGCTGAGCGGCACCGTGGCCGGCTTGGCGGCGGGGCTCGTGCTCGCCAACCTGCTCGCCGGGTATCCCATCGCCGTGGTCATCGCTTTGCTGCTGGCGGTGTTCGGCATCTACTATCTGTTCAGCATCTCCTACACGGCGGCGATGTTCTGCGTCACCATCCTGCTCAGCCTGCTCTACAGCTTGCTGGGATCGCCGATCGAGCCGTTGCTGATGCTGCGGCTGGAGGAGACGGCGATCGGCGCCGGGGCCGCCGTTTTGGTCGGCGCCTTCGTGCTTCCGGTGCGGACCCGCGACCAGGTGCGCCGCTCCGGCACCGCCGTGCTGACCTCGCTGGGCGATGTCGTGCGGGCCAGCCGCCAGCGGCTGGAGGGGGTCGAGGCCGGCGCGCCGCTGGAGGCGATGCGCCGGGTGGACCGCCAGATCGCCGATCTGCGGCTGGCCTTGCTGCCGCTGACGGTCGGTCGGTCGCTGTTCCGGCGGGCGAGTGCCGAGCGTCCGATGTCGGCGCTGCTCGCCTGCGCCTATTGGGCGCGCATGCTGGCGGCGGCCAGCGAACAGGCCGCTTGCGAGGCCGACCGCGCCACCGTGCTGGCCCAGGCCACCCGCATCGAGGCGCGCATCGGCGATCTGGCCAGCGCCCAGGCCGGTGGCGAGCTGCCCGACTCGCTCCCCCTCCTGCGCCTGCCGGACGACGCCGCCATCGATGGCTCGCCCAGACAGTCCCGCGTCGCGGTGGCGCTGGACAACCTGGATCGCGCGCTGAGCCTGCTGTCGGAGCGCCTGGTGATCGGCGCCGTCAACGGCTACGCGCTGGAGACCTGAATTCCCACGCTAAATTCCGGATACCCGCCGTCGCTGAAAGCCGGTACTAAAGGGCCATATATCAGGCCTTAGGCCGGTGATCAGCTATCGAGGGACGCTATGCCAAACGATTCGGGAGAGGCCATGGACGCCATGTATGACAAGGCATCCGACATCGCCGAGAAATACCTTGCCCTGGCGCTTGAGGAAGCCGGCGCGATGGGGTACCTGACCGCCGTGATGATGGTTGAGGCGGCGGTTAACGCGGCGGTCGAAACCACCAGTCATGAAGACGTGGTGCGGCTGCTCAAGGATCTGATGGCGCAGATCGAGGCCGATATCGAGGATTGAGGCGTACCGGAACCGGGGGCCACGAGAATGGGGGCGGCGATCTTAAGCCGCCGCTAATCTGTCGGGGCGCATCATCCTTGACAGGGCGCGGTGATAGGGCGCGGTCGGCTCGCCGACTTTGCCAACCGCGCGAGAGAGCGTTAACGGTTGAAAACCAGCAATAGGCGCGTAGAGTGCGCGGCCGGTATGCGCCGGGGAATATGCCGAACCGGCGCCCGTGCTGTTTACTGATTAGGCCAGCGGTCCATTTGCCGTTACTTCCCCTGGGCTTTCGCCGTTTTCCCGGGATTTTGCTTCCTTGAACGGCAAGGCTGGTCCGCAATTTAGGGTAGGTACCTCGCGATGCTGTATGAAGCATATCAAGCGCAGAGCGACGTGATGGGGCCGTTCCGCATCATGGCGCAGGCCACCACCGGCATGCTGAATCAGCCATGGCCGGCATATTTCTCGGAAAATCCGATGATCCGGGGCGTGGCCGCGGCCTGCGAGATGATTTCGCGCGCCGGCATGTCCCATGCCCGACCGCCCTTCGGCCTCGACTCCACCCTGGTCAACGGCAAGACCGTCGCCGTGGCCGAGGAGATCACGGCCGCGACGCCGTTCTGCTCGCTGCTGCATTTCGCCAAGGACAGCAAGGTGAAGCAGCCGCGCGTTCTGGTTGTCGCCCCCATGTCGGGACATTTCAGCACCCTGCTGCGCGGCACGGTCGAGACGCTGCTGACCGACCATGATGTGTGGATCACCGATTGGGTGAATGCGCGCAACATTCCGCTGACCCACGGCGCCTGGGGTCTCGACGATTTCATCGAGACGATCGTCGACTTCGTGCATCTGCTCGGTCCGGACGTGCATATCGTGGCCGTGTGCCAACCCTCGGTCCCCGTGCTGGCGGCGACGGCGCTGATGGCGGCGGCGAACGATCCGATCCAGCCGCGCTCCATGGTGCTGATGGGCGGCCCGATCGACACGCGGGTGAGCCCGACCCAGGTCAACGAGCTTGCCATGGGCAAGCCGATCGAATGGTTCGAGCAGAGCGTCATCGGCACGGTTCCGATGCGGTATCCCGGCGCTTTTAGACGCGTCTATCCCGGCTTCATGCAGCTCGCGGGCTTCATGACGATGAACCTAGACCGCCATGTGAACGCCCATGTCGACCTGTTCAAGAACCTGATCAAGGGCGACGACGAGAGCGCCGAGGCGACCAAGAAGTTCTATGACGAATACACCGCCGTCATGGACCTGCCGGCGGAATTCTATCTGGAGACGATCAAGACCGTGTTCCAGGACTATGCCCTGCCGCTCGGCAAGATGGTCTCCCGCAATCGGATGGTCGAGCCCAAGGCGATCGAACGCACCGCGCTGATGACGGTCGAGGGCGAGCGCGACGATATCTGCGCGCCGGGCCAGACGGTCGCCGCCCATGACCTGTGCACGGGGCTGGCGCCGGAGAAGAAGCTGCATCACCTGCAGATGAATGTCGGCCATTACGGCGTGTTCAACGGCAAGCGCTGGCGGACCGAGACCTATCCCAAAGTTCGCGAGTTCATCCGCGCCAACGCCTGATCGAGATGGGTGGGCCGGAGCTGCCTATCGCTCCGACCCCATCGTCTCATGCCGGCTGAAGAGCGGCGATGATCTCGGCCGTGGAGCGTATCCGCGAGATGCGCGGCAGGATCTTTTCCACCGAAAACCGATGCATGTCGGGGGCGACGCTGGTGGAGGCGTCTTCGGCCACGATCACGGCATAATTGTGCTGCCAGGCCTCCCTGGCTGTGGCTTCGACACCGAAATTCGTGGCGATCCCGCCGAGTACGATCGTGGTGATGCCGCGGCGGCGCAGCTGCAGATCCAGTTCCGTACCGTGGAAGGCGCCCCATTGGCGCTTCGTGATCACCACATCCGCTTCCAATTCGGCGATGTCGCGGGCGAACTCCGACCAGGCCGCCGGCAACCCACCGGGCGGGGTGATCATCGGCGCGTCGACCTCTTGAATCGGCTTGTCGGCGTAATTGTTGGCAAAGGCGACTTTCACCAATACGACGGTGGCATGAAGGTCGTTAAAATGGCGGCCGAGGCCGGCTGTGTTCCGGATGATCTGAGCGGCGTCGTAGGGGGCGAGCGGCATCGATAGAATGCCGTTCTGAACGTCGATCAGCACCAGCGCGGTCGTGCGGGGATCCAAGGTGAGGGACATGATTTCTCCGATCAAAGGAAAAAAGATGAGGGCGGCATGGCTCTCCATCATATGAGGCTGTCCTCACAACTAAGGATATGAGGGTGACCTCACAATCTTCAAGGGGGAAATCCGACGCGAAGATTCGGATGCCGCAGCTTGAGCGCGGCAAGGCGCGTGTGGCGGCGTTGATGGCGGCGGCGGCGGCGGTGTTCGCGGAGAAAGGCTACGATACGGCGACCATGACCGAGATCGCCGCCGGTGCGGGCGCGTCGATCGGGTCCCTATACCAGTTTTTCCCGACCAAGGAGCTGTTGGCCGCCGCCCTGCACGAGGCGTATTTGGAGAGGCTATCGGGCGAGCTCGACCGGCTGCGCGAAGAAGCCGCCGGTCGGCCGGCGGCGGAATTGGGCGATCAGCTGTTCGAGCGACTGGCGGATTTTCTGGCGCAGCGCCCGGCATTCGTGGCGCTGGCGGAGCGGCGGGATATCGACAAGGCCCGCAAGCGAGCCACACGGGCGCTGCTGCGCCGCCAGATCGCCGCCATCCTGGCGCAGGCAGCACCACCGCTGCCGCCGGGCGCGCCGGAGGTGATGGCGGTCGTCATCCTGCATTTGATGAGGGCGATGATCACCTTGAGTGGCGATGACGAGGAAGTCGGCCCTCCCGCCGTCGCCGTGTTCAGGCGGATGCTGCGCGCCTACCTGGCTGGTTAGGTTTCGGCCAGGGCGGCGAGACGCCTGGCCAATTCGGGCGAAAACGGCTTGGCCCGCCGGGTCACGCGGTCGATCACCACGACGGTGGACACCGCGATCGCGGTGCAGCGGCCGTCGTTGAACAGCCCCTGGCCGAAGTTCAGCGAGGTCCGTCCGACCCGCAAGATGCGGGTGCCCACCTCGACGAGGCCGGGAAACCGCATTTCGCCCAGATAATCCAGGGTGATCCGGGCCAGCACCGTCGGGTCTTCCGCCGCTTCCAGATAGGGACGGATCTCCCGGTCGAGAAACGCGACCCGGCCGCCTTCGAAAAAGGTGGAGAACAGGGCGTTGTTGACGTGGTTCTGCCGATCCATATCGGCGAAACGCAGCTTGTCGCTGTGCCAGAGCTCATAACCCGTCCGATCGGTGAGCGGCGGCACGATCGATCCCGGATCGACCGGTGGGGCGGCGGCCATCGGTCGTCTCAGCCGGGCTTGCGGTCGAGGGCGACGCCAGTCGCGATCAAGGTCTCGATCGCATCCGGATCATAGCCGGCGGCCGCCAGCACCGCGCGGGTCGACGAGCCGAAGGCGGGCGGCGTCGAGCGGATCGAGGCGGGGGTGCGCGACAGCTTCACCGGCGCGCCGAAACCCCGGTAATCGCCCGAGGTCACGACCATCTCCCGATGCTTGGTATGCGGGTGCTCGACGACGTCGGCGATGTCCAGCACCGGGCCGCACGGCACCCCCTCGGCGATCAGCCGGGCGGAGAGGGCGACGCCGTCCTGCTCGGCCAATACCGGCCGCAGCAGGTCACGCAGCGCCAGTTGGTTGCGTACCCGATCGCCATTGGTCAGGAACCGCGCATCGCCAGGCAGGTCGTCGAGACCGATTATCTGGCAGAAACGCTTGAACTGCCCATCATTGCCGACCGCCAGGAAGATCGATTTGGTCGCGGTCTCGAAGGCGTCATAGGGGCAGATGTTCGGATGCGCGTTGCCGGTGCGCCGCGGCGTCTTGCCGTTCAGGAAGAAATTCGCCAGATGCGGGTGCTGCAGCGCGATGGCGCTGTCGAATAGCGAGGCCTCGACGAACTGGCCGCGGCTGGACCGTCCCCGTTCGACCAAGGCCATCAGGATGCCGATCGCGGCGTTCATGCCGGTCGCGAGATCGACCATCGGCACACCCATGCGGACGCCCGGACCGTCCGGGCTGCCGTTGACGCTCATCAGCCCGGCCATGCCCTGGATCACCGCGTCATAGCCCGGCATGCCGCCCAGCGGACCATCGGCGCCGAAGCCGGACACCCGGCAATGGATCAGGCGCGGGAACCGCTGTTCGAACACCGCATAGCCCATGCCCCAGCGTTCCAGCGTACCGGTCTTGAAGTTTTCGACCAGAACGTCGGCATCCTCGAGAAGGCGGAACAGCACCTCGCGCGCTTCAGGCCGCGACAGATCCATCGCGACACCCCGCTTGTTGCGGTTGACGCCGATGAAGTAGGAGGCCGCGTCACCCTGGAAGGGGGGACCCCAGCCGCGCGTCTCGTCGCCCTGCGGCGGTTCGATCTTGATGACGTCGGCGCCATGATCGGCCAGCATCTGGGTGCAATAGGGGCCGCCCAGGACGCGGGTGAGGTCGATCACCCGGAGGCCGGCCAGCGCTCCAGCGGGTGTTTCGCTCATAGCGGAGGCTCCACGGCGCCCGCTATCGTCCGATAGCGCCAGACGCCATCCCCATCCGCCTCGCGGGTGAGGCGGCCGGTCTCGACCATGTAATTCACATGTGCCACGACCTCGCCGATGGCGAAGCCGGTCTGATGGGCATCGAGCGTGCGGCGGAACAGCACCGGGACGAGGTCGGCGCCGCTCAATGCCGCGTCCGCGCAGGCCTGCGCGATCTCGCCGCAGCGCATCGCGTGATGCTCGATCAGCTGGTCGATGCGCGTATGCAGGCCATAGAAGGGCAGGTTATGCGACGATAGCACCAGCACGTCCTCGGCCACGATCCCACGCAGATCGCGCAGCGAGGTGAGGTACAACCCCAGCGCATTGGCGAAAGGCTCGAACGGCCAGACGCTGACATTCGGCGAGATCTTGGCAATCACCTGATCGGCAGGGATGAACAGCTTATCGGCCGCGCAATACAGCATGACCTGCTCGATCGAATGACCGCCACCGGTCAGCACCCGCCATCGCCGGCCGCCGATGGCGATCTCGTCGCCGGCCGCCAGCCGCCGATAGGTGGGATCCAGCCGGGTCGTGCGCTTCATATAGGAATGGCCGCGGCCGATGACCTGTTCGACCGCCTCGGCATCCAAGCCGGTCGACCGGTAGAAGGCCCGGCCGGCGTCCAGCGTGGCGGCGTTCTCAGGGGTGGCGTGGAATTGCGCGAACAGCCATTCCGACAGGCTCATCCAGAGCGGTGCCCCGAAACGCCGGGTGATCCAGCCGGCCAAGCCGATATGGTCGGGATGGAAATGGGTGACGATCAACCGGGTGATCGGCTTGCCGCCCAGGATGCGGTCGAAACCCGCCTCCCATATCGCCTGGGTTTCCGGGTCGCCGAGGCCGGTATCGATCAGCGTCCAGCCCGGCCCGTCATCGAGCAGCCAGACATTCACATGGTCGAGCGCGTAGGGTAGCCGCAGCCGCAGCCAAAAGATGCCCGGCGCCATTTCGACCGGCTCACCGGGTTCCGGCGGTGCCGCGTGCGGGAAGTTCAGCGCTGCCGGCGTGTCGAGCTGTCGAGCCATGCTCGCCCATTTCCTCCGATCGACTGGCCGTGACATCCGGCCGTTCCGGATCGAAGGTAGGAGAACGCCGCCGCCGCCACAAGCGCCAGAGCAGCGCCGGGACCGCAGGGCTGCCAGTGATCGTGGGTCAGAGGCTCAGCGCAGCCGGTGCACCGTCGGTTTGGGGGAGGTCAGGCTGTCCATGTAGCGGCCCTGATACATGGCGATGCCGGCGGCTTGACCGAAATCCAAGGCCGCCTCGCCATCGCAGCGGCACAGGATGGTGCGCGCCCGGCCGGTGCGCTCGACCAGCCTGTGCAGCGCTTCACGCCGGCCGGTCGCGGCGTTGTCGAGCATGGAGGGGGACCATACCAGCTTGACCAGATCGAGCCCGAGCTTTTCCCGGTCGATGAACGGCAGGGTGAGGTCGGTGACACCGTCGAGGCAGACCCGATAGCCGCGGCTATGTACGAAATCGCGCGCGAACATGTAGGCGCCGAGATCGGCGAACACGTCGATCATCTGCAATTCGATGATCAGCGTGCCGCGCGCGCCGGAGCGCAGCGAGTTGTCGAAGGCCAGGAATTCCGGGGATAGCAGGGTCGAGATGTTGAGGTTCAGGCTGAACGCCTGGGCGATCGCCCCGTCATCGTTGCGCGTCAGCAGCGCCAGCATGCGGCGGTCCAGCGTCTCGGTCAGGTACTGGAACAGCCACCGGTTGCCGAGGATGTCGTATTTCGCGAACACCTGGGTGCGCAACGCGGCGATCGAGATGAACAGCTCGCGGAACAGCGGCGTCGGCGGCTGGTCGCCGACCACGGCGAAGACGGCTTGCCGGCGCATCACATTCGAGAGATCGGCCGAGCCGATGGTATCGATCAATTCGCTCAGGCGATGCGGGTCGACCGGTGGCAGCTCGTCGACCAGCGGAATGGCGTTGGCGGCCTGCGCCAACCGCCGCTGTCGCCGGGTTTCGACCTCGTCGATCGCGCGCACATGGGCGAGGAAAGCGTCATAGCCGCGTTCGATGTCGAACCAGGTGCAAAATTCCTCGGCCCGATCGTCGTCCTCCTGGGTCAGCGGGTCCTCGCTGAACAGGTAGCGGACGCGCATCATCGCCTCGTCGAGCTCGGCGGCCGGCGCATCCTTGCAGACGAACATGATGTCCTTGTTCGACAGCCGGAACAGGGCGCCGTCATATTGCTTGACCAGAAGCTCGAAGCTGTTGAACGCGATGCGGATGTGGTGGTCGCGGCGGTTGTGCAAGCCGAGGCGCGACAGATGCAACTGCACCGCCCGGCGTCCGGCACGGTGCTGGTTGAGCCGCTCGACATAGTCGAGCAGTTGATGTTCGTGGCTTTGGCTAGCCTCTTCGCGCTGTGGGCGCAATCCCGGATCCTCAGTGTCTGCGGTTAGCCGATATCGGTTATGCAGCGGTGACAAAGCGCTTCGTACTATCGCCGGTTTCTATTAAGGAGCGGTGAACCGCCCTGATCCGCCCTGATCCCGGGGGGGGAATGCGGCCAAGCTGGAGAATCGCCTTTGCGCAACGTGGGAGTTCGGGATTTCGGCGATGGCGGGCGGTCGCCGGCCTTGGCCGATCATGGCATGGTCGCGACATCGCATCCGCGGGCCAGCCTGGCCGCCCTCGACGTCTTGCGCCGGGGCGGCAACGCGGTCGACGCGGCGCTGACGGCGGCGGCCCTGCTGGCGGTGATCGAACCGGCGATGACCGGAATCGGCGGCGATTGCTTCGTCCTGCTGGCCGATGGTTCGGGTCCGCCCAAGGCGCTGAACGGCTCGGGCGGCGCGCCGGCCGCGGCCCAGCTCGACTGGTATCGGGAGCGGGGCATCGAGGCGCTGGATCCCACCACCGCCCATGCGGTGACGATCCCCGGCGCCGTCGACGCCTGGTGCCGGCTGGCGGCCGATCATGGAACCCTCGATCTCGCCGAGATCTTCGGCCCCGCGATCGCGGCGGCCGAGGCGGGCTTTCGGGTGGCGCCCAGGGTCGGCCTCGATTGGGTGGACGCCACCGCGAAGCTGGCGGCCGACCCGCACGCGGCGGCGGCCTTTTTGGTCGCTGGCCGGGCGCCCGCCATCGGTGCCCGGCATGCGAACCCGGCACTGGGGGCGACGCTGCGGCGCATCGCCCGGGACGGACGCGCGGGCTTTTACGAAGGGCCGGTCGCGGCCGAGATCGCCGGCCGGCTGAAGGAATTGGGCGGCTTGCACGACGAAGCGGATTTCGCCCGGCACACGACCCAATGGTGCGAGCCGATCTCGATCGACTACCGGGGTTATCAGGTATTCGAATGTCCGCCGAACGGGCAGGGGATCGTCGCCCTGATGATCCTGCGGACGCTGGAAGGCTATGATCTGGCGGCCCTGTCCGACGCCGACCGCGTCCACCTGCTGGCCGAGGCGACCAAGGCCGCCTATGGGGAGCGCGATCTGCTGATCGGCGATCCGGAGCACGGTCCCGTCGATGTCGCCCGGTTGCTGGGCGAGGCCCGTGGCGCGGCGATGCGCCGCCGGATCACGCTGGACCGCGCCCGGCCGGGGTCGGATTGGGACGTCACGGAGCATAAGGACACGACCTATCTCGCCGTCGTCGATCGCAACGGCATGGCGGTGTCGTTCATCAACTCGCTGTTCCAGGCCTTCGGTTCGGGCATCTATGTGCCGGGCTGCGGCGTCATGCTGCACAACCGGGGACTTGGGTTCCGCACGGTGGCGGGGCATCCCAACGCGATCGCACCGGGCAAGCGGCCGATGCACACGATCATCCCCGGCATGCTGATGCGCGAGGGCAGGGCGGTGATGCCGTTCGGCGTCATGGGCGGGCATTACCAGGCGACGGGGCATGCCCAGCTGCTGATCAATCTGCTGGATCTCGGGCACGATCCGCAGCGGGCGATCGATGCACCGCGCAGCTTCGCCTATCAGGAGGAT
This sequence comes from Allostellaceae bacterium, assembly GCA_035555315.1. Taxonomy (GTDB): domain Bacteria; phylum Pseudomonadota; class Alphaproteobacteria; order ATCC43930; family CGMCC-115725; genus DATMGU01. The sequence continues at coordinate 93,522 of DATMGU010000041.1, forward strand.
CTGCGGGTGGAGCGGCGGCTCGGCGCGGAAATCGGCGCCGACCTCGCCGCGCGCGGCCACCGCCTCGCCTGGCAGAAAAAGCCGATCGGCGGCGGGCAGGCGATCTGGATCGACCACGCCGCCGGCCTGCTGACCGGCGGTTCCGATAGCCGGAAGGATGGCTGCGCGCTGGGGTATTGATCCGGCACTCTTTTTCTTGGCCCGGGCCTCTTGACCTTCCCACCATTGGAGGCACCACCTCACCTCGTAGTGACGATGTCAGGGAGCACCAAGATGCGATTTCAGGTTTCCGGCATGACCTGCGACGGCTGCGCCAACGCGGTCCGGCGGGCGATTGGCCGGGTCAGCCCCGGTATGGCGGTGGCGGTCGATGTGCCCGGCGGCAAGGTGGATGTCAGCGGTGACGGGGATGCGACGGCGATCGCCCGCGCCATCGAAGGGGCGGGCTTCATCGTGAGCGCGGAGGGAGCCGTATCATGAGGTTGCGGATCGTCGTCCCGATCGCCGCGCTCGCCTTGGCCCTGGCCGGCGGCGCGCAGGCCCAGCAGTCGATGCCATCGATGCAGATGGGGTCGCAGCCCGGCGCCGCGGACGCCCCGTCGACGCCGGCTTTCAAGGCGGCCAACGACAAGATGATGCGCGACATGGCGGTGCCTTTGACCGGCAAGACCGACCATGATTTCGTCACCTCGATGATCCCGCATCACCAAGGCGCCATCGATATGGCGGAGATCGAGCTGAAATACGGCAGCGATCCGCAACTGAAGCACATGGCGCGCGACATCATCGCCGCCCAGAAGAAGGAAATCGCCACCATGCAGGCTTGGTTGGCGAAGCATCCGTAACGCGCGGGGCTGGTGTGGCGCTCCCCTGAAATCGGCGGATCCGTAGGGCGGATCCGTAGGGCGGATGCCGTCGAGCGCGCGCGATGAATTTCTATGCGGACTCGTTGAGTTCCAGGCGGCGTTCCATGCGCCCGAAGCGTTCGCTCAGACGGTCAACTGTGACCATCAGTCGGGCATCGGCCTCGGACAGTGCCACAAGATCCCGGCGCACCGCGTTTAGGCCGGTTTCGACCGCGCCGACCCGGCCCTTGAGATCCGTCATTTCAAGCCCTAGCTGATCAACTTTTTCGTCGATCCGGCGCAGGTAGCGCAGCACAAGGCTATCGGGTTCGTCAGGCATTGCCGATCTCCTTCCGGGCATCGAGGCTTCGCCCGGTCAAAGTTTCAGTGCCCCCATGGATTACACTCATGAGCTATCCTTAATAAACCGATTCCAATTGCAGCGAAATACTTGGTTGCAGTTCCTTAGTTTACGCCCGCTTGCGCTGCGAGTCGGTTAATCACGCCCGCTTGCGCTGCGCCAGGGCTCGTTCGAGATAGGGGCGCAGATAGTCGCCGGTATAACTGCCGGCGGTCTGCGCCACCGTCTCGGGCGTGCCCTGGGCGACGATGGCGCCGCCGCCGGCGCCGCCTTCGGGGCCGAGATCGATGATCCAGTCGGCGGTCTTGATGACCTCCAGATTATGTTCGATCACCAGCACCGTGTTGCCTGCCTCGACCAGGGCCTGCAGCACCTCCAGCAGCTTGCGGACATCCTCGAAATGCAGGCCGGTGGTCGGCTCGTCCAGGATGTACAGCGTCTGGCCGGTCGCTCGGCGCGACAGCTCCTTGGCCAGTTTCACCCGCTGTGCCTCGCCGCCCGACAGTGTGGTCGCCGCCTGGCCGATCTGGATGTAGCCGAGGCCGACCTGCTGCAAGGTCAACAGCTTGTCGCGGATCACCGGCACCGCCTTGAAGAACTCGGTACCGGCCTCCACCGTCATATCGAGAACATCGGCGATCGACTTGTCGCGAAAGGTTACTTCCAGCGTTTCGCGATTGTAGCGCTTGCCCTTGCAGACGTCGCATTGCACGTAGACATCGGGCAGGAAGTGCATCTCGATCTTGATGAGGCCGTCGCCCTGGCAGGCCTCGCAGCGGCCACCCTTTACGTTGAACGAGAAGCGGCCGGCGGCGTAGCCACGCGCCTTTGACTCGGGCAGCCCGGCGAACCAGTCGCGGATCGGCGTGAAGCAGCCGGTATAGGTCGCCGGGTTGGAGCGCGGCGTGCGGCCGATCGGCGATTGATCGATGTCGACGATCTTGTCGAGGTATTCGATGCCGTCGATCCGGTCGTGCTCCGCCGCGTGCTCGCGGGCGCCGTTCATGCGCCGGGCGAGCGCCTTGTACAGCGTCTCGACCACCAGGGTCGATTTGCCGCCGCCCGACACGCCGGTGACGCAGGTGAAGGTGCCGAGCGGGATGCGCGCCGTCACGTTCTTGAGGTTATTAGCGCGTGCGCCAACCACGGTCAGCGCCCGGCCCTTGCCGCCGGTGCGCCGCTTGGTGGGGATCTCGATGCGCCGGGTGCCCTTCAGATACTGGCCGGTCAGGCTGGCCGGATCCTCGATCACGTCGGCGGGGAGACCCTGGGCGATCACCTGGCCGCCATGCACGCCGGCGGCCGGGCCCATATCGATCAGGTAATCGGCGGCACGGATCGCGTCCTCGTCATGCTCGACCACCAGCACCGTATTACCCAGATCGCGCAACCGCCGCAGGGTCACCAGCAGCCGGTCATTGTCGCGCTGATGCAGCCCGATCGACGGCTCGTCCAGCACATAGAGCACGCCGGTGAGGCCGGAGCCGATCTGCGAGGCGAGCCGGATGCGCTGGCTTTCGCCGCCCGACAGGGTGGCCGACGCGCGCGCCAAGGTCAGATAATCGAGCCCGACATCGTTGAGGAAGCCCAGCCGCTCGTTGATTTCCTTGAGGATGCGGGCGGCGATCTCCACCTGCTTGGGGGTCAGTCGGTCGGCCAGGCCGCGATACCAGGCGCCCGCGTCGGCGATCGACAGGGCGGTGACGGCGCTGATGTCCTGGCCGGCGACCTTGACCGCAAGCGCCTCGGGCTTGAGCCGGGCGCCGTGGCAGACCTCGCATTCCCGCGCGTTCTGGTAGCGGCCGAGTTCCTCGCGGATCCAGGCGCTGTCGGTCTCGGCGTAGCGCCGCTGCATGTTCGGGATGACGCCTTCGAACGGCTTCTCGGTCGTGTAGCTGCGCAAGCCGTCATCGTAGCGCAGCGGCACGATCTCGCCGTCGGAGCCGAACAGGATCGCCTGGCGGGTCTTTTCCGGCAGGTCCGACCAGGCCCGGGTCATGCTGAACTTGTAATGCCGCGCCAGGCTGTCGAGGGTCTGCGCGTAATATTGCGACGACGAATTGGCCCAAGGCGCTATCGCCCCGGCCCGCAAGGATTTTTCCTCGTCCGGGACAACCATATCCGGATCGAAATACAGCTTGGTGCCGAGGCCGTCGCAGCTCGGGCAGGCGCCGAACGGGCTGTTGAACGAGAACAGCCGGGGCTCGATCTCGTCGATCGTAAAGCCGGAAACCGGACAGGCGAATTTCGCCGAGAAGGTCGTCCGCTCGCCGGTATCGGCGTTCTCGGCGAAGACCAGGCCATCGGCCAGCCCCAGCGCGATCTCCAAACTATCCGCCAACCGGTTGCCCAGATCGGCGGAGACGACGACGCGGTCGACCACCACCTCGATATCGTGTTTCAGCTTCTTGTTGAGCGCCGGCGCCTCGTCGATCTCGACCAGAGTGCCGTCGATCTTGACCCGCTGAAAGCCGCGTTTCTGCAGCTCCTGCAACTCCTTGCGGAACTCGCCCTTGCGGCCGCGCACGATGGGGGCCAGCAGATAGAGCCGCGTATCCGGCGGCATCGCCATGATGCGGTCGACCATCTGGCTGACCGTCTGGCTTTCGATCGGCAGGCCGGTCGCCGGCGAATAGGGGATGCCGACGCGCGCGAACAGCAGCCGCATATAGTCGTAGATCTCGGTCACCGTGCCGACGGTCGAGCGCGGGTTCTTCGAGGTGGTCTTCTGTTCGATGGAGATCGCCGGCGACAGGCCGTCGATCGAATCGACATCCGGCTTTTGCATCAGCTCCAGGAACTGCCGCGCATAGGCCGACAGGCTCTCGACATAGCGCCGCTGGCCCTCGGCATAGATCGTGTCGAAGGCGAGCGACGATTTGCCGGATCCCGATAGCCCGGTGATGACCACCAGGCTGTCGCGAGGCATGTCGACATCGATGTTTTTGAGGTTGTGTTCGCGGGCGCCGCGGACGCTGATCTGCTGCATGGACTCTTTTTAACTTGAGAACGGGGGGAGAACAAAAATAATCGGATCGTCGACGGCGACTTCAAGGTATATGGGGCGATATCGGTGCTCCGGGCGACAAAAACCATGAGCGGTCTTCGGCCTCGCCTCGGCGACTCGGAGTTTGCGCTCCGAAGCGGCGATCGCGCCACAACATCTCGACTCAGGATGGGCCGCGCGGGCAAGATGGCCCCGCTCTCCCAAACTCTTTTTCCTCCCGCATAAGGCGACACGGCAATGGCAGGCAGCGTCAACAAGGTCACCCTGGTCGGCAACCTCGGCAAGGATCCGGAGATCCGCTCGACCAATGACGGCACCAAGATCGCCAGCTTCTCGGTCGCGACATCGGAGAGCTGGAAGGACCGCAATTCCGGCGAGCGGCGGGAGAAGACCGAGTGGCACCGCGTCGTGGTGTTCAACGACCGCCTGGTCGAGGTGATCGAGCGCTATGTGAAGAAGGGCAGCAAGCTCTACCTGGAAGGCGCCTTGCAGACCCGCAAATGGACCGACAAGGACGGCCAGGAGCGCTATTCGACCGAAATCGTGCTGCAGAAATTCCGGGGCGAGCTGGTCATGCTGGACGGCCGCAGCGGCGGCGGCGAGTCAAGCGGGCCGGACGACGAGATGGCCGGCGGCGGGGGCTATGGCGGTGGCGGTTCGAGCAGCAGCGGTGGCGGGTATGGCGGCGGCGGTGGCGGCCGCAGCTCAGGCGGTGGCAGCCGCCCACCGGTGACGGATTTGGACGACGAGATTCCGTTCTAGGCAGGGGTCAATCCCGGTTGGCATTGGGCGCCCTGAGATTTGAGGCGTCACGCAGCCGTCTCTGTGCCGGTCCTACGCCGCGCGCTCACGCGGCTGTACCCGCGCCTCGATCGCCTTTCCCGTCTTCATCTCGGCGATCTTCAGGTCATAGCGTTGCTGAAGATTCAGCCACATCCGGCTTGTCGTCCCCAAATAGCGGGCCAACCGAAGGGCGGTGTCGGCCGTGACGGACCGCGAACCCGCGAGGATAGCCGTCACCCTGTTGACCGGAACACGAAGATGCTCGGCGAACTTGCTGGCACTCAGGCCTAATGCCTCCAACTCGTCGCGCAGGATCTCCCCAGGATGGATCGGTGGCAGGTTGTCGATTGGGATAGTCATCATACCCTCTCAGTGATAATCGGTAATCTCAACCCGGTCGGCATCGCCCTCTATTAACAGAGGATCCATGCCTGGTTCCGACACCGCCTTCGGGGTCCATACGAAGCAGATCCGCCACTGCGAATTGATCCTGATGCTGTATTGGCCGCCCCGATCGCCGACCAACGCCTCGAAGTGGTTCGAGGCCAAGCCGCGCAAATCCTTCAAGCACGCCGCTTCCGAGAGAACCGTCAGCCGTCGATGCGCTTGGGCTGCGAAGCTCTGAAACCGCGCTATCCGTTCGCCCGCTAAGAAGCTTTCCGTTTTCTTATCATGGCACCCAAGAATCATTCGGAGAGTATACGAAATTTACGCCTTACGTAAAGCATAAATTCAACTTCGAGCGATGCCGAGTTGTTTGATTTGACCGTGCCTGCTCGCGATAGCCGGGTTGGCCGATCAAGCCTCCACCAGGGCCCCATCGATCACCTCGCGGTGGAGGATACGCAGATAAAGCCGATCGCGGACGATGGGGCGATTCGTTCGACGGCCTAACCGCAGGCGGGCGGCGGCGCGGGGAACTGGGGGGCGGGGAAGGGGGTCGGATCGGCGAAGCGCCGCACCACGTTGGTGATCAGCCGCGCGGCCACATTGCCGTAGCCGTCGATCGGCAGCGCGCCGATGAAGTTCATGGACCCCACCGAGAACACGGCGCCGCCCTCGGGCGTCTCGAAGAAGGTGAGGTCGGAGCGGATGATCGCCTCACGCGCCGCCGGCCAGGTGTGGTCGAAGCGCTCCTCGTTCACCGGCTGGTAGGTCGGGTCTTCCAGCACCGCCCGGCCGATGATGAGCGCATGGGCCGGCGTGCCGAGCCGCGTATCGGCCCGATCCAGCTCGTGCCCCGCGGCGCCGCCGCCCATCAGCCCGCGTTCTCCCAGCATCGCGCCCGGCTGGGCGCGCTCCTCCATCCCCGCGCGCATGAAGGCGACGCGCGGATCGAGAATTCCGTCGAGGAAGGTATAGGGAAAGCCCTTGTATTCGCCCTGGGTGCTGAACCCCACGCCGACCAGCTGCTGCGGCGCCCGGCCCAGCCGGCGCCACAGCCCGCCATAGGAGCCGTCATGCGCGTGATAGCTCTCGCCCGGCAGCGTCTCCCACAGCCGGATGCCGCCTTCGGCGCGGCGCAGCTCGAAGCTCCAGGGACCGTCCCCGTGTGGCACCACCTTCCAGTAGAAGCCGTTGCCGCCGAGATACATGAACCGGCCGCCCCGCTCCAGATAGGCCGCCAGCGCGTCCAGCGTCTCCACCGTATGGTATTCCGGATGCTGTCCGGTCAGCACCACCTGGTACTGCGACAGGAGTTCGACGCCCTCGGCATGCAGGTCGTGGTCGGTGATGACCTCGAACGGGATCTCCTGGCGGGTCAGCAGGTCGGTGATGTAGCTGTCCGCGGCGATCCAGTAGAGGCCGGAACCATAGGAACTGGGATCGACCAGGTGAATCTGGTTGACCCGCTTGTCGATCAGCGGCCGCCGCAGGGTGGACATGACCACGCCGCTGCCGTCCGAATGGAAGTTATAGGGTGAGACTCCATATTCCGGATGGCCGTCCGGCGCCTGCGGCAGCGCGCCCCAATCCAGCGACCGCTGGGTGATCAGCGCCTGCCGTCCCGCCTTTTGGAACTGGCCATAGACCGTATAGCTGAAGGTCGGGGCGAGGAATGCGACCTTGGCCTGGGATCCCGGCACCTTGGCCCGCACGTAGAAGACGATGTTGTCGCGGGCGCCGTCCTTCTCCAGATGCAGGGCATAGACGCCGCTGGTCCAGTCCTCGGGCACGACGACGCTGAGCGAGGTCCGCCAGCCGGCATCGCCCACATCGTCGTCATGGAAATGGATGGCGCCGTATTGCGACGGGTCCTCGGTCCAGCGATGCACGTCGCCGCGCCAGTTCGAGCCGGTCATCGCCCGGGTCGGCAGGTTCACGCAG
>DATMGU010000042.1:0-35066 GCA_035555315.1 Allostellaceae bacterium
TCACGTTCGACGCCACAAGATGATCCAGACCCGGCTCGAAGATCGGCATCTCCCCCCGGTTCAGCCGCGCGATCTTCCCGGAATCCTGGTCAACGCACACCACGTTGACCCCAAACTCCGAAAAACACGCCCCAGACACCAGGCCGACATAGCCCGTCCCAATAACCGCTATCCGCATGGAAACCCCCGCCTTGAAGCCTCAAGCGCCCATCCGGACTTATGAAGTCGGCGGATGTGCCAAGAAAGCAGTTGAATTGTCGAACGTCGCTTCGGTCTGTTGCCGAACTCCGCTAGAACGGAGCTTCGCATTAGAAAATTCCACCGACCTCGCATTCGAGGGGCCGTAAAATGCCACGATCGTGAAGTGACGGCATCGCGCCCGCGGGCCGCGACGATGGGCAGCACTCAAAAAAGCACCTCGCCGCGCGATTTTCAAATTTTTTACGGAAGAGTTTCATGAAGTGTCCCGTTGTGTGCTGTGCCGGCCCCAAAGCTGGTGACAATTTTCGTAGAGGGACGGTCATGAAGCGCATCTTGGTGACTGGTGGCGCCGGGTTCATTGGCAGCCACGCATGTAAGGCACTGTCGAAGGCCGGGTATCTGCCCGTGACTTATGACAACCTGATCTATGGCCATCGCTCGTCGGTCCAATGGGGCCCGCTGGTCGAAGGCGATGTCGGTGACCGGGAGACCGTGGCCCGCACCCTGCGCGACTACGACATCGCCGCGGTGATCCATTTCGCGGCTTTCGCTTATGTCGGCGAGTCCATGCTTCGGCCGGAAATCTACTTTCAGAACAATGTGGTGAAGTCGATCGCGCTGCTCGATGCGATCCGCGATGTCGGCGTGCCGCATGTCGTCTTCTCGTCGACCTGCGCCACCTATGGCACACCCGCCGTCGTCCCGATCACCGAAAGCACGCCGCAACGCCCGGTCAACCCCTATGGCGAGACCAAGCTCATGATCGAGCGCGCGCTGCATTGGTACGGCGAGGCCCATGACCTGACGTCGGTCGCCCTGCGGTATTTCAACGCGGCCGGCTGCGATCCGGATGGCGAGATCGGCGAGGAGCACGATCCGGAAACCCATCTGATCCCGCTGATCCTCGAGGCGGCCCTCGGCCAGCGCGCGCATATCGACATTTACGGCACCGATTACCCGACGCCGGACGGCACCGCGGTGCGCGATTACATCCATGTGCAGGATCTGGCGGAAGCGCATGTCCAGGCTTTGCATTATCTCATGAACGGCGGTCGCAGCACGGCGCTCAACCTCGGTACCGGCCATGGTCACTCGGTGCGCCAGGTGATCGCGGCGGCGGAACGGGTGACCGGCCGGCGAATCCCGCGGCGCGAAATGGCGCGGCGGCCCGGCGATCCGGCGGCCTTGGTCGCCGACCCGTCGCTGGCGGCCGAGGTGCTCGGCTGGCGTGCCAAGCGATCCGATCTCGATACCATCCTGCGTACCGCCTGGGCGTGGCAGACCCGCCATCCGGAATCGGCCCTGGCCGCCGTCGGCGACTGATCGTCTCTTTCGTCACCGGGGCCTCGCTCACCAAAACGCGAGCTGCCGGGTGACGGCTAAACCCCCAGGTTCAGGTGCCGTCCGGCGACCTGGCCCTGGGGGCAAGCGCCTCTTTTCGGCTATTTGACAAAATGGCTTGGCGCGGGTCTTGTGCGCCGCATTGCTCGGTTGCCGCACCCTTCCAGTCCCGTCGGTGGCCGGTCCTACCCGCGTTTCGCCGCCCGCGTCTTCGCCGTCTGAAAGGCCCCTGGGGCGTTAGCCGCCAGGCCATTTTTGAGCTGATAGGAACGCCATGACGACCTCCGCCTCGCGCAAATCTTCGGTGACAGGCTCCGGTGCCGATTTGCGTCTGGTCTCGCCGCAGCCGGTCGGACCCGCCGATACCGCTGCTCGCGTGGCGCCGCAGAACGTCCCGATCCGCGTCGAGGGAAAGTTCTTCTTCGCCGGCGACACCAAGTTTTTCGCCAAGGGCATCACCTATGGGCCGTTCCCGCCGGGGGCCGATGGCAAGCAGTTCCCCGCGCCGGAAATGGTCGAAAAGGATTTTGGCCTGATGGTCGGCGCCGGCGTCAACACGGTGCGCGTGTTCACCGTGCCGCCGGTCTGGCTGCTGGATATCGCCGCCAATCACGGCCTCAAAGTGCTGGCCGGCATCCCGTGGTCGCAGCATATCGCCTTCCTCGGCGATCCCGCGACCATGGCCGAGATCCGACGCACGGTGATGGCCGGCGTGCGCAGCATGGAACGCCACCGCGCGCTTCTCGCCTATATGGTCGGCAACGAGATCCCGCCGGACATGATCCGCTGGCATGGCGTCGATCGGGTGCGGGCGTTCCTGAAGGATATGGTCGCCTCCATCAAGGAACTCGACCCGCAAGGGCTGGTCAGCTATGCGAACTTCCCGTCAACCGAATACCTGACCGTCGATTTCACCGATTTCCTGTGCTTCAACGTCTATCTGCACAACGATGACGCGTTTCGGCGCTATGTGGCCCGGCTGCACAACCTCGCGGTCGACCGTCCGCTGGTGCTGACCGAATTCGGCATGGATTCGATGCGCGAAGGCGAGGCGCATCAGGCCGAGACCTTGTCCTGGCAGGTCAAGACGGCGTTCGAGCTGGGTGTCGCCGGCACCTGCGTGTTCGCCTGGACCGATGAGTGGTTCACCGGCGGCCACCTGATCGAAGATTGGGCGTTCGGCCTCGTCGATCAGGCCCGTCAGCCGAAGCCCGCCTTCGCCGCGGTCGCTGAGCGCTATACCGGGCAATTGCCACCACCGCTGCCGCGCACGCCGCGCGTGTCGGTCGTCGTCTGCGCCTATAATGCCGAGCGGACGATGGACCAGTGCCTGGCCTCGCTCGAGGTGCTGAATTATCCGGATTACGAGGTCATCGTCGTCAATGACGGCTCGAAGGACCGCACGCTGGAGATCTCCGAGCGGTATCCTTATTGCCGCATCATCACCCAGGAAAACAAAGGCCTCAGCGTCGCGCGCAATGTCGGGGCCGAGGCCGCGACCGGCGAGATCGTGGCCTATACCGACAGCGATTGCGTCGCCGACAAGGACTGGCTGACCTATCTGGTGGCCAAGATGGTGGCGAAGGATCTGGTGGCGGTCGGCGGACCGAATTTTCCGCCGCCGGAAGACAGCTTGGTGCCGGCCGCCGTCGCCGTATCGCCCGGCGGTCCGACCCATGTGCTGGTCGGCGACGAGGTGGCGGAGCATATCGCCGGCTGCAATATGGCCTTCCGGCGCGACGTGCTGCTGAATCTGGGCGGCTTTGATCCGCTGTATCGGGCGGCGGGCGACGATGTCGATATCTGCTGGCGCATCCAGGATGCCGGCTACACCATCGGCTTCGCCCCGGCCGCCGTGGTCTGGCATTTCCGCCGCAACACGGTCAGCGCCTATCTCAGCCAGCAAAAGGGCTACGGCAAGGCCGAGGCGCTGGTCTATGGCAAGCATCCGTTCCGCTTCAACCTGTTTGGCCAGGCGAAATGGCTGGGCCGGATCTATGGCGATCTCTCCGCGGCATTGCTGCTGTCGCGCCGGCCGGTGATCTATTCCGGCGTATTCGGTCGCGGGTTGTTTCAGACGCTCTATGAACCGCCGTCGTCGATGGCGGTGTTTCTGCCGCTGACCTTCGAATGGAATGTCATCGCCCTGATCTTGGCGGTGATCGGCGTGTTGGTCGGTGGCTGGACCAGCCTGCTGACGGTGCCGTTGCTGGTCACCTGGACGATGTGCATCTCCGGTGCCTGGAAGGCGCCGGTCGATAAGCGGTTTCGCGGCCTGAAGGCGCGGGCGCTGATCGCCCTGCTGATCTATCTCGGTCCGATCCTGCGTGGTCTCGAACGGCTGAAGTGGCGGGTGCGGGAGATCAACGCGGTCGACCATATCGGCTTGGGTCCGGTCGAGCAGCATGCTCGGATCAGCTGGCGCGATCGTGCGATGTTCCTCTCCTATTGGAGCGAGCGGAGCGACGAGAAGGAAGTGCTGCTCGCCGGTTTGATGAATTTCCTCACCCCCAAGAAGTACTTCCTGATGACCGATCAGGGCTGGAGCGATTGGGATCTCAAGGTCGCCCGTGGCCTGTGGAGCCGTGCCACCGTCTTGGTCTGCGGCGAGAATCACGGCGGCGAACAGCGTCTGCTGCGCGTCCGTTGCGCCTTGCGCCTATCGCGCCTGTCCTCCTTCTTGCTGCGCGCCTATGCGGTGGTGACGGCGGCCTCCCTGATCCTGGGCCTGCCCTGGATCGCCCTGGTCTTCGGCGTCGGCGGTCTTGGTCATGCGATCCATATCGGCGGGCAGACCGTGCTGTTCGGGCGCATGATGCACCGGGCGATCGAGCAGGTCGCCGGCGGTGTCGGGCTGACGCCGGTGACCCCGGCGCGCGGCGCCACCGCCGCCGCCAACAACCCTGCTAAAGCGGCGTAATGCCGCGTCCTCTCGCGATCGGCCGGCGTGATGGCTGAGGTTCGCGCGCAGCACGGTAGCGGCTGGAAGCTGGTCAGCTTCGCACGGCCTTACCTCTGGCGGGTGCTCTGGGTGTTGGCACAGGTGCTGGTGATAACCGGCTTCGAGCTGCTGAAGCCGTGGCCGTTCAAGCTGGTGATCGACAATGTCCTGGGCGGCCGGCCGCTCGGCATCGATCTGGCGGGGTCGGGCCTACCGATCATCGCCGCGATCGGTGGCGGCGGCTTGCCGCTTTTGGCCGCCGCGTGTCTCGGCCTGGTGCTCGTGCATGCGCTCGCCGGCGCCGTCACCTTGCTGCACAACTACTCGGCCATCGCCATCGGCCAGCGCATGGTGAACGATTTGCGCGGTGCGCTTTACGCTCATCTGCAGCGCCTGTCGCTCGCCTTTCACAGCCGGCAGAAGGTCGGCGACCTGATGTTCCGGGTGACCTCGGACAGCTTCGCCGTGCAGACGATGATCATGAACGGCGTGCTGCCGATCGTGTCCGCGGCGATACTGCTGGCCGGCATCATCCTGGTGCTGCTGCCGATGGATTGGTTCCTGACCGTGGTGTCGCTCAGCATCATCCCGGCGCTGTTCGTGCTGATCTCGTTGTTCAACCGCAAGATCGCGGTCGTGGCGACCGATGTGCGCGACAAGGACAGCCGGGTCTACAGCCTCGTCCAATGGGCCATGACCTCGGTCAAGATCGTCCAGGCCTATACCAAGGAGGAGGAGGAATACGCCCGCTTCATGCAGGCGAGCGGTCAGAGCCTCAAGGCCACTCTGCTGCTGTATTTCTGGCAGACCTTCTATGGCGGCGTCGTCAACGTGCTGATCGCGCTGGGCACGGCGATCGTGCTCTATGCCGGCGCCCTGTCGGTGCTGGCGGGGCGGCTGTCGGTCGGCGACCTCACCGTGTTCGTGGGCTATCTGGCGCTGCTCTACGTGCCGATCAATCAGATCACGCAAAGCTGGGGGCTGATCGCCGGCGCCCGGATCGGCGCCCGGCGCTGTTTCGAGATCCTGGACACCGAATTCGATCTGGTCGACGGCACGCGGCTGTTTCCCCAGGAGCGCGCCAAGGGCCATATCGAATGGCGCGGTGTCAGCTTCAACTACCGACCCGAAACCTCGGTTTTGCGCAGCATCGATCTGGTCGTCGAACCGGGCATGATGATCGCCGTGGTCGGCGCTACCGGTGCCGGAAAATCTACCCTGCTGGGCCTGCTGCCTCGGTTTTTCGATCCCAGCACCGGCAGCGTGCTGATCGACGGCGTCGATGTCCGCGAGTATCAGCTACGCTCGCTACGCCAGCAGATCGCCATGGTCTTGCAACCGCCGCTCATCTTCCCGCTGACGGTCTATGATAACATCGCGTATGGTCGTCCTAACGCGACGTCGGAGGAGGTCGTGGCGGCGGCGAAGCTCGCTCGCATCCACACCATGATCGAGGGATTGCCGCAGGGTTATGAGACAGTGATCGGGGAGTCAGGGGCGACCTTCTCGGAAGGTGAGAAACAACGTTTGACGATCGCCAGGGCGCTGCTGCGCGATGCGCCGATTCTGATCCTGGACGAGCCGACATCGGCGCTCGACACCGAGACCGAATCCCAAGTCATGGCGGGGATCGAGCGGCTGACCCAGGGACGGACGACCTTCGTCATCGCCCATCGGCTGTCGACCGTTCGCCGGGCCGACAAGATCCTGGTGCTGGCCGACGGTGTCATCCAGGAAGCCGGCAGCTTTGCCGAGTTGATGCACCGCGACGGTGCCTTCGCCGCACTCTATAACACTCAATTCGAGCCTGCCGAGGAGCGCGCCATTGGCGTCAGCTAAGAAAACCGTCATCGTCTTGCATCTGGCCGGCCAGATACCGCTGGCCGGCATCGCATGGCAGGCACTGCACTATGTGCTGGGGCTGCGCCGCCTCGGCTATGACGTCTGGTATATCGAGGATTCGGGGGCCAATCCCTATGATCCGCGCCAGATGAGCATCGTCGAGGATTGCAGTTACAACGTGCAGTTCGTGCGCACCATGATGGAGCGCTTCGATCTGGGCGACCGCTGGTGCTATTGGGACGCCGCCAACGACACCTATTACGGCATCACCAAGGAGCGCCTGATGGCGCTCTATGGCGAGACGGACGGCTTGATCAACCTGTGCGGCGCCACAAGGCTGCGCGAAGAGCACATGAAGTGCCCGGTGCGCATCTTCGTCGATACCGATCCGGTGTTCGAGCAGGCCAAGGTCGCGGACGGCAACCAGGATTCGCTGGATTACCTCGGTCGCCACACCCATCATTTCACCTATGCCGAAAACCTCGGCAGCCCGGATTGCCTGGTGCCGGTCACCCATTTCGACTGGAAGACGACACGGCCGCCGGTCCTGGTCGACCTCTGGGATGCCGGCTGCGTTTCCGCCGGTCCGTTCTTCACCTCGGTCGCGACCTGGGAGAACAAGGGCAAGGACATCAAGGTCGGCGGCGAGACCTACCGCTGGTCGAAGCATGTCAATTTCCTGCGCTTCCTCGATCTGCCGCGCCAGGTATTGCAGCCGTTCCGCCTGGCGATGGCACCGCCGACGCCCGAGGTCGAAAGCCGGGTGCGCGAGGGCGGTTGGGACATCGTGAGTCCGGTCCCGGTCTCCGCCGACATGCAGTCCTATCGCGATTTCGTGGTGAGCTCGCGCGGCGAATTCACCGTCGCCAAGGATATCTATGTCCGGCCGAAGACCGGCTGGTTCAGCGATCGCAGCGTCTGCTACCTGGCGGCGGGCCGTCCGGTGATCACCCAAGAGACCGGCTTCAGCAAGTTCATCGAGACTGGCCGCGGCCTGTTCCCGTTCGAGACGCTGGAGGAGATCCGCGACGCGATCGCCCAGATCAACGGCAATTACGCCGCCCAATCGATCGGCGCCATCGAAGTCGCCTACGAGTTCTTCGACGCCGACCGGGTGCTGCGCAAGCTGGTCATCGAAGCGGGGCTGTGAGGCGTTAGCTGGGAGACCGTGGCGAGCATCATGGTGGAAGCGACCCGAGCGCCACAGGTGCAGGCGTTCTTGGACGCGCTAAGCGCTTGCTTGGCGGGGTGCCTGGTCGGCAACTCCGAGGATGCCGCTTTCGCCGAGCGGTTGTTCTCGAAGCTGACCTCCCCGGCTCTTCCCGGCAAGACGGTTGCAGGCAGCCGCTTGGAAGCGTGCCGCTACCTCAAGCCCGCGCTTGACCGGTTGCGTGACGCACCTTTGTCCACCCAGCGGCTTGGACAGGCTCTAGCGGCGCTTGACCCTTTTATGCCGTGGTCACAGCGACCTTATCATGGGCCGGATGCCGATCGCTTCGCGGCTGGACATGCCAACGGCCTCATCGTGGGACCTGGCGGCATGGAAGATCGAGACGATATCCGTGTCGGCGTCAGTCTCATGGCGCCCAACATCCGCTATCCCGACCATTCGCATCCGCCCGATGAGCTTTACTTCGTCTTGTCCGACGGAGAATGGCGCCGGGGGGAGGGAGAGTGGTTCAGGCCAGGCGTGGGGGGCACCGTCAGGAACCCGCCCGGAATTCTTCATGCGATGCGCTCCGGCCCCGCGCCGCTCCTGGCCGTCTGGGCGCTGATTGCCTGAAGCCTTATCGGCTGATTGCCGTCGTCCCCGGGGCGGTCGAGGATCGTCTCGCATCGAGCCACTGGCGCAGCGCGTTTGCCGTGTGTCGGGCCGTCTCCTGCAAATCATCGGCGAGGCGTGCCGCATCGGCGAGGTCGCCGCGGCGGCAGGCGGCTTCGAGGTCGCGCGCGCAGTGGCTTAGTGCCAGTGCCCCGACATTGCCGGCGGTACCGATCATGGTGTGAGCCGCCTCGCCAAGAGCATCGAGGTCGCCGCCAGCGGCGAGGCTTGCGATGAGAGGCGGATGCTCCTCGGCGTGGTTGACGAACAGCCGCAGGATTTCATCGAAGGGCTGGGCTGGGATCGCGGCCTCGACTGCCCGAAAATGGGTGATGTCGAAGGCGCCGGCCAAGGCCGCGTCGGCGGAGGCATCCGGTGCCGCGGCGGACGTACCAGGCGGAGCGCCCCGGCCATGCGCCGCGAGCTTCTTGAAGAGTTCCGCCGCGTCGAGCGGCTTCGAGACATAGTCGTTCACGCCGGCAGCCAGATATTCTTCCTTGGCGCCGGCCATCGCATGGGCGGTGAGCGCGATGATCGACACGCCCCCCTTGGCGCCGCCGAGCGCCCGGATCCGCTTCGTCGCCTCGATGCCGTCGAGGACCGGCATCTGCACATCCATCAGCACGACGTCGTAATCGCTCTCGATCACGGCCGCGACCGCCTGCTCGCCGTTCTCGACGAGCACGACGCTGTGACCGGCGTGCTGCAGGAGCAGGCTCATAAGCTGCTGGTTGATCTTGTTGTCCTCGGCGACGAGGATCGCGAGCGGCCGCGACTCCGGTGTCGTGCCGGGTGCCGCGGCTTGCGCGGGGCCGGCCGCGCCGAAGAGCCGCTGAAACGTCTCGATGAACGTCTGCTCGCGTACCGGCTTCGTCAGGACGGCGTCGACCGCCTCTTGCGTCTCGCGGTCCAGCCCGTGCGCGCCGGCCGAGGATGCGATGACGAGCTTCGTTCCGGCGAGATCGGGATGGGTCCTAATCCGCTGGACAAGTGCCGCGGCCGGTTGCCCGAGCCTTGTCTCATCGATCAGCACCAGATCGAAGGGGGCGCCAAGGTGCCTGCCGTGTTCGAGTTCGGTGATCGCCTGACCGTCATCGACCGTGACCGACGCGATGCCGAGCGCAGCCAGCTGCTGCCCGAATGCCCGACGATCGAGGTCGACCTCGGCGACGAGCAGGACCCGCAAGCCCGTTAGCGCCTCGGGGAGTTGGCGTCGCGCGACGATCGGGCTCCGCGCCGGCGCCAACGGCACGTCGAACCAGAACCGATTACCCACACCGCCCGGCGTGCTGTCGACCCCGATCGTGCCACCCATCAGCGTGACCAATTCCCGGCTGATCGCCAGGCCGAGACCGGTGCCTCCGAACCGGCGGGTGACCGAGCTGTCGGCCTGTTCGAACTTCTCGAAGAGGCGGCTGCGAACCTCCTCGGTCATGCCGATGCCGGTGTCGGCGATCTCGAAACGCAGGCGCGTCGTGTCGTCCGGCACACCGGGCCACACCGTCACATCGACCGAGACGCTGCCCTGGTCGGTGAACTTGACTGCGTTGCCGATGAGGTTGAGCAGCACCTGGCGGAGCCGAGTGGGGTCGCCTCGGAAACCGGACCGTGCCGCCGGTTCGATGCCGACGGTGAGATCGATGCCTTTGTCGTGCGCCTTCGGACCGAAGAGTCCCACGGCCCCTTCGACAGTATCGACGAGATCGAAATCCAACGCTTCGAGATCGACCTTGCCGGCTTCGAGCTTCGAGATGTCCAGGATGTCGTTCAGCATGGTCAGCAACGCTTTGGCGCTGTCGCGCACCGCATTGGCGCATTCGTATTGCTCGGGCGTGAGGTCGGTCCGCAGGAGGATCGCGTTCATCCCCATGATGCCGTTCATGGGCGTACGGATCTCGTGCGACATGTTGGCGAGGAAGTCGGACTTCGCGCGGTTCGCCGCCTGTGCCGCCGCGGTCGTCCTGCGCAGGCTCGCGGATAAGGAGGTGAGGCGCAGGAAATAGCCGACGATCATCGCGGTTATCGTCAGCCCGGTGACCAGGCGCGCGATCGCGGAACGGCTGCCGATGCCGCCGTCGAGCGCCTGCCCCGGAGCGAAGATGATGCCCCAGGTCTGGTCGACGACCTGCAAAGTCGCCTGCCAATGCGGACCGGCCAACAGTTCCGCCTCGGTGGGGGCGGCGGCCGGTGTTGCGCGCGTTCCCGCCGAATGCCAATAGATCAGCCGATGGTCGGGTGGCTTGCTCGGATCGAAGAAGTACATGTCGAGCCCGGCCGCCCATTCATTGGTCCTGAGAATGTTCTGGATCATCGCCCCGGTCTCGAAGGCGCCAAGGATGATGCCCTTGGGTGTGCGCGATCCTGCGTCGCTCGGTGCCGCTCGATCCCAGACGGGGATGAAGCTCAGGAACCCGGCGGCCGCGCGGCTCGCATTGGCCAGCGTAAGAGGGGGCGTCGCCGCCGGACGATCCGTTTCGCGCGCCTGTCCGAGGATGCCGTGGCGCATCGGCTCGGAGGCGAGGTCGAACCCCATGATCGGCAAATTCGGCTCGCCGGGGTCGGAATAGAAGATCGGGAAGTATTCGTCGCGCTCCGCGGCACGGAGGAGTTTGCCCGTGCTGTCGCGTTCCTTGATCTCGAAATCCGGGAAACCATCGGCGCGGGCGGCGCGTTCGAAGGCGTCGCGCTGGGCGCCGGTGACCCGTGGCGCCCAGCCGGTGTCTCGAAGACCGATGACGTGCTCGCGAAGGATCTTCGAGAAAGCCTGGAATTCGCCGCGGGCGATCGGTCGATCCGTCGACGCGAAATAGCCGCGCAAGGTAAAGAGCAGGTTCGCGGCGTTCGCCAGATCGGCTTCGATCGTTTGGTGATAGCTGCGCGCAAGGTTGACGAAGTTGAGTTCGGCGAGCCGCGACTCCGACTGCGCGTTGGTAAGGAATGCCGCCACCGACAAGACAACGCCAGCCAGCGCCGCTACCGTCGCGGCGAGATAACGCATGGAGCGTCGCCGCTCGGATGTCGGCTCGATTCCGGCGTTCATCATGCGAACTCGATTGCGATGTGGACGTGGTCACCGAGGCATCGGGTGCAGGGTGGATCCTGCGAGATATCGTGGCCAGGGCCGCGTAAGATCATTTTTGTTCTGTCTCTGGGGGAGCCTACGGCCGGGTATCGTACGACGATCCGAGTTAACGGACAGCTTACTCTTTCGACGGGCACCGTTATCTTGCCCAGCGGTGCACGACGTTGGCTGGTCGGGGCGGATCAGGCTGTGGCGGCCGAGCCGCATCTCACCACAGGGTCACAATGGCAGCTGTCTGATCTGGCTGCTCTTGCTCATTGGCAATTCAAACAGGAAAGGTGCTGCGGTCAATGTGGTGAGTTGTTCGATATCAGGCCAACGCCAGAGCAGGAACGATGCCTGCTGATTGAGGGGAGTCTTTTGGTAAGCCGGTGCGAAAACAAATCCTCTAAGCCGCGCCTGCCGGAAGGCCATACGCTCAGCCGGGTTCCTTTGTATTCTGAGGTCACCAGTAAACACTATCCAAGTGTCGCCCCCGTCCGCGGCGAGCATATCAATCCATGCGATATCATCTGCGTCGCGCCCGCAAGGCATCTCCTTAATATGCCTTGCCTCGTGCCCGTTGTGCCGGATGAACCCATCGATTGTTGCAGCAAGCGCGGGCGAGGTACAATTATCGAAGAATAGCCTCAAGCAGCATTCCGCAGGCTCATCTCATCGATAAAAGCGACGGCCCGCTTAATTGCGCGGACCGGCACGTCCCACGCGCGCGCGGCCGCCTCAACGGATCCTTCGGCCTCGGCGGCGGCCGCCAAAACCTCGGCCGGAACCGAGGTTTCTGCCTCGATAGGACGACCAAATGACCTCGCAGGGTCGACCACGATCGACCGCGTCTTACCGAACACCCACCAGCGTGCAGGCACGCCTTCGGCGTCATACTCGATATTCCTCAGGCTCCGCTTCAGGATCTCGTGAAATGCGTACTGGCTCTTGAAGAGATCGATAAATTTGGTCTGGCCATCCCCCTCAACAACTTGAAGAAAGACAGAACGACCATCAGTCTGGAAACGGCTAGTGGATAGTGGGCGCTCATCTTTAATCAGTTCCCGAGCGAGTTGGATCGCCTGTCGTACCTTCTGAGCGCTCAATCCCTGCTCAATGAACGCGGACGCCACCCTGATTTCCATGAGATCTCGGAAACCAAGGATGATGCCTTGCTCCCCGAGATCTACCTGCGGCGTCCATAACGGGTCATATTGCTGGCTTTTGACGTGATGCCCGCGCAACCAACGGTTTATCTTAGCTGGCGAAATCTGAACGAGCTTTCCAGCTTCGGCCGGAGTGTATAGGCCGATTCCGATCAGGGTATCAGGGACTCGGTGCATCACGGTAAATCTCCCCGTGTATGTGGAAGGAAGCGCGGCCTGACGTCAACCGGTGAAACATAGGGACATACTCCCCGTTCACCTCATCCTCAGATCTTCTTCGCCGCGACCCGCTTTGCGATCTCGCCGATCGTGTAATGGGCGGAGCGCAGGGCGCCTTCCTGCCAGCCGGTGATGTAGCTGATGTGCTCGCCGGCGAAATAGATAGGGCCGTCGGGTTGCAGCAACGTGGGATAGGCATCCTTGCGGGCGGCGCGGCTCCATTCCGCCCAGCCGGCACCGGTGAACGGGATCTTCGGCCAGGCGATCGTGACCCCGCGCCCGACCTCGCGGGCATAGCCGGGATGCAGGCGCTCGCCGCTGGCGATCGCCATCGCCAGACGCTCCTGCGGGGTGCGCGCGGCGAAGGCGTTACCGAAATCGTCGCTCCAGATATAGGCGCCGACCAGGATGCCCTTGGCTTGGTGCAGCCCGGCGCTGGGGTACCAGATCTGTGTGATGTCTCGATTGGTCCACGAGATCCCGCCATAGATCTGCTGGTCCAGCTCCCAGAAGCGGCGATCCGCCTGGAAGCCGACCTTGCCGGCGGGGACGTAATCGACCGCGGCGATGGCGGTACGCACCGCCGGGGCGAAATCGGCGTCGATCCGGCCCAGGACCGGAAACGGCACCGTGCAGATGACATAGGGTGCCTCGACCGTGCGCTCGGCACCGGTCAGGCGATCCTTCCAGATCACCCGCGCACCGGCATCGGTGCGGCGCAGCTGGGTCACCTCGGCGTTGTAGGTGATGAGCGGGCCCAGTGCCCGGCCGAACGCCTCGCCGATCCGGCCCATGCCGCCGACCGGCTGCATCATGGTGGCGGCCTGGTCGAAGCTTTCGCCGAACTGCGTCTTATAGTGCCAGAAATCGGCGGCGAGCAACCGCCGGAGGTCGAGCGGCGGGTTGATATTGCCGGCATCGGTTCCGCCGCCCGGCGGCTCGGCATAGCCCGATCGGTCCGATCCCTTATAGGTCAAATCCTTGTCGAGCGCGCCGAAGCTGCGCAGGAACGCCCGGATATGTTCCTGATCCTCGGTCGAGACCGGCTGATCCAGCGCCACCTTGTCGATCGCCTTGGCGGCGAGCTCCGCGACGAAGCCGCGGGCATCGTTGATGACCGCGCGGGCCAGTTGCGGCTTGCCGTCGAAGGCATCGTCGTCCTGCAGATAGGCGCCGCGATTGTCGTTGCTCATCACTTCGAGGGCGACGCCCAGTTCGCGGCAATAGCCCAGGATGCCCTGGTGATGATAGGGCAGCCGCGCCGGTCCGGGGTTCATGTAGAGATGATCGGCGGTATCCCAGGCGACCGCCTGGCTGCCGTCGACCTCCTCGACCACGTCGCCGCCGCGCAGCGACCAGTTGCGGCCGCCCGGCCGCCCGCGTGCCTCCAGGATGGTGCAGTCATAGCCGGCCTTGCGCAGCTCGTAGGCTGCGACCATGCCGGCGATGCCGGCGCCCAGAATGACGATCTTGGTATTGGCGCCGGATCCGGCGGGCAGGGCCGGTGGGCCGGCATAGGCGGCGGGTATCGGCAACAGCCCCATCGCGGCCATCGTCCGATAGGCTGCGGCGCCACCGCCCGCGCGGCCGACCAGGTTCAGGAAGCGCCGCCGTGTCGTCACGGGTATGGGGTAATCACGGGCATCACGGTATGACCGTCGCCCGCGTCACCGTCCTCAGATCGCGTTCAATTGCCAGGCGATGTCGTTCGCCAAGCCCCACATATAGCCCTTGTCGGCCTGTCCGACGATCGCGTAGGCCCGGCCCATATGCCGCCAATACAACAGATTGATGTTCTGGCGGGTGTCATAGGTCGGCGCCACATCGGTGCGCTTGGAGGTCGCGATCACCACGGTGATCGGCCCCAGCGCCTTGTTCTCGGTGGTGTAGTAGAGCTGCGCCGCCGGCCGGCCCTCGATCACCAATTGACGCAAGCCCTTGAACTCCAGCCCCCAGGGCTTGAGGTCGGGGATCTTGAGGTCGCCAGGAATATGCTGGCTGATCTTTTGATTGGCATCGTCGCCGGTCGCCGGAATGTCGAATACCGTGCTGTCCGAGCCGCCGGTAGGCGGGGCTGCGAACAGGTTGTGGTAGCCGGCGACGTTGTCGAGCCAGGAATTATTGACCGAGGTCGCGTCGATCGGCGCCATCTGCGACTGTTTGACCTGGCCGTCGCCCTCGGCACTGCGCATGAAGGGGACGGTCGCGGTGAAATAGCCGACACTGCCGCCGAACACGACGCCGAACAGCGACGCCGCCGCTGCCATACCGACCCACCAGCGGGAACCGCCCATGCTGGTTTTTGGGCGGAACGCCAGGACCGTCGCCGATGCGGGCAACGCCTTGGCGCCGGTCGCGGCAGCCAGCAAGCTCTCCGGCACCGGCTCGTCCAGCAGCTCGTCGAACGCGTCGCGCAGCAGGTTGCCGCTGAGCGTCAGCGCGCGCAGACGCTCGCGGAAAGCCTCGTCGCGCTCAAGGTACGAATCGATCTCGGCGAGGTCGGCTTCGCCGAGTTCGCCATCCAAATACGCCACGAGCAGTTCATCGCTGGGCTTTTGCATCACTTATGCTCCCTCGGAGACCGCTCCCTGACTCGAGCAGCGCGATAAGCGCTACCCTGGCCCTGGCGAGGCGGCTCATGATGGTGCCTACCGGCACCTGAGCGATCTCCGCCGCCTCCTTGTAACTAAACCCCTCGACCGTCACGAGCATCAACGCCGCTCGCTGGTCCGCCGGCAGACGGGCCGCCGCCCGCCTTACTTCCTCCAAGGCCAACCGGGCTTCCACCCGCCTGACCGGTTCATCGCTGCCGAACCGATCATCCTCGACCTCGGCTTCCTCCTTGCGGACGTCGCGCGATCGGATCTGATCGATCCAGATGGTCTGGATGATCCGAAACATCCAGCTGTCGAACCGTGTTCCCTCTTGGAACTGGTGCTGACGAGTCAGCGCCCGCTCGCAAGCCGACTGCACGAGATCATCCGCCTGAGCCACCGCCCCGGTCAATCCGCGTGCGAACCGTCGTAACCGAGGTAACGACGCCACCAACCGTTCACTGAACGCGTCGGTCACCGCGAATTCACCGTATCAATCGCCCATGCACCGCGATAACGATCCCATCGCGGGTTTATTCCGTGAAAATCCACTCGTTGGTTTGCGGCTCGCACTTTTCCTCCACCCGGTGCCAAACTCCGGACATCGTTGGCATACTGTGGATTCCGCTGGGCGTACAGAGCGGCTTGGCCGTTGGCGTCATTCCACCGTGCCGGCGTGGCGGCATATCCGACGCTTTCACCCGTCACATTGTTCGTGTACGTACGTTTGATGAAAGCGCGCGGCCGCTTCACAAACCGTCCCGGCCGCTGCATGGTGCGGGGCCGTCGCGCAGGATGCATGTCGCTCGGGCATTGGGGGGAGATGAAGACACCCATGAAAGTCGCAGTCGTAAAAGAAACGCGCCTTCACGAAAAGCGAGTCGCGGCTAGTCCCGACACCGTGAAGCGAATGATCGGTATGGGCTTGGATGTGGTGGTCGAAACCGGTGCCGGTGCCGGCTCCTCCTTCCCCGATGCCGCCTATGCCGCCGCCGGTGCCACCATCGCGCCCTCCGCGGCCGAGGCGGCGGCCGATGCGCAGGTCGTGCTCAAGGTGCAACGCCCGCAGACCAAAAAGGACGGCGGCGCCGACGAGCTCAAATATCTGAAGCCCGGCACCGTGCTGATCGGCATCCTGGCGGCCTTGCAGAACAAGGACGCCGTCGCCGCCTATGCCAAGGCCGGCCTGTCGGCCTTCGCCATGGAACTGATCCCGCGCATCACCCGCGCGCAAAGCATGGACGTGCTGTCCTCGCAGTCGAACCTCGCCGGGTACAAGGCTGTGATCGACGCGGCCGAGGAATACGGTCATGCCTTTCCGATGATGATGACGGCGGCCGGCACGGTGCCGCCCGCGCGCGTCACCATCATGGGCGCCGGTGTCGCCGGGTTGCAGGCGATCGCGACCGCCCGCCGCCTGGGCGCCATCGTTTCCGCCTTCGATGTGCGGCCGGTCGCCAAGGAACAGGTCGAGAGCCTGGGCGCCACCTTCATCTCGGTCGATAGCGAGGAAACCCGATCGGCCGAGACCAGCGGCGGCTACGCCAAGGAAATGAGCGAGGATTATCAGCGCCGCCAGCGCGAAAAGATCCATGAGGTCCTGAAAAAGCAGGACATCGTGATCTGCACGGCGCTGATCCCCGGCCGCCGGTCACCGATCCTGGTGACCAAGGAGATGATCGCCGACATGAAGCCGGGTTCGGTCATCGTCGATCTGGCGGTCGAGGCCGGCGGCAATGCCGAAGGGGCCGTGTTCGGCGAGACGGTGATCACCGCCAACGACGTGAAGATCGTCGGCCATGCCAATGTGCCGTCGCGGATCGCCGTCGATGCGAGCTCGCTCTATGCCAGGAACATCCTGAATTTCCTGACCCTGCTGGTCGATAAAGAGACCAAGGCGCTGAAAATCGACACGTCCGATGAGATCGTCAAAGGCACGTTGCTAACCCAGGACGGCGCCGTCGTGCATCCGTCGCTGGCGCCGGCACCCGTGCCGCCGCCGGCCGCCGCCGCCGACAGCGCCGCTTCCTGAGGAGATACGCAAGATGGATGGAACACCTCTGGCGCAGCGCGCCGGCGAACTCGCCACCGACGCCAAATCGCTCGCCGCCAATCTCGATGCCCTGAAACAGCAGCTTGCCGAGGCGACCCATGCCGCGGCGCATAGTGCCGGCGACGCCTTCACCTTTCACCTGACGGTCCTCGTCCTGGCCTGCTTCGTCGGCTATTACGTGGTGTGGCGCGTGACGCCGGCGCTGCATTCGCCGCTGATGAGCGTCACCAACGCCGTCTCCAGCGTGATCATTGTCGGCGCCTTGATCGCCGCCGGGCCGGCCGCGATCAGTTTTTCCAAGGTGATGGGGTTCATC
Organism: Allostellaceae bacterium; assembly: GCA_035555315.1. GTDB lineage: Bacteria > Pseudomonadota > Alphaproteobacteria > ATCC43930 > CGMCC-115725 > DATMGU01. The sequence continues at coordinate 17,560 of DATMGU010000042.1, forward strand.
GCGGTGATCCTCGCCTCGATCAACATCTTCGGCGGCTTCATCGTCACCGAACGCATGCTGTCCATGTTCAAGAAGAAACCAAAGTAAGGGAGCGCGCACTTTGAACGAGACCCTCTCCGCGCTGCTCTATCTGGTAGCCTCGATCTGCTTCATCATGGCCTTGCGCGGGTTGTCCTCGCCGGTCACCTCGCGCGCCGGCAATTTCTATGGCATCGCCGGCATGGTGATCGCCATCCTGACGACGCTCGCCGGTCCGACCGTCGTCAGCTATTGGATGATCATCCTCGGCATCGTGATCGGCGGCTCGATCGGCGCCTATACCGCCCGCAAGATCGAGATGACCGCCTTGCCGCAATTGGTCGCGGCCTTCCACAGCCTGGTCGGTCTGGCCGCGGTCTGCGTCGCCTTGTCGGCTTTCTATGCCCCGGACGCCTACGGCATCGGCGAGGCCGGCAACATCCGCGCCGGCAGCCTGATCGAGATGGGCCTCGGCACCGCGATCGGCGCCATCACCTTCACCGGCTCGATCATCGCCTTCGCCAAGCTGCAAGGCTTGGTCTCGGGCAAGCCGCTGCAGTTCACCGGCCAGCATTACCTGAATGCCGGGCTGGGTATCTTGGTGTTCGTGCTGTTGGGCTTCCTGATCGCGTCACAGTCGACGGCGCTGTTCTGGCTGCTGATCGTGGTGTCGCTGGCGCTCGGCCTGTTGTTGATCCTGCCGATCGGCGGCGCCGATATGCCGGTCGTCATCTCGATGCTGAACTCCTATTCCGGATGGGCCGCCTGCGGTATCGGCTTCACCCTGGAGAACAGCCTGCTGATCATCACCGGCGCGCTGGTCGGTTCGTCCGGCGCCATCCTCAGCTACATCATGTGCAAGGGGATGAACCGGTCGATCTTCAACGTCATCCTGGGGGGCTTCGGCACCGAAAGCGGTGTCGCGGCGACCGGCGGCGGTTCGGGCGACAAGGTCGTCAAATCCGGCAGCGCGGAGGACGCGGCGTTCATCATGAAGAACGCGTCCAGCGTCATCATCGTCCCCGGCTATGGCATGGCCGTGGCCCAGGCGCAGCACGCGCTGCGCGAGATGGCCGACGTGCTGAAGCGCGAGGGTGTGACCGTGCGCTACGCCATCCACCCGGTGGCGGGCCGCATGCCCGGCCATATGAACGTGCTGCTGGCCGAGGCGAATGTGCCTTATGACGAAGTGCTGGAACTGGACGAGATCAACCGCGATTTCGCCTCGACCGACGTCGCCTTCGTGATCGGCGCCAACGACGTCACCAACCCCGCCGCGAAGACCGATCCGGCCTCGCCGATCTATGGCATGCCGATCCTCGATGTCGAGCGGGCCAAGACCGTGCTGTTCATCAAGCGGTCGATGGCATCGGGCTATGCCGGTGTCGATAACGAGCTGTTCTTCCGCGACAACACGATGATGCTGTTCGACGACGCCAAGAAGATGTGCGAGCACATCGTCAAGGCACTGGAGTAGGGCGAACCCGGCCGCCGCGCAGCCCTGATCAGTGGTCTGGATCAGAGGCAGGGCGCGGCGGCCGTCCGGTTGCTTTCCGGGACGCGAGCCGGAACAAGCGAAAGCCAGGCGGCGGGTGCCTCGGCACCCATGCCGGGGCGTGTGACCTCGCCCCTCTCCCATGCCGTGACGGCATGGTTTGACATCGCCCGATTGATTTGGTGCTTTTCGGCACGCTCTGCTTTCATCCCCCGATAAACAACGACCGCGTCAAGCGGTCGTCGGTGGGGGAAACAGAGCGTCATGGCGATTTTTCGGCAACTCTACATCCAGGTGCTCATCGCCCTCGGGCTTGCGATCATCGTCGGCATCGCCGCCCCGGCGACGGCCGTCGAGATGAAGCCGCTGGGCGATGCCTTCATCTCGTTGCTGCGCATGCTGCTCGGGCCGATCATCTTCTGCTCGGTCGTGCTCGGCCTCACGCATGTGCGCGACATGCGCCAACTGGGCCGGCTCGCGGCCAAGTCGCTGATCTATTTCGAAGTCATGACGACCGTGGGCATGGCCATCGGCTTCGTGGCGGTCAATGTGGTGCAGCCGGGCGACGGCCTGCATGCGACCAATCTGGCCATGGACGAGGGCGTGTCGAAGATTTCCGGCGCGGCGAGCCACTTCACCGCCGTGAGTTTCTTTCTCAGCATCATCCCGCTGACCATCGTCGATGCCTTCGCCAAGGGCGAGATCCTGCAGGTGCTGTTCGTCTCGATCCTGACCGGGGCGGCGCTCAGCATCGGCGTTTCGCGGGACTCGATCATCCTGAAGGCGATCGACGAAGGGCAAACCATCCTGTTCCGCATCCTGGGCTTCGTCATGCGCGTGGCGCCGATCGGCGCTTTCGGGGCGATGGCCGCCGCCGTGGGGGCCAATGGCAGCGTCACGTTGGTGTACCTGGCGAAGGTCGTCATCCTCTATTACGCGGTCTCGATTTTCTTCGTGCTGGTCGTGCTTGGGGCGGTGACGGCCGTGGCGCGGCTCTCGATCCTGAAGTTGCTCCGGCTGATCCGGGAGGAATTGCTGCTGGTTCTCGGCACCGCGTCCGGCGAGGTGGCCTTGCCGCGCCTGATGCTGAAGCTGGAACAGGCCGGTTGCGATCGGGCGATCGTCGGCTTTGTCCTTCCCGCCGGCTACAGCTTCAACCTCGACGGCACGGCGATTTACATGGCGATCGCCGTGGGCTTCATCGCCCAGGCGACCGACACGCCGTTCTCGCTCGGCCAGCAAATCGGCGTGCTGGCTATCATGCTGCTGACCTCGAAGGGCGGCACGACCGTCGCCGGCGGGGCGTTCATCAAACTCGCGGCGACGTTGCAGACGGTGCGTGCCCTGCCGCTGAACGGTCTCGGGCTGCTGTTCGGCATCGACCGGTTGATGGCGACCTGCACGGCCTTGACCAATGTCGTCGGCAATACGGTCGCGACCTTCGTGATCGCCAAATGGGAGAACGCCTACGATCCGGCGAAGCTGGACGCCTATCTCAAGCAACCCCCGGTGCTGGAACAATCCCCCCTCAAGGACCTGCACGCGCCGGTGCATGCGGTACGCAGCGAGTGACGGCGCGCGTCGCGATCCTATCGGCTGGGCGGTTCGACGATGCGGGCACCGGCCCAGGCGCCCGTTGCCACGCACCGTGTGATGACCTCCCGCACCAGCCGCAAAAGTTCGCTCGCCAGCCAGGTCGGTTTCGCCTCGCGCGGCATGGCGATCGCGACCGTCGACATCAGGGGTGGGCGATCGATCGGGCGGGCGACCAACTCGCCCCGGGCAATGTCGGCCGCGACCGCGGCATAGACCAGGATGGTCGAGCCGAGGCCACGCTTCACCATCGCCTTGGTCAACGAGACGCTGTCCACCTCCAGCACGATCTTCAGCCGCGTGGCATGCTGGATCGCGGCTTGCTCGACCAGGCGGCGGTTGCTGTGCGGCAGGCTTGGCAGGATCAGCGGCAGCTCGGCCAGATCGCGAAAGCGGATCGGCTCTTGCGGGGCCGTGGCGCCGTCGCCGGGTGGCCCGACCACGACCATGCGCTCATGCAGGATCGGCGTGATCTCGATGCCGTCGAGCGGGGGCGGGTTGTAGAGCACGGCGACGTCCAGGCGGCGGTCGAGCAGCCATTCCTCCAGCGACGAGCTGATGCCTTCGCGCACATGCACGGACGCCTGCGGCCAGCGCGCCCGCAAGGTCTCGACGATCTCGGGCGCGATCAGCAGGCCCGCCGCGGGCGGCACGCCCAGCACGACATGGCCGGCAAAGCTCTGCTCCGGATCCCGGACCTGGCCGGAAATCTGGCCGACCAGCCGCAGCACGGCGTCGGCATGCTCCAGCAAGGTGGTGCCCGCGCGCGTCAGGCGAACACCGCGCCCGTGACGGGTCAGCAGCGCCACGCCGAGTTCGTCTTCGAGCTTCCGCACCTGCCGACTGAGCGCCGACTGCGCGACGTTCAGCTCGGCCGCCGCCCGGCTGACGCTGCCGGCCCGCGCGATATGGACGAAGTAACGGAGTTCACGGATGTCGATTGAAGGTCTCCCAGACGTGGTGATCTCGACCGAGGTCGCCCGATGACTTGGGCACGTCTCGACGACGTCACGATCCGTTACGAGGTATCGGGCGGCGGAACAAAGGATATCGTGCTGCTGCATGAATTGGGCGGCAGCCTGGAGAGCTTCGACGGTGTCGTCGGGGCGCTCGACGGCGCCTTCCGCATTCTGCGTTACGACCAGCGCGGCGCCGGATTGTCAGAGAAGCCCCGGCGCGCCTTCACCCAGGCCGATCACGTCGCCGATTTGAGCCAGCTTATGGCCGCCGCCGGATTCGCGCCGCCTTATCGCTTCGCCGGTGTCGCCGCCGGGGCCGCCATCGCGGTGGGGTTCGCGCTCGACCATCCGGCGGCGGTCGACGGCCTGGCGCTCTGCGCCCCGGCGCTGACCGTGGCGCCGGACCGGAACCACTATCTGACCGAACGCTCGATGGCGGCCATGCGCGATGGCATGGCCGCCATCGTCGATGCGACGCTCGACCGGTCCTATCCCGAGATCGTCCGCCGCGATCGGGCTATCTTCGACGCCTATCGCGGACGGTTTCTCGCCAACGATCCGGTGGGATACGCCCATGCCAATCTGGCGCTGGCCGGCAGCGACCTGGAGGATCGGCTGGGCGACCTGCGCATGCCATGCCTGGTCGTGGCCGGCCTGCACGATCTGCTGCGCCCGCCATCCGCCGTCGAGCCGCTCGCGCGCCGTATCGCGGATGCGGACTATGCCGTCATCGACAGCGGTCACCTCATGCCGGTCCAGGCGCCGCACGAATTGGCGGCGAGACTCCATGCATTCTTCGCCCGCCCACAGGCTGTATCGGGCGCATCCTGATCACAAGAAGGCCAAAGCCATGACGTCGAAAGGACTGTTGCTCGTCACGATGGAGCCGCCCGCCGGGTTCGAGGACGAGTTCAACGACTGGTACGACACCGAGCATTTCCCCCAGCGCCGCGCGCTGCCGGGCTTCGAAACGGCGACACGCTGGGTCTGCCTCACCGGCTGGCCGCGCTGGCTCGCCCTCTACGATCTGGTGTCGATCGCGGCTGTGGAGACACCCGAATATAAGGCCGTCTCGGGATCGAATTCGACTCCGTGGAGCCGGCGCATTCTGCCGCGCACGGTCGGGCGGGAACGTATCGTGGCCGAACAAATGGCGCCGGGTCAGGCATTGAGGGGAGTGCCGGATGCGATCTGCCATCTGCTGCTGGCGCGCTATCCCGTGAGCGGCGCCACCGATGTCGCGGGTGTCGTAAGCCATCTCGGCAAGGCGAAGGACGCGCTGGACGGCCTGTCGCAGCTCCGGGTCTTCCGCGGCGCCACGCCGATCGGCGGCGCCGAGGTGTGGGCGATCGCGGAATTCGCGCGGCCCGTCACAACCGAGACGCTGGGGGGCAGGCTGGGTGTGGTCGCCGGCATCGGCGCGCGCCAGTTCAATCTCTATGCCCCCTATCGGCGTGGCTGACATCCAACAGGCGGATAAGCTCATGACGACTGCTGCTCAGGATCGGGTGATCGCGGTAAATGGTCTTACCTTCCGCTGTCGGGTCGACGGCACCGAAGGCGCGCCCTGGCTGGTTTTCAGCAACTCGATGATGACCGATCTGACGCTCTGGGACGCCCAGGTCGCGGCGTTGGGGGATCGGTTTCGCATCCTGCGCTATGACCAGCGCGGGCATGGCGGGACCAGCGTGTCGCCCGGGGATTGCACCTTCGATCAGCTGGTCGAGGATGCGGTGGCTCTGTTCGACGTCTTCGGCATCGGTCGGGCGCATGTCGTCGGCGTCTCGATGGGGGCCGCCACCGCCTTGCGTCTGGCCGCGCGTTTTTCGGATCGGATCCAAAGCGTCGTGATGGCCGACGGCCAAGCCGCGACGCCACCGACCGGTGCGCAGGCCTGGGCGGAGCGTATCGACCTCGCCCGGCGGGAGGGTATGGCGGCCCTGGTCGAGCCGACGATCGCCCGCTGGTTCCGCCCCGCCTTCATCGCGTCTGGCAGCCCGGTGCTTGACGATGTGCGGCGCATGATCCGTGGCACGCCGATCGATGGTTTCGCCCGCTGCGCCCGGGCGCTGCAGGCCTACGATTTTCGCGACGACCTCGGCAAACTTCGTTGTCCGACGCTGTTGTTGGTCGGGGCGGCCGATGGCGCGTTGCCGGCGACGATGCGCGACATGGCGTGTTCGGTGACGGGTGCGCTGTTCGTCGAAATCGACGAGGCCGGCCATCTGCCGAACGTCGAACAGCCCGAACGTTTCAACGCGGCGCTTACGGCCTTTCTTAATCCGTAGCCGATCCCATCCCTTCTGCGAGGCCTTCCGTCATGCGCATCAAGGATCTGTCCCCCGCCGAGATGACCCCGGCCCAACGGAGCGTCGCCGAAGAAGCGATCGCCGGAAAGCGCGGCCGCGTGCCGGCTCCCTTGCGGGCCTGGCTGCACAGCCCGGAATTGGGGCGACATGCCCAGAAGCTCGGCGAGTTCCTGCGCTACGACACAACGCTTGGACCGGTTCTGTCGGAACTCGCGATCCTCGTCACGGCGCGGTTCTGGACCTCGCATTTCGAGTGGTACGCCCATAAGCGCGATGCGTTGAAGGCCGGTGTCGATCCCGCGATCATCGAGGCGATCGCCCGGCGCGAACCGCCGCCGCTCACCGATCCCAAGGCGCGGGTGGTCTACGACTACGCCTGCGCCCTGCACGAAACCCATCTCGTGCCGGCCTCCCTCCACACCGCGGCCGTGCAGGCGCTGGGCGAGCAGGGGGTCGTCGAGCTCGTCGGTTTGCTGGGCTATTACACGCTGGTCGCGATGACGTTGAACGCCTTCGACATCGGCCTGCCCGATGGCGAGGTGCCGGAGCTGACATCGTGAGGGAGGGGCAAGCCATGGGCGAACGGCTGCGGGACAAGGTCGCGATCGTGACGGGGGCCGGTAGCGTCGGTACCGGCTGGGGCAATGGCCGGGCCGCGGCCGTGCTCTTCGCGCGGGAAGGCGCCCGGGTGTTCGCCGTCGACAAGCAAGCGGAAAGCATGGCGGAGACGCTGGCGCTCATAGGCGAATTCGGCGGCGATGTCCGAACCTTCGCCTGCGATGTGACCGATGGCAGCCAGGTCCGGGACATGGTCGCGGCCTGTCGGAATGCCTGCGGTCGCGTCGATATTCTGCTCAACAATGTGGGCGGTTCGGCGGCCGGCGGACCGGTCGAGATGGAGGAGGAGGTCTGGGACCGCCAGATCGACCACAACCTCAAAAGCGTGTTCCTCACCTGCAAGCACGTGCTGCCGATCATGGAGGCGCAAGGGGCGGGGGCCATCGTCAACACGGCGTCGACCTCCGGCATCCGCTGGACGGGTTCGGCGCAGGTCGCCTATGCCGCGTCCAAGGCCGGGGTCATCCAGTTTTCCCGCGTCACCGCCGTGCAATACGCGGCGCGCGGCATCCGGGTAAACACCGTCGTGCCGGGCCAGATGCACACGCCGATGGTCGAGGTTCGCTTGGCCGGCCAGCGTACCGGCGGCGATGTCGAGGCGTTGCTGGCGCAGCGCCAGGCGCGCATACCGGTCGGCTTCATGGGGGATGGTCGCGACACCGCCTACGCGGCCCTGTTTCTCGCCTCCGACGAGGCCCGTTTCATCACCGGGACCGAGATCGTGGTCGATGGCGGCATGACGGCGCGCTGTGGATGACCGGGGTCACGCCGACGATTCCGCCGCCGCTCGACACGCCTTCCGCGCCGCGCTTGACGCTGCCGGGCCTGAGCTGCGATTCCCATGTCCATATCTTCGGCCCGCATGCGCGGTTTCCCTATGCGCCGACGCGGACATTCACGCCGCACGACGTGCCGGCATCGCGCCTGCGCGCGTTGCACGACGGGCTCGGCATCGTGCGCGCGGTGCTGGTGCAATCGGCCTGTCACGGCACCGACCACGCGGCGGTGCTGGATGCGCTGGCCGACGCGCCCGACCGTTATCGGGCCGTGGCCCTGCTGGCGCCCGATACGGCCGCGGCCGACATCCGGCGGCTCGACGATGCCGGCTTCCGCGGCGTGCGCCTTCATTTCCTGCCGCATCTCGGGCGGGCGCCCGATCCGGATGCGGTGCGCGCCATGGTCCGGCTCATCCGGCCGTTCGGCTGGCATATCGCGCTGCATGTGACCGGCCGCGACCTTGTCGAGCATCACGGGCTGATCGCCACGCTCGAGGCGCCCGTCATCATCGATCATATGGGGCGGGTCGACGCGGCGGAGGGGGCCGACGGCGCCGGCTTCACCCAGCTGCGCCGTCTGATCGGTGCCGGGCATGTCTGGGTCAAGCTCAGCGGCGCGGACCGCGTCACCCAGCGGGACTACCCCTATGAGGATGCGGTCGCCCTGGCCCGCATCCTGGCGAAAGACGCCCCCGAGCGCGTGCTCTGGGGCAGCGATTTTCCGCATCCCAACATCCGGGGCGCCATGCCCGATGACGGAAAGCTGGTCGATTTGATCGCCGAGATCGCGCCCGATGAGACGGCGCGGCGACGCATGCTGGTGGACAATCCAGCCACTGTCTTCGGCTTTCCTCCGCTCGTCAGTCCGGAGGTGGCCGGTCACCCTGATCAGCGGCGCAGATAGACCCGGTCGCCCACAGCGATCACGCCGCGGGTCGTCGGGGCGCCATAGTGGCCGACCCGATTGTCGAAATCTTGCGCCACCACGCGCATCACCGATGCGTCCCGCGCGGCTGACACCGGATCGACGGTGACCATGGAACAGCGGGAAATCGGTGCGTCGATGCGCAATGTCGGCGGTGCGTCCGCCTCGCCGAAAGCCAGCGAGCGTCCGGCCCATTCGGCCTCGATCAGCGATCCGCCTTCGGGTTCGATGACGATGTTGATCCGAAACCGGCGACGATCCAGCTTGGCGCCGAAAGCCGCGTCCAGGCGGGCGAAGCTGTCGGTCGATATCACCGAGACCGGGTGTTGATCGAACATCCCCCTCCCGACCTGCAGAGGTATCACCGGCTCACCCGCCTCTTCGCTCAGGCGGCTGGTCAGGTCGTTGTCCCAGATGTCATGGACGATGCCGTCGGGTGCTGTGACCCGCAGCGCCGAGTTACGCGGATCGTCCGGCATGGCGAAGCTTGGCTCGTAGAGCAAAACCCGTGGTGCCGTACGCCCGGTCAACCAGGGGAAGCGAGACCGATCCATGCGCCGCACGAAGCCGTATTGACGGTCGCCGGCGATCCCCGTCCACCCCAGCACCGCCGTTTCCAAGGAGTGCCCGCGCATGGATTTCACGGGGTAGCGCCAAAGCTCAACCACACGGCCGATCGGGAGCACTGACGGCATGAAGCCTCGCGTCGCAAGCTTGGAGGAAATCGGCTGCTTCAGGTGCCGCTATCGCGCTAGGTCACCCAAAACGAAACGAGGCCCAGGAATCTCTCCCGAGCCTCGATACACGTCACTCTCGCCAACACGCGGCATCGGCCGCGCGATGGGCAGTAGTCTTAGTAGCCTTCGCGATCCATCCGCTTGCGCAGCAACTTGCGATGGCGGCGCACGGCCTCCGCCTTTTCGCGGGCGCGGCGCTCGGACGGCTTTTCGTAATTCCGGCGGAGTTTCATCTCGCGGAAGATACCCTCGCGCTGCATCTTCTTTTTCAGCGCGCGGAGGGCTTGGTCGACATTGTTGTCGCGGACGAGAACTTGCACGGTTTATCCGTACTCCTCAGAGACGAGAATAGGGTGCCGCCGAGCCGATGCCCGCCGGAAAGGACGGTGATGTACCACCGACCGCGGCAAATGTGAAGGGGTTCGAACACGATGCGTCGTCTGGCATCGATTCGCCACCAAACAACCTGCCGGTCTTTACCCCTCCGCGACGCTACACCATACTTATCCCTCATGAGCATCCTGAAAATCGCCCGCATGGGCCATCCCGTGTTGCGTGCCGTGGCGGAGCCGGTCGACGACCCGACCGCGCCGGAGATCGCCGCCCTGGTGCGCGACATGATCGAAACCCTGGAGGATATCGGTGGTGCCGGGCTCGCGGCACCGCAGGTCCATGTCTCGCAGCGCGTCATCATCTTCAAGGTGCCGGCGGAGCGGACGACCGGCGCCGCCCTCGACAGCACCCTCGGCTTGCAGGCGATCGTCAACCCGGTGATCGAGCCGCGATCGGACGACATCGTCTTGGGGTGGGAGGGATGCCTGTCGATTCCCGGCCTGCGCGGCGCGGTCCCCCGGGCGGCGCGCATCCGCTATCACGGCCTCGGTCTGGACGGACAAGTCATCGATCGAACGGTGGAGGGGTTTCACGCGCGTGTCGTTCAGCACGAATGCGATCATCTCGACGGTATCCTTTACCCGGAGCGGATGACCGATCTGCGCCTGCTGCAGTTCATGGAGGAATGGCAGCGGTATCCGATCGATCTGGCGAGCGAGTCGGCGTCATGACGGGCGATATGGTTCCGACGCGTGACGATGAGCGGATCGCCCGGCGGGACGCGCTGCTCGAGGCGACGATGCCGAATGTCCCCTTCGATGGCTGGTCGGTCGTGGCACTCGCCGCCGGTGCCAAGGCGATCGGCCTCGATCCGGCGGATGTGGCGCTGCTGTTTCCCGATGGTCCCGGCGAGGCGGCGGCCGCGATCAGCGACTGGGCGGATCGACGCATGCTGGAGCGTTTGGCCGGGATGGATCTCGCGGCGATGAAGGTGCGCGACCGGGTGGCGGCGGGGGTGCGTGCCCGGCTCGACGTGCTGGAGCCTTATCGCGAGGCGGTCCGCCGCGCCATGGCGCTCGCCGCCAGCCCGGCCAACGCCCCGGCCGCGGCGCAAGCTGTCTATCGGACGGTGGACGCGATCTGGTATGCGGCCGGCGATGCCGCCACCGATTTCAATTTCTACACCAAGCGGGCGCTGCTCGCCGGCGTCTATGGTGCCACCGTGCTGTATTGGTTGAACGACCGGTCGGAAGGATCGGCGGATAGCTGGGCCTTCCTCGACCGGCGCCTGGGCGACATCATGCGCCTGCCGAAGCTGACCGCGCGGTTGCGCCGAACCGCCGAGACCCTGACGGCGCCGCTGCACGTTCTGCGCCGGTTCCGCGGAGCTACATAGCGGGCCAGACGACTTAAAGGGTCAATGCCGGGGGATCAGCCGGGTGACATGGCCCATCTTGCGGCCGGGCGGGGCGTCGGTCTTGCCGTAGAGATGCAGCTTCAGGGTCGCGTCGTTCAGCGTTTCCCGCCATTTCTCGACATCCGGCCCGATCAGATTGCGCATCACCGCGTCGGAATGCCGGTCCGCCGAGCCCAGGGGCAAGCCGCAGATCGCCCGGACCAGCTGCTCGAACTGGCTGGTCGTCGCGGCGTCGATCGTCCAATGCCCGGAATTATGCGGCCTGGGCGCCAACTCGTTGACCAGGATCTCGTGTTGCTGGGTCACGAACATCTCGACGGCGAGGATGCCGACCACGTCGAGCCGTTCGGCGATGTGCCGGGCGACCGCCTCGGCGCGCATGGCGATCTCCGGCGTCACCCGGGCCGGCACGATGGTCGTCTCCAGGATATGGTTGGCATGCTGGTTCTCGACCGGCACATAGGTCGCGATCGCGCCATTCGTGCCGCGCGCCACGATCACCGAAATCTCGCAGGTATAATCGACGAAGCCTTCAAGGATGCCGATCTCGCCGCCCATGGTCGCCCAGGCTTTCTTGTGATCGGTATCGGGACCCAGCATGACCTGGCCCTTGCCGTCATAGCCCATGCGCACGGTCTTCAGCACGGCGGAATGGCCGAGATCGCGCACCGCGCGGGCGAGGGCCGCGGCGCTGGTGACCTCGCGATAGGGTGCCGTCGCGACGTCGATCGAGTGCAGGTAATCTTTCTCGCGCAGCCGGTCCTGGGTGATCTTCAAGACTGTCGGGCTGGGCCGGACCGGCTTCAGCTTGGCCAGCAGGTCCAGCGTTTCGAACGGGATGTTCTCGGTCTCGTAGGTGATGACGTCGACCGCGGCGGCGAAACGGGCGAGCGCCGCCTCGTCGTCGAATGCCGCCTCGGTCACGAAGGGCGTTACCAGCGTGCCGGGGCTGCCGGCTTCGTTCGTGAAGATATGGGTGCGATAGCCCAGGCGCGCGGCGGCCATGGCGGCCATGCGGCCAAGCTGACCGCCACCGAGAATGCCGATGATTGATCCGGGAGGCAGCATTCAGAGGGATGTCGACAGGGTGGCCGGCGTCTCAGCCACGGCGGCGGTCTGGGATGCCCTGAACCGATCGAGGGCGGAGGCGATCGCCGGATCGCGCAAGGCGAGGATCGCGGCTGCCAGCAAGGCCGCGTTGATCGCTCCGGCCTTGCCGATGGCGAGGGTGCCGACCGGGATGCCGGCCGGCATCTGGACGATCGACAACAGGCTGTCCATCCCGCGCAAGGCATGGCTTTCGACCGGCACGCCCAATACCGGCAGCGGCGTCATCGCGGCGACCATGCCCGGCAGATGGGCGGCACCCCCGGCGCCGGCGATGATCACCTGAAGACCCCGCTCTCGCGCCGATCCGGCATAGGCAACCAATCGATCCGGTGTACGATGGGCCGAAACGATGCGGGTTTCGGCGGCCACGCCGAGTTGAGTGAGCGTGGTGGCGGCATGACCCATGGTTTCCCAGTCGGACTGGCTACCCATGATGATGCCGACCTGCGCCGTTCCGGGAGTCAGCGGCGCGGTGCTCATCGAACCGTGCTTCCTTTCGAAATTCATTGTTCACGAAGGCTGCGACATTATAGGGATGGCAGGTCGTTGAGCAAGCGTACCCGCCTAGAGCAAACCGGTGCCGGGCCGATCTCGGTCCCCGGGTGTATGCTCCTGACGCGGCTGACGGCAGAAGAAGGTGAGCACGCTTGAAGATTGGCGACGACAAACCGATTATCGGCGCAAGCCCAGTGGCACGGACCAAAGCCGCGACCGCTGCGTCGGCGACCGATTCGTCGTCCGGCGATGGGGCCGCGGTCACCGACGTCACCTCGATTGCCGGTCTCACCGAGGCGGATATGACGCCGGCGGTCCGCACCGCCATCGCGGGACTGATGGCGGAGGTCGATCGCCTGCGCCGGGACCTCGCCGCGGCCAAGGCCCGGACGACCTATCTTGAAAAGCTGGCCGACGAAGACGCCTTGATGCCGGTCGCCAATCGCCGCGCCTTCGTGCGCGAGCTGTCGCGGCTGATGTCCTTCGCCCAACGCTATGGGGCGACATCCAGCGTCGTCTATTTCGACGTCAATGGCATGAAGAAGATCAACGATACCCATGGCCACGCGGCCGGCGATGCCGCCCTGCAGCATGTCGCGAAGACGCTGGTCGAGAATGTTCGCAACCATGATGTGGTCGGTCGTCTGGGCGGCGATGAATTCGGCGTCCTGCTGGTGCAGACCGATCAGGTCAGCGCCGACGAAAAGGGCGCCCGCCTGGCCGAGGCGATCGAGAACAGCCCGCTCGTCTGGAAGGATACGCTCCTGCCGCTGACCGCCGCCTGGGGCGCTTACGCCTTTACCGGCGAGGACAATGTCGCCAAGGCGATCGAGGCGGCCGACCAGGCGATGTATCGCCGCAAGCACCCGGACCGGGCTTAGCCCGATCCGGGTTCATCGTATCGTCTAGTAAGAGCGCGCGGCGGCGCCGGCGGGGGTGGTGCCGGCCGGGCCCGAGCCGGACCGGCGGCGACGCCTGCGCGGCGCCTCGCTGTGATTAGCGGCTGCGCCGGCGGGCTTGCCCTGACCGTTGCCGTGCCCATTGCCTGAGCGCGAGGAGCGATGCTGGCCCGGCCGTCCGGCGTTCAGCGGCGGACGCGGCGGGTCGGCGGCCTGGGTCGACGGCGTGCCCGGCTTGTAGGGATGCTCGGCCACGACCGGTACCGGCATCCGGATGATCTTTTCGATATCCTTGAGGAACGCCCGCTCCTCGCTGTCGCAGAAGCTGATCGCGATGCCCTCGGCGCCGGCCCGCGCGGTGCGGCCGATGCGGTGGACATAGCTTTCCGGGATGTTCGGCAACTCGAAATTCACGACATGACTGACGCCGTCGACATCGATGCCGCGCGCGGCGATATCGGTCGCGACCAGGACAGGCGTGGTGCCCGCCCGGAAATTGGCCAGTGCGCGTTCCCGCGCCGATTGCGACTTGTTGCCGTGGATCGCCTCGGCGCGGATGCCGTCCTTCTCCAGATGATCGACCAGGCGGTTGGCGATATGCTTGGTGCGCGTGAACACCAGCGCCCGATTGATCTTCTCGGCCTTCAGCACATGGCTCAACAGCGCGCGCTTATTGCCGCGATCGACGAAATAGACCGATTGCTCGATCCGCTCGGCGGTCGACGAGACCGGTGTCACCTCGACGCGGACCGGTTCGGTCAGGATCGACTTGGACAGGTCTTGAATATCCCTCGGCAGGGTTGCCGAGAAGAACAACGATTGGCGCTTGGCCGGCAGCGCCTTGATGATCCGCTTGACGTCATGGATGAAGCCCATGTCGAGCATGCGGTCGGCCTCGTCCAGGACGAAGAACTGCAGGGCGTCCAGCTTGACGAAGCCTTGACCCATGAGGTCGAGCAGCCGGCCGGGCGTCGCCACCAGGATGTCGATGCCCTTGGTCAGCGCCTGCACCTGAGGATTCTGGCCGACGCCGCCGAACACCACGGTCGTGGTGAACGGCAGATGGCGGCCATAGGCCTTGAAGCTGTCGGCGATCTGGGTCGCCAATTCGCGGGTCGGCGACAGGACCAACGCCCGGATGACGCGCTTGCCGCCGGCTGGCGACGGGGTCGCGGCCAAAAGCTGCAGCATCGGCAGCGCGAACGCCGCCGTCTTGCCGGTGCCGGTCTGAGCGCAGCCCAGCAGGTCGCGGCCTTCGAGAATGGGGGGAATCGCCTTCGCCTGAATCGGCGTGGGCGTGGTGTAGCCTTCCTCGTCCAGCGCGCGCAAAAGCGGTGCCGCAAGGTTCAGTTCGGTAAAGTTGGTAATGGTAATCTCGCTAAGTCAGGGGATGCCGCGCGCTTGTCCAGAACGGAACACCCCGCGGCGATGGTCTGGGATATAGCGGGTGTTCGGCAATATTGCGAGACTTCTTCGCAAAGGACTCCGCGTATCTGCCCTGCGCCGGACGGTTCTTGGTGCCGATATCCCGAAAATTGCCCCTATCCCGAAATCGTCGGTGATTGGCGCGGTGCCGTCTGAGGGCCTCGTGATCAGGCGTCGCCGTAAAGCCGCGCCGGATCGACCAGCGGCTCGGCCGTCACGACCCACGCGCCGTTCTCCGCCTTGCGGAAAAAGCAGCTGCGCCGGCCTGTATGACAGGCGACACCAGTCTGGTCGACCAGCAGCAGCAGCGCATCGCCATCGCAATCCAGCCGCAGGTCGACCAGGCGCTGCACCTGGCCCGAGGTCTCGCCTTTCCGCCACAGCGCGGCGCGGCTGCGCGACCAATAGCAGACCCGGCCGGTCTCGACGGTCTCGATCAGCGCCGCGCGGTTCATCCAGGCGAGCATCAACAGCTCGCCGGTATCGTGCTGTTGGGCGATGGCCGGGATCAGTCCGGCGGCATCGAACCGGACCGCCGCGAGTAGGTCGTCCGAGACAAGCGGTGGGGCCATAGCTGTGGGTATCCTGAGACGAAAGCGAAGCCGTGCCAGTTTAGCGCTGTTTCGCTGGCGGGTAACCCTGGGATCGACAGGCCCGGATCGATGGGCCTGGGATCGATAGAGAACCTGCCGGGACTTCCGAGGCCGGACAGATCAGTAGTCCCCTCTCTCCAGATTACATTTGAGGCTATTCAGGTGGCTTATATTAGTAATTTTTGGTTAAGAATTCTGTGATTTAAATAACGCCGAGGAATACGCCGGTCACAAAGTCACAGTTTTTGGTCGAGGGGACTTATCATGTCGGGACTGAGAAACCTTTCGATCCGAACCATTCTCGGATTGGTGGTGGCCGTCATGGGCCTCTTGGTGGTGGCACTCAGCGCCAACTCGACCATCGACGCGGTCCATCGCAGCGTTGATGCGCGGCGTGTCGCGACCTTCGCCTCGGTCAGTCAGTCGTTGTTCAAGGTTCTGCAGTCCCACCGGCTGGAGCGCGGCAACGTCCTCGCTCCGTTGATGGCCGAAGCCGCTTCCGGAGAGGCGGTCGACAAGATCGTCGCCGGCAACAGAAAAATGGCCGAGGAAGGGTATGACGAGGCGCTGAGGGCGCTCCCCCTGCTTGACCTTGCAGGCCTGCCGGAGTTGACGACCAAGCTCAAGGCGATCCATGACACGGTGGCGGCCCTCCGGCCCCGGGTCGACGCCGCGCTGCACCAGCCGAAATCCGCACGTGACCCCGGCGTCCTCCAAGAATGGCCGAAACAGACCCAGATATTCCTGGATGTGGTGGCTTCGGTCAGCGATACGCTCGAAGCGGCGCTGAAGCTGGTCGATCCGACGGTCGATCAATTGCTGTCCGTGAAGCGGGCCGCCTGGGTCGCGCGCAATTATGCCGGTGCCGAGGTCCTGATGGCGGGCTCGGCGCTCGCGGTCGGCCAACCCTGGACGCAACAACAGATCCTGATGTCCGCGGAGTATCGGGGACGGGTCGCCACCGCTTGGGCGGTTGTCGCCGAGGCGGCGGCGCGGCCCGACATGTCGAAAACCGTGGTCGAGGCGGTCGGTAAAGCCGAGACGGATGCCTTTGGCCCGACGACGATCCGGCGCAAACCGGTCTATGACGCGCTCTCCACGGGCGGAAAACCCGATATCACATCCACCGATTGGTTGGCGCGGGAAGCCGCGACCCTCGGTTTCATCAATGGCGTCGCCAACGCGGCGATGGACGAGATGGTCGCTGGCTCCAATGACGCCGTCCGCCGCGCGGTCCGCGGGGTGATCCTTTTCGGGACCTTGCTGCTCGCGGCACTCGGCCTGTCGGGTGCCGGTTTCCTGGTGGTGCGGAGCCGGGTCAGCCGTCCCATCCTGATGCTGACCGGTACCATCGAACGCCTGGCGCATCAGGATTTCTCGGTCGAGATCCCAGCCAAGACGCGCGATGACGAAATCGGCCGGATGCAGGATGCGCTGCTGGTCCTGTGCGAGAATGGCCGGCGGCATGAACACGCCGTCGCGGCGCGGGTCGAGGAACATGCCGCCGCCGCCCGCCGCGCCGAGACCGTCGGCGAGCTCTGCGGCGGCTTTGATATCCAGGTCGGGACCCGACTGGCGGCTGTCGAACAGGCGACCCGGCGGCTGCTCGATTCGTCGGAAGCCATGGCGATGGCGGCCAAGCAATCGAGCAGCGAGACCGGCATGGTGGCGGCTTCGGCGCAGGAGGCTTCGGCTGGTGTGAACACGGTGGCGGCCGCGGCGGAGGAGCTGTCGAGTTCGATCGCCGAGATCAGCCGGCAGATGAGCCAATCGACGGCGGTCGCCAACGACGCCATGGCGAAGGC
>DATMGU010000043.1:0-1693 GCA_035555315.1 Allostellaceae bacterium
TACGGATCGACATCGGCGGTGCCGGTCTTGGGCCGGGCGGTCCAGGCGCCGATCGTGAGTGTGCCGAGATCGGTACCGCGCGTTGCCGTCATCCAGGTCGCGCCGAGGCCGACAACGGTGGCAAGGATCAGCGCCACCAGGGTGATAAATATCAGCCGCACGGTTAGTTCTTGCGCGGCACGGGCATAGCCGCGGGGGTGCCTGGCACGGCTGCCGCAAAGCTTTCCGGGAATGCGACGGAGCTCGACGACGCCGGCTTGAGCGGCTTCACCGGATCGCCGGACGACGTTTTTCCCGCAGCCCTGCCGGCCTCGTCGAGCATCTTTTCCACCCGCACCAGAATATCCGCACCGCGCTTGGTCAGGATCGGCGGCGGTCCCGGCTTGATATCAGGAGGTTTTGGGGCGCCGTTAGCCGCAATCGTCGCGGAAACAGCGGGCGCGGGCAACTTCGTGCCCATTCCAATACCCGGGATCTCCTTGATCTCGACGCCCTGATGGGCCGCGACCATGATGTCGTGCCATGTCTGCGCCGGCAGCGAGCCGCCGGTCATCCGGTTGGTCGGCGAATAATCGTCGTTGCCGTACCAGACGGCGCAGGTGAAGTTGCCGGTATACCCGACGAACCACGCATCGCGATAGGCGTTGGTGGTGCCGGTTTTGCCGGCGGTCGGAATGCCGTCGAGTGCGGCGCGGCGCGCGGTACCTTCGCTGACGACGTGGCTCATCATGCCCGCCATGTCGGAAGCGACCGATGCCGGAATGGCCTGAAGCGGCTTCTTGCCGTCGCGGTCGAAGCGCCAGACCAGATCGCCGGTGCCGGTGCGCACTTCCAGCACCGAATGCGGCGTGACCGATTTGCCCTTGTTGGGGAATGTCGCATAGGCCACGGCGTGCTCGATCACGGTGACCTCGTCGGCGCCGATCGGCAGCGAGGGCGTGTCCGGCAGCGGCGCCTTGATGCCGAAGCGGCGCGCCACTTCCACGATCTTGGCGCGGCCGGCCTTCGGTCCGCCCTTGCCGCCGATGGCGATCGACAGTTTGACCGGAACGACGTTGATCGAGCGCGTGATCGCCTGGGTCAGCGTCACCGCGCCGGAATAGGAGTGGCCGTAATTCTGCGGACACCAGTTGCCGATGCAGACCGGACCGTCGACCACGATCGACGTCGGCTTGAATCCGTTCATCAGGGCGGTCGAGTAGACATAGGGTTTGAACGACGAACCGGGCTGCCGGTAGGCATCCACGGCGCGGTTGAACTGGCTGGCGCCATAGTCGCGTCCGCCGACCATCGCGCGCACGCCGCCGTCGAGATCGGCGACCACGGTGGCGGCCTGGGTCGCGTGATAGTCGCGGCCGAACTGGCGCAGCTGGTTTTCGATGGCGTCCTCGGCGGCGCGCTGCACGTTCATATCGATCGCGGTGCGGACCACGAAGACGCGCTCGACATAGGATCTCGGAAAGGTATCGACCAGCTTGCGCATCTCGTCGAACGCCCAGTCGAGATAATAATTCGGCGAATTCTCGTCGCGGCGATCGACCGCGGTGGCCGGATTGCGCCGGGCGCCGAACACCTGGCCCTCGGTCATGAAGCCGGCGTCGACAAGATTGTCGAGCACCACATTGGCGCGGGCGCGGGCGGCGGGCAGGTTGATGTGCGGCGCGTATTTGGTGGGCGCCTTGAACAGGCCGGC
>DATMGU010000044.1:0-153453 GCA_035555315.1 Allostellaceae bacterium
GGATTCTCGTCGCAGCGCCGCATCTGGCGGCTTCCTGCGCCAGCGGTGACGTCGCGGCGCTCTCCGACCTGCCGACGCTCGCCACGACCGACCAGATGGGCGAGATCGTGTGGGAGTTCTCTGGGCCGGATGACGAGCAACGCTTGATCCGGCACGAACCTCGGATGACCTGTGTCGATTTCCAGGCGCTCCGTGATGCTGCCGTCAACGGGCTCGGTGTGGCCCTCCTGCCGGATCACACCTGCCGAGGCGAACTGGCGAGCGGCCGCTTGGTGCATGTCTTCCCGCAGTGGCGCACGGAGGACGGCATTGTCCACTTGGTCTTCACGACGCGCCGTGGCCTGCCGCCGGTTGTGCGCGCCTTCATCGACCATTTGGCCGGAGCCTTCCGAAACGGCAATGTCGCAAGCTGAAGCAACCACAAAAGAAGGCGCGCCCGCAATCAGGGTGTTTGCTCGGCAGCGAGCCTGGGAATCGCCCGTTCAACCTATCGCAAGAAGCGGGTGTTGTGGGCCCCTGCAACCACTCCACGATGCGATCTGCTACGCTGGCGTTCGATCAGATGCGTTCATGGCGATCCGTCCCGGTCGCTAGATTCTTGACCCGGCAGATTGTGCGACAACCTGTGGCCTAATGCATTTTGTCGTTTTGTACGTAATTCGCGTTAAACACGAATTATGACATACAGGGTAATGTGGCCTTGGTCGAGTTGGCTCGACTCCCGAGAGCCATCGTTGATGCAACCTTGAAGCGCTATGTTGGCGGAGAAGAAGAGGTGATTGGGGGGCTAAAGCCTATGGCAGTTTCTGTTGACGATCCTGGCCGAAAGGCTCGATTCGAGATTTTGCGTCGCGACGTGGAGCGCAAGATTCTTGAGCCCTTGCGTACTCATAACTGGGCCGCCGACATCGAGCTGGAGGTCGGTGAAGGCGAATACGTCATCGTCGCCGCGGAGCGGCCGGTGTATCCCACCGTATCGCGGTGTTCTACACCTCGGCCACCGAGAACGGCGCCTACAAGCAGGCCGCGACGCAGGTCGAGCACATCTTCTTCAACGGCGCCCCGTATATGGTGGAATCGTTCGCGCATGGCCTGGACCGCCCTGTTGGGACGATCGATGCCTTTCCGACGCTTCTGCTACAATGGAACGCGGCCACCGCAGACGGAAAATTTGCCCCGGTCGCGGATCCACCCTTAACGGCGCCCGCCACGCGTCGGCCATTCCGGATGCTGCTGTCCGAGCAGCCCATCGAATCCATATGGCTGCGCCTGCGGCAGCTACAGAGCGTGACGCTCGCTCGGAAATTGATCGAGGAACGAGCGCGACGGGAGGGAAGCCCGCTGGACGCAGCCGCTTTTCAGTCCAGAGCCGATGGAGTGGCCTATGCGCTCCGCAACGCTAGCGACTATTTCCAGGCGTCCGACCATCGGAATGTCAGCCAGCGAGTCCTGAACCTCTATTACGGAAGCCTCGCGTTCGCTTTCGCCGAAATCCTAGCTGCGCCAACCGGCCCGAGCAGCCTCGCCGAACTGGAAGACACCACCAAGCAGGGGCACGGGCTCTACACTCTGGACGGCGAGCCGGGCGGACTTGAGCAACTGGTGGTGGGAATTATTTCAAACGGCTTTTTTTCCCGCATGGATGAAAGCCATGGGTATGGATACAGCTCAGCTCCCAGCGAAAAAGCCGCGGCGTAATCAGGATCTGGCCGACATGGCCGGCGCACCTTGGGCGACTGTTGAGCGGTTGTTCGCAGCGATCCCAGAGATTGCGGACCTGTTTGCGGATATTTTCGATAGCCCGACCGCTTGGGTCGAGCCTCGGGGCGACATGGAGGCTAACCTTCCCCAAGGCCCAGCCACGGGAGCTGCACGGAGTCGCAGCTATATAAAGCTGGTCGATGAGTTCGGTCGACTAACGGCCAGGGACATTGCTGAATTCCCGGGGCCTATAAGTGAGATCGCCGAAGTGGATGCCAAAGGTGATGGTCGCCATTTTCGCGTCGCTGTGGACCACCTGGGCCACCCAAACGCCTGGGGGGCCCTGGATCTGCATCACAGTCCCTTCAAACGATCGGCGTTGCTCATGCCAGTCTTGGGCGGCTTGAAGGAATACCGCGCAACCTGCGTGGTGCTGCTGTACGCGCTCTCAATCGTCGTGCGCTATCGGCCGGGTCTCTGGCGGCGCGTACAGGAAGGCGATCTGGATCATCTGCGTGTGTTGATCGAGGCGTTCCTTTTCGTTGTCGAGCGCATACTGCCCGAACAATTCCTGGAAACGGTTTCAGGCCAGCGGGTCTACGCTAAACAGCCTGGTGCCTTCTAACGGGACGGATGCCGATCCCACTGCGGAGTCATAGCAAGAAGCTTCCGGAGTGCCCTCCGGGCCGAGGTGCTCCGGAACGGCCAGCCGGTGAATGGTCATCGGCAAGACACCATTCGTCGCTGCCGCGAGCACGGCTAGGGCGCGTTTTCACGGAGCGGAGTTGGCCTCGCGCATAAAGGCGTCAACCGCTGCATTAAAGCCCTCCGGGTTTGACTGCTGAATGAAATGGTTCGGAGATCCACCGCATGTTCATGGTCGCCGAGCAGCGCGTAATTGGAGCCAAGGTTTTTGTGGACCTGAGCCGCTAGTTCGGGAGAGTCAGCAAGCGCGGCTTCTAAGGCGCGCTTTGCTTCCTGCTCGTTGCGGAGAGAGTGGAAGACGTTTCCGATCATGTAGTGCAGGTCGCCGACCTGGTGACGATCGTCGGCGAGCCTCGTCCGGAAAAAGCAGCCCTCTACCGCCGCACTGTGCGACTTCCCGTACTAACTAGCGCAGTCCATCAGCAGTTTTGGCCATTTTCTGGATGGCCGGGTCTGATGGCGAGCGGTCCGGCAGCTATTGGGGTACAAGATAGCGGTAGCTGCCGTTTAGCGAGCGAAAACCGACAGTTTGTGACATCGGCCGGATTGCTTAGGATAACGCGTCTTCTCGCGCGGCATTCGGCCGGGATAGGAGCTAATGGCCGCCGGTCGATAAGCAGTCTGCCGGTAGACGTCGAGCTAAATGCAGATTACCACGGGATTGTACCAAACGTGGCGTGCGTGAACATACCGGTCGGCCCTTCCGAGCCCAGCAGCGCAACGCGCACGGCTTCGGCTGCACCGTCCTCGACGGTATCCGTGCCGCCAGGACTCATTCTTGTCTTCGTGTAGCCAGGAGATACGGCATTCACCTTGATGCCATCGCCCTCCAGTTCGATTGCCATTGCGACGGTCAGGCCGTTGAGAGCGGTTTTTGAAGCCGCATAGGTAGCGTCGAAGGATCCGTGCATCGGGGAATTCCGGTCAGAAGCCAGCGTGAGCGATCCGGCGCCGCTGGAGACGTTGACGATGCGAGAGTTCGGCGTATCCCGCAAGATCGGCAACATCGCCTGGTAGACGGCGAGTACACCGAACACATTTGTCTCCCAGACGGCGCGCATCTCATCGAGGGAGACGACGCTTGGGCGGTTGGCTGCCACAAATTCCTGAGGCGTTTGTGCGTGATGGTCGCCGGTGGTCGTAATCGCCGCGTTTTGAATCAGCACGTCGAGGCGACCGAACTCCTTGCGGATCCGTTCCGCAGCATTTGAAATCGATGCCTGATCCGTGACGTCCAGCTGAAGCGCGACGGCGTTCGGCCCCAGCTCTCCGGCGGCGGCCTCGCCGCGCTCGAAGTTTCGTGAGCCGATGAGGACAGTGAGCCCCTGGGCGGTCAAATCTTTGGCAATCTGGAGGCCAATCCCTTGATTGGCGCCTGTGACCAGCGCGACTTGATTATTTTGCATGTGATCTCCATTGGAATGTTGTCAGCGTCGCAATATAACTTTAAGAAGAAAAAGAGGAGCAACGCTCCACCTGTATACGGAGCGTAGCTCCTCTTAACAAGAGGGATATATGCCAAACGCTCATTCAAATACCCAGCGGGCTGATGCGTTGCCGGAAGCGGACGGCGAACGCCGCTTGCGTGCCGACGCTCAGCGTAGCGTGGACGCTATAATTGCGGCGGCGAGAGAGTTGTTCGCCACGACGGGCGTGGATGCCACGACCCGTGAAATTGCCGACCGTGCAGGGATCGGCATGGGCACGCTTTTTCGTCGATTTCCCCAGCGCGCCGATCTGATCGCAGCCGTCTTTGATGGCGAGATGGACGACTGCGCGGAAGCTGCGGCAGCCCTTGCCACCGAATATCCACCATTCGAAGCGCTCGCGAAATGGATGCAGGTCTATGCTAAGTTCGTAGGCTCGAAGCGAGGTCTGGCTAAGGCGCTTAGTTCCGGCGATCCGGTATTTATCGGTGTGTTCGCGCGCTTCGATCAACGTCTTCGCCCTGCCGTTCGGAAACTCTTCGAGACTGCGGCAGCGGCGGGAGAGGTTCGGTCGGACATGGACCCTGCTGAGATACTATGTGCGGTTTCGACGTTGTGCATGTCAACTTACGACGGAAAGCCCGATCATGCCGCTCAGATGACGGCTCTGCTCGTGACGGGGCTTCGGCCGCGCTGATGCGGCAAGGGCGATCAACAACGCTGGTGTCAGAACTGCTCGGTTGTCAGCAGCCTAACAAACCGACGCTTTCTCTTAGCGCTGCCGATAGAAGTACGGCGGCTTTCGGGAAGCCGGCCCTACATTGGGAAGGGCCAAAGAGCGGGCGATTCCCGCCCTTACAGCAGGCCTGCGTGTTATTGGAAATGCTGTTGGTCGGCCATGCGGCAATCGGCAGGCTGGCGGGCCGAGGGGGGATTCGAACTTGTCCTACATTGAGCGACTATGCTGCTAGCTTTGGTATGGCTATTTCGACCAATCGCAAGAATCGGGTGTTGCGAGCCCCCGCAACCAACGATTCTTGCGAAACTAACGAAGGCGATCCGGAAGGGTCGCCTTTCGTGTTTTGGTCTCCATTTCGCCGGGATCGGGTGTTGCGTGTCCCCGCAACCAAAAATTAGCCCGTCAACTCATAGAGTTGGCGGGCTTTCTGATTCTAGCGATGGCCGCCCGAAAATCAGCCCCGGAAGCAAACCGGAATCACTCGGGAGCAAAAGCTGGCGCACTCCGGCGTGTCAATCAGCGCCCAATCTTGGCTCTGGCGCACTTTTGATGGCGTCAGGCATCGACGCCCGACAACACGAGCCTCAAGCAGATCGATCGTAAGCGCCAGCCCGCCAACGCCTTGCGGTGATTGTGCGGATCTGGATTCTGGCCGTTCGATTTGAGCGGTGATTCTGATGGACGACGAGGCGGCAGTTGGGGGCGTGCTCCCGAGGGCTCATACGAGGTCTCCGGAGGTCATGCTTGCTGGCAGGTAGCCTTGAAAAGGCAGCATCAAGCTACCGGTAATGGAGGTCTACCGCAAACAGACCGGGGACGCACAGCCCAGAGATTTCCTTGACGCGGCCTTCCTAGTGCTAGCGGCCAATCAGGTCCTTGAGCGATCTAACCGCCGCGTCCGGTGCCGTGAGAACAGGTACGTCGACCCTATCGCGCACGGCATCGGCCGCGCGTGATGTGGAAAAATGCGCCAACATGATGGCGTCGCAACCGCATAGATCGACCGCGCGCTCGGCGACTAGCCTGTTGTGGTCCTCGCTCCGCCCCTTGCGCAGCAAGTCGATCGCGTCGTCAACGATGATGGTGGTGAGCTGGGCTTGCATGCAGCTCTGCTTTACGAAATCCTGAAACTCTTCGGTCATGGTGCGAACGGCGGGCGCGAATGTAGCCAGCATGCCAATACTCTGGCCGCTGGCAATGGCAGCCTTAAACATGGCCTCGTTCGGCTTAAGAACCGGGACTGGCAGGTCGGATGATAGCCGATCGATTGCCGGGCCGAAAGCCGAGCAAGTTACAAGAATTGCGTCCGCGCCCATGCGCCACCCATATCGTCCGAAATCCACGAAGCGATCGATCATTCCGTCCGAAAGGTGCGGCTCCTTAGCCCGGTCGATCGTCAAGCCGTCATCGAGCAAATTAATGAGTTCGGCCTCGGGCCAGTGACGCTCGAATGCCGCATGGATCGGATCCATTGCGATCGGGGTCGCGTGAAGGAGCACGATACGGGGTGAACCAGGCACGATGTTTTCTCCCCGTCAGATTGACTCTTGCTTGAGGCGCCGTTCGAAGGCGTCCTTCACCGCAATCGCGCTCATGACAACAAGAGAATGAACCTTACCGGCAACTGGTATTCCTGCGTCACTCATTCTGAGCTCCTTTCACTCCATGTTTGACAATCCCCGGCGGAACTTCGTCGAGATGCCGCAATCCGAGCAGGGCCATATTGCGATGGATTTCATCCCGGAGGAGCGTCATGGCATGGAGGACGCCGTCTGTGCCTCCCACCGCCGCGGCATAGAGAAACGGCCTTCCGATGAAGACGAAATCGGCACCGAGCGCGAGCGCCTTGATCAGATCGGTGCCCCTGCGAATACCGCCGTCGATCATCACGCTCATACCCTTCGCTTCCGCGCGGATCTCCCGCAGGACCCTGATCGGCGATATCGCATAATCGAGCTGGCGACCGCCGTGGTTGGAGACGATGATGCCCTCCGCGCCCACTTCGCGCGCCTTCGCGACATCGTGCGTGGAGAGCAGACCCTTGATGACCAACTTGCCCTTCCAGAGCCGGCGCATCAGTTCGACGTGCCGCCAAGACAGCTGATCGCGACTGTCCATATTGCGAGCGAAGTTTTGGGACAGCATCGGCGGTCCTTGCATCGCATCCATGTTCTCGAAATGCGGTACGCCGCGTTCGAAGAAAGTGCGTGCGACGGTGCCGAAGAGCCAGCGGGGGTGACGTGCACTGTCCAGCACGACCCTCGGCGTGATCCGCAACGGCATGCTGAAGCCACTGCGCAGGTTGTTTTCGCGGTTTCCGGCAACAGGCGTATCGGCGGTGATAACCAGCGTTCCGAAACCAGCCGCCGCCACGCGCTTCAGCATCGCCTCGATGCGGGTATCGTCACCGGGCAGGTAAGCTTGGAACCAAGCGTCAGGATATTCGGCATGAATATCCTCGAGCTTGGTAAGAGAAGAAGCGCTGAGGATCATTGGCACGTTGGCTATGCGCGCCGCTCGAGCAAGGACCCTGTCGCCGTCGTGAGCGATCATCGCTGCTCCGCCCAGCGGTGAGACTCCGAACGGCGACGCGTAGCGCTTCCCGAGCAGCGTCCGGCCCTGTTCGCGATGGGACACGTCGACCAGGTAGTTTGGAACGAGTGCGAGTTCCGCATAGGCCGATTCAGCGTCGAGCATGCTTGCGCGCGTTTCGACCGCGCCGCTGACATAGCCGAAGATCATCTTTGGAAGGCAGCGGCGCGCTCCCTCCTCGAAATCGCCCAGCGAAAGGTAGCGGCCTAGCCGGGATGACGTCCTATTGCTTACGCGCTTGCTAACGGCGACGATCGAAGCGTCGGGTGTGCTCGGCGCTTCGGGGCTGGCCGGTGTTTCGGCAGCCCCCCGAGGCCGCATCTTATCGATGCTGGCGTCTTTGCCTGCCGGTATGATGCGCCGGGTGCTAGGCATCGAGGACGACCGTATGCTGTGGAAGCCAGCTGATCTTCACAGACGCACCCGCCTCGAACCGCTTTGCCTCGCGATTCTGCTGAAAAACTGAGAAATCGGCCGGAGAGGTCGAAAGCTGGTAGGTGACTGACGCTCCCATATAGACCGGCTGGATGACCGTCGCCGACAGGACGTTTAGCGACGTTCCCTGATCGGTCACGGCCTGTCCTTCCCCTTGGATTAACACCTTCTCGGGGCGCACAGTCAGCGTGATCGGCGATCCGGAAGACGGCAGCGCATAGCTCGTGAGAATGCGGGTGCCATCAGAGAGTTCGACCGCGCCGAGCACACCCTGCTTGCCGAGTGATTTGCCCTTTAGGAAGTTGGTCGAGCCAAAGAACTCGGCGGCGAAAGCATCTCGGGGATTCTCGTAGACATCGTCGGGCCGCCCGACCTGCACAACCTCACCCTTGCGGAAGATCGCGATCCTGTCGGACAAGGTGAGGGCTTCTTCTTGATCATGGGTCACGAGAATGGTGGTGATGCCAACCTCGCGCTGGATCTGCCTCAACTCGATCTGCATCTGCTGCCGAAGGTTCTTGTCAAGGGCGCCGAGCGGCTCATCCAAAAGCAGGACCCGTGGACGCGAAACCAGCGCGCGCGCCAACGCCACGCGTTGCTGCTGGCCGCCGGACAGCTCGCGCGGTCGCCGCGAGCCGTATCCGCCGAGCTGTACGAGTTCGAGTATCTTGTTCACCCGCAAGTTGATTTCTGCGGATGCGACCCTCCTAACGGCGAGCGGATAGGCGATGTTGTCGAATACCGCCATATGCGGAAACAGCGCATAATTCTGGAACACCATGCCAATATCGCGCTTATGGGTAGGAATATGGCTGATGTCGGTACCGTCTACCAGGATTTGGCCGCCCGTCGGATTCACGAAGCCGGCAATCGAACGCAGCAGCGTGGTCTTGCCACTACCGCTCGGCCCCAAAAGGCCGAAGAACTCGCCTTCGGCAAAAGTCAGCGAAACCTTGTCCAAGGCGTGGACGTCACCATAGGTTTTGGTGACTTGCCGGATATCGACACTGCTCATTTTGAGCCCCCGAACTGATAGAACTTCGAAACGATGGCGAGGAGGAGCATCGACCCGACGATGATGATGGTGGAAATCGCGTTGATCTCGGGCGTAAAGCCCTTGCGGATCGAGGCGTAAATTTCGACGGGCAAAGTCGTGACCCCGGGCGGCGCGAGAAAATAGGACGTCACGAACTGGTCGAACGAGATGCCGAAGGCGAAGAGGCCGGCCGCCGCCACGCCAGGCGCGATCACCGGCAGGGTGACCCGGGAAAAGGTCTGCCACGGGTTCGCGCCAAGCGTCGCTGACGCGTCTTCGAGATCGGCCCCGAAGCTCTGAAGGCGCGCTCCGACAACGATGATGACATAGGGCAGCGACAGGGCGACGTGTGCCAGAAGCATTGCGTGCAGGCCACGGCCGATCCCCGAATAATAGAAGAAGATCAGCATCGAAGTGGCAAGGATGAGCCACGGGACGGCCATGGGCGGAAACAGGAGGATCTGCAGGATGGCATGCCCCCGCATCCGGTGGCGGGCCATGGCGAGCGCCGCCATCGTGCCGATCACGGTCGCGACCATCGTACTGGCCACGGCCAGAACGACACTGTTGCTTCCGGCCCGCCAGAGAACATCGTTGCCGGCAAGCTGTTGATACCAGATCAGGCTGAAGCGGAATGGCAGTTCATAGTCGCTCGATTCATTGAACCCCATCGCCATCATGACGAAGATCGGAACGTAGATGAAGGCCAACAGGCAGATCAGATAGCCATAGCTAAAGTTTCGAATCTTCAGCATTGAGTTTCACCTTGTATGCGCCGGTCGCGATCAGCACGAGTCGGACCTTCATGTCGGTCTATTGACGTTCCACCGGCGATCAAATGCCGGCAGGTGGCTGTTACGCGACCTTCAGCCTGTTCTTGAGCAGCGGGTAGGCAGCCGCGAAGATGATGGCCACGACCCCGAGCAAGATGAAGGAAAGGGCCGCGCCTAGAGGCCAGTTGAACACTTCGGTAAACTGGTCCTCGATGACCGTGCCGAGCATGATGCCCTCGCGCCCGCCCAAGATGCGGGGCTCCATGAAGGAGCCGACGACCGGGATAAAAATGAGCACCACGCCAACCAGCAGGCCAGGCAGGCTGAGGGGTAGAATTATCCGGCGAAATACCGTCAGACCGGAGCCGCCCAGCGATTGGCCTGCTTCGATGAGGCTGTCATCGATCGCTTGGAGGGATACGTAGCATGTCAGGATCATGTACGGCACGAAGGAGTGCACGAGCCCGATGACGACCGCCGGATAGCTATAGAGCACGCCGATCGACGGAGCACCCGGCAGAAGGAAGTGCAGTGCCTGATCCATCAACCCGTCGGTTCTGAGAACCATCGTCCAGGCAAAAATGCGGATCAGCGCGTTGCTCCAGAACGGCAGTACGACGAGCAGCAGGATGGCGTCGCGCCAGCGTCCCTTGACAGCCCGCGCCAGGACGAGCGCCGCAGGATATCCGATCAGGACGCAGAAGAACGTCACATGGACACCCAGCATTATCGAGCGCCAGGTCAGAAACCTGTAGAAATCACGCTGGAAGAAGGACGCGTACTGCTTCAGGCTGAATGTTGCCGCGGCATTCCCTATCGGCATGCGGGACATAAAGCTGAAGTAAAACATCATCATCAGCGGCAAAACCACCGTGATGCACAGCCAGACGAAGGCTGGCACGGTCAGTCCATAGCCGATCCACTCGCGCTTGAGCTTCATGGAGTGGTCCTCGATTTAGTGCCGGGCATCGGCTAGATCAGATGCGGTTGGTCCAGGCCGCCATTTCGGCGGCCGCCTTGGACGCGGCCAGGCCGCCCAGGTCCTTCGCCAGCTTGAGTTGCAGCTGGCGGACGCCGGTAGACATCTGGTCGATCCTTGAAATGTTGGGTGCCGTCAGGCCTTGCAGCGCACCACAGATGCCGCCCGCCATGCAGCCGATCGTATCGGAGTCGCGTCCGAAATTGGCGCTGAGCACGGTCGCCTGCCACGGATCGCCTTTCGCCAGCAGGACAATCGCCAGCGTCGCTGGGATCGTCTCCCTACTGTCGCAGATGACCGCCCGCCGGAAGCGTTTGTGGTAGTCGTTCCTAAAGGCGCGGAAGTCCTTGGAGCTTCGGGCAAGATCAAGCGCGTCGACGACAAGATTGCGCATCTCTTCTGCGCTCCAGCCCCGCAAACTGTACAACGCGGCCTTGATTACCGACGCCACCGTTGCGTCAGGCGAGAACGCGGCGGCTATCGCAGCTGATATTGCCGCCGCCCCGTCCTGACAAAAGGCATTTTCGGTGACGTGAACGAGGCTGGCAATTTCGGTTGCTTGCGCCGCGGCAGCCACGGGATGCCCCGCATTGACGATCCCGACCGGCGCGATGGCCATCGCCGACGTCGAACTCGGCATCGTGCCTATAGCCAGCAGTTGCGGCGGATAGTTGCGCGCGATCTTCTCGACGACATGCAGGATGGAAGGAAAGAATCTGTTCGTCTTCTCACCGAAGATGGTCGCCTGGTTCCTTTTCCACTCGGCAGCCCAGTCGTCGGCCGACGCGTATCCGCCCGTCTTCATCAACGCTTCGGCAAGCAAGTCTCGCATGATGACGTCGTCGGTGCCGTCCCCCTCGAACGTATCGACCCACCCGAAGCGGCGCTCGATCTCTTCCGGCTCGAGTAACTCCGTGCGCGATCCCATCGCATCGCCGATAACGCCGAATGCAAGGCAGGCGAACGCATGCTGTTCGAGCCGGGAAAGCGCATCAATGTCACTCAAAACATTCTCCTTAGGCAAAACCGGAAAGAGCGCACGGCAAGACGATGCTTTTCTCGGGCTTGGATAGTTCTGTTACTTGGCGAAGTAGGCCTTCGTTTCCTGCCACAGATCCAGGTAGGACTGACGCTGGTCGTCCGTGAGCGGTCCCTTGAAATTGATCCGGCTCATGTTCTCGGGCGTGGTCAGCACCGTCCGGGTGGCGGAGGTTGCGGGGAGCTCCTCGACCGCAGTGCTGTTGGCCGACACCGGCGCACCGCCGGTCTTGACCCAGCCTTGATAGAACTGCTTGCTGATCATGAAGTCGATGAAGGCATCGGCAAGCTGCGTCTTCCCAGAGCCGGCCGGAACGATCAGCGAGTCACGGAATGCGATGGCGCCCTCCTTCGGGACGAAGTAGTTGACCGGCATCTTCTGCTCGATCGCCCGGTTGGCGCTGCTAGTCCAGAATATTGACAGGTCGCATTCCTTCGCAGCGACAAGCTTGCGCCACTCATCTTCGGACTTCCAGAAGGCCTTGATCTGCGGCTTCAAGGCACGGAGCTTCTGGCCCACTGCGTCGAGATCCTGCGGCTGGTCGGGATTCTGGCCGAGGGCGAGCGCGGCAAAGCGCACCGAATCCTCTGGATCGTCGCGCCAGCAGACACGGCCGGCATGCTTGGGATCCCAAAGTACTTCCAGCGAGGTCGGGGCCTCACTGAATACGTTCGTGTCGTAAGTCACCGATGTAACACCCCAGATCCACGGCACGCCGTACACCTGGCCATCGACCACCAGCTGTGGAGCCTCCCGCATCTTGGGGAAAAGCTGCGAGTAGTTTTTCAGGGCTGCGGTATCGATCGGCGCGAGCAACCCCTGCGCGGCTGCTTGATTGACGAAGGCGGCGTTGAGCACCACGACATCGTAGTAGCCCGGATTCGTGCGGAGCTTCGTGAACACTTCCGGATACGATGAAATGTAGTCATGAACGACCTTCGCGCCGGTCTGCTTTTCGAACTCAGCCACGGCGGTGGCGTTATCAGTGCCCCAGCCTTTCCAGTTCATGACATGAAGCTCCTCAGCCGCCGCCACCCGAGGCAGCCCGACCACCGAGATCAGAACCGAAATGCCGGCAGCTAGTCCTGCCAGACACATGCGGAACTTACCGAATTTCCCAGTCATAGTTTTCCCCTGTAGCTGCGCCCCACTCAACTACGGTTGAATTAGGTAAGCGTTTACATACGCGGCCGATTAGAGCGACGTCAAGCGCAGAATCGAATCGAAGTCCCAGGCCCATCTTCAGTGAATTTTTGGTATATTCTGGCTATTTTCATGCGATCCTCAGGCTCTCCAGTGAGAGGGCGGGAAGAAAAATATAAATGTAAGCGCTTTCTTTTATCGCTTGACGCCTGCCTCGATCTGACCGATTTTCGGATATGGTGATACAGCCGCCAAATCCGGAAAAAAGGGCCCCCAAAGACGCGGCCGCGGCGATGGAAATTCAGAATGAAACTCCTAATCACGGGGGCAGCCGGCGGTATCGGACGAGTACTTCGCGACGGATTGGCGCGAGGGCATCGAATGCGTCGTTCATCTGGCTGGCGCACCGGTGGAGCCGAAGGAGGGCGCCTGGGAGCAGCTGCTACCCGCCAATATCGTCAGCTGCCACAATATGTTCGAGGCAAGCAGACGAGCGGGCGTTCGCCGCTTCATCTTCGCCGCTTCCAACCATGTCGCCGGCTAGGCGTGATCCAACGCCACCAATCCAGGCCTCCGGGCAATGACGGGCATTCGGCGTTCTGCTATGCCTGCATAGCGCTGGGGCCCAGGACATGAAAAAAATCGGCAGCAGTGGCAGCGGGCATTGGAAGAAACATGACCGACGAGAATAAGGAACCTGGCAGAAAAAGGCTGCGGCGGCGGAATTCGGACCGCTTGCGCGTTGAGGATGTGGCGGCTGCGGCAGGCGTCTCGGGCGCGACCGTATCACGCGTGATTAACCGGACCGGGTCGGTCAGTGACGGTATACGCCAGCGTATTGAGGAGACAATCGAGGCGTTGGGCTATGTGCCGAACGGCGCGGCTAGAGCTCTTGCTTCGAATAAGACGCACGCCATCGGCATTGTCATCCCAACATTAGAGAACTCGAATTTCGCCATCACCGCCGAGGCGGCGCAGCGCCGGCTCCGCAGCGCGAGTTTTCAAACGCTGATCGCCAGCTCAGACTACGATCCCCAGCAGGAGTGGGAACAGATTCAGTCGCTCGTCGCACACGGCGTGGACGGCATTATCCTTGTTGGTGCCCAGCGTCAGAACAGCGTGGCCGATTTCCTCAAGGCGCGCCACGTGCCCTTCGTGGTCACCTGGTCGCTGGCCGACAAAGAAACCCCAAGTGTCGGGTTCGACAATGCCGAAGCGGCA
Source organism: Allostellaceae bacterium (assembly GCA_035555315.1). GTDB lineage: Bacteria > Pseudomonadota > Alphaproteobacteria > ATCC43930 > CGMCC-115725 > DATMGU01. The sequence goes on from DATMGU010000044.1 coordinate 13,791, forward strand.
CGCAAGCTGGCCAAGCATTTGCTCGACCTCGGACATAGGCAGATTGGTGTGATAGCTGGCCTTACTCGGAACAACGACCGAGCCGCCGCGCGTCTCGAAGGTATCCGTCGAGCTTTCAGTGATCGCAATCTCGCCGTTCCGCGTGAATTGCTGATCGAAAAGCCCTACAGGATCGCCGAAGGTCAGTTTGCACTCCGTGCCCTAATGGCGATGTCTCCGCCACCCACCGCAGTCATCTGCGGCAACGACCAGCTTGCCTTTGGGGCGCTGATTGAATGCGGCAGACAGAACATCCCTGTCCCTGAACAACTCTCGATCGCAGGTTTCGACGATCTGGAGTTCGCCAGCCAGATTGTGCCGGCCTTGACGACGGTGCACGTTCCCGCGGAGGAAATAGGTCGGCGTGCGGCGGAATATCTGCTCGCCCGCATCGCCGGAGAAGCCTGGCAGCACACCACTGAAGTCATGGTTAGCCTCGTTGTTCGTGACAGCACCGCTCCCCCTCCGTCCAATCCTGGGCACCTCAACGATTCCCGCTTAGAAAACGCTTTGTGATCGCGACGGACGTCACAGCCTCCCAACTGTTGCCCGCTTCTGGGAAGATCGATGTTTGCACCTCCGCCCTTGATTGAATCGCAGGTCTTTGCCCGCATCCCGGACCGTTATCGCACGCCACGAAAACGCTCCGTTTGGGTCGACGCGCAGCGGGGCGGCCAAGCCACTGATTGCTTTCTCGAAGGACCATCCTTCGACCGCATGGGCAATCTCTACGTAGTCGATGTCCCGTGGGGCCGTATCTTTCGTATCTCCCCTGCTGGCGAGGTGGAGCTCGCCTTCGAATATGACGGGGAGCCCAACGGACTGAAGATTCACCGGGATGGCGAAATATACGTAGCGGATTTCAAGCACGGCATCCTGAAGCTCGACTTAGTGCGGAGTAAAATGACGCCCGTTGCAGACCGGTTCGGCGTCGAAAATTTCAAGGGCGTTAACGACCTGGTTTTCACCCGCAACGGCGATCTCTATTTCACCGACCAGGGTCACAGCGGTCTACACGACCCATCGGGGCGGGTTTTCCGGCTAAGCCGTGATGGCCATCTCGACATCGTGCTCGCAAATATTCCAAGTCCCAACGGCCTCGCCTTCAGTCCCGACGAGAGTACCCTCTACGTCAATGTTACGCGCGACAATGCCGTCTGGCGCGTACCGCTGCTGGCACGTCGCACCCCCTACAAGGTCGGCGCCTTCATTCGCCTTTCCGGCGGCACCGGTCCCGATGGTCTGGCCATCGATGAGCAGGGCGGCCTTGCGGTTGCCCATATCGGCCTTGGATGCGTCTGGCTTTTCGACCAATTCGGCGAACCCATCGCGCGCGTTCGCTCCTGCGCTGGCCGGGCGATCACCAACGTTGCGTTTGGCGGACCTGGGCGCAAGAAGCTTTATATGACCGAGGGCGATACGGGTCAGGTCTTGGTCGCGGACGTGCCGATCCCCGGCCTACCAATGTTCTCGCACACTTAATCCATATCCCAACAGAGCGGCCGAAGCCGCTTTATGGAGATCCAATTTTGACCGCACGCCCTCTGGTTATCGACACCGATCCCGGCAAGGACGACGCGGTGGCCATCCTCTCTGCGTTCGGGGCACCAGCCGATCTCGACGTCATCCTGATAACCACCGTGGGCGGAAACGTGCCCCTCACCCAGACGACCGCGAACGCCTTGAAGCTTTGTGAACTGGCCGGCAGGCAGGACATCCCGGTTCACGCGGGTTGCCCGGCGGCGCTTCTGCAGCCGAGCAACGTGGTCTATAACATTCATGGGGACGATGGGTTAGGCGGTGTTCCTTTGCCCGCTCCGACCATGGTGATCGCTGACGGGCATGCAGTGTCCGCGCTTATCGATGCAATCCGCAAATCCCCTGACCCAGTGACCATCGCCGCACTCGCCCCGCTTACCAACATCGCCATCGCCTTGACCATGTCCCCGGCCATCATCGGCAATATTCGGGAAATCGTCGTGATGGGCGGTTCCTTCAGCGGCGGCAACATTACTCCCTACGCCAGCTACAACATGCACAGCGATCCGCATGCCGCGCAGATTGTCTTTGCGTCAGGCGCCCCGGTGACCATGGTCGGACTCGAGATCACACGGCAAGCCATGCCAACGCCCGAATGGCTCGCGTTACTTCACGATACAGGGCAGCCCGGTGCCCGCTTTGTTGCCGACCTCTGGGACAATCCAACGCTTTGCTTCAACGATGCCTGCGTCACGGGTTACGTCTTGGCGCCAGAACTCTACCGATGCGAACCGATGCATGTTGACATTGAACTCAACGACTCAGTCCAGGTCGGCCGCACCCGCCGCGGCAACGGCAAACCCAACATCAATGTCGCAGTCGGCTTTGATCGGAACGGTTTCTTCGACCTTATGTCCCGTACACTTGGGAGTATCTGACAGGCCCGCCCGTCAGATACTGGCCGTTGTCAGTAGATTCATGTCTGCGAAGAAGCGGACTGGGTGGGGGCCACAGCGAGGGAAGTTGGATGTGGAATTGCGATACGTGGGTGGCCCCAGATTGGCTTCCTTTTACCGCAAAACGAGGCCAGACGCTTCGTAGGCAAGCGCAGCATTCTTCGAGGTCAGGGCTTCCATGAGTTGCTTTGTGCCGGCGGCACGTCTTGAGGTCGAAACGATCGCTGCTGAGAAGCCAGTCGCCGATTGGACTTCCCGCGGGAAGGCGCCGACAACTTCGACCCCATCGACCATCAGCAATTCGCTAATCTGCTGCACCGCAAGGTCAGCTTCACCTGAGATGAGCAGTTCCGCGGCGAGCCCCTTGGGGATTACCGTGGCGCGTGCGCGAATTGCCTCCCCACCGACCAGCCGTTCAAGCAATTTCTCGAAATAAATTCCGCTGGCGCCAGCTTTAGAATAGGCAATGGAACGGGCGTGGTGGAGCGCCAGCCTGAAATCTTCCACGGTGGTTATATTGGGACTGCTCATGCCCCGACGCACCGCGAGCCCCAGAACCGCATAGGCCAGAGGAGAGACGGACCCTGCGTCGCAAATCCCTTGGTCGACCAGCTGGCTGATGGCTTCATCCGTCAGAATAACGATATCGGCAGTCTCCCCGTCTGCTATGGCTTTCATGATAACAGTGGTCGGATCCCAACGAACCGCCACGGAAATTCCCATGCGGGCTTCGAAGTCAGGTAGCACCCGGTCTTCGAGAGCCTTCTGCACCGCGAAGCCGCTCATGACATTCAGTCCATCGGTCATGTTCTTTTGCCTATGCTCTCGAGCGGGCTAGCGCGTCTTGACAAGATAGTCTGGGAAATCTGGCTGATATCGGTGATCCCTAGCATCGCCATGGTGCGATTGATCTCGCTCCTGAAACTATCGGACACATGGATCACTCGTTCGGCGCCCACAACGCAGAGTCTAGGTTTCGTAATTCGTCGCGTCATTCAGGTGATCTTGGAGCAGTCGCCGTTGAACTCGTCCGAGCAGAAGGGGCCTCCTTGGAAAGCCGCTTCAACGTCGTCCTCCCTCATCTCGCTTTCCAAAAATTCTCGTGCGAAGTCTTCTGCATTATCGCTGGGTACGTAACCGATTTTCGTAGCGCCGGGATTGTCGTACCAGGCTCTGCTGTTGGCGGAGATGCCATAGACGATCTCGAAATGGACGTTCTCGGCATAGAGGCTGCTCAACGCCAACCGCCCCATGTCGGCCGGGCTCAGCCAAAGACTGAGCATGCGCCGGTTGGTTGGCCGGGGACGAAATTGGCCAATGCGAAGGCTGATCGTCTCGACGCCATATTTGTCAGCGTAAAGACGACCGAGCGCCTCGCCAAAAACCTTGCTGACTCCATACCTGGAATCCGGCCTCGGCATCGCCTGTATTCCTATTTTCTCCGCGCGACGACGAAAGCCGAGGACATGATTTGAACTGGCGAAAACCACCCGTCTGACGCCCTGTCGACGAGCGCCTTCGTAGACATTGTAAGTGCCATCGATATTGATATCGCGAATGGCCTCCCAGGTATCCTCAAGCGGAATGCCCCCGAAATGGAAGATCATATCAATTCCTTCCATCGCTGCCTCCAAGGAGGCGCTGTCGCGCAAGTCGACTGAAGCCGTTTCCTCATTGGCGGCTGCCGGTTCTATTTTGGCGATGTCACTGCATCGAAGTAATTTGCAATGAGGGCGCAACGTCGCCCTAACCAGAGCGCCAATACCGCCCGCAGCTCCGGTTATCAGAACGTTCTTCGAATGCCCCATCGTTCCGCAACTCTCGAGATATTGATCCTTGGTCGCGCCTTCACAGCGCATCGGGACACGTTCATTCATTTTAGAAAATGAAAGTAAGCGCTTACATAATTAAGCGCACTCAATCCTTTAATGTCAACGCCAAAGTTCGGATAATGTTCGAAATGTATGAATCTGCGGCGATATATTAGACCTCAGTATGGGGAAGAACGTTCTCGAAATTGTAAGCGCTTTCTTCACGCGCGCGCCGGTCGGGCCCCCAGATTCCTTGAAGGCATAGCGGCTGGCCCTTGAACCGCAGCAGAAGCAACCATCAATACTAGGCGAATGGAAATGCTCTTAGGCGCAATTGCTGACGATTAGAGGTCAGGGCTCTGCACTCGGGTTAATGACGGACCGAAAAACGCATCCGATGCGGCGTGTTCAAAAGTGTCGGTGAACTGGAGACCGCCATCATGGACTATCTCGATCAGCACAACGTCCAACCCAAGCCCTTCGTCTGGACCAAGTCACCAGGCGAAATCCTCGAAAAGGTCGCGCGCGAAACAGGCGTTAGAATCACAACACTAGACGCACGATATAATTGGGATTTTCGCCACCTACTGAAACCGACTCGAACATCGTCAGGGGACGCGGGTTGATCGTCTTCATTTTTCAAGTCCAACAGCATTAAAACGGCAATCTTGGAAAGAATATGGCACTCCAAGCGTTTCGTCCTGTTATGACGGCCATCTGCGAAAGCACGACTGGTCGCCTTTGCTAGTTCGTTTAACCATCGCCCTGACAGCTTGTATCTGCCCACGGTACCGCCTAAATTCATATCCTAGAGGATACGAATTATGCCGATGATGAGCTACAGCCCTCAGGAAGCGGCCGCGATGTCCGGCGCGCCTTTGGCCGCAATCCAGAAAGCGATCACGCTGCGGAAGATACCCGCGCGCATGGTCGGACCGGCCAAGCGGCGTCAGATCGACGAAACCGCGCTGCTCGCCTTCGCTCTGGCCGAAACGCTGCCCGCCGAACTTCATCTATCCGCGCCGGATGCCTATCGCCTGCTGCGCGAAACCTTGGACGCCGAGCATCCGGATGAACTGATGATCGGCGGGCTGGTGCGGATCGATGCCGGCAAGGCCTTGGCCGAAGCGCGACGCCGGCTCCGGCTCTATGCGCGGGCGCGCGAACTCATCGTCAGCGATCCGGCGATCCTAGGCGGAACGCCGACGATCCGCGGCACCCGGATCACGGCGGAGGTCATCCTCGGCCGGATCGAGGCCGGCGACAGCATCGAGAGCCTTCTGCAGGATTATCCCTATCTCGATCGCGAGGCGGTGGAGGCGGCGGCCCTCTATGCCCGCGCCAACCCGCCGCGTGGCCGGCCGAGCGGCAAACTGTGGCGCCGCGCTTCCTGATCGACGAGAATCTCTCGCCGCAACTGGCCCATCACCTTCGTACCGTTCACGGCTACGAGGCGGTCCATGTGAACGAGATCGGTTTGCAGGGTGCGGCCGATCCCGACGTGCTCGCCCGCGCGGTGGCCGAGGATCGGATCGTCATGACCAGCAATGCCGAGGATTTTCGGCAGCTCGGCCGCCGGACGCCCAATCATCCGGGTCTTGCCGTCATGCTCCACGCGGTCGGTTTGGCGCAGCAATTGGAACTCGGGCTCAAACTTGCCACCGTGATCGAAGCGGCAGAAATCATCCATGGCCGCCTGTTCGAAATCGATCGCCACGGCGCCGTGCGAGCGTTCAAATTGCCCTGAGCTTTCGGACGGTGACGATCCTCGGGCCGTGATAGAAGCCGGGGCTGCACACAGCCCCGGCCCCGTTGCTATTCTGCGGCGACCTCGACCGCTTCGGTTTCCGGCCAGCAAATGTTCCGCCTGGCTCGCCATCTCTGGCTTCTTGAGCCCGGCGATGGCCTCGGCCTAGCGCTCGGACACGCCTTCCCGCACCGCTTCCAGAATGCGCGCCTTGGTCACCCGGCCGAGATAGGTATCCACGGTCGGCGCCCAGTGGCGCGTCGATCTCGGCTTCGAGCCGATCGAACTCCGCCTCGATCTCCGGGGTCGCGACCTCGCCGCCGTGCTGGACCGACAGCGCCTCATAGTCCTGTTCCAAGGCATCTAGCCGGGCCTGCTCGTCTTCGGTCAGCTCGACGGCCTGCTGGTAGACCCGCCGCAGGCCGGCCGCCATGCCATAGGCGAACTCGGGATGAACTTCGATCCAGCGCCAGCCTTCGGCATGAATGGTCTCGGCTTCCACCGCCAGCTTGTCCCGCACCAGTCCGTCGAGCAATGCCACATCTTCCAGATAGACGCCGCGCTCCTCCTCGCTGAACAGATCGCGTAGCGCGAGGCCGCTCGCTGCTTCGTAGGTTTCAAGCCCGACGAAGGTGACGCGCCGGTCATGAGCCGGAACATGGGCCTGGGTCAGCAGGCGGCGGATCATGTCGGCCGACTTGTTCCAGCCCAGGTCTCGTCCGACCTGTTCCTGTCGGCCATGGTCGTCGGTCAGCGCGAAGGCGGTCAGTTGCTCCAGGTTCAACAGCCCTTCGCGATACTGCGCCATCAGCAGCGGCGAGACGGCGCCGAGCTTCATGCGCTGTTTGACCGCGCGCTCGGTCACGCCGAACCGGGCGGCGATCTCGACCGCCGGCAGGCCGTCCTCATGCAAGCGGCGGAACGCCTCGTACTGGTCGGCCGGGTGCGGCGGGACGTAGCTGTTTTCGGCGAGGCTGATTTCGGTCGGGTTGGCCTCGCCGAGCAAAGCACAGGCGATCGGCGCCGCCTTGCCGAGGATCTTGCGCTTCGCCAAGAGCTCGTATTTATCAGTCGCGGTGCCGGCCTCGTCCAGCACCGGCCGAACGGTCAAGTTCTGCAACAGCCCATGGGCGGCGATGCTCGCCGCCCTGTCCGCCACCCCACAACAGAACTGCGAACGTCTCAGCTCGCCTTGCGCGACCAGGTGAGCGGCAGGTCGAGTTCCACCCGGTCATGCGTCACCTTCGGCGTGATCCGCCCGCGCTCGCCCCGTTCCAGGCGGACGAGGCCGTAACCCGCCATGGTCTTCAGCGTCCGCGACAGGTTCGACTTCGCCTTGCCGGTGATCCGCGCCAACTCATCGAGCGAGCCGGGCGCCTGCTCGACGATCACCCGCAACAGGTCGCGATTGCCGGCCGACAGCACCTTGGCGAAGGACTCGGTCGAGGTGAACCAGACCTTCGGTTCCTCAGGCGCGATGCGCTGCTCGCCGCGCGCCACCGCGATGGTGCGGGCCTTCATGTCCTCGTAGCTGGCGATGCCCACTTTCAGGGTCGTCATGGGATCACTCCTCTCTCGCGCGACACCGCGTCCACGGTGGTCCAGAAATCGCTGAGCAGCGTCGCCGCGTCCCGGTAGTCGTAAGCCTTGATCGTCCGCAGCCGGTGGCGATGGTCCCGCGGCTCGCCACGCCTCTGCTTCACCACCGGATGGGCGTTGTCGAAACCGACCAGCCGCTCGCCATCCGGCCCGTGCAGCGTGAGCGAATAATCCAGCCTGTGTGGCTTCTCCGGGGAGGCCGGCACCCGCGTCACCACAAAGCGGACCCAGTGGCCACCCTCCGGGTCCACGACGAGCACCTGCCCGTCGAGATCGAGCAGCACATCGAGGGTCGGGTCGCGTGGCTCCGTCACGGCAAGGAGTTATCAGAATGAAGCAACTATGTCGAGGAAAGTGGCATGTCGGGCGCGGACAGTGCTCGGATCGTTGATATCATTGGTATTCCGGCGGTCGAGAACCTTCACGGCCCGCTCATGGGGCTATGGCCTGGATATAATACTCATCTTTATCGTTCGTGGCCCGCCATCAGGCGCCGGCCACGCCTGTGTTCGCGCGTCGCACCTCGCGCTGTTGGAACAATTCGGCGCAGACCCCACGCAGCCAGCGGCTCGCGGCATCGTGGTGAAGGCGGGCATGCCAGTGCTGCTTCACGGTGAATCCAGGAATATCGATCGGGCACGGCAACACGGTCAGGCCGTACACCGCGGCCAGGGTTTCCCCGATATGGCGTGGCAGGGTGGCGATCAGGTCCGTCGTGCCGATGATCGCCGGGAGGCCGAGAAACCCCGGCAGCTCCAAAGCCAACCGACGCATGACATTCCGCCGCTCTATCGCCGCTGACAGCAGTTCGGCGCCGGTGCCGGACACGATGCCGATGTGTTCTTCAGCCTGATACATCTCCAGCGAGAGAACGCCGCGCACGCGCGGATGACGCGGATTGATCAGGCAGACCCAGTCCTGCGGATACAGCGTCTGCTGGAAGAAGCCCCGCTCGAGATCGGGGATCAGCCCGAGTGCCAGGTCGGCGTCGCCCGATCGCAGGGCACGAGGGGTTTCGGCGTTGATGTGGGCCGCCTCGATCCGCACGTTCGGTGCCACCGCGCGCACATGCCGCAGAATATGCGGCAGCAGGGTCACGTGGCTGCCGTCGGTCATGCAGATCCGAAACCGGCGTTGCGCGGTGGCCGGCACGAATTCCTGCTCCCAGGCGGACAGTCTCCGCAGTGATTCCAGCGCCTGGCGCGCGGTGCCGATCAACGCGTCCGCGCGCGGGGTCGGCTGCATACCGGACGGGCTGCGCACGAAGAGCGGATCCCGCAGATCACGCCGCAATCGGCCAAGCCAGATGCTGATCGTCGGCTGGCTCTGGCCGAGCAACTCGGCCGTTCGGGTCACACTGCCGGTCGTGTAGAGCGCATCGAACAGCCGCAGCAGCTTGGCGTCGAGCAGAGCGCTATCGTCGGATTCTGAGGTGTCCATTGCGTTTCACAATACCAATTATAAAATCCATTGAATAGCCACATGGCGCCCCCGAGCTCTAAGACTCGTCCAGCACCGGCAACAGGTGTTGGGGACGGTCCAGTTGAAAATCTGTTTTATCGGCGCAGGCGCGCTCGGCTCGACGATCGGTGGCACGCTGGCCAAGGGTGGTGCCGATGTCTGGCTGATCGATCCGTACCAGGCACATGTCGATGCCATCAACGCGCAGGGCCTGCGCATGCTGGAGGCCGGTGTCGAGACCAGCGTGAAGGTCAGCGCCCGCACCAGCGCCGTCGAGGCGGGCGGTGCGGCCGACCTGGTGATCGTGCTGGTGAAATCCTACCACACACGCGATGCGATCCGCGCCGCGGCACCGATTGTCGGGCCGGACACCGTGGTGATGTCGCTGCAGAACGGTCTCGGCCACGAGGAGATCCTGGTCGAAGAACTCGGCCGCGACCGTGTGATGGCCGGCAAGACCTACGTCGGCGGCGTGTTTCTCGCCCCCGGCCACGTGCGCTCCGGCGTGGCCGGCAAGGAGACGATCATCGGCGAGCTCGACGGCACGATTTCCTCGCGCGCGCAGCGGATTGCCGACGGCTTCAACCAGGCCGGGCTTCTGACCCATCTCAGCGACAACATCGTCGGCACGATGTGGGACAAGCTGTTCATCAACGTCGCTGGCGGCGGGCTGACCGCGATCACCGGGCTGACCTACGGCGGGCTCTACGCGCTGCCGATCCTGGAGGAGACGGCGCTGGCGGCGATCGCCGAGGGTATCACGGTGGCGCAGGCGGCCGGCGTTGCCATCTCGATCACCGATCCGCGCATCGCCTGGACGATGGCGTCCGCCGGTTTGCCGCCGGAGTTCAAGACCTCGATGCTGCAGAGCCTGCAATCCGGCAACGCCACCGAGGTTGATTACATCCACGGCTCCGTCGTGCGCTGGGGGGCGAAGCTGGGCGTGGCCACCCCGGTGAACGCCGCGATCATCGCCTGTGTCAAAGGCATCGAATTCGCCCGCACCGACTATCCCGGCAAGGCCTGAACCCATGACGCTCCCCCGCGCCTATATCGAACACGTCGCCATCCGGGTGAAGGACATCGACTGGCACATCGATTTCTTTCGCGAGGTCCTGGGCCTCGGCATCCGCGACGAGCTGCCCGCCACCGACAAGATCGGCCGCCAGGTGTGGGTGCTCGGCAGCGTGCAGCTTATTTCCGATCCCGGCTTCGACGGCCCGGAAGCCCGCCTCGCCCATCTCGGCATCATGGTCGACGATTATGACGGTGTATTGGAGCGCGCCGCGAAGTGGGGCGCCAAGGCGCTGCCGGCCGGACCGAACTGGCTGGCCCTGCCCGACGGGCTGAACATCGAAATTCTGCAGGCAAGCAAAGGCACGGTCGAAGCCGCCCTTGCCATCAATCCGCGCGCGTAGGGGAACACGACGATGGCCGAGGAGCTTTACTGGGACGACGCCACGGTGGGCGACGAATGCATCACGCCTTCGGTCGTCGTCACCGAGGCGATGGTGAATGCCTATGCCGAACTGACCGGTGATTTTACGCCGGTGCATGTCGACGAGGAATACGCCAAGACGACGCCGTTCGGCACTCGCGTGGCGCACGGATTGTTCGGCCTGTCGCTGGCCGATGGCCTCAAGACCCGCGCCGACTATCGCTTCCTGCCCGGAATGTCGCTGGGTTGGACCTGGGATTTCAAGCTGCCGATCAAGCTCGGCGACACCGTGCACGTGAAGTTCCGCGTGGGCTCCATGCGCGCCACCAAGCGCGAGGGCTGGGGCATCGTGGTGCTGCCGTCCGAGCTGATCAACCAGCACGGCGAGGTCGTCCAGCTCGGCGAACATCGTTTGATGATCCCGATGCGTCCCAAGGCGGGGTCTGTCGCATGAGCCGGCAGGCCCTGCCGCTCACCGGCATCCGCGTCATCGACTACAGCCACTTCCTGGCAGGCCCGTTCATGGGCCGCTGCATGGCCGCTCTTGGTGCCGAGGTGATCAAGGTGGAGCGTCCGAAATCCGGCGATGCCGGGCGGGCGCATCCGCATTTCAAGGACGGACAGTCCGGCTATTTCCTGCAGCAGAACATGGGCAAGCAAGGCCTGTGCATCGATATGCGCGATAAGCGCGGCCTGGAGATGATGCACAAGCTTGTCGATACCGCCGACGTGTTCATCGAGAATTATCGGCCGGGCGCGCTCGACCGTCTTGGCCTGGGCTACACGGCGCTGTCGGCGCGCAACCCGAAGCTGATCTATTGCTCGGTGTCCGCCTACGGCCATACCGGCCCGTACGCCGATCGCCCAGGCTTTGGACTGATTGCCGAGGCGATGTCGGGGGCGATGGCGCAAGTGGGCACGCCGGGCGAGCCGCCGCCGCTGCTGCGCATGCCGCTCGCGGACATGTACACCGGTATCCACGGCGTGGCGGCAATCAACGCGGCCCTGTTGGGCCGGATCAACAGCGGTCTCGGCCAGCACATCGATCTTGCTTTGTATGACTGCATGATCTCGATGCACGACTACGCGGTGCAGCGCTATTTCATGAGCGAAGGCACGGTGATGCCGCAGCAGACAGGCAGCGCGCAGCCGGACTCGACCGTCTACGGCGTGTTCGAGGCCAAGGGCGGCTATCTGGTGATCGCCGCCCAGGTCGACGACGCCTGGCGCCGCCTCGCCCAGCTGATCGGCGGTGACGCGCTGGCCGCGGACGACCGCTTCGCAAAACCCGCGGCGCGCAATGCGAACTACGCAATCGCGATGGACATCGTCCGCAGCTGGACGCTCGCCCAGCCCTCACGCGACGCCTGCCTCGAAGCGCTCGACGCCGCCGGCGTGCCGTCCGCCCCGGTGCAGAACATCGATGAGGTGGTCCGTGATCCGCAGGTCCTCGCACGCGGCATGCTGGTGGAGCAGACCCATCCGGTGCTCGGCAAGGTCACGCTGCCCAACCTGCCGTTCCACTTCTCCGGCTGCGACACCACCATCCGCACCCCGGCACCGCTGATGGGACAGGACAATCGCCGCATCGCCGAAGCCCTTGGCCTCACCGCCACGCAGATCGATGCGATGGTGAAAGATGGCGTGCTCTACGCGGAAGACGCCGCGGGAGACAAAACATGACGGACAAATACGCCGTCATCGGCAACCCGATCGGCTTCACCAAGTCGCCGATGATCCAGTCGGCGTTCGCAGGCCAGTTCGGCCACGCTATCGAATATACAGCCATCCTGGGCGAACTCGGCGGGTTCGCCGCACGCATCGACCAGTTCCGGGCCGAGGGTGCGCGCGGGCTCAACATCACCGCTCCCTTCAAGCTCGACGCCTTTGCCTATGCCACCGACCTGTCCGAGCGCGCGCGGCGTGCCGGCGCGGTCAATGCACTGAAGTTCGAAGACGGGCGCGTGTTCGCCGAAAATTTCGACGGCGTCGGGCTGACGCGGGACATCACCGTCAATCTCGGCGTGCCGATGCGCGGCAAGCGCGTCTTGTTGCTCGGCGCGGGCGGGGCGGCGCGCGGGGCGCTCCTGCCGTTCCTGGCGGAAGAGCCGGCGGAGCTGGTGCTGGTCAACCGCACGGTGGCCAAGGCCGCCAAACTCGGCGCCGAATTCGCCGGTGCCGGCAACTTGGTCGTCTGCGGCTATGCCGAGCTGACCGACATCACCGGACGGTTCGACCTCGTTGTCAACGCGACCTCCGCCAGCCTGCGGACCGAGCTGCCGCCGGTGCCCGCGAACGCGTTCCAGGGTGCCGCCGTCGCCTACGAGCTGGCCTATGGCAAGGGCCTGACCCCCTTCCTCCAGGCCGCCCGGGCCGCCGGCGTGCCGCAGCTTGCCGATGGCGTGGGCATGCTGGTGGAGCAGGCGGCGGAGGCGTTCACCTGGTGGCGTGGCGTTCGGCCGCAGACTGCGTCATTGATTGCACAACTGACCGTCCCGCTCAGCTGACCGTCGGCGGGCGTCCAAGAAACAAAGACAATGCAGGGTTCCGAACCTGCGGGGGGAGGAGGGCGTAAATGGGCTACCAGATGGATTTTTCCGTGGTGTTCGCGGCGTTTCCCCAGCTGCTCTGGGGCTGCCTCGGCACGCTGGGCCTGGCCCTCGCCGGCATGAGTCTGGCAATGCTCATCGGCGTCGTGGGGGTGGTGACGCGCCAGTCGACCATCGCCTGGCTCCGCCGCCTGACGATCGCCTTCATCGAGATCATCCGCAACACACCGTTTCTGGTGCAGATCTTCTTCCTCTATTTCGCCCTGCCGGCACTCGGCCTGCGGCTCAACCCGACGGTGACGGCGATCATCGCCCTGGGCCTCAACGGCGGCGCCTATGCCATCGAGATCATCCGCGGCGGCGTGCAGTCGATCCACAAGGGCCAGGTCGAGGCCGGCCTGGCACTCGGCCTGCGCAAGGCGCAGGTGTTCCAGTTCATCGTGCTCAAGCCTGCCTTGAGGGCGATCTACCCGTCGCTGACGGGCCAGTTCATCATGCTGACCCTGACATCGAGCATCTGCACCTCGGTCGCCGCCTACGAGCTGACGTCGGTGGCGCAACGGATCGAGAGCGACACGTTTCGCAGCTTCGAGGTCTATTTCACGGTCACGCTGATGTACCTGGCGATTTCGTGGATGCTGATGACCGCGTTCGCCGCGATCTCACGCCAGTATTTCAACTATCCAACGCGCTGAGGAGCCGAACATGGACGTCGTCTTCGGCTTCAAGGAGTTCGTCTTCCTGCTCATCGGCCTGAAATGGACGGTGCTGCTCTCGCTGATCGCGTTCACCGGCGGCGGGATCGTCGGCCTGCTGGTCGCCCTCGCACGTACGGCGCGGAGCACGGCGCTACGGCGGTCGATGATCCTCTACATCGCCGTGTTTCAGGGCACGCCCCTACTGATGCAGCTCTTCGTGGTGTATTACGGGCTCGGCCTTGTCGGCATCCAGCTGCCCGCCTGGGTGGCGGTGGCGATCGCCTTCACGCTGAATGCCAGCGCTTTCCTCGGCGACATCTGGCGCGGCGCGATCGAGGCGTTGCCACGCGGCCAGACCGACGCCGCCACGGCCCTCGGCCTGCCGATGTTGTCTCAGCTGCGCGACGTGATCCTGCCGCAAGCACTGCGCATCGCCCAGCCGGCGACGGTCGGCTACATGGTGCAGCTCATCAAGGGCACCTCGCTCGCCGCCATCGTCGGCTTTATCGAGCTCGCCCGGGCCGGGCAGATCGTCTCCAGCCAGACCTTCGCACCGATCCTCGTCTTCGGCGTGGTGGGTGCCATCTACTTCGCCCTTTGCTGGCCACTGTCGCTCTACAGCGCCCGTCTCGAGGCGAAGTTCGCCGCCGCGCGATGAACTTGAGTGTCTTCGTCGATCCAACCACCAAGCAACAAAGGAAACCGTCCATGACCGACATATTCAGCCTCTCGCGCCGCACTCTGCTGGGCGCCGGCGCGCTCGCCCTCGGCGCCAGCCTGCTGCCCCGCCTGGCCGCGGCCCAGAGCGTCGCCACCATCAAGAGTCGCGGCAAAGTGCTGATCGGCATCCAAGGCGACAATCCCCCCTGGGGCTTCGTCAACACCAGCGGCGCGTCCGACGGCTTCGACGCCGCGATCGGCACGGCGTTCTCGAAGTATCTCGGCGTGGGCGTGGAATTCGTGCCGCTCGCCGTGGTGAACCGCATCCCCGCGCTCACCACCGGGCGCGTGGACATCCTGTTCGCGACGATGGCAATGCTGCCGGAACGCGCCAAGGCGGTGCAGTTCTCCAAGCCATATGTCGCCAACATCATCTCGCTGGTCGCGGCGAAATCGACCAGCGTCAAGACCAACGCCGACATGAAGAACATCGTCATCGGCGTGCCGCGCGCCAGCTCGCAGGACGCGCAGATCACCACCAACGCGCCGGCGGGCACCACCATCCGCCGTTACGATGACGACGCGGCCACGATCCAGGCGCTGCTCTCCGGCCAAGTGGAAGCCGTCGGCGGCAACATGTTCTATGTCGATCGGCTGAACCAGGCGAAGCCGGGCACATTCGAGAACAAGCTCGAATTCACCCGCCTCTACAACGGCGCCTGCACCCGCCTGGGCGACAAGGAGCTGAACGCGGCCGCCAACAGCTTCATCGATCAGATCAGGACCGATGGCGTGCTGAAATCCGCCTACACGACCTGGATGAAGCAGGAACCGCCGGCGAGCTTCCCCGATGCCATCGAAGGCGTTCCGTTCGTCGTCGCCTGATAGAAGGGAAGTTCCCATGACGACCACATCCGCCGCTGATATCTCGACCGAGCAGCCGCTGATCCTGATGGAGGCGGTGGAGAAGTGGTACGTGAATTTCCAGGCGTTGAAATCGATCAACCTGTCGGTCCGCAAAGGCGAGAAGATCGTGCTTTGCGGGCCGTCGGGCTCCGGCAAATCCACGCTCATCCGCTGCATCAACCACCTCGAATCCTACCAGAAAGGGAGGATCGTGGTGGACGGTGTGGCCGTGACCGACAACCCGAAGGCGATCGACATCGTCCGGCAGGAAGTCGGCATGGTGTTCCAAAGCTTCAACCTGTTCCCGCACATGACGGTGCTGCGCAACTGCATGCTCGCTCCCATGCGGGTGCGCGGCACCAGCAAGGAGGAGGCGGAGGCGACAGCGCGTCGCTATCTGGGCCGCGTGCATATCGGCGACCAGGCCGACAAATTCCCAGCCCAGCTCTCCGGCGGCCAGCAGCAGCGTGTGGCGATCGCGCGCGCGCTGTGCATGCAGCCGAAGGTGATGCTGTTCGACGAGCCGACGTCGGCGCTCGATCCCGAGATGGTCAAGGAAGTTCTCGACACCATGATCGGCCTCGCCCAGGACGGCATGACGATGATCTGCGTCACCCATGAAATGGGCTTCGCCCGGCAGGTGGCCGATCGAGTGATCTTCATGGCCGAGGGCGAGATCCTCGAGGAGGCGCAGCCCGAGACCTTCTTCCGCACGCCGCAGCATCCGCGTGCACGCACATTCCTCGGTGAGATTCTCGCCCATCACTGATGGGAATAAGCTGTCGGCAAATACGCGACATGCCCGGGCCGAAGGGCCCGGAGGTCGAGCCGCTCTATGCCAAGGGTGCCGCCTGGCTGGCAGGCGGACCCATCTGACCCCTCTTTCGCAACAAGGATCCACCGTGACCCAGAAAGCCACCCTGATCGGCCTTATCGGCGCCGACATCCAGGGTTCCGCCGCACCCGAACTGCAGATGACCGAGGGGCAGACGCAGGGGCTGTGGTACGTCTACCGCCTCATCGACCTGACCAAGCTGGGCCTCGGCCCCGAAGCATTGCCGGAGCTTCTGCTGGCGGCCGAGCGCACCGGCTTTACCGGCCTCGCGATCACCCATCCCTGCAAGCAGGCGGTGATTCCGCATCTGACGGAGCTGTCGGACGATGCGCGTGCTCTCGGCGCCGTGAACACCGTCTTGCTGCGCGACGGCAAGCGGATCGGCCACAACACGGACTGGACCGGCTTTGCCGAGGCGTTCCGCCGCAACATGGATGGCGTGGCACGGGATCGCGTGGTGCAGCTCGGTGCCGGTGGCGCCGGGGCCGCCGTCGCCCATGCCGGGCTGACACTCGGCTATGGCGTTCTGGTGCTGTTCGACACCGATCCGACCCGCGCCGCCGCGGTCGCGGATCGGCTGAACGCCCATTTCGGCCCGGGCCGTGCCGTCGTCGGCACCGATCTGGCAGCCGAGGTCGCTTCCGCCAATGGTCTGGTCAACGCAACGCCGATCGGCATGGATGCGCATCCCGGCATGCCGTTGCCAGCGGAGTTGCTTCGCCCGGATCTGTGGGTGTCGGACGTGATCTATTTCCCGCGCGAGACCGAGCTGCTGCGCCGCGCCCGCGCCCTCGGCGCCCGCACCGATAATGGCGGCGGCATGAACATCTACCAGGGGGTCGCACAGTTCCGACTGTTCACCGGCGTCGAACCCGACGCGGACCGCATGGCCGAAAGCTTCGGCAGAATTAGGCCCCTTTGATCAGGCCGCTTTGACATGACGCTGTCTCGCTCGCCCATCTGAGTATGATGGATGCCAACCTCGCCGCCTTGTGAGAGTTGGCATACGCCGAGGCGCGGGCGGCGGCACCTCAGTAGAGCCCCGGCGTTCCGCCACCATCGACCGCGATCGCCGTGCCCTGGATGTGCCGCGCCGCGTCGCTTGCCAGGAACACCGCCAAAGCCGCGACATCCTCCGGCTGACCAAGGCGGCGCAGGCCTTCCTTGGCGATCTGGTCGGCACGCGCCTGCTCCGGCGTGACACCGGTCGCGGCGGCGCGCTGGTTGAAGATGGTCTGCACCCGCTCGGTCTCGGTCAGGCCCGGCAGGATGGAGTTGACGTTCACGCCGACCTGCTTGCCGATGCCTGACAGGCCCTTGCTGAAATTGGCCATCGCGGCGTTGACCGAGCCGCCGACAAGGAAGCCTGGGTCTGGCGTGCGGGCGGCACCGCCGATGATGTTGAGCACAACGCCCTGGGCCGCCACGAGCATCGGCCAGAACAGCCGGCTGAGGCGCACGGCGGAATAGAATTTCAGCGCGAACCCGTCTTGCCATTCCTCGTCCGGCTGCGTGACGAAATCTCCGGCGCGCGTGGCGCCGGCCGAGTTGGCCAGCACGTCGCAACGGCCGAACCTTGCATTCACGGCGCTGTGGACGCTCGTACACCCGGCAATGGTGCGAAGGTCGGCCGCGACCGTGAGCGGCGGTAGTGCCCCGCTCGCCGCAATGCGCGCCGCCGCTTCGGTCAGTCGTGCTTCGGAAGAAGCGGCGAGCACGGTCTGCGCACCTTGGAGTGCGAAGGCCTGCGCGATCGCAAACCCGATGCCCCGGCTTGAGCCGCTGACCACCACGACCTTGCCGTCGAATTGTTGTGTCATGAGAATCTGTATCCGTTGTTGGAGAGGACGTAGCCGTGTCAGGCCATCGTGAAGCTGATCTCGGGCAGGCCGGTGAACGTCGCCGTCACGGTCTGGCCCTTCCGTACCGGGGTCGGCAGCGAGAGCGAGCCCGTCAGCAGGCAGGTGCCGGCCGGCAGGTCGATGCCGCGGGCGTGCAGGTCGCTGAAGGTCTCCACCGCGATGTCCAGCGGTTCGCGGCGATAGGCGCCGGTGAAGATTTGGATCGGCGGGCTGTCGTCGATCCTCGCCAGGATCTCCATCGTGTTGCACGGCAGATCGCGCCAGGCGGCGACCGCGGGCCCGAGCACGGCAGCCCCGCCGGAGCCGTTGTCGGCGATCCCGTCGAACGTCGTGGCCCCGCGCTGTCCGGTGCCTGGCGCGTAACGGCTGGCGGCGAGCTCGAAGGCGAGATGAAAGGTGAGCATCTCCGCCAGCGTTTCGGCCGAAATCGGCCTGTTACCGCGCGGAAGCGCGCGGGTCAGCCGAACGGCGAATTCGCATTCGACCTTGACGCTCTTCAGCAGATCCGACGGGATCCGCGCGTGGCTGTCGAAGCAGCGATCCGCGAAGATGCGCCCGGGGATCGCCCCGTCATGGCCGTCGAACAGCTGCAGCGCAGGGGCGGTGGCGCCCACCTTCCAGCCGACCACCCGCGTGCCGAGCCGTTCGGCGATAAGGTCCTGCACCGTATAGGCCTCGGCACGTGTGAGCGCCCCGCGGCCCGATTGGGGCAGCGGGATCGTGCTTCCGGTGCGCCACGCGGCGGCCAAATCCGCGGCCAATTGCTCTAATCTCGGCATCACGTGCCTCGCCTTGTCGTTTGGGTTTTTGACAGCGGGATGTATCGCTCAGCGGTACATCATGTTCTCCCGCGTCACGATCTCGATCGGGATGCCGACATGTCCGGGCAGCGCCTGGCGCGTGCGCAGGCAGTCGAGTGCCAGGGTTGCGATACGCGTCATGTTCTGGTGGATGACCGCGTGGATCGTGCCGGAGAGCAGATAAGGCCTGGTGTCGGCATTGAAGTTGTGCGCGATCATCGCGATCGGTCGCTCCAGACCGGCATCGCGCACCGCGTCCGCCGCACCGGCGACGCCGGCGCCGACGCAGTAGATGCCGACGATGTCCGTATGCCCCGCGATGATCTCGCCGAGCCGCGCACGGGTCACCTTGTGCTTGTCGACGCCGGTGATCACTTCAAGGCATTCGAGTTCCGGCCGCTCGTTGCGCAAGTAGCTGCGAAAGCCGGCGTCGCGTTCCTCATGCGAGCGATAGAGCTGACCGGCCCAGACCACGGCGAGCTTGCCGGGGCCAGGACAGAGGCCGCCCATGAGAAATCCGGCCGTGCGCCCGGCGGCGCGGTTGTCGAGGCCGACATAGGCGAGGCGATCCGCGCCGGCGATGTCGGTCAGCACGGTCACGACGGGAATGCCGGCCTGGGCCAACGCATCGAATGCGTCCCGGACCAGCGCATGATCGAGCACCTGGACGATCACGCCGTCGCTGTCGTGGGCGATGCACCGCCGCAGCCGTGCCGCGAGCGCCGCGGGGTTCATCAGTTCGACGAAATCCACCTCTAACCGCAGCCCGTGCACGGCCCCGAGGTCGCCCAGCGCCTCGGCGAGGGCCTTCACGCTCTGCGCGCCGTCGCCGGCCAGGATGACATCGAACCTCGGTAGCGGGCCGTCCGCGATCCGCGCCGGCTGATCGATGCCGACGATAGAGCGGATCGCCTCCTCGACGCGCGTCACGGTCCGCTGGCGGACACCGCCACGCCCGTTGATGACACGATCGACCGTCGCCGTGCTGACGCCGGCCCGCGCGGCCACGTCCGCCACGCGCGGCTTGCGCGCGACGGCGGCGAGCAACTCCTGACGATCGGCTGGGACGGCACTTGTCATCGGCTGGCCTTATTGCGGCATATCCATCAAATGATGGATTTTAATCAAAAAATGAAGATCATGAGCGGACTATACCATCATTTTTTGATCTGAATAGATCATAAGGATTGACGAATTTGATGGTATCGCGTCAATTTCTGACTGGGACAATGCCGGCCCCGGTGATGCTGGCGCGCGTGACGATCCGCGGAGGATCACGCGAATGAAAATTTTCGACTGCTGAACAGTGGAGAGAGACGTGACCAAAATCCTGGCGCTGCATGGCATCAACCACAACATGTTCGGGATGCGTGACCCTGCCCAGTACGGCACCATAACGTTGCAGGACATCTACGCGAGCATCGAAGGCCTGGCGTCGGAACTTGGCGTCGAGGTCGAGAACTTCCAAACCAACGAGGAAGGCGCGATCTGCCTGAAGATCCATCAGGCCCAACTCGATGGCGTCGATGCGGTCATGATCAACGCCGGCGCCTGGACGCATTACAGCTACGGCCTACGCGACGCTCTGGCGATCTTCACCGGCCCGATCGTGGAACTGCACATGGCCAATCTGCACAAGCGCGAAGAATTCCGGCAGGTCTCGGTGATCGGCGCGGTGACGCAGGGGCAGATCGCCGGCTTCGGCGTCCATAGCTACCTGTTGGCGCTCCGCGCCTGCGTGGCGATGGTCGAAGACCGCAAATAGGCTGACGCCCGGTTCCGCCACACTCATTTTTCCAAGGATCGATGGGATGACGAACGCTTCCAGCAGTCCGGTGCGGCTCGCGGTGATGGGGGCCGGGCTGATCGGTAAAAGTCACATCGCCCATATCACCAGACGTCCCGAGGCATTCCTCGCCGCCATCGTCGATCCGATGCCCGCCGCGCGTGAGATGGCGGCGACGCAGGGAACGGCCTGGTATCCCAGCTTTTCGGAGATGCTTGGTGAGATGCGGCCTGAGGGCATCATCGTCGCCACACCGAACCAGATGCACGTGACGCACGGTCTCGATTGTATCGCCGCGGGCATTCCCACGCTTGTTGAAAAGCCGCTTGCCGATGAGGTGGCGGAGGCTGAGAAGCTTGTCACCGCAGCGGACAAGGCCGGCGTGCCGCTGCTCACCGGCCATCACCGTCGCCACAATCCACTCATCCAGAAGGCGAAGGAGGTGATCGACTCCGGCCGCCTGGGTCGGATCATGTCGGTGCAGGGCACCTGCTGGTTTTTCAAGCCGGACGACTACTTCGCTCTGCCCTGGCGCCGCCAGAAGGGTGCGGGACCGGTGTTCCTGAACCTCATCCACGATGTCGATCTGCTGCGCTATCTCTGCGGCGATGTGGTGGCGGTGCAGGCTGCGGAATCTCGGCCGATGCGCGGCAATGACGTGGAGGAGGTGGCGGTGATTCTCCTTCACTTCGCCTCCGGCGCCATCGGCACGGTCAACGTCTCAGACGCGATACAGTCACCATGGAGCTGGGAGTTCACCAGCGGGGAGAACCCGGCCTACACGCACACGCATGAGACCTGCTACAATATCGGTGGCACTGGAGGATCGCTCAGCATCCCCCAGCTCGATCTGTGGCGTCACCCAGCCAAAGCCGATTGGTGGACGCCGCTGGAACGTGAGCGCATCGGGGTGGTGCATGAAGACCCCTTGGGGCTCCAGATCGCCAACTTTTGTGGCGTGATCCGTGGGACCGCCCAGGCGGTGGTTCCGGCCAGCGAGGGGCTTAAGACTCTCAAAGTAATCGAAGCGGTTAAAAAGGCGGCCGCATCTGGTGGACTGGTTCGGTTGAGCTGATTATTGGGGGTGATTTCGCGGATTTTTTTGAAATTTCTTCGATTAACCCTATTCTATTCGCCTGTGATCAATGCCTTGCGGATTGATCGGAGGCGACTTTCAAGCATCTGACCCGCCACCTGCTTCGCGCACGGTGCTTCGCAGGATTGTTTCCCAAGTCGTGCGATGCGCTATCCGATCCAAGTCGCCTTCCCAGCCCAATCCCTTGAGTTCCGCGAATGCCTCGGGAAGGCCCTTCAGGCCGACATTTCGTCGGATATCTCAACGGTACGCCGCTCGCGCGCCGACCGCAGGATCGCGTCGCAGACCCGCAAGGTTCGCAGACCGTCGAACGGATCGATCTCCGGACTTTCGCCCGATCGGATCGCGTGAACGAAGTCATGCAGCGCCGACCCCACGCCGTATGTGAGCGGTTCGTTGGGGTTGGAATAGACGACGGGCTCGAAGCTTCCCGGCGCCAAGCGCCGATCCTTTTCCGTATCGACGCGGGCGAGATAATCCCGGGTCATGGTTTCCAAGGGCAGTTTCCGGCCGTCGGGCAGGACGATCTCCCCATCCTGCCAGGCGTGCCATACCCGGCTCTCCACCACGCCTTCGCTGGCCATGAAAAGGCGCCGGCTCCGCTCATGGGTGGTTTTGCTCTTCAGAAACGCGATGTGCGATACCATGCCGGATTGGAAGCGGAGGGTGGCGAGCGTCGTGGCCTCGACCTCGCCAA
The DNA here is from genome assembly GCA_035555315.1 of Allostellaceae bacterium. GTDB lineage: Bacteria > Pseudomonadota > Alphaproteobacteria > ATCC43930 > CGMCC-115725 > DATMGU01. The sequence goes on from DATMGU010000044.1 coordinate 36,210, forward strand.
CGCCACCCGGCCCAGGCTCAATCGACGTGTCGGCCGTTACGCTGACGATCCGACCGAACCAGTGGCGCTGAAGGTCGATCTCATGAACACCCAGTTCATGGATCTGATAGGAGCCACCTTTCGCAGGCTCCGTATACCACCGAGGTGCCGTGATCACCGTGCCGTCGACGTTGTAGGATTCGTCGAAGGACGCGGCTTTGTGCATCAGCATGGTTTGCGCCACGCCAAGCTCGCCGGATTCGAGAAGCGCCTTGAACGCGCGATTGCTTGGAATGCGCCGATAATTCTCGGCGACTGAAACGATGCGACGGCTCCTTATCGCGGCATCGCAAAGCAATCTGCCGGCTTCGACCGAAATGGCGAGCGGCTTCTCGACCATGACATGTTTGCCAGCTTCTAGCGCCTGAACGGCTATGCCATGGTGCAGCCAGGTCGGAAGCACGATGTCGACGGCGTCGATGCCGGGGCTGTCGAACAGCTGCTCCGTGGACGTGAAGACCCGAGGTCTTTCCGACCCGTCGCGCTCGATGAGCCCGGCAAGTTCATGAGCCTTTGCTTCGTTTTCGTCGCACACCGCCGTGAGCATGAGGCCGGAATAGCCTTTTCGGCGCATGTGCAGCGCCGCCAAGGCATGGCGAAGGCCCATGCCGCCGCAGCCGATGAGGGCAAGCCGAACTGGTTGTTGTGTCACATAGGCTCCTGGACAAACGCTGTGTAGCAAGCGGGACTAAACCGTGGGGAGGAGGCTCAAGCCCAGTACCACTCCGCTGCGTTCCAAGTATTCGAGTTGACGTTGACGTTGTTCCTGAAGCCCATCAACCCGGTTTTCGTCCCTTCGATCTGGACGCCCTGGAATAGGGGCAAAAAGGGCAGTTCGTCGCGGATGATGCTCTGCACCTCGACATAGGCGGCCTTCCGGGCGGTGGGCGTGGTATCGCGAATACCCTCGGCCAGCAGGGTATCGACCGTGGCGTTCTCGAATTGCGCGACGTTCGAGCCCGATCCGGCTTTCAGGGGGATCGAATGGCTGCCGAAGCGATGTGTCACATCGGGATCGGAGGCGATCGTGTAGGTCGTGTTCGTCATCAAGCTGTCGAATTTCGACTCGGCCCAGAACTTGTCCCATAGGACGGCCGCCGGCATGTTGTTGATCTTGAACGAGACGCCGATCTTGCCCCAATCCTGGACGAGAAGCTGCTGTGCCTGCTCGCGAATCTGATTGCCGGTGGTCGTCGAATTCGAGAATTCGAGCCGAAGCCCGTTCTTCGTCCGGATGCCGTCGGCGCCCAGCTGCCACCCGGCCTCATCCAGGATTTTCCGAGCCTTGTCCGGATCGTATTCGTGTGGCGGGAGGCCGCTGTTGAACGCCCAGTTTTCTTCCGGAAGATAGGATTCCGCGGATTTGGGCAGCCCATAATAGATCGCTTCGATGATCGACTTCTTGTCCATGCCATAATAGAGGGCCTGACGAACCATTTTGTCCTTCAGGCAGGGATGGGCAAGATTCAGCGTCAGGTTTTCGACCGACGCGCGCGGGCAGACATAGATGGTCCGGTCCTTGAGGGTCTTCGCCTCCGCGTAATGATCGGATGTGATGCCCTGCAGCCCGATATAGTCGATCTCGCCCGTCCGGAACTGGGTGAACATGACGTTCAGATCCGGGATGTATTTGAAGACGAGCCGTTCCAGGAACGGGCCCGATCCGAAATATCCCGTATTGGCGGTCAGCGTGACGTGATCGCCCGTCACGCGCTCGACCCATTTGAAGGGGCCCGTGCCGATGGGGGCCGTGTTGAACGACGCGGTGTTGGGATCCGGCGCCTGGCCTAGGATATGTTTGGGAACGACGAACATCCACGCCAGCATGGAGACATACGGCGCGAAGGGCTCGCTCATGCGCCAGCTGATCGTATGGGCATCCTCGATCACGATGTCGGTGACGAGCTTATGGCCCAACCGGCTGGGCACCCGGAAATTGGGGTTCTTGATCAGCTCGATCGTATACTTGACGTCCTCGGCGGTGAAGGGCGTGCCGTCGTGCCATGTGACATCGTCGCGCAGCTTCACCTTCCAAGAGAGGCCGTCGGTCGAGAGGCCGCCGTTTTCCAGCGAGGGCACCTCCCGCGCCAGGACGGGAAACGGCTTGCCGGCGGGATCGATGATCCAAAGTGTGCTGAACAGATTCCACCATATGCCCTGGTCGACCTCGTTGCCCGGCATCAGCGGATTGAAGACAGTCGGCTCCTGGGAATAGCCGACGATAGCCTGGCCACGGCGCGCTCTCGGCGTCGCCGTCTGCGCAACCGCGCCGGGGATCTCGGGACCCGCGACCAATGTCCCTATCGCCGCGGCGCCCCCGACGAGCACCAGACGGCGGGATAGGCGGTTGTTTGGACTATCGCTGGTCATGACGAGGCTCCTTTCACAACCCTGCGTGCGGCCGGCCCGACGCATGGTCCGCCGCCGCTTGCCCGATCAGCGTTCAATATATTGCTCATTTCGTCAAGGCCGCTACACTTTAGCTGGTGGGCCGCGACGTGGCGCGGGCGGTCTCGGCAGCCGGCGATTGCGGATGATCGTCAGGCAATATATTGAGGGGCTTGGGGCTTTTTGGGAAAATTGAAGCAGCAGATGTCGCAAAACGCCTTGAAGGACAGTCCCGGGAAAGATGGCCCCGGCGCGGACTCGCCGGTGGAGACGGGTTCCCGCGAGATCGGCTCCAAGCTTCGGACCCTGCGTCTTGAGCGCAAGCTATCGATCAGCGACCTTGCGATGAAGGCGGGCGTGTCGGCGGGCATCATCAGTCAGATCGAACGGGGGAAATCCAACCCGTCGATGAAGACGCTCCAGCGGATCCGCACGGCGCTCGGGGTCAGCCTTTGGGCCTTCCTGGATCATTCTCCATCCGAAACATCCCAGGATCCGGGCTTCGTCAGGCGCGCCTCGGATCGCCTGCGCATCGTTGTCGGGCAGAGCCAGCTCATCAAGGAGCTGCTCTCGCCGCACAACGACGAGAGCCTGCGCTTCATGATCATCACCATGCCGCCGAACAGTCAAACCGAGGAAGTCCTGATCGGGGAGGGCGAAAAAGGCGGCTTTATCCTCGATGGCGAGGTCGAGCTGACTGTCGCGGGCCGAGCTGCCACCCTTGCCAAGGGCGATAGCTTTCAGTTTCGCAGCCATCAGTCGCATCAAATGGCCAATAACACCGCCTCCTCGGCCCAAGTTTTGTGGATCATGAGCTTGGTTGGGCCTCACCTGTGACGTCCGCGCGCCAAAGCACGCGCGCCATGACCGGCACCGGCGCGTAAATTGCTTTCCTTCAGCCGGTGCCGCCGCGAGGCGATCCGCCGAACGGCATCCTCACTCTGTTGACAGCGCGGTCGGGCGGATCATACCATTCAATATATTGAATGGTGGCGTGCGCCGGTGCTCTACCCGGATGGCGTTGGATCAAAAGGGGACAGGCAATGGGTAGATCATTTTCCACATCCTCGGTCGGATTGCGGCGGCGCGAGGCGCTCCTGCTCGGCGGTGCCGCGTTGCTCAGCGCACGCTTCGCGGCGGCGGCCCAGCCTTCCGCCAAGCCGGCGGGCCAGGTCATCGTCGGCCTTTCCCAGGAGCCCACGGTTTTCAATCCGCTCATGCCGGCCATCGAAGTCGACCAGGGCGTCTGGTGGAGCTTGTTCAACCCGCTCTGGGGTGTGGACCCGCAAGGCAACTTCACGCCGCAACTCGCGCGGGAGGTGCCGTCGATCGAGAATGGCGGCGTTTCCAAGGACGGCTTGGTCTGGAAGCTCCGGCTGCGCGAGGGGGTCACCTGGCATGACGGCACGCCGTTCACCGCGGAGGACGTGAAGTTCACCCTGGACCTGATCAACACGCCAGGTTTCCGCGCCGGTTCGCGCCAAGGTCACAACCTGCTGCGCGACGTGACCGTGACCGGTCCGCACGAAATCACCTGGCGGATGGAACGCGCCTATTCGCCCTATGTCTCGCTGCTCGCCTGGGTCTTCATCGTGCCGAAGCATTTGCTCGGCACGGCGGACGACCCGAACACCGCCCCGTTCAACAACGCGCCGGTGGGTACCGGACCCTTTCGCTGGAGCGAGCGTGTTCCGGGCGACCACATCACGCTTGTCGCGAATGAGCGGTATTTCGGCGAGGGGCCCCGCCTCGAACGCGTGGTCTTCAAATATATCCCCGATCTGACGGCGCTCTATACGCAGTTCCGGACCGGGCAGATCGACCACGCCAGCATCGACGGCATCCTGGCGAATTTCTACGACGAAGCCAAAAGTCTCAAAGGGCGCGTCATCTCGGTCAACCCGAGCATCGGCCTGGAATCGATCGCGCCCAATCACGGTTTCCCGATCCTTGGCGAGAAAGCCGTGCGCCAGGCGCTCTATGCCGGCATGAACAAGCAGGCGATCATCGACGTCATCTATTACGGGCTGCCGAAACCCGCCGAGAGCTTTCTGCCTCCGGAAGCCTGGGCTTTCGATGCCGGATTGCCGGCACATCGTCACGATCCCGTCCAGGCGAACGAAATCCTCGACAAAGCCGGATGGCTACGTGGGTCGCGCGGCATCCGGGAGCGGGACGGCAAGCCGCTGGAATTCGCGCTGTCCACGACCTCGGGCAACCCGCTGCGCGAGCAGGTCCAGCAATTGCTGATGCAGGACTGGCAGCAGATCGGCGTGTCGATGACCATCAACAACAAGCCCGCGGCGGTGATGTGGGGCGATTTCTGGGTGAAATCGCAGTTCCAGGCGGCCCTCGTCGGCTCGACCTTCATGACGGGCAACGATCCGGATTGCAGCTATCGGTTCAACAGCGCCGCGATACCCGCCAAGGGCGGCAGCGGCTCGAACACCTATCAATACGTGAATCCCGAGGTCGATCGCCTGCTGCAGCAGGGGCAGACGAGTTTCGACAAGGCCGAGCGCAAGGCGATCTACCAGAAGGTGCAGCAAGCCGTGCGCGACGATCTGGCGATCCTGCCGATCTATCGCCCGTCGCCGGTCGAGGGCTTCAAGGAGGGCTTGATGGGCTATCAGCCCAACGTCAACGTCCGATCCAATTGCTGGAACATCGAGACGTGGTATTGGGCGAAGGCATGAGGGGGCTCGTCCGGCGGGTCCAGGGATGATCGGCCTGCTGCTCCGTCGGGGCCTGCAGGCGCTGGGGCTGCTGCTGCTGGTCAGCATGATCGGCTTCGCCATCCTGCATCTGGCGCCGGGCGGGCCGCTCTCCCAGTTCGCCGCCGGCGGCGACATGACGCCCGCCGACCTCGCCCGTATCGAGCATCAGCTGGGCCTCGACCGCGCCCTGCCCATCCAATACGCCGAATGGCTCCGGCTGATGCTGACGGGGGATTGGGGCAGGTCGTATCGCGACCATCAGCCCGTCCTCGCGATCATCGGCTCCCATCTGGGGGCGACCGTCGAGCTCATGCTGACATCGCTGATCCTGGCAGTGCTGCTCGGCTGTTGGATCGGCGTCGTCAGCGCGGTTCGGCGCCATAGCTGGTTCGATACGATCGCTACGGTGGGCTCGATGGTCGCGCTGTCGATCCCGACCTTTTGGTTCGGCTTCATCGTGATCTACATCTTCTCCGTGACGCTCGAATGGCTGCCGGCGGGAAACCGCTACACGATCGGCGACGGTTCCTTCGCGGATCATCTGCATCATCTGATCGCACCGGCGCTCGTCCTGGCCCTGGTCAGCACGGCGAGCTGGAGCCGCTACATGCGCTCGTCGATGCTCGATGTCATCAACCAGGATTACATTCGGACGGCGCGCTCGAAGGGCCTTCCCGAGAGCCGGATCCTGTATCGCCATATCGTGCGCAACGCCCTGCTGCCGATGATCACGATCGCCGGCCTCCAACTGCCGACCCTGCTGGGCGGAGCGCTGGTCACGGAAACCGTTTTCACCTGGCCGGGGATGGGGCGGCTGTTCCTCGATTCGATCGGCTATCGGGATTACCCGACCGTGATGGGCGTCCTGATGTTCACCGCGACCCTGGTGCTGCTGGGCAGCCTGCTCGCGGATATCTTCTATGGGGTGGCGGACCCCCGGATCCGGCTGAACTGATGTCCGTCGGTGGCATGAGCGCGCCGCTTTCCGATGCCGCCACGCCACGGCGCGGCTTCGGCGGTCCGGCCCTGAGGCGGTTTTACCGGCATCACCTGGCGCTGATCGGCGGCACGATCATCCTTCTGATGGTTCTCGCCTGCGCCATCGTCCCCGGCGTGCTGCCCTATACCGATACGTTCATCGACATCCGCCATCGGTTTGCCCCGCCCTTTACCGGCGGCCATCTGCTCGGCACGGATCAGCTGGGGCGAGACATGCTGGCGCGCCTGCTCATGGCCGGCCGCATCTCGCTGGCCGTCGGCTTTCTGGCGATGGCGCTGAGCATGGTCATCGGCATCGTCGTGGGTCTGGTGGCCGGATATTACGGCGGCGTCATCGGCGCGCTGTTCATGCGCTTCGTGGACGCGGTGCTCTGCTTCCCGACCATTTTTCTGCTGTTGGCCGTTTCAGCCCTCATCCGCCCCGACGTGACCTTTATCATCCTGCTGATCGCCTGCACGGCATGGATGGAGGTCGCCCGTATCGTCGAAGCGCAAATACGCGCGCTGCGGGAACGCGATTTCGCAGTGGCGGCGGAGGCTCTCGGCGCCTCCGACATGCGGATCATGCTCCGGGAGCTCCTGCCGAACGCCGTCGCCCCGATCGTCGTCTCGGCGACGCTGAACGTCGCCCATGCGATCCTCGCGGAAGCCTATATCAGCTTCCTCGGCTACGGCATCCAGCCGCCCACGCCGAGCTGGGGCAACATGCTGGACAACGCGCAGAGCTACCTCTCCAGCGCGCCATGGCTCGCCATCCTGCCGGGGGGCATGATCGCGCTGGCGGTCACCAGCTTCAACTTTCTGGGGGACGGGTTTCGAGACGCGCTGGATCCACGGACGGACATCAAGTGATGGGCCCCCTCCCGGGACCGGAACGGGCTGAGCCATCCGGGGACGACATTCTGCTCGATGTCCGCCATCTTGAGGTCGCGTTTCGGCTGCCGGCGGGACGTGCCTTCGCCGTCCGCGACGTCTCGTTCACGGTGCGCCGGGGGGAGACCGTCGCCCTGGTCGGCGAATCCGGCTCCGGCAAGAGCGTTACCAGCCTCGCCATCCTCGGCCTCACCCCGCCGAAGCCGTTCTGCGACATGTCCGGTCAGGTGCTGCTCCGCGCGCGGGATGGCGGCATGCGCGACCTGCTCACCGTGCCGGATCGCGAGATGCGCCAGCTGCGGGGAGCCGTCGCCTCGATGATCTTCCAGGAGCCGATGACCTCGTTCAACCCGGTGCTCACGATCGGCGACCAGATCGCCGAGACGCTGCTGTTTCACCTCAAGCTGTCCAAACACGCGGCCTTCGACCGGTCGGCCGAGCTGCTCGACCTCGTCGGCATTCCCGATGCGCGCAAACGCCTAGCCAATTTTCCCCACCAGCTTTCCGGCGGGATGCGGCAACGCGCGATGATCGCGATGGCGCTGGCCTGCGAGCCGGACCTGCTCATCGCCGACGAGCCGACCACGGCGCTCGACGTGACCATCCAGGCGCAGATTATCGAGTTGCTCCAGCGGCTGCAGCAACGATCCGGCATGGCCATCATCTTCATCACCCATAATCTCGGCGTGGTGGCCGAGATCGCCGACCGTGTGATGGTCATGTATGGCGGGCGCATCGTGGAACAGGCCGATGTCGTGCCCATGTTCAAAAACCCGCTGATGCCCTACACGAAGGGGTTGCTGCAATCCGTGCCCAGGCTCGATCTTGCCGGGCGGCGTCGAGGGCCGTTGGCGGCCATACCCGGCAATGTCCCGACGATACTCAACTCTCCGCCCGGCTGCGGTTTCGAGCCGCGCTGCGGCTTCGCGCGCCTCGGCGAATGCGAGGTCGCGGTACCGGTGCTGGAAGAGGCGATGCCGGGTCATGCCGTTCGCTGCGTCCGCTGGTCGCAGATCGCCCGGGAAGCCGCGTCATGACGCCCGATGCCGGCCAGGGCGCCCCCGACAGAGACGCCGACACGCTGCTTGAAGTCCGCGACTTGCGGAAGTGGTACCCCATCAAGCGCAGCTGGCTGTCCCGCGAGCGCGAGAGCGTGAAGGCCGTGGACGGCGTGTCGTTCGGCGTGCGGCGCGGCGAGGTGCTGAGCATCGTCGGCGAGTCGGGCTCGGGCAAGACCACGATCGGGCGGCTGGCGATGCGCCTGATCGAGCCGACCGACGGGACGATCCGCTTCGACGGTCACGACATCACCCATCTGTCGCGCCGGCAAATGCGGCCGATCCGACGCCGCATGCAGCTGGTGTTCCAGGATCCCTATGCGTCGCTCAATCCCCGCAAGCCGGTGTCGAGCATCGTCGCCGCTCCGTTGGATATCCATGGGTTGGCGAGTTCTGCCCAAGACCGCCGGGAAAAGGTCGCGGAGGCCCTCGGGCTGGTCGGCTTGTCGCCGGACCATGCGGGACGCTATCCCCATGAATTTTCCGGCGGCCAGCGCCAACGCATCGGCATCGCCCGCGCCTTGATCAGCCGCCCGGACCTGCTCGTCGCGGACGAGCCGGTTTCGGCACTCGACGTGTCTGTTCAGGCGCAGGTCGTCAACCTGATGCTGGAATTGAAGGAGCGTCTCGGGCTGACCATCCTCCTCATCGCGCATGATCTGGCCGTCGTCGGCCATATCTCGGATCGCATCGCCGTGATGTATCTCGGCCGGTTGGTGGAAATCGCCCCGGTCCGCGCGCTGTTCGAGAGCCCGCGGCATCCCTATACGGAAGCCCTGCTGTCCGCGGTCCCAATCCCCGATCCGACGCTCGATCGGCGGCGTATCCTCCTGAAGGGCGACATTCCCAGCCCGCTCAATCCCCCCTCGGGCTGCTCCTTCCGCACCCGATGTCCCTATGCCGTGACGGCCTGCGGGGAAACCGCGCCCCCCTTGGCCGAGGTTTCGCCCGGCCATTTCAAGGCCTGCATCCGCGATGATCTCGCCCTGCGCGCGGCGTTCTAGCGCGCTTCCAAGCTTCAGAAAGAAGGCCTTACCCATGTCGCCCCCGGTCATGAAGGTTCACAGCACGGAGAAGCTTCCGGCATCGGCCGATGTCGTCATCATCGGCGGCGGGATCGCCGGCGTCGCGACCGCCTATGCGCTGGCCAAGAAAGGCACCTCCGTCGCCTTGATCGAGAAGGGGCGGATCGCCGGCGAACAATCGAGCCGGAACTGGGGGTGGTGCCGGCAACAGAACCGTGACCCGCGCGAACTGCCGCTGATCAAGCGGAGCCTTGAAATCTGGGGCGGGCTCGACCGGGAGATCGGCGCGGATCTCGGCTTTCGCCGCACCGGCCTGCTCTATGCCACGACCAACCCATCCGATATCGCCGCCTGGGAAAAATGGGGCGAGATCGCGCGCGGGCATCAGATCCACAGCCGCATCCTGACCGCCGCGGAAGCGAAATCGATGACGCCGGGCAGCACGGGCGATTGGATCGGCGGCGTGCATTCGCCGACCGACGGGCGTGCCGAGCCGATGCTGGCGACGCCCGCCCTCGCGGAAGCGGCCCTTCGGCTCGGCGTGACGATCCACCAGGAGTGCGCGGCGCGCGGCTTGGAGATGAGCGCCGGCAAGGTCTCGGCGGTGATCACGGAACACGGCACGATCCGCACGCAGGCCGTGCTCTGCGCCGGCGGGGCTTGGGCATCGATGTTCTGTCGCCGGCACGGGATCAAGCTGCCGCAGGCGGGGGTCCGCTCGACATCCTTCTATACGGACGCGGCGCCCGAGGTCGTGACAGGCGGACTCTCCACGCCCAAATTCACCATTCGCCGCAGGCTCGACGGCGGCTACACGGTCGGCTTGAGCGGGCGCGGCCTGCTTGAATTGACGCCGCAGGGCCTGCGGTACGCGCGGCAATTCTGGCCCACCTTCAAGAAGCGGCGATGGGGCCTCAAGATCTCTGTCGGCTCATCCTTCGTGAAGGGCCCCGAGGCCTTCACGCACTGGCAGTTCGACAAGACCTCGCCGTTCGAACGGATGCGCATCTATGATCCCGCACCCGATCCGGCATTGGTCGAAATGGGTGTCGCCGGCTTGGCGGACCTCTATCCGTCGCTTGGCCGGCTGAAGGTCGCCCAGAGCTGGGGCGGGTTGGTCGACGCGATGCCGGATGCCATCCCGGTTATTTCCCCCGTGGATCATGTACCGGGTTTCTTCCTGGCGACCGGGTTCAGCGGGCATGGCTTCGGCATCGGACCCGCGGCGGGGCAGCTGGCGGCCGATCTCATCCGGGGGGACAGACCCATCGTCGATCCGCATCCCTACCGCTACGCCCGCCTCGTCGACGGGACCGACCTCGGAGCGCCGGGCATGCTCTAACGATCTGGCGATTGATGGCCGCAGCGGCACGGCCGTGGCGCTTATGCGCGTGCCCTTCCCTCATCGGCGGGTTAACCTAGGCGTCGTGACGTATAAACCGCGCGATACCACGCGCTCGAAACCATAGGGCCGCCCCATGTCCGATGCCGACGAGATCAACCTCACCGCCGCTGTGATCGACAGCCTGCAACGAGCCGAAAACCCCCGGCTGAAGCAAATCATGACCAGTTTGGTGCAGCATCTGCACGGCTTCGTCCGCGAGACGCGACCGAGCCAGGAGGAATGGGCGTTCGCGATCGATTTCCTGACCCGGACCGGCCAGATGTGCACCGCCGAGCGGCAGGAATTCATCCTGCTGTCGGATACGCTGGGCGTCTCGATGCTGGTCGATCGGATCAATCACGAAGACCAGGACGGTGCCACCGACACCACGGTGCTGGGGCCGTTCTTCGTCGCCGACCAGCCGGTGGTGCCGATGGGCAGCTCGATCCTGAAGCGGGCCGAGCCGGGCGAGGCGCTGTGGCTGTCCGGCGTCGTGCGCGACGCGGCGGGCCGGCCGGCGGCGGGTGCCCGGATCGATGTCTGGCAGACCGCCTTGAACGGGCTTTACGATGTGCAGGACGCCTCGGCCCCGGCCGGTCATCTGAGGGCCGCGTTCGTGACCCGCGCCGATGGCGCCTATGCCTTCGAGACCGTCGCGCCGACCAGCTATCCGATCCCCGACGACGGGCCGGTCGGGCAGATGTTGGGAGCACTCGGCCGGCACCCATACCGGCCGGCGCATATCCATTTCATGATCGCCCATCCGGGCAGCCGCACCTTGGTCACCCATCTTTTCGCCGCGGGCGACCGGCATCTCGACAGCGATGCCGTCTTCGGGGTGAAGGACACGCTTGTTTTCACGCCCGAGGCGGGCCCGGAGGGGCAGCGGCTGCGCTATGATTTCGGCTTGCGCGCGCGTTAGAGCCGGCCGGCCGTCGCCTAGGCCAGCAAGCTGCAATCATATCTTAATTCGAAACGGGTAGACGTAAGGAGAGTCATTCGGCCAGGAAATCGGGTCACTATGCGCAATCTCACTGTGTACCAACGTCTCGTGCTGATCATCGCGGTTCTGTCCGCCGTCTTCGTGGCGGTGTCGAGCGCGCAGATCGTGGTACTTCGGAATACCGTCACCGAAGAGCGCCAGGCCAAGGTGCACGATTTGGTCGATTCGGCGAAAAAGATCCTCGACTTCTACGGCGATAGCGCCAAAGCCGGCAAACTCAAGCCGGAGGAGGCGCGGCAGCTCGCCTTCGCCTCGATCGGCGCGATGCGCTGGGGCGAATACGCCGATTACGTCGCGATCTACGGTGCCGGCCCGGCCGATGCCGGCGTCAACTACGTCCATGGCAATCCGAAATACGTCGGCGTCAACCGCTTGGATTTCAAGGACAGCCAAGGCCGGCGGGTGATCAGCGACATTGTCGACACCGCCCGGTCGGGCGGTGGTTACGTCGCGTACCTCGCGCCTAGGGCGTCCGGCGGCGCCGAGCTGCCGAAGCTGTCCTATGTCAGCAGCTACGGCCCGGTCGACAAGCTCCTCGCGATCCAGGCCGGCGTCTATATCGACGATATCGACGAGGTGGTGTTCCGCCACACCCTGTGGACCGTCATGGGCGGTCTGGCGGGGCTGCTTATCGCGGGGCTGGTCGCCTTCGGTGTCGGCCGTGGCCTGGTTCGCCCGTTGGGCTCGATCTGTGGTGTCATGGATGGTCTGGCGAAGGGCGATTTCACCGTCGATGTACCGTTTGTCGAGCGCCGCAATGAGATCGGCCGTATCGCCCGCAGCCTGGGCGTCTTCAAGGATCATTTGGTCGAGGCCGAGCGGCTGCGTGCCGAGCAGGGGAAGGCCGAGGAGCGCGCCGCGGCGGATCGCAAATCGGCGATGAACCGGATGGCGGGCGAATTCGAGCGCAGCGTCGGCGGGATCGTCGACGGGACCGCGTCGGCGGCGAATGCGATGCAGCGCTCGGCGCAATCGATGTCCGCGACCGCGGAGAAGACGACCCGCCAGAGCACGACGGTCGCGGCAGCGGCGGAACAGACCACCGCGAACGTGCAGACCGTGGCCGCCTCCGCGGAACAGCTTTCCGCTTCGATCGAGGAAATTTCCCGCCAGGTAGCGCGATCGGCATCGATCGCGCAGAGTGCCGTGGCACAGGCCGGCCGCACGAATCAAATGGTGGAGGTATTGGCGCATGCGACGCAGAAGATCGGCGAGGTGATGGGGCTCATTCAAAACATCGCCGGACAGACCAATCTGCTGGCGTTGAACGCGACGATCGAGGCGGCGCGGGCCGGCGAGGCCGGCAAGGGTTTCGCCGTCGTGGCGGGCGAGGTGAAGGCGCTTTCGACCCAGACCGCCAAGGCGACGGAGGAGATCTCGGGCCAGATCCAGGCGATCCGGAATGCCACCGGCGAGACGGTGGGGGCGATCCGCGAGATCGGCACCACGATCGGCCAGATCGACGAGATCGCCACGACGATCGCCGCGGCGGTCGAGCAACAGGGGGCCGCGACCCGAGAGATCGCCCGCAATGTTCAGCAGGCGGCGAACGGTACGCAGGAGGTCATGCGGAACATCACCGGCGTGACGCAAGCCTCGGGCGAGGTAGGATTAGCGGCCGAACAGGTACTCGGCTCGGCCGGCGATCTCGCGAAACAATCCGAACGCCTCAAGCTTGAGGTCGAGAGTTTCCTTACGACGGTACGGGCGGCGTAGCCTTACCGCCGCGAAGGGGGCTGTTCGGTCCCGCTTCGCCTAGCGGGCGAGGCTATAGGGGCCGCCGCGTCGTACCGCCGCCTGGTAGGCCGGCCGTTCATGCAGCCGCGCCACCCAGGCATCGAGGTTCGGGTAGTCGGCGCGCTTGCCTTGCATGCCGGCCACTTCGCCGATGAAGCTCATTTGCACATCGGCGCCGGTGAACGCGTCGCCGAGCAGATAGGACCGGCCCGTCAGCGCGCTATCGAGAAATCCCAAATGATTGGCGATCTCGCTCTCGATGCGCGGCACGAGCGGCGCCTTGGCGTCGCCCAGGCGCGCGGTATAGACGTGGAGCACCAGCGGCAGCATGGCCGATCCCTCGGCATAATGCAGCCATTGCACATAATCGTCATAAGCGGGCGTCTCGGGTGCCGGCTGCAGGCGCCCGCCGCCGTGGCGACGGATCAGATAGTCGATGATGGCGCCCGACTCGATGATCGTGCGATCGCCTTCCGTGACAACCGGCGATTTGCCGAGCGGGTGGATCGCCTTCAGCTCGGGCGGGGCCAATCTAGTCTGCGGAATCCGCTGATAGGCCTTGATCTCGTAGGGCAGCCCTAGCTCCTCAAGGAGCCATAGAATGCGATGCGAGCGTGAATCGTTCAGGTGATGGACGGTGATCATGGGGTAACCTCCTTCACGGAGAGGGGCGACGTCAATTCTTTCGATCCCGCCCGCGGGAACGGCGGTCTTCATAGATTGGCGAACACCCCGGTTTTAGCAGCGCGAATCCGATCCTCGTCGCGGCGGTAGAAAATCCACTGCTTGATGCGCTTCGAGCGCACCAATCCGGCTTGGGCCAGGACGCGCATGTGCTCGCTGAGCGTCGCCTGGGTGATGCCGAGTTTCTCGGCGATGAGTAGCGCGCAGACCCCATCCTCCACCAGATCGCCATCGACCTGCGGGGCGAAATGGGCGCGCGGGTCCTTCAGCCATTGGAGGATCGTAAGGCGGCGCTCGTTGGCGAGCGCCTTGATGATCTCAACATCTTGCATTTCGTTATTTTGCGAAGTAACTAATTCTGTGTCAATCCTCCGCACGGGTGATCCATGTCCCTCGATACCCCCATCACGCCCGATCGCATCGCCGAGATCGAACGGCTGATCCGGCCGCATATCCGCCATACGCCGGTTCTCGGTGTCGACATGGCCGATTTCGGTCTGTCTTCGAGACCGATCGACCTCAAGCTCGAATGCCTGCAACATTCGGGTTCGTTCAAGGCGCGCGGCGCCTTCGCGAACCTCCTGACGCGGCCGGTTCCGGCGGCGGGGGTGGTCGCGGCGTCGGGCGGCAACCATGGCGCGGCGGTCGCCTATGCCGCCATGCGGCTGGGCAAGCCTGCGACCATCTTCGTGCCGGGCGTCACCTCGCCCGCGAAGGCCGACCGTATCCGCGGCTATGGGGCGACCCTCGTCGTCACCGGCGAGCGTTACGCCGATGCCTTGGCCGCGAGCCAACGCTTCGCCGAGGACAGCGGAGCGCTCGCCGTCCATGCCTTCGATCAGCCCGAGACGCTGCTCGGCCAAGGGACCGTCGGCAGCGAGATCGAGGCGGATCTCCCCGATATCGATACCCTGCTGGTGGCGGTCGGGGGCGGCGGCTTGATCGGCGGCATCGCGGCTTGGTTCCGTGGCCGGATCAAGATCGTCGCCGTCGAGCCCGAAGGCTCTCCGACGCTGTGGCGCGCCTTCGAGGCGGGGCGGCCGGTCGATGCCGAGGCGGAGGGGATCGCCGCGGACTCCCTGGCGCCGAAGCGCGTCGGCGAGATCATGTTCCCGATCGCGCGGGCCTTCGTCGATCGTTCCGTGCTGGTCTCGGACGACGACATCCGCGCGGCGCAGCGGGCGCTCTGGGACAAGGTTCGCGTGGTGACGGAGCCGGGAGGCGCCGCGGCCTTCGCGGCGCTGCTGTCAGGCCGCTACGCCCCGGCCGCCGGTGAACGGGTGGCGGTGCTGGTCTGCGGGTCGAATACGACGGCGGTGCGGTTCGAGTAAGGCGGCGGGCGCCCGCGCCGTCATCGCCAGCCGGCACGGGCGATCTTCTGGTCGGTATTGTACTGGCTGAGCGCGTAGACCGCCCAGATCGTCGCGGGGATCCAGCCGATCACGGTGATTTGCAGGATAAGGCAGATCAGCCCGGAAAACGGCCGGCCGATCGTGAAGAAAGTCAGCCAAGGCAAAATGAACGAGATCAACAATCGCATGAGAGACGCTCCGCCGAAGGATGGGCATGTCCGTTAACGGGGGCGACACTGCCAGCGATCCCGCCCCCAAGGAATGGCGTAACGGTCGAGAGCCTTGCCGCCATCCCGATGCCCGCGACAGAATGACGGTCAACAGCCCGCGCCGATAAGACGCGGCGACGGGGGCGGCGATAGGGGAAGGCATGAAAAAATCCACGGTACTCGGCATCGCTGCCGCGATCTTGTTCGGCGGGGTATCGGCGCATGCCGAGATTCCCGGCAATGTCGTGAAGATCGGCGTCCTGAACGACGCGACGGGGCCGTTCGCGGATCTTTCCGGGCCGGCCTCGGTCGAGGCGGCGCGGTTGGCGGTCGAGGATTTTACCGCGCTGGGCTCACAGGCCTTCAAGGTCGAGATCGTCTATGCCGACCACCAGAACAAGGCGGATGTCGGGGCGGCCATCACGCGCAAATGGGTCGACCAGGATGGCGTCGACGCGGTCGTCGACGTGCCGAACACGGCGGTCGCCTTCGCCGTCAACGACATCCTGCGCGACAAGAACCGGGTGTTCCTGGCGTCGAGCGTCGCATCGTCGGACCTCACCGGCCCGAAATGCGCCGCCACGACGGTGCAATGGACCTTCGATACCTGGGCGCTGGCCCATGGCACCGGCTCCGCCGTGACGCGGCAGGGTGGCGATAGCTGGTTCTTTATCGCCGCCGATTACGCGTTCGGGCAGGCGTTGGAGCGGGATACGAGCGCCGTCGTCCTGGCCAGCGGCGGCAAGGTCCTGGGCAGCGTGCGCCATCCGCTGAACACCGCGGATTTCGCCTCCTACCTGCTGCAGGCCCAGGCATCGAAGGCCAAGGTGGTCGGCTTGGCGGATGCCGGCAGCGACGCGGTGACGGCGCTGAAGCAGGCGAGCGAGTTCGGCCTGATGGCCGGCGGCCAGCGCGTCGCCGGCTTGCTGGTGTTTCTGACCGACATCCACAGCCTGGGGCTGCCGGCGGCGCAGGGGCTGCTGCTGACCGAGGCGTTTTATTGGGATCTCAACGCCGAGACCCGCGCCTGGTCGGCCCGGTTCGCCGCGCGGACCGGCGGCCGCATGCCGACGATGAACCATGCCGGCGTCTATTCCTCGGTGCTGGCCTATCTCAAGGCCGTCGCCGCATCGAAGACCATCGAGGGCGGCAAGGTCGTCGACGAGATGAAGCGCCTGCCGATCAACGATCCGCTGTTCGGCGGCACGGTCACCATCCGTGCCGATGGGCGGGCGGTTCATCCGATGTATCTGTTCCAGGTCAAGACCCCGGCGGAGTCGAAGGCGCCCTGGGACTACTACACGCTGGTCGCGACGATCCCGGCCCAGGAGGCGTTCCGGCCCCTGGCGGAGGGTGGCTGCGGCCTGGTCAAGTAGAGCTGTGCCGGGGGAGGTGCCTCAATTCAGGAGTTCGTCGACCACCGTCGCCGTGCTGGTCGACCGGTATAGCGAATAGGTGAAGCCGCCGCCGAAAGACAGGTTCACGTCGCGCTTCAACAAGGGGCTGGAATCGTTCGCGGCGCCGGAGAAAAAATCGCTGCGCACGGCACCGAAGACGGCGATGCGATCGGTCAGGGGGAGGGTCAGCGAGGTCTGCAGGCGCGAGCCCAGATAACCGGCCTTCGCGCCGTATTGTGGCCGACCCGGCTGCGCGTATTGCGGCTTCACCTCGTAGTAATAATTCATCAGCCGGGTCGAGGCGAAGACCGGGCCGGCGCTGACCCGCAGTTTCGTGCCGGTCTCGAACAGGTCGTTCTTGGCGTAGGCGATATCGGGTGCGACATCGTAGCCGCGATAGTCGATGCGCGAGAAATCCGTCGAGAACACGGCGCGCAGCGGCAGGTCGACATCGATCCGGCTGGTCGGGTCCGGACGGGTCAGGTTGATTTTGAGGCCCGGACCGATCTCCCCCAGATAATCGATCTTGGGCATCCCGGCGCGTGCCTTGTCGTCATTCGACGACGAGCCAAGCGCGCCGTCCATGCTGAGATCGAAGGTAATCCGGTTCGATTGATAGAGCCGGCCATGGATGCCGTTCTGGCTGGTCTGCAGAAAATCGCCGCGATAGATCACATAGGGCACCGCGAGACCACGGATATGGCTTTGTCCCGCTCCCGGATAATCCGGCACATAGCCGGCCCCGGCGCCGAGGCCGATCTCGAACAACGGCTTGTCGGTGGTCTGCTGGGGCGCCTCGGCGGGCTGCATCGGCGTGTCGGTGGCTTGTGCCAAGGCCGGCGCCGTGTGGAGAATGCCGCCGGCCAAGCCGCAGCCGGCGATGATGCGAAGGTACATATTCCTGAGGCGCAATCCCTATCTCCCGACGCGGTTCCGACGCGTAGCCCCTGCATAGCATCCCAAGGCACCGAGGTTAGCCGGTTTTCGGCAGCCAGTTTTCGGGCTGGTCGCCTGGGTGACAAATTTGCTAGTAAACTAAACGCCCTAAAAATAAACGCCCTATCGGTTCGTGCGCGGAGGAGGCGAGATGCCTGACATGACCGCCCGTTATCCCGAAAAGCTGGATCATCCCGAGATGCGGTGCGACGTGCTCGTCGCCGGCGGCGGCCCGGCCGGTTCGACGATCGCCGCCTTGCTGGCGGAGCGCGGATATCATGTCGTGCTGCTGGAAAAGGCCCGGCATCCGCGCTTCCATATCGGCGAATCGCTGCTGCCGCTCAACCTGCCGCTGCTCGACCGGCTCGGGGTGGCCGACGAGGTCGCGCGCATCGGCATGCTGAAATACGGCGCCGAATTCATCTCGCCCTATCACAACAAGGCGGTGACCTTCCAATTCGGCGATGCCTGGGACAAGGCGTACCCCTATGCCTACCAGGTGCGGCGGTCGGAGTTCGACCATATCCTGTTGAAAAACGCCGCGGCCAAGGGCGCCACGGTGATCGAAGGCAGCAAGGTCCGGGATATCGAGTTCCTGGCCGATGGCGGCTCGATCGCCGAAGCCGAGGACGAGGCGGGGGAACGGCGCAGCTGGCACGCCAAATTCTTCGTCGACGCGACCGGTCGCGACACGCTGCTGGCCAGCCGGTTCGGCACCAAGCGCCGCAATCCAAAGCACGCCAGCGCCGCGGTATACGGCCATTTCACCGGTGCCGAACGGCAGACGGGCAAGGACGAGGGCAACATCTCGATCTTCTGGTTCGACCATGGCTGGATCTGGTACATCCCGCTGGCGGACGGCACCACCAGCGTCGGCGCGGTGTGCTGGCCGCATTACCTGAAGTCGCGCAAGACCGACATGACGACATTTTTCCGGGAGACCATCGCCCAGGCCCCGGCCTTGGCCGAGCGGCTGAAACATGCCGAGTTGCAGGGGTCGGCCATCGGCACGGGAAATTATTCCTATCGCGCGGACCGCATGGCGGGCGCCGGCTATCTCATGCTGGGCGATGCCTTCGCGTTCATCGATCCGGTGTTCTCGACCGGCGTCTACCTCGCCATGAACAGCGCCTTCGTGGGGGCCGATGTGATCGAGACCTGCCTGCGCGATCCGGCCAAGGCGGCTCAGGCGCTGCGGGGGTTCGACGCCCGCATCCGGGGCGGGCTGAAGACGTTTTCCTGGTACATCTACCGGCTGACCACGCCGGTGCTGCGCAACCTCATCATGGATCCGAGCAATGTTTTCCGCGTCGAGGAAGCGCTGCTGTCGCTGCTGGCGGGCGATGTCTTCCGGCCTTCGCCGATCTTCGCCCGTCTGGTGATCTTCAAGCTGATCTATTACTCGAAGACCGTGAGGTCGTGGCGCGAAAGCTTCGCGGCATGGCGCCGCCGGCGGGACAATATCCGCGTGATCGAGGGCGAGGCACCCTGACCATCGTGCCGACATGCTGAAGACACTCCGCCTTACCGCCGCGGCACCGACTGCCGTGGTGCCGCCGACCGGCATCGCCCCGCGCAAACGGCTCTGGCGCCGTGCCTACGAATATGTCGCCTTCTACGGTCTGCTGGCGTCGTTCGGGATTCTCTGCCTGCTGTGGAGCGTGCCGGCGGCGCTGTGCTATCCGGTGCTGCCGCGCCGGATCGGCGCGCGGATCGGCCAATTCGCCATCATGACCGGGTTCCGCTGGTTCATCGGCATGATGAAGCTGAGCGGCATCATCAAATGCGATCTCTCGGCACTCGACGCGCTGCGGGCCGACGGGGCGCTGGTGATCTGTCCGAACCACCGCTCGCTGCTCGACGCGGTGCTGGTGATCTCCCGGCTGCCGCGCGTGGTGTGCATCACCAAGCCCAGCATCTGGGACAATCTGTTTCTCGGCGGCGGCGCCCGCATGGCGGGCTATATCCGCAACGACGCGCCGATCAAGCTGATCAGGTCGGCCGGCCAGGCGGTGAGCATCGGCCAGCAATTGCTGATTTTCCCCGAAGGCACCCGGACGATCGCGCCGCCGATCAACCGGTTCAAGGGCGGTTTCGCGCTGATCGCCAAGGCGGCCGGCGCGCCGGTGCAGACGGTGTTCCTGGAAAGCAATACGCCGTTCCTGCGCAAGGGCTGGCCGGTCTATAAGAAACCGGAGTTTCCCTTGGTCTATCGGGCCAGGCTCGGCCGCCGATTCCACGCGGTCGCGGAGGTGCAGGGTTTCGTCGCCGAACTCGAAACATATTTCCGGACCGAGCTTGGAACGGAATTGGGGCCGGAGGAGCCGCCACGGCCTTCGGCACCATGAGGACCAGTTTATGAGTATCGGCCCCGTAAGCCCCGGCGACGGCACGCATCTGGTCCTGATCCCCAGCTACAATACCGGTGCCAAGCTGTTCCAGACGGTCAGCGAGGCGCGGCGCCGCTGGACCCCCGTCTGGGTCGTGGTGGATGGCAGCACCGACGGTTCGGATGCGGCGCTGTCGCGGCTGGCGGCGACCGATTCCGGTCTGCGCGTGTTGCGGCTGGCGCAAAACCGG
This sequence comes from Allostellaceae bacterium, assembly GCA_035555315.1. Taxonomy (GTDB): domain Bacteria; phylum Pseudomonadota; class Alphaproteobacteria; order ATCC43930; family CGMCC-115725; genus DATMGU01. Next base: position 56,591 of record DATMGU010000044.1, read on the forward strand.
GGCAAGGGGGCGGCCGTGCTGCACGGGCTGCGCGAGGCCGAGGCGCAGGGCTTCACCCATGCCCTCACCATGGACGCCGATGGCCAGCACCCGGCGGAGCGGATCGCCGATTTCATGGCGGCGTCGCAGGCCGATCCGGCGGCCCTCATCCTGGGCGTGCCGGTGTTCGACGCCTCCGCCCCTCGGCTGCGCGTCGGCGGTCGAAAGATCTCCAACTGGTGGGCCAATCTCGAAACCCTATGGCTCGGGATCGGCGATTCCCTGTTCGGCTTCCGGGTCTATCCGATCGGCCCGCTCAAATCGATCATGGAGAGAAACCTCTGGATGCGGCGGTTCGATTTCGATCCGGAAGCCGCCGTGCGGCTGTGCTGGCGCGGCCTCAAGCCGATCAACCTGCCGGCGCGGGTGAGCTATTTCAGCCGCGCGGAAGGCGGGGTGTCGCATTTCAACTATCTGCGCGACAACGCCCTGCTGACCTGGATGCATACCAGGCTGGTGTTCGGGTTGCTGTGGCGGTTGCCGTTGCTGGTGTGGCGGCGGGTTGGTGGGCCAAATTAACGGGTGGGGATCATTAAATGAAAGTGGGGGCCGTAGCCCCCACTTCAATTTGGTGCAATCAAGTTGCTTGTTAACAGCCAGACCGCGATTTCTGAACATCATAGAAATGCGACGAAATTCTGTTCTTGTCAATGTCGCGACTTAAGTCAAACCGCTCGGTGCCGGAGGCGTGCGAAACGACGGCCCGACTGCGACATACGATCGTCGTACTCTACTAAGGGTGCGTATCGATTCGTCGGGCGATCAACTTTTAGTTTATAGATGCCTGCGTGATGAACGTCTCACGCGCCCGAAGGGGAATTGGCATGGCGACACGTCTCGGTCTCGATATCGGCACGAACAGCATCGGTTGGTGCCTTTATGACGGCGACAGCATCCGAGACATCGGCGTGCGGATCTTTTCCGATGGGCGCGACCCCAAAACGGGCGCTTCGCTGGCGGGGGACCGTCGCAACGCGCGCGCAGCGCGGCGGCGAAGAGATCGCTATCTCAGGCGGCGTTCAGCCTTGTTGGACGCGTTGATCGAATCCGGCTTGATGCCAAGCGGCACCAAGGAGGCGAAAGCGATGGCGGAGCGTGATCCCTATGAGCTGCGCGCCGGGGCGCTGGATCGTGCGCTGACGCCCTATGAATTGGGCCGCGCCTTGTTTCACCTCAATCAGCGGCGCGGCTTCAAGTCCAACCGCAAAGCTGAGCGCAAAGCGGTGGATGACAAGGAGGGCGGGAAGATCGCGGACGGTGCAAAGGCGTTGGATGCCGCGATGGAAGCCGCCGATGCCAGGACTTACGGTGAATTCCTGCATGGTCGCGCGGCGAAGCGTGTGCGGATGCGGGTCGAGGGGGATGGCTACGATTTCTATCCGGAACGCCGCCATCTGGAGCGCGAATTCGATATGATCTGGGCGGCGCAGGCGGTCCACCATCCGCTGCTGCTGACCGACGCGGTACGCGACCGGCTGCGCCGGATCGTCTTTTTCCAACGCAAGCTGAAGGATCCGGAGATTGGCGGCTGCACCTTCTTCAATGCAGAGCCGCGCCTGCCCAAGGCGCATCCGTTGTTTCAGGAACTGCGCCTGTATCAGGAGGTCAATCATCTGGCGATCACTAGGGCGGGTGCGTCATCCCGCCCGCTGAGGCTGGATGAACGGGACAAGATCATCCTGAAGCTGAAATCCGTGAAAACTGCAAGCTTCTCCTCGTTGGCCACGTTGCTGAAACTTGCCGATGGCGAGAGCTTCAACAAAGCGAGCGAGAATCGCACGGCGCTGATCGGCGACGAGATCTTCGCCGCGTTCAGTCACAAGAAATGTTTCGGTCCGCGTTGGGCGCATTTCGATACCGGCACGCAATGGTCCGTCGTCGAGCAAGTGGCCGAGGAAGAAGATCCGGTTCGACTGCATGAGTGGCTGACGACCACCCATGGCGTCGGCCCGGGACAGGCCGAGGCCATCGGCCGGGTGCGGTTGCCCGATGGGCATGGCCGCCTTGGCGAGACGGCCAGTCGTTTGATCCTCGTTGAGCTCAAGAAGGATGTTATCACTTATGACAAGGCCGTCGAACGGGCGATTGACCGGTCGCATAGCGACTTTCGGACCGGCGAGATTCTGGACCGGCTACCTTACTATGGCGAAATTCTCTCCCGAGAGATTCCGCCGGGATCGCTCGATCCGGATGATGACGAAGAGAGGCGCTGGGGCAAGATCACCAATCCCACTGTCCATATCGGCCTGAATCAGCTGCGTAAACTGCTGAACGCGATCATCGAGGTGCACGGCCGTCCGGATGAGATGGTCGTGGAATTGGCTCGCGACCTGAAGCTGAACGAGAAGGAAAAGGCCAAGCGGAATAGGGAAATCGGCGAGAATACCAGGGCAGCGCAGGCGCGATCCCGCCTGTTGGCTGGGCATGGGCAGCCGGATACCGGCGCTAACAGGATGATGGTGCGGCTATGGGAAGAAGCGAATCCGGGCAACCCGCTCGACCGACGCTGCCCCTATTGCGGCAGGATGATCGGCCCCACGATGCTATTCAACGGCGATTGCGACGTCGATCACATCATCCCCTACTCGGTTTCCTTTGACGACGGCGCGGGCAACAAGGTCATCGCCTGCCGAGCCTGCAACCGCGAGAAGGGCAACAAGACGCCTTGGGAGCGATGGGGGCAGACGCCGAAATGGCCGCTCATCGCTGATCAGGCGTCCAGGCTGCACAAATCGAAGCAATGGCGCTTTGCGCCAGATGCCTTGGAACGGTTCGAGCGCGATGATGGCTTTATCGCCCGGCAATTGACGGATACGCAGTATCTGTCCCGCATGGCCCGTACTTATCTGTCGAGCCTGTATCCCGAAGGCGCGGGAGTCTACGTCATCCCCGGCCGCATGACCGCGATGCTACGGCGGCTATGGGGGCTGGACGAGTTGTTGCCCGATCATAACTACGTCGACAATCCGCATAGCAACGCGCCCAAGAACCGGCTGGATCACCGCCATCACACCATCGACGCGGCGGTGGTCGGGGTGACCGGTCGGCGCTTGCTGCAGCAGATTTCCAGGGCGGCGGCGCGGGCGGAAGATCAGAATCTAGACAAGCTGTTCGTCGATTTGCCGACGCCCTGGGGCGGCTTTCGCGATGAACTGCGCGCGTCCCTCGATCGCGTCGTCGTCAGCCACAAAGCCGATCATGGCCGCAAGGGTGTGCCGGCAAAGGGAAGGGATGTCACCGCCGCTCGGCTGCACAACGACACGGCCTATGGCTTCACGGGTGAGAAAAGCGACAGCGGCTTGCCGATCGTCGTCCATCGCGTGCCGCTGCTGAGCCTCAAGCCCGCCGACATCGCCGATCCGATGCGGCTTCCTGACGCGGCGTTGCGGGAGGCGCTGCGGCGCGCGACGGAAGGCTTGTCCGGCAAGGATTTCGAGCGGGCGCTGCTGACGCTCTCCAAAATGGACGAGGTATTCAGGGGCATAAGGCGGGTCCGGGTCAGGGAAGGGCTGAATGTCATTCCCGTCCGCGACGCCGAGGGCCGGCCCTATAAGGGGTATAAGGGCGATGCCAATGCCCGCTTCGACGTATGGCGGATGCCGGATGGCAAATGGGTATCGGGTGTCGTTTCGATGTTCGACGCGCATCGCAGGGATTATCGGCCGGAGCGCCCGCATCCGGCCGCGAAGAAGATCCTGAGCTTGCGCCAGAACGACTTGATCGCGATCGAACGGGAGGGCGGGGAGCGGGAAATCATGCGTATCGTCAAGTTTGGCGTGCATGGCCAAATTACCATTGCCGCTCACCAGGAGGCCGGGCCGCTCAAAGACCGGGACGCGAAACCCAACGACCTAGACCCGTTCAAATATTCCTCGCCCACCGCCGGCGGATTGAAAAAACTGAAGGCCCGCCAAATTCGCATCGATGAACTCGGCCGCATTTTCGATCCAGGGCCGCGTTAACCGGACATTAGCTCCATTCGGCCAGCCTTCGAGGTAGAAAGGCTGGCCATGGACCGCATCGTCGATATCGCCACGGATGGTTTGCATCTGTCCGCTTACCGCGGATTCATGGTCGTAGCGCTTGATCGCCAGGAACAGGGGCGCATCGCGCTCGACGATGTTCATGCCGTCATCGTCCATGCGCATGGCGTGACCTGGACTACCAGCCTCGTGGTTGCTTTGGCGGAACGCGGCGCGATCATGGTGCTATGCGCCGCCAATCACGCCCCTGTGGCGCTCCTCGCCCCCATCGACGGCCATCATGCTCAGGCGGCGAAGATGCGGGCCCAATGGGAGACGCCGCGTCCTTTGTTCAAGCAGCTTTGGCGGCAGATCGTGGCCGCCAAGATCGTGATGCAAGGGGCTTTGCTGACCGCCCGAGGCCGGTCGGAAGGGAGCGCCTTGGCTATGATGGCGAAGCGCGTTCGTTCCGGCGACCCGGATAATATGGAGGCACAGGCGGCGCGGCGGTATTGGCCGGCGCTGATGGGTGCCGATTTCCGCCGGGACCAGAATGGCCAAGGCGCCAATGCCCTGCTGAACTATGGCTATACGGTCATGCGGTCGAGCATCGCCCGCGCGATACTCGGCGCGGGCCTGCACCCGACGATAGGACTCCATCATCACAATCGGTTGAACAGCTTTGCCTTGGCGGATGATCTGGTCGAGCCGTTCCGCCCGCTGGTGGACGGCCTCGTCGAGCGGATGATCGGGGAAGGCATCGACGCTGTTACGCCGGATGTGAAACGGCGCCTTGCCGGTCTTATCGGTCATGACGTGCGTTTGGCTGGAGCGATCTCCCCCGTTTCGATCGCCGGTCAACGGCTCGCTCTGTCGCTCGCCCGCAGTTTCGAGGAGCGTAAGCCCTCATTGGCCCTGTTCGATGTACCTGATGCGCTGGAATGGGCAGCGCTGGGTCAGGCGTCGGCGGATTGAACCCCGGCTCGAACCATGATCTTGAGTGGATACCGCCTGATGTGGATATTCGTCATGTTCGACTTGCCGGTGGATACCAAGCAGCACGCCCGCGACGCCGCGAAATTCCGCGAATTTCTGTTGGACGAAGGCTTCGAAATGAGCCAGTTCTCGATCTACGCGCGATTTTGCAACGGCAAGGAACAGGTCGAGACATATCTGCGCCGCATCGAATCCAACCTGCCGGAGCGCGGCGACATCCACGTCCTGACGTTTACCGACAAGCAGTATGAAAATATCGTCCGATTTTCAAGCCAGCGCCGTCAAAGGCAACGAAAAAACCCGGATCAACTGGTCATGTTTTAGCCGCAGGATGGATATTTGCGATGCTCGATCCGCACTTTACCATTTTTTATCAAATGGTTAGGTGCGGACCCAGCATAGCGGTTCAGAAATCGCGGTCCAGCTGCAACAGGCTGTTGCTGTTTACCGCTTCCCCGTAGAGCATAGCGGTTCAGAAATCGCGGTCCAGCTGCAACTTTGGTGTGGGATGACCACCGAGAATGATTAGCATAGCGGTTCAGAAATCGCGGTCCAGCTGCAACATTGGGGAAACACCGAAATGAAAACTTTCCAGCATAGCGGTTCAGAAATCGCGGTCCAGCTGCAACTCTCGTAGTTCTTTCATGCGTCGGCCGATAGCATAGCGGTTCAGAAATCGCGGTCCAGCTGCAACACCAATGGGGGAACGGTGCAGACGAGCCCGAGCATAGCGGTTCAGAAATCGCGGTCCAGCTGCAACCGTAGGAACGCTTGCCCGCGCTTACCTCGGAGCATAGCGGTTCAGAAATCGCGGTCCAGCTGCAACTCAAGTATGGAAGAACTGCGCACCTTAAGCAGCATAGCGGTTCAGAAATCGCGGTCCAGCTGCAACATGGACGCGATGGACTAAACCAGCTTCCGCAGCATAGCGGTTCAGAAATCGCGGTCCAGCTGCAACATGCCCATCAACGAGCAGAACGCCAGCACGAGCATAGCGGTTCAGAAATCGCGGTCCAGCTGCAACTATCAACATCCGCCGCAAGTGCCGAATTTCAGCATAGCGGTTCAGAAATCGCGGTCCAGCTGCAACAGGGGCGTATCGGTCGTAGCGGCGGCACCGAGCATAGCGGTTCAGAAATCGCGGTCCAGCTGCAACTCTCGCCGCCATGGCGGATCATGTCGCCGAGCATAGCGGTTCAGAAATCGCGGTCCAGCTGCAACCACAACCCAGCGATTGCGTACGTCAAGTCCAAGCATAGCGGTTCAGAAATCGCGGTCCAGCTGCAACTATGCTACCCAATATACGAACCCGGCGAAGAGCATAGCGGTTCAGAAATCGCGGTCCAGCTGCAACCGCGGTGATGTCCCCGTCCATCTCAAGCAATTAGCATAGCGGTTCAGAAATCGCGGTCCAGCTGCAACATCAGCATCTCATTCAGGCTCGACAGCCCTTAGCATAGCGGTTCAGAAATCGCGGTCCAGCTGCAACCAAAGGATGGTTCGCTCCTCCTCCGCGCGGAGCATAGCGGTTCAGAAATCGCGGTCCAGCTGCAACAAGCCGGTGAATGGAGCGGCTCCGGCTTCAAGCATAGCGGTTCAGAAATCGCGGTCCAGCTGCAACCGCAGGGTAGATCGACGATGCGGGTTGGTTAGCATAGCGGTTCAGAAATCGCGGTCCAGCTGCAACCGGGCCATAGACGATCCCGAATGGTGGGAAGCATAGCGGTTCAGAAATCGCGGTCCAGCTGCAACGAACCTCGTTGGTTCGGCGCCAGGAAGCACAGCATAGCGGTTCAGAAATCGCGGTCCAGCTGCAACCAGCGACGTGCCGCAGTTGACCGGCCCGGTAGCATAGCGGTTCAGAAATCGCGGTCCAGCTGCAACACGGCTTCGCTCCGACGATGATGAGCGATAGCATAGCGGTTCAGAAATCGCGGTCCAGCTGCAACTCAGCTCTATCCCATGGTCACGGGCGACCTAGCATAGCGGTTCAGAAATCGCGGTCCAGCTGCAACGTACGGTACTCGTTCTCGATGCTTTCCCAAAGCATAGCGGTTCAGAAATCGCGGTCCAGCTGCAACTCCAGCACGAACAAGGTGACGCCCTTCTGCAGCATAGCGGTTCAGAAATCGCGGTCCAGCTGCAACCTTTTCTGCCCAAGCGCGCACTTTCTCAAAAGCATAGCGGTTCAGAAATCGCGGTCCAGCTGCGACATCCGATCGCCTAGGTCGCGGCTTGTTCTCGACAACGATACTCGGCCGAATTTCTAGCGAGAGAACCTATCGGGCGCACCGACTCTACGGCCGCCGTGCCGGCTGAGTCCCGGGTGACGGCCCCTGTTCGATCGCTTTCTGAACGTCGAGGAGGAAGGCGTCGGCTCGCTTGTAGAGGGCGGGTAAGAGGGATGCGTCCACCGCGTCGTCCGCATAATCCGCGGCGAGCCGTTGCTGCTCCACCACTTTCAGTAAACGGCCGTACTCAACCGGAAGCTCGCCGGATTTTACGAACTCATTCCCGAATGCGCCAATGAGGCCGGAATGGGTTTTCGGAACCGGCAGATCCCGATGCATCAGCAGCGCGCGGGCGGCATGGTAAAGGGCATAGTACAGTCGATTGACGGCACCGTTCGGATCGTCTTCGTTGAGAAGAACTCTGCTGGAGCGCAAACACCGCTCCGATTGCCGCATCTGTTCGCGCGCATCGCTCATAGGCGGATGCCGTCGCGCCGAACCGTCTCGACGAGCTTCGCCCGTGGGCTTGGTCGATCCGCCTGGAGAGCGCCGGCCGGCAAGGCCCATGTCTGGAGGTGGATCCCTAAATCGAGTTCCACGGGATAGGTGGCCTCGATGAGATCCTGGTCTTGGGCGCCCAGGGATTTTCCGTCGTCCCGCAGAAACACAGCCAGATCCACGTCGCTTTCGCTGTGATGATCGCCACGAGCCCGGCTGCCGAACAGATATACGGCTTCCAGACGTTCACCGAAACTCGCCTGCAGCGCGATCTTGACTCGACCGATCACCGCTGTCGTTTCTCGATCGAGGGTCGCGGTCGTTCTGGTGGGGGTGATCATTTGAAGGTCTCGCCACAGATCGACGGGGCGCTTTATCGCGTTTCCGAGTCTCGCAACAATGTTTGGGCTGAGCATAGCAGTTCAGAAATCGCGGTCCAGCTGCGACGATCAGGGTCATGGCGACGATCCGGACCGGGCAGCGTCCGCGTTTCTACAAATCGACGGCGATGGCCGAGGACGATGTTCCCGCTTATACCAAATCCCCATGAGACGAACCGATGGTTCGCCTCATGGAGAGCCTCAGTCGCCGGGCGGCGGACGTCCATCCGCCCGATCTCTAAAGACTGGGGCTTTCGCACCATGCGGTGCGCGCCTCTCGTCGGATCGGAGATCCGACTGCCGGCGTCAGGCGAAGCGATGCTTCGCCGAGAGCACGCAGTCGCTCGCGATACGATCTCGATGAGTGGTACTCATCGAGATGGCGTATCAGCTCATCGCCCCATCGATCGAGATGATCTGCCCGGAGATATAGCCGGCCTTGTCCGAGGCGAGGAAGCCGACCAGGTCGGCGACTTCTTCCGGCCGGCCCATTCGCTTCATCGGCACCAGCCGTTCGACCAGGTCGGGGCCGAACTGCTCGGCGGTCATGGCCGTGGCGATGAGGCCCGGCGCCACCGCGTTGACCGTGATGCCGCGGCTGGCCAGTTCCAGGGCGAGCGATCTGGTGGCGCCGTGCAGCCCGGCCTTGGCCGCGGCGTAGTTGGTCTGACCCCGGTTGCCCATGACGGCCGCGACCGATGAGATGCTGACGATGCGCCCCCAGCGGGTCCGGATCATCGGCATCAGCAGTGGCTGCGTCACGTTGAAGAAGCCGTTCAGCGAGACGTCGATCACCCGCGCCCATTGCTCCGGCCGCATGCCCGGCATCACCGCGTCGTCATGGATGCCCGCGTTGTTGACCAGCACCTGGATCGGCCCTTCCGCCAGGATCTCGTCGAGCGCCGCCTGCGTGGCCGGCCCGTCCGCGACATCGAACGACACCGGCTGGGCGGAGCCGCCCGCCGCCACGATCTCCGCCGCCGCCGCCGTGACGGTGGCCAGTGCCGAATGGGCGTGGAGATAGACGTGATAGCCATCGGCGGCGAGCCGGCGGCCGATCTCGGCGCCGATACCGCCGCTGGCGCCGGTGACCAGGGCCCGCTTCATGCCGGGGCTCGCTTCATGTTGGGGCCCGCTTCATACGACCGCCGCCTCGTCGACCACGACCGCGGCGCGCCCCTGACACAGCAGGGTGCCTTCATGACGGATCGTGAAGCCATAGATCACCCGGGCACCTTCCCCCACCACAAGGTCGGCGTCGATGATCAGGTCGCCGGGCAGGGTGTCCAGGCGGTCGATCAGGCAGACATGTTCCCGCAGGCTGGCGAGATAGCCGGCGCGCGGGCGCCTTCCGCTGCCCTCGACGAGGGCGGCGTGCGCCGCCATGGCCTGGGCCGCATATTCGATGCCGGCCAGCGCCGAGAGCCGATCGCCGCTGCGCAAGGGGTTGCCGGGATCGCGGTGGCTGGTGGCGCGGCAGCGGATCGTCGCGGCGTCCCAGGCGAGCACGTCGGCGAGCAGGCACATGGCCCCATCATGCGGGATGAGGGTCGACAGGGTGTCTCGATCGATCAGCATGGCGTCACCACCACGATTACCTGCTGCATGCCGGGATAGTCCAGGACGACGCGGTCCGGCACGGCGCGATCCAGCAAGGCCCGGGCGAGGGCGGCCAGCAGCGGCAGCGCGCGTGCCGCCGGATTGGTGCGCCGTATCGCTTCCAAGGACGCATCCGGCAGGGTCGTCGCCGCCTCCCGGTCTACCCCCTCCCGGTCTTGGTCTATCGCCGCTCCGCCCAGCGTGATGTCCAAGCGCATCAGCGTTCGCGGCGTCGCATCCGGCGACAGCACGAGGGCGGTGCCGAACGGGTCCGGGATCGGGTGGGCCGCGTCGAGCGGCGGCGGGTAGGGCAGGTCATAGGCGATCAACCCGACGCAGCGCCGCTCGACCGTCACCTGCGCCGCCGCTTCCAGCAAGCCGGCGGCGAAGGTGTCATCGGCGCAGGATAGGCTGGTCGACGGCTCCCGCGAGCCGGCGGCGATGCTCCAATACCCGGCCGGGGCGTTATGCACGGAATTATGGAAGCGGGTCGGCGACATCGCCGGTTCCGGCTCCGCCAGCATCTCGAAAATCTGATGGATCGTCTGCGCGTCGCCGCTCGACGAAGCGAAGACCGTCGCGGTCGCGGCGGCATCGCGGGCCGCGTGGTCGAACGCCTCGCCACCGACGGCCATCGCCATTTTAACCGCCGGCACAGCGCGGCGCCGTTCGGCCGGTGGCAGCAGATCGCAAGCCGGCACGACCGCCGGTTCGGCCAGGTGGGGATAACGGCCCGTCAGAACCCCGCGCGAGGCAGGCCAGCCGTTGAGGCCGGGGGCACGCAGGCCGATGCCTTCGACGAACACCCGCATCATCCGGCCCGTCCCAGGATCAGGCTGCAATTGGTGCCGCCGAAGCCAAAGGAGTTGCTCATGACCCGATCGACCCGGCCGCTCCGCCCGGCCAGCAGGTAATGGCTCTTGAGTGCCGGATCGATGGTCCGTGTGTGGAGGCCGCCCGGCATCAGGCCGTGCTGGATGCACAGGGCGGCGATGATCGCCTCGGTGATGCCCGACGCTCCCAGCATGTGCCCGGTATGGCCCTTGGTGGAACTGCACGGCGTCTCGGTGCCGAACAAATCCGTGACCGCCCGATCCTCCGCCGCGTCGCCGGTGCGGGTCGCGGTGCCATGCAGGTTGATGTAATCGATCGCCCCGGTCGACAGACCGGCGGCGGCGAGGGCGCGCTCCATCGCCAGCCGCGCGCCGATGCCGTCCGGATGAGGGGTCGACATGTGATAGGCGTCGTTGCTTTCGCCGACCCCCAGCAAAGCGACCGATCCGAAGGCGACTGATCCGGGTGCCGAGGGCGCATCCGCCCGTTCCAGCAGCGCGAAGCCGGCACCCTCGCCGATCGAGACGCCGTCGCGCGCCGCGTCGAACGGCCGGCACGGCCCCTCGGCGACCAGTTCCAGCGAATGAAACCCATAGAGCGTCGTATGGCTGAGCGAATCCGCGCCGCCGACCACCGCGGCGTCGCAGAGCCCCGCCTCGATCATGCGGGCGGCATTGGCGAAGACCTTGGCGGTCGTGGCGCAGGCCGAGGAAATCACCGCGGACGGGCCTTCGAGCCGCAGAAAGCGGCGCACGAAGCCGGCCAGCGCGGCCGTGCAATGGGTCGTGTCGAAATTGAAATCGGCCGGCAGCGCGCCGCTCGACGGCACGCGGCGGCGATAGGCGAGCTCGGTTTCCAGGATGCCGGAGGTGCTGGTGCCGAGGAAAACCGCCACCCGATGGGGACCATACCGGTCGCGGGCCGCGTCGACCGCCGCGGCGAAGCCATCCCGCTCCAGCGCCATCTGCGCCAACCGGTTGTTGCGGCAGTCATAGGCCCGAAGATCCTCGCGCAGGCGGACATCGCCCGTCCCGTCGACCTCGCCCACATAGGTCGGCAGCCTCACCGTCTTGAAGCCGCAAGGCCGCAGGCCGCTTCGACCGTGCCGCAACGCGCTCAAAGTGGCGTCAAGGCCAGCCCCGAGGCTGCTGACGGTGGAAATGCTGGTCAGAACTAGCGGGCGCAAATGTTCATTGGGCAAAAAATCTACGTATTACGACAAGTTGGCTACATGTCGCGCGGCATCGATTTAACAGAACGCTCGGCGAAGATACAAGGTTCAGCCTCTCAGTGATCGAGCACGTCATTATTGATCACCCAGCGCCATCCGCAGCGAGACCGCCTTGAGGTTCCGCCTTGTGAGACTATCGAGCAAGGCCGGTAAAACGACCAGGATGACCGGCCGACCATCGGGCGTGCGCGCCGAGATGCCGTCATGCAGCAGCAGCACATCGCCGGCGCCGAGCCGGTCGGTCAATCGGCGCAGCGAGCGGTCGGCATCGCCGTCGATCGTATCGAAGCAGCGCCGGTTCCAGGATACGTAGCGCAGCCCCAACCGGCACAGGACCGGGTCGAGCATCGGGTTGCGAAAGCCCATGGGGGCCCGAAAATACAAGGGAGACTGGCCGGTCGCCGCCTCGATCCGGGCCTGTGCCGACAGGATCTCGCGGCGGATCTTGCCGAGACCGAAGCAGGCGAAGGCGAAGGAGTGACGGTCGCTGTGGTTTTCCACGCTATGGCCGCGCCGGACGATCTCGCGCATCAGGTCGGGGTAGCGGGCCGCCCGCTCGCCGATGCAGAAGAAGCTCGCCTTGGCGCCATGGCGGTCGAGCAGGTCCAGCACCAACGGCGTCAGCACCGGGTCTGGCCCGTCATCGCAAGTCAGCGCCACCTCGCCGCGCCGGGCGCAGCTGGCGGGCAGCCGCGTTATATTGGCGCCGAGCAGCTGGCTGCAGGGACACAAGACGGCCGCGGTGATGCAGAGGTGGTTGGCGATGAGCGCGCCGACCGCCCATGGCCAGAGGGCCGGTGCGATCACGATCAACAGCACGGCCGCGATATGGATGCCGAAGGACAACCGGATGAAGGAACTCGGCGAGCAGCGGCTGGGCCGAGGGATCTCCGAGGTCGGGATCGATGGGTGAAGCAGGCTCATCGGGCGGGTGCCGAGCCCGGCGGCTGCTGTTCGATCAGGATCGCGGAGAACACCAAGCTCAGCACGGTGCCCAGCGCCACCGTGATGCCGATGCCGTGCAGGACCGGAATACGCGATGCCGAGAGCACGCCGAAGCCGATGACGGTGCAGAGGTTCGCGAGGGTCAATGACGCCATGGTCCGTTCCTGATACGCGGCCGATATCTCCCGGCGCTCGAAGAAAAGAGCATAATTCGAGCCGATCCCGACGGTGAGAAGCAAGCCGACCAAATGAAAGATCGACAGCGCCTGGCCGGCCGCGACCAGCAGCGCCGCGGTCAGCACGACCGCCGCCGCCAAAGGAGCCGCGACCACGGCCGCCCGCCGCCAGGTCCGCAGGCTTGCCCATAGCAGAACGAGGATCGCCAGGCCGCCGAGCAGCGACAGCGTCACCGCCTCGCGCCGATAGGTCTGGTACAGCCGATCGGTTTCACCCTTGAGGTCGAGCAGGACGACATCCCCGCCTGAGGCGGCGGCGGATGACGCGATCGCATCGGCCAGGCGCCCCCGATCGGTGACGCCGCGCAATGGCAGCATGGCGATCCACTTGCCATTCGACGGGATTAGCCCGTTTGACTGGATCAGCAACGAATCCAGTTTGAGCGACAGGCTGGTGCCGTCGAGGGCGGCGCGGTCCAGCGGCGGCTGGGTCTTGGCGGCGGCGACCTCATCGAGGAAGGGCGCGAACAGGTCCGGACGAAACGGCAAGCCGTCCAAGGCCTGTCGCAGGTTCTGGCGCAGCGGATCGGGTGCCGGCAGGGCGGCCTGCCGCGCGGCCTGGGCGGCGCGGCTCGGCAGATACCGCGCCGGGCTGTCGAAGCCGGCGATGAGGCCCTGACCGATCAGCCCGGCGAGAGGTTCCGCCATGGCCTCGGCGGTCTGCAAGGCATGATCTTGGTCGGCGGCGGTGATCACCAGCATGAAACCGACATCCGGGGCGCCGATATCCCGGCGCAGCCGCTCATCGAGCTGCTGACCGGCCTGCGCGATCGGGCTGAGGCTGGACAGGCCGGTATCCCAGACCGACTCGCGGCGCAGGACGAGCAGCAGGATGCCCGCCCCCGCCAGCACCAGCAGCGGCAGGCGCAGCCGGGAGGCGTGGCGCAGCATCGCCAGCGTCGGGCGGGCGATGCCGGTCGCGACTCGTGGCGCGAAATCGGCGGGCAGCAACAGCGGCAGCACCCATCTGGTGACGCCGACCGCGACGACGAGGCCGCTGATCGAAAATAGCCCAAGCTGGGCCAGGCCGGTGAAACTGGAAAACAGCAGGGCGCCGAAGCCGCAGATCGAGGTGAGCACGCCCAGCCGCAGGGTCGGCCAGATTCGCGGCAGGGTCAGCGCCGGCGGGCTGCCCGGCGCGGTTTGGGTGAACAGGTAGATCGCGTAATCGACAGCCTCGCCGATCAGCGTGACGCCGAAGCCCAGCGTGATGCCATGAACCGAGCCGAAGCCCAGGCTGACCGCGGCGACACCCGCCAAGGCGCCCGACGCGACCGGCAGCAGGGCCAGTGCCAGCACCCGGGGCGAGCGATAGACCGTCAACAGCAGACCCGCGACCAGCACCGTCGCCAGCATGGAAAAGCGCCAGGCATCGCCCTCGATCCGGTTCCGCGTCGCGACCGAGAAAACACCTGGACCGCTCATGACCAGACGGGCCGTCTCGGCCCCGCCAATGGATCGTTTGGCCTCATCGAAGCCGGCGCGGATCACACCGATGACGGATTGCTGGGCGTCGATATCGAAGCCCGGCGCGCTGGTTTGCGCGACCAGCAGCGCGCGCGCGCCATCCGGCGAGAACCAGACGCCCTCGCGGCTCGCCGGCCGTGCCTGGCCCGACAGCCCCTCCAGCAGATGCAGCAGCTCGCCCGTGGGATCGTCGGGCAGCACGCGCTTTACCAGAAGGCCGGTCGGCGATGTCAAAAGCTGCAGATCGTTTTCGAGCGCCACGCGCAAACCGGCGGTGGAGAACCGCTCCGCCGTCACCGCGTCGCTCAGGAGATAGCGGTTACGCCATAGGAATTGCTGGTCGCGATCGGCGCCCATCGACTCGCCATTCTCGACCGATACGAGGCTCCGATCCGCGCGCAGCCGTGCCGCCAGCGCCTTGCCGAGCGGCGCCAGCGCCGCCGGGGGGGCGCCCTCGATGCCGATCAAAATCAGCCGCGAGACGACGCCATCGCGCAGTTGTTCGACCAGCACCTGCTGGGCGGCCGATGGCGACCGGGGGAGAAAAGCCGAAAGATCGGTGGTCACCGTCGTCCGGCTGATCACGCCGAACGACACCAGGATGACTGTCAGCCATAGGCCGATCGGCAGCCAGCGCGATCGGCTCACGGCGTATCCTGGGTGATGGTCATGATCGAGCGATCGCCATCCGCCTCGCGGATCTCGATGCTCTGAAGCTGCGCGGCCTCGCCCTGGACGCGGATCGATTGGATCGCCGCCCGCATCTTCGCGTCGCGCGGCAGCAGCAGCAATTGCCAGGCGGTCTCACGCCCCTCGATGCTCACGTCGTAGAACCGGTTGAGCGCGCCGAGGTCGCCGGCCAGCGTGCCGCGGATGCTTTCGACGAAACCCCAGATCTCCGGGTACTCCGGCAAATCCACGACGCGATGCTGGCCGTCGGCCTGATCGATCGTCAGCTTGTCCTGCTCCACCACCAGCCGTTCCGGCTTCGGCGTCAGCGTGTTCTTTTCCAGTCGGGATGGGGCGGAGTAGACCAGCGTTCCGGCGGAATCGACCGGCTGGGTCAGCATGTTCAGGTATTTTCGGTCGACGAAATGCGCCCGTGCCGTTTTCACCTGGCCCAAGAGGCCCATCAGGCGCTCGACGCTCCACGCCGCATCGGCGCGTGCAGGAGCGGGAAGACTGGCGGAGACGCAGAGCAGCAGCAAGCCGATGAAGCGGCGCCCGGTGAAGCAGGGGCCGATGAATCGTATGACGGCCATGGCTAATGCCAGAAGTCGAAGAAATTGAACCAGTTATAGGGTGCTGAACGGGTGTGATGCTCGATCCGTTCCGCATAATGGCGAATTGCCTGCTCGATCGCCGCCTCACGGTCGTCGCGCGCCACGGCGGAGAAATCCGCCAGCAGCTCGAAATGGACCTCATAACGGTTGCCGCCGCGATAGAGGCCCACGCCCAACATGACCGGCCGCTTCAGCAGCGCCGCCATGCGGAACGGCCCGGTGGCGAAGGCCGCGGGCTCGCCCAAGAACGGATACCGGATGTCGCCGTGGCTTTTGCCGTCGATGGTCCGGTCGGTCAGCAGGCCGACGAAATCGCCGCGTTCCAGACATTCCTCGACGCGCAGCATGGAACCCAGCCGGCCGAGGCCGATCACTTCGACGGTCCGGCTCGCATTGATGGCGCCCAGCACGGAACTTATCTTTCGGGCGTTGTCCTCGAACATCGCGAGATCGACGCGCAGGCCCGGCTGCGCATGGCCGAGCGCGCGGATCACCTCGAAGCTGCCGAGATGCGCGCCGAACATCAGACAGCCCTCGCCGCTGGCGAGGAAGTTCGCCGCGAGCGCTTCCCCATGGATACGGATATCGAATAGCGCCTGCTGATCGTTGAGCAGGAACACCCGGTCCAGCAGGCAGGAGGCGAAGGCGTGATAGTGGCGGAACAGATCGATGAAGCCGATCGACCGGCCGAGGACCTTGCGCAGATAGGCACCCGACGACCGGCGCGGCTTGCGGGAGAACAGCACGAAATAGACGCAGATCGGGTGCAGCAGCAGGCGGGCGACCGGCCGTCCCAACCGCAAGGCGATCCAGACGATCAGCTTGATCGTCGCGACATTGCTGCGCTCCCGCCGATCAAGCCACTCCTGCGTCGTTCCGGGGGCTAGGATCAAACCGACGCTCCCAACCAGCCGATGCTGCCGGTCAACACGGTCCGGTGCGCGACGACGCAGTCGAATTTAACGCCCCCGAATCTGGTGTCGCTGGCCGGCAGATCCTCGCAGCGGATCTCCATACGGTCGCCCGGCCGGACCGGGTGGAGGAATTTGGCGGCGCGAATCTCGTAGGCGGTATGCCGGCCGGCCAGATCCGCCGCCCGCAGCACCGCTTCCAGCAGCACGGCGCCGGGAATGATCGGGTTGCCCGGGAAATGGCCCTCGGCCGTCGGATGGTCGACGGCGAACAGATGATCCGAGATCGACGCCATGGCGGCCATTATCCGCCGGCGGCCGCGGATCGCGCGATCAGCTCCAGCGCCGCCTCGCGGGGCAGTTTTCCGGTGGCGTTGCGCGGCAGGGCATCGACCAGGCGCAGCGGCCGGGGCAGAAACGGCCGGTCGACGCGGCTGCGCAAGGCGGCGAGGATCGCCTCGGCGGTGAGGCCGGGGGCGACGACGAAGGCGGTCAGCCGGGTGACGCCGTCCGGCACCTCCTCGGGCATGACGAAGACTCCGTCCAAGACGCCAGGTATCGAATTCAGCTGAAAGTTGAGATGCGCCAGCGACGTCCGCTTGCCGGCGATATTGACCAGATCGGCCAACCGGCCATGCAGCAGGAAACGATCCGGCGCCCGCAGGTCGATGATGTCGGCCAGCAGCGCGTCCTTGGCCAGGAAATCGCCCTGGGCCCAGGTGCCGTGTTCATCTTGCCGCAACGTGATGCCGGGTAGGCACTGCCACGCCTCGCCGGCGACCGGGCGGCGCGTGGCGATCTGGCCGGCTTCGGCGCAGCCATAGATCTCGTGGAGCGGGGCGCCGAAGGCGGCCTCCGCCGCCGCGGCGGTTTGCGGGGCCAGCGGCGCCGTCGCCGAGAGCACGAAGTCCAGCTTGGGCAGACCGCTGGGATCCGCCAGCAAGGCGCGCAGATGGATCGGCGTGGTGACCAGCAGGCGCGGCCCCGGCAGTTCCGCGAGTGCCGCCGCGATATCGCCCGGATAGAACGGCCGTCCCGCATGCATCGCGATGCCATGCTGCAGGGCGAGCAGCACGGTCGATTCCAGGCCATACATATGCTGCTGCGGCACGGTGCCCAGCAGGGTCACGGCTTCGCCGCCGGCGATCCCCAGCGCGGCACCGGCGCCGAGCGTGCTGCCGACCAGGGAGCCCCAGCTCTTGACCTGCGGCATGGGGTCGCCGGTCGATCCGGAGGTGAACGCGATCGCGGCGATCTGGTCGGCCGGAAAGGCCGGCGCCTCGGCGGCGGCGGGGTGGGTGATCGTTTCGGGATACGCGATGCGCGGGATCGGCGGCGGGGCGGCTTTCCCGTCGGTGAGGGCGGCGAGCCCCGGATGCTGCGCCGCCAGGCGCCGCAGCAAGGCCGGCGTGTCGTTCGGCGGCAACAGGCTGATCCGCCCCTGGCACAACGCCGCGGCGAGCCCGACCGTGAAGCGGTAGCGGTCGGCGCAGAGATTGAGCACGGGCCCGTCCGCCGGCCCGACCGCCCGCAGGGCCGCCGCCACCGTCGCGACCTCGGCCAGGAAATGCCGGACCGTGATGGCCCGGCCCCGCCGCCAAGCCATGATCCGATCCGGGTTGTCGTGGCGGAGCAGGGGCAGTGGCGTCATCGGGCGAGACGGCCCGGCTGACCGGCGGTCCGACCGGCGGCCTGGTCGGTTCTCTGCGCCGCCGCCTGGGCGGTGAAGACGCGAATGAGGTCGGCGATCTTGCCGTGGGAATGGTGGCGAAACCGCGCCAGGCGATAGCCGTATTCGCAAGCGAACATCAGCACGGTCAGGGGCCATTCCAGCACGTTCACGAACAGCGACCAAGTGTCGGCCGAGGCAAAGAGGTACAGCACCAGCGAGCCCAGCAATTGGGCGGCGAAGAACCAGCACCAGGCCCAGGTGACCCGCCTCGTATAGGCCACCATGTCGCCGGGCAGCCCGCCGCGTACCTTTCGAGCGACGATGGTGATCAGCGCCTCGCGCCCCGGCAGCAGGGTGCCGCCGAACAGGGCCAGCATGCCGATGTAAACCGCCGCGTGGCGGGCGCCGGAAGCCACGATCATGCCGCCGCGCGCGGAATACCAGGTGGTCGCCACCATCAGGGCGATGCCCGCCACCACCCACCACCGGTAAGGATGCCGGGACCGCAGCAGCAGGGTCACCACCGCCGCCGCTTGAAGCAGATTCAGCACGAGCACGAGCATGGTCCATTTCCCGGTCGCGACCGAGGCATGGATCAGGACCGGGTACACGGTCAGCGCCACGGCCACCGTTGCTTTGCCGACCCAGGCGGCCGTCACCCGCATCGACTCACCCAGCGTTTCTTGTCAGCCGGCGCCTCATTTCACCCGGTGTTCTTCGATATGCTGGTTGAGGCTGCGCAGCGAGCTGAAGGTCTTTTCGTTATCGGCATCGTCCGACCGCAATTTGAACCCATAGGCCTTTGAGATGGCGAGCGCGATTTCCAGAATATCGATCGAGTCCAAGCCCAGGCCTTCGCCATAGAGCGGGGCATCCGGGTCGATCTCGGTGGCTTGGATCTCGAGATTTAGGGTGGTGACGATCAATTGCGCAAGTTCCAGTTCCTGCGCGCTATGCACCTTTAGCTCAGTCATCTCAGCCTGTGAAATCACTCGGTCGACCCTAAAACAGTGGAGGATGGCACGCTGCATCATATTCTAACACAACCCCGCGCCGACATCTTAGCGAATGAATGTACGGGTTTGGTTGTGATTTTCTTAGTCTGGGGCAGCGCGGCCGGTCGATGGGGGAGGCTCATGGCATACATTGGCAAAGGCGGCAAAGGCGCCGTCATTGGCAAAGGCGGCAAAGGCGCCGTCGCGATCTGGAACGGCATCACGGATGCCGGCCGGGGCGAATTCCTCGCCTGGCATAATCGCGAACACATTCTGGAGCGGGTCGGCATTCCGGGATTTCATCGCGGGCGCCGCTATAGCGCCCTTGAGGGAGATCCGGAGTTCTTTACCCTCTATGACGTCGCGGATGTCGACGTCCTGTCCGGTGCCGATTATCTGGCGCGGCTGGCGGCGCCGACGCCGTGGACCCGGCGCGTCATGCCGGCCTTTACCGACATGGCGCGGGCCCTGACGCGGGTCGTCGTATCGCGCGGTCTGGGCGAGGGCGGGGTGCTCGCCACGCTGCGTTTCGAGACGCATGACGAGGCGGGCTTGGCGGCGTCGGTCGAGGCCGCCGCCGGCCGCGTCCTGGAGGCGCATCCCGAGATCGTCGGAGTGCATCTGTGCTGCGCCGATGTCGCGGCGAGCAGTGTGGAGACCGCCGAACGCAAGGCGCGCGGCGGCACCACCGATGTCCCTCGGACCATTATACTGATCGAAGGCACCGATCCGGCGGTGGTCCGGCAGGTCGGCGAGGCGGCGTTCCCCGATGCGCTGCTGGCCCGTCATGGCGCCACCGGCTGCCTACGCGGTCTCTATCGCCACGAGATCTCGATCTCGGGACAGGAACTCGGCCGCTTCTGACCGGCACTCCCTATCAATGCAAACTCTGATCTGGGCAAACTCTGATCTGGCGGCACGCTCCAAATATGCTAGCCATGAGGCATGTCATGGGGGAGCCTGGTTGATGTCCTATAGCCCGTCGTCTCATCTCACGCAGCATTGGCACCTGACCAAGCCGGCCGCTACCGGCAAGCGGGGCATGGTGGTGTCGCAATCGAAAGCCGCCGCCGAGGCGGGCATCGCCATCCTCGATGCCGGCGGCAACGCGGTCGACGCGGCGGTCGCCGCCGCCCTGGCGCTGGCAACCGCCGAGCCGTGGAATTCCGGCCTGGGCGGCATCGGTTTCGCCCTGGTGCACCGCGCCGGCCAGCCGCGCGCGGAGGTGGTCGATTTCGGACCGGTGGCGCCGCGCGGCCTCGATCCCTCGCATTTCAAGCTGACCGGCCGGATGAAGCAGGACCTGTTCGCCTGGCCGGAGGTCGAGGATGACGCCAATATCCACGGCCCGCTGTCCTTCGCCGTCCCGTCGGCGACCGCGGGCTATGCCCATATGCACAAGCTGTGGGGCCGGTTGCCGCTGGCGGAGGTGATCACTCCGGCGGTGGCGTTGGCCAAGCGCGGCCTGCCCGCCGATTGGTTCACTACCCTCAAGATCGCCAGTTCGGCGGCCGTGCTGCGGCGCTATTCGGAAAGTGCCCGCATCTATCTGCCGGGCGATCTGCCGCCGGTGGCGCCCTATCAGGGCAAGCCCGGCTTTCTCCGGCAGGGCAAGCTGTCGGAAACGCTGGAGCGGCTGGCCCATGCGGGCTTGCGCGATTTCTACGAAGGCGACGTCGCGGCCGGCATCGCCGCCGATGTGAAGGCGATGGGCGGCGTGCTGTCGCTGGACGATCTGCGGCGGTGTCAGGCGCGTGTCCTGCCGGCGACGGAGGTGACCTGGCGCGGCCGCACGCTGCAGCTGCCCGGCGGCCTTACCGCGGCGCCGACGCTCACCCGCGTGCTCGACCAGATGGCCGATGCGCCCTATGGCGACATGCCGTCCGCTGCGTGGTACGCCGCCCTGGCCCGCGCCATGAAGCTCGCCTACGCGGAGCGCCTCGCGGGGCTGGGCGATGCCGAGCCGAAGGCCGCGGAAAGCTGCACCACCCATCTCACCGTCGCCGATGTCGAGGGCACGATGGTGTCGATGACCACGACGCTGCTCTCGTCGATGGGCAGCCGCGTCGTGCTGCCCGGCTCGGGCGTGCTGATGAACAACGGCGTGATGTGGTTCGACCCGAGACCGGATCAGCCGAATTCGATCGCCCCCGGCAAGCGGCCGCTGACCAATATGCTGCCGGTGATCCTGAAGGATGGCGACCGGCCCTGGATCGCCGCCGGCGCCTCGGGCGGCCGCCGTATCCTGGCCTCGGTCTTCCAATTGCTGACCTTCGCGGCGGATTTCGGCATGGACCCGGAGACCGCGGCCCATCATCCGCGCATCGACGTGTCCGGCCCGGACGCCGTCACCGCCGACCAGCGGCTCTCGGCGGAGACGATCGCGGCGCTCGAAGCCGAGGGGCCGACCGAGATCGTCGAGCACGCGGTCATGCCGGTGAACTTCGCCTGCCCGAACCTGATCGCGCGCAACCCGGACGGCAGCTATACCGGCATCAGCGACGCCGTGTCGCCATGGTCCGCCGCGGTGGCGCAGGGCAGCGCATGATCAAGCGATCATGGATAAACACCCGGGTCTGGAGCGTTGTCGTGAAGAGTGCGTGTGCGCTCGGTAGACTATCTTGATGGGGGTTATCTTGACGAATCGTCGCAGTCGGTTGGGCTGGTTGTTGAGCGCGCAGGCGCTGGCCGTGGTGGTGACGGTAGCGGTGCCGCTGGCCTCCGCGTCGGCGCAGACCTATGGCACCGATAATCGCGAATGCGACCGGACCTCGCTGTCCAACGTGTTCAGCACATCGACCAACAATATCGTCGGCTCGGCGGTGGGGGGTGCCGCCGGCGGGTTGCTCGGCAGCCAGTTCGGCAAGGGGTCCGGCAATACCGTGATGACCATCGCGGGCGTCCTGGGCGGCGCGCTTGCCGGCGGCACGGTCGGTCGCTCGATGGAGCCGGTCGATCACGGCTGCATCAATCAGGCGCTGGAGCACACGCCGAGCGGACAATCCGTCGCCTGGCAGAACCCGGACAACCACGCCTCATACTGGGTGACGCCGACCAAAACCTATCAGCAAGCCGGCAAGCCCTGCCGGCATTATACCACCACCGCCCTGATCGATGGCCGCAGCCAACGGCTCCACGGCACCGCCTGCCGTCAGGAGGACGGTGCCTGGCGCCAGCAATAGGGGCGGATAAGGGTGGTCGGTCATATCCGC
Organism: Allostellaceae bacterium; assembly: GCA_035555315.1. GTDB lineage: Bacteria > Pseudomonadota > Alphaproteobacteria > ATCC43930 > CGMCC-115725 > DATMGU01. The sequence continues at coordinate 79,082 of DATMGU010000044.1, forward strand.
CGACCACCCGTTCGCCCGCAAGTCTGTAAATATGCCGTTGCAACTCGGGAGTTGATTTTTCCCGCCGCGCGGCTTGGCGCTCGCTTGAGTGGGCTGAGCTTCTGCGATATGGTCGTCGCGCACGTTATATTTGCGTGCGCGAATATTGCCTTGCGGCGGGGCGGAAGTCAGCATGTTTTCAAGTAGTGCTTATCCGTATACTACAGTCGTAAGACTTGCTGCGATATACCCGTCACTGAATGAAATCGATTATTTCTCCGGAGTGCTCGTCGCCCCGAACGAGGTCTTGACGGCCGCGCACGGGGTTTGGCAGCAAGGTACGGGGGCCGCGACCACCGTCTATGCGTCGGTGGATGAAAACGGGTCCAGTTTTCCTTACAGCACCATCACTGCGAGCAATTTCCATTACATCGCCGTCAATGATGCGGGTGGCACTGAAACCGCCGCGACATCGCAGAACGACTATGCCCTTATCCATCTCAGCCAGAGTGTCACGGGCGCCGGAACGATGCAGATCGGCCAGAATTACGCCGGCGGCACGATCAGCATCGATGGCTATCCGGGTGCTGGAAACCAGCTCATGTCCGATGGCTCGGGCACGATAACGGCCAATTCGATCTACACCGTTTATACCGGCTTCGTCGGGCTGGGTGCCGGCAGCAGCGGCGGTCCGCTTTGGACTTATGTGAACGGACAGGCGACCGTGGTCGGCCTGGTATCGACCACCGGCTACGCGAATATGATCACGACGGCCGAATACAGTCAGATCCAGGCCTGGATCGCGGCCGATAACCCGACCTCCTCGACCGTGTCGCCGGTCCCGGCGGCGACGATCCTGAGCAGCCAACCGGCCATCGCATCGCTGGATGCGTCCGGGTCTTCCAATATCATCTGGGAGAACACCTCCGGGCAGGTGGTGTATTGGACAGCGAACGGGACGACGTCGCCGACCGTCAGTGTGCTCGGGCCGGCAGTGTCGAGCGATTACACCATTCAAGGCGTTGGCGATCTCAACGGATCGGGCCGGTCGGATATCGTCTGGCGCAGCAGCAGTAGCGGGCAGGTGGTCTATTGGCAGACCAACGGCACCGCCAATCCGACGGTAGGGGTACTCGGCGCGGTGGTGCCCTCGACCTATCGGATCGTGGGGGTTGGCGATCTCAACAATACGGGTCACGCCGATATCATCTGGCAGAACACCTCCGGCCAAGTGGTGTATTGGGCGACCAACGGGACGAGTTCGCCGACGGTCTCGGTGCTGGGGCCGGCGGTTTCCTCCGACTGGACGATCCAGGCGGTCGGCGACCTCAATGGCTCGGGCCGTGCGGATATTCTGTGGCGCAACACCAACGGTCAGTTGCTGTACTGGGAAAGCAACGGTTCCAGCACGCCCGCCGTCGCGGTGTTGGGGCCGGTGGTTCCAACGGATTGGAAGGTCAAGGGTCTCGGCGATCTGAACGGCACCGGCCATGAGGATATCGTCTGGGAGAGCAGCGGCGGCCAGGTCGTGTATTGGCAGACCAATGGCACGAGTTCGCCGACGGTATCGGTCCTTGGCCCGGCGGTTTCCTCCGACTGGTCGATCCAGGCGATCGAGGATCTGAATGGAACCGGCAAGGCGGATATCGTCTGGCGGAATACCAACGGGCAGGTGCTGTATTGGCAGTCCAACGGGACCAGCTCGCCCACGGTCACCCTGTTGGGCTCCGCCGTACCCAACAACTGGAGCATACAGGGGCATCTGGCAAGTTGAAGCCGGGGCGAGGTGAGGCCGATGGCGTCATGAAGGGGAAGATCGGCGACATCCAGATCCTCCGCGCGGTGGCGATCATGCTGGTGTTGCTGCAGCACCTGACGATCACCGAAGCCGTCTTCCATGCCTGGAAGATACCGCTCGACATGTCGTTCTACCTGGGCGTCGATCTGCTTTTCGTGGTGAGCGGGTACATCGTTACGACCTCGATGTATCGCGACGGTTTCAACGTTCGGTCGTTTTTCGTGAAGCGGGTCTTCCGGCTGTATCCCGCTCTCCTGGCGTTCCTCGCCCTCAGTTTCGCAGTTTATTTCCTGTTCCGCCATGCGCCGATCTCGTCGACATCGGTGACGATCTTTCAAATGAGCAAGCCGGTTTTCTGGCAGGCCGTGCTGGCGGTGCTCACCGGCACCTATACGCTGGAGCAACCCCCCGGATATTCATTCCAGGCGATCTGGAGCCTCTCCGTCGAGTTCCAGTTCTATGGTGCGATGGCCGTGCTCTGCGGCCTTCTGGGGCTTTTCCCACGGCTCGACAGGCGATCCGTCTTTTCGGCGGTCGCGGCGCTGTGCGGGCTGATCTGGCTGGTCATCTCGCTGAATCGATTCTACCTCCTGTCGAGCGGCGGCTTTTTGAATTTCGGCGATACCATCGCGTATCTGACGAACTGGAAATTCGATTTCCTGATGGTCGGCGTGCTGGTCGCCTACCTCAAAACCAAGATAGCTCTTCCCGAGGCATCGATACGCTGGGTGCGGGCGGCGTTGCCGCTGGTCTGTCTCATCGCGCCGCTGATCCTGGTCGGTCGCTCCGGCTCGCCCTTCGCGCCCATCGCGGAAGCCCGTCTGTTGAACGGTCCGGCGCTTTTCGTCACAGGCCTGGCTTTCGCTCTGCTCGTCTGGCTGGCCTCCGACAACCGCGCGTTCCAGATCCAAACCGGCGTCATCCATCGCTCGCTCATGGCGATCGGGGAGCGGAGCTATACCCTCTATCTGGTCCATTTCCCGGTCTTGGCCCTCGCCTGGGCGATCATCCAGACATATGCTCCGTGGACGTTCAGCTACAGCGCCCTGTCCTACGGCATCGCGCAGGTGGCGGTCGGCGCCTGCCTCATCGTTCCGATCACCGAGGGTATCCTGCGGTTGCTGGAGCGTCCCGGCATCCAAATCGGCCATAGCCTCGTGAAGCCGCCCGAACCGAGGCTTGCGACCGCGGTTGTCGGCAATCGTTCATAAGGCACGCTGTTCCGGCCATCGATCTCCTCAAGTTCATCATCGCCGGTTACAAGGTACTTCATGCGTCGACTTAAGAGACTGATCCGCGCCGCCCTCTGGCGACGGATAAAGCGCCGTTTCGCGGGGGAGATCGGGCAGCTTGTCGACGCCGCGACCGTCGCCGCCCGCACGACCGATCAAGAATTCTCGGCGCTGCGCCAGGCCACCGCGAAAAACATCATCCTGAAATCATCCGGCGATATCTGGTTCGAGGCGCGGTTCAACGACGTCGACGTGGTTCTGCCCGGCGACACCATCCGAACGATGATCCATTGCATCTATTCGACGGAAGAGTGTCCGATCCTGATCGCGGTCGAAGACAATCATTTGCACTGGATGATCTCGAAGCTCCAGCCAGGCAGCGTGTTCCTCGATGTCGGCGCCGCGACCGGGGCCATGTCGGTGCCGATCGCCAAGCGCTTCGGCGAGAGCGTGGCACTCTATGCCTTCGAGCCGGCGCGCAAGGCGCGGGCGCTGCTGATCGCGACGCTGGACCGCAACGCGCTCACCGCCGTCACGGTCATTCCGGAGGCCGTCGCGGATACAATCGGTGCCGTGACTTTCGCGGAATTCGTCTACGACGAGGCGTCCGACCGGCCCTATCTGCCCGAGACCTCGACAATTCATACGCCGATGATCGAGGGCACCGACATGCTCCGATACGACGTGCCGGTCACGACCCTCGATGCGTTCGCGGCCGAACACGGGTTGCTGGGACGACCGGCGGTCGTCAAGGTCGATGTGGAAGGCTTCGAGGTTCAGGTGCTGCGGGGGGCCGCGGCGTATCTCGCCGCCGCGCGCCCCTGGCTGGCCATCGACATCCATCGCGACCCCTTCGGCGAAGACACCACCGAGGCAAAGGTCGTCGGTATTCTCGAACCGCTCGGCTATAGCATCGAACGGATGGGACATGTCGTGCTGGCCTCGCCAACCGTGAGCAGCCCCGAGACCCCGCCAAACGCTTGACCGGTTTCGCAGCGACTCCGGACGGAGGCCCACGACCTCCGTCCCGGCGTCCCGTCAGCGGCGATGGATCAGGAAGGACAGCCCATAGCCGATCGCGCCGGCGATCAGCAGCGCCGCCAGCGGTTGCTCTTCGACGGTTCGGCTCAGGGCCTCGGTGCGCCGGGCCCCCGTGGCATAGATCTGGTCGCCGATTTCGGTGGCTTTGTGGGTAGCCTGCCGGGCGGCGTCGCGGACGACGGTCGAGGCCTGATCCGTCACTTCCTTGGCGGCCTGGCCGACCAGCGTCGCACTGGCCCGCGCCGCTTCCGTCAGCCGGTCCTTGGCCTCGTCATAGCTCGCCTGCAGCCTGCCGAGGCTCTGATCGACCTTGCCCTCGACCTGGGTGCGCACATCGCCGGTCAGCGTTCCGACACCTTGTTCCACATTGCCCTTAACCTCTTGGACGAAACCCGTTACGCGTTTTTCATTCATGGCTAACTCCTCTGTCAGAAATAGCGGCCGGCGTGGCGATTTTCCGCCCTGGCGTTACCGACCAACGCCCGTGCCTTATCATTTCGAACGGAAAGCGAAGAGTTTTGATCCATTTGCGGTCGACGATTGTCCGGCGACGCGGTTGCCGCGCTAGGGGATGAGGAGCGGGGAGCCGGTGGTGGTGCCGGCCTCCATTGCCCGGTGCGCCCGGGCGGCGTCGGCCAGCGGGAACGTCTCGCCGATCCTCACGCGCAGCCCCTCCGCCAGCTTCGCGAACAGCGCCTCGGCGGCGATCCGATAGGCCGTTCCGTCGCCGATATAGGCGATCACGCTGGGCCGGGTGAGGTCGACCGATCGGCGGGCGGCGGCGGCGGCGAGATCCGGTTCCGCGACGGGGCCGCTGGCGCGGCCGATGGTGGCGACGGTACCGCCGGGGCGCACGCAGTCGAGGGTGCGCCCCAAAGTCGTGCCGCCGATGCCGTCGATGGCCATGTCCACGCCCCGGCCGCCGGTCAGGTCACGGACCGCCGCGACGAAATCCGCCTCGCGATAGAGGATGGCATGGTCGGTCCCATAGTCCCGCGCCAACGCCGCCTTGGCGGTCGTGCCGACGGTGCCGATCACGGTGGCACCGAGGGATTTCGCCCATTGCGCCAGGATCAGGCCGAGCCCGCCGGCGGCGGCATGGATCAGCACCGTATCGCCGGCGGCGATACCCCGGCCCTTGGTCATCAGCATCTCGGCGGTGAGCCCGCGCAGCATCACCGCGGCGGCGGTGGTCTCGGTAATCGTGTCGGGCAACCGGATCAGGCGATCCGCCGGGATCAGCCGGGCCGCCGCATAGCCGCCGACCGGCAACCCGGCATAGGCGACCCGGTCGCCGACCGCGACGGTGTCGACGCCGGGGCCGATCGCCTCGACCCCGCCGGCGCCCTCGACGCCAAGCGCCACGGGGAGGGCCGGCAGCGGATAGAGCCCGAGCCGATGATAGATATCGACGAAATTCACGCCGATCGCCGTTTGTCGGATCAGCACCTCGCCGGTGCCGGGCGAGGGCAGGTCGACGTCTTCGGCGACGAGCATTTCGGGGCCGCCGACGCTGTGTATGCGCGCCATCTGGGTCATGATGTCCATCCTGTCGATCTATCGTCGACACGCAGGTTATGTCGTGTCTTCCCGCCCAGTAATTCCCAATTATAGTGAAATATCTGAGCTATTTTGCACAGATTGATGTTTCGGCGGGAGCTGGCGGTGAACTGGGACGACCTCAAGATTTTTCTGGCGCTCGCTCGACTGGGCAGCCTATCGGCGGCGGCGCGGACATTGCGGGTTGAACATTCGACCGTCGCCCGCCGTGTCACGGCCCTGGAGCAGGCATTGGGCATCCGGCTGTTCGATCGTCTGGCGCGCGGCTATCTGCTGACGGCGGAGGGTGAACGGCTGATCGGCCCGGCCGAACGTGTGGAGACGGAAGCCTTCGCGGTCGAGCGCAGCGTCGGCGATGCCGCCGGTGGGTTGGCCGGCAGCGTCAGGATCACCGCCCCGCCCAACTTCGCCACCCATTTCCTGGCGCCGCGCCTGGCATCGATCCGCGAGCGCTATCCGGCGATCCAGATCGAGCTTGTCGGCGACAGCCGGGCGGTCAGCCTCACCCGCCGCGAGGCCGATCTCGCCATTCGTTTGTCGCGGCCCGAGGATGGCGGCCTGATCGTTCGCAAGCTGGGTGTCCTGGGCATGGGCGTCTTCGCCGCCCGACGCTATCTGGACGGTCGCGCGCCCGCCGATTTCGATTACCTCGGCTATGACGAGAGCTTGGAGCATCTGCCGCAACAGCGGTGGATCCTGGGGCTCGCGGGGGATCGTCCGCTGGCAGTACGGGCGAACGACCTCACCACCATCATCCATGCCGCGAAGGCGGGGCTGGGGGCCGCGGCCCTGCCGATCTTCGTGGCTGAACAAGAGCCATCCCTGGCGCGTCCGCCGCATGCGGCGGAGACGCTCGACCGCGAGATCTGGCTGCTGGTCCACCCCGACCTCAGCCGCTCGCCGCGCATCCGCGCGGTCATGGATCTGGTCATCGGCTGGGTCGAGGGCGCGAAACAGCTTTTGGCCGGTCGGTAACGGGGCGCTGCGTCAGCGCGACGAGGCCTGGTTCGGCAGGCGCATGGTGACGGTCGTGCCGAGGTCCTTGCCGCTGGCCACATGCAGGCTGCCGCCATGGGCCTCGATCATCCGGCGGGCCAGCGGCAGGCCGAGCCCGGTGCCTTCGAACCGGCGGTTGAGGCCGCTCTCGACCTGGCCGAACGGTTCCAGCGCCACCTGCAATTCGGCCTCCGTCATGCCGATGCCGTGATCGGCGATGGAGATCTCGACCGCGCCGTCCGGCGCGCGGCCCGTGGCGAGCGTCACCACCTTGCCGATACCGGAGAACTTGATGGCGTTGGCCAGCAGGTTGATGACGATCTGGCGCGTGCGGACCGGATCGACCGACAGCACGGGATCGTCCAAGCCATAGGCGCGGGCGATGGTGACGTCCCCGGTCTCGGCCGCCAGCTGGAGGTATTGCACGCAGCCGTCGAGCAACCGGTGCAGATCGATCTCTTCCCGGTGCAATTCCAGCTTGCCGGCTTCGACCTTGGAGAGGTCGAGGATGTCGTTGATGATCGCCAGCAGGTGCTTGCCGCCCTGGCGGATGAAATCGAGATATTCCCTTTGCGTGGGGGTCAGCGGACCGCCGATACCGGAGCTCATCAGGTCGGCGAAGCCGATGATGGCGTTGAGCGGCGTGCGCAGCTCGTGACTGGTATTGGCGAGGAACTCGCCCTTCGCTTTGCTGGCGGCCTGGGCGCTGGCGAGAGCCGCCGCCAATTCCTCCTCACGGGCGACGTCGGCGGAGACATCGCGGTAGAGGCCCAGCCAGGTGCCGTCCGGCGACGGCACGGTGCGCACCTCGAGCCATCGTCCGGTCAGGCTGCTGCGGCGGAACTGCCTTGCCTTCTGCTCTCGGGCGCTGCGTTCCCGGATGGCGACCAATTCGGCGGGATCGCCAGGCCCGTAATCGCCGCGCGTGGCCAAGGTCATGCGGAAGGTTCGCGCCACATTGTCGCTGGCCAGGATCCGCTGTTGCTGTGCCTCGTCCAGATCGTTTATCCGAAACAGCAGATCGTTCCAGGCGACCATGTTGCCGGCCGCGTCGAAGAGGTGCGCCCCATCCGGCAGACCGTGCAGGATCGTCTTCAGCAAATTCGCTTGACGGGCCGCCACGGTCTCCGCGTCGCGGGCGCGGTCGAGCGCCGCCGCGAGGTCCGCCTCGCGCCGCTTCATCTCCGTGATGTCGGTGCGCAGACCGATGCTGCTGCCGTCCGCCATGCGGCGATGGTCGATGCGCACCCAACGCCCATCGGACAGGAGCTGCTCGCGCGATGCCTGCGGAGAGCGAAAGCCTCTGAGGCGTTTCTCGAACAGCTCCTCGGCCGTCGCATCGATACTCCGATAGATGCCGGCCTCGATCCCCTCGTGGAGAATCTCAGTGAAGAGCATGCCATCCCGGAAGAGATGGGCCGCCTCCGGGTACATCCGGCGATAGATGGTGTTGCAGGCGATCAAGCGCTCGTCGGGTCCGAACATGATGAAGCCGCCGGGAAACGCCTCGATCGCGAGTTCGAAGCTCTCGCTGCCGGCGGATACGGGATCCAACCCGTCAAGGGTCTCGGCCAGCCCTGGCTCGTCGCGTCGCTCTGCAGCTTTATCTGCCGTCATGCCGTAGATGCTCGCGGAAGTGGTGCGGGGTGATCGTGGTGTGGTTCGCTTACGATCTGGTTAAGGGGATGGTTCCGTGCCGAAGGGTCCGATCTTCACTAGACGCGCGCCGCTCCCACAGCGTACACGCGATTGCCGGATACGGGATATTGATGGATCATCCCCGGGCCCGGATCAAAGCCGGGCCGATGCGCAGCTTCTCCGCCGACTCCTCGCCATGCGGAAGACCGAAGGAACCCCCGATTGAGCAAATTTCGTCCCGTCCTGCCGCAGTTTCTTGTCGCAGCCTCCCTGGGCCTGGCCTTGACGATGTCCACGATGACGTCCGCCGCCGACGCCGCCGATCTGCCCGCGGCGATCAAGGCACGCGGCACCATCATCGCCGCGATCGTGCCGAATTATCCGCCGCTCGACGTGCGCGATCCCGCGACCAACCAGCTTACCGGCCTGGACGTCGATCTGGGCGATGCCATCGCCAAGCGTCTGGGCGTGACCATGCAATGGCAGGAAACCAATTTCGAGCAGATGATGTCGGCGCTGGCCACGGGGCGCGTCGATATCATCATGTCGGGCATGTCCGATCTTGCCAGCCGGCATGACGGGGCGAGCTTCGTCGATTATATGAGCACCGGCCCCGCCTTCCTCACCCGTGCCGACCGGATCGCGGATTTTCCCGATATGCTGGCGCTGTGCGGCAAGGCGGTCGGCGCCAGCCGGCGGACCAATTTCCCGAAGGATATCGCGGCCTGGAACGACGCGAATTGCGTGCCGGCCGGCAAGGAATCGATCCGCTACGTCGGCACCGAAGGCTCCGCCGATGCACGCACCCAGTTGAAGCAGGGCCGCATCGACGCCTCCGTGCAGGGCAACGAGACGATCCCCTACATCATGGCGCAGGAGCCGAATACCTTCGCGCCGATCGGCAAGCCGATCGCAACCCAGCTCACCGGCATCGGCTTCGCCAAGGCGGATAACGCCCTGCGCGACGCGGTGGCCGGCGCGCTGTCCCAGCTGATCGCCGATGGCACCTATAAGCAGCTGCTGACCAAATGGTCGCTGGCCGACAACGCCCTCGAAAAGGTGACGATCGATGCCGGAGAATGAGTGGACTTATCGGGTACCGGTAGCCCCGGCCAATCCGGCGCCCCCGGCGCCGGTGTTTCCCTGGCCGGGCGGTCATCGCTGCGCCATGCAGCTCTCCTTCGACGTGGATGGCGAGACGGCCTGGACCAGCAAGGATCCCAGCAATGCCGAGCGCCTGGTCACCATGTCCTATGGCGGCTACGAGGCGCGCGTCGGGGTGCCGAAGCTGCTCGACATGCTGCGCAGCCTGGGGCTTCGGGCGACGTTCTACATCACCGGCTGGTGCGTCGAGGCGCATCCGGCGATGGCCGAGGCGATCCAGGCCGGCGGCCACGAGATCGCCCATCACGGCTACCATCACCTGATGCCCGATCCGGCCGAGCCCGACGCCATGCGGGAGGAGCTGGAACGCGGTCTGGACACGCTGAAGCGCCGGCTCGGCGTCGTGCCGGCGGGGTATCGCGCCCCCTATGGCGAAAGCTTCGAGGGATTGCGTGCCAGCCTCAAGACACGCGGCTTTCTATATTCCAGCTCGTGGCGCGACGATGTCCGGCCGTACCGCCAGGTGCTGGCGGACGGTACCCCCGGCGTGATCGAGCTGCCGGTCACCATGAGCTATGACGATTGGCTCTATGGCCTGACCCATCGGTTCAGCCCGCGTCCGCTGTTCACCCGCGAGCATGTGCTGTCGATCTGGCAGGACGAGCTGGAGGAGACGCGCGACTGGGGCGGGCTGGTGACGACGGTGCTGCACCCGCAGGTCAGCGGCCGGCCGATGCGCCTGCGCCTGCTGCGCGAGTTCCTGGGCTTCGCGCAAAATCTGGGCGGCGTCTGGATCGCCACCGGCCGCGAGATCGCCGATTATTTCGCGAGCTGCGAGACGCTGAGCGAAACCTATCATGCCGTGCAGCCGGTGGTGCCTCGGTGAGCGCGAGTTCCGACAAGCCCGGTTTGGCCGACAAGCCCGATTTGGTCGACAGGCCCGGTTTGGACGCGGGCGAGGAGCTGACCGCCCAGAACACCCAGGCCGGCATGCCGCCGGTGCCGGCGGCGGCGTCCCGCGATCGGGGGATCGGGCCGTTCAAGCGGCTGGTGCTGCGCGGGGCGACGGTGATCGACGGGACCGGGGCGCCGCCGATCGGCCCGGTCGACATCGTGGTCGAGGGCGGCGTCATCACGATGCTGAAGAAGGTCGGCTCGCCCCAGACGCCGATCAAGCCGGCGCGCCGGCCGGAGCCGGGCGATCACGAGATCGACTGCCACGGCAAATACGTCACCCCCGGCTTCGTCGATTGCCACGCCCATGCCGGCGTCGCCTATCACGCGCTGAACGGCTGGGTGCCGCCGGTCGATTACGTCTACAAGCTGTGGCTGGCCCATGGCGTCACGACGGTGCGCGAGATGGGCTCGTTCAACGGCCTCGGCTGGCTGCTGGACCAGAAGGCGCGGTCGGCGGCGAACACCATCGCGGCCCCCCGGCTGCTGGCCTATGCCTATTTCCCCGCCGTCAACGACATGCTGAAGACCATCCACACCCCCGATCAGGCGCGCGCCTGGCTGCGCCGGGTGAAGGAGCGCGGGGCCGATGGCGTGAAGTTCTTCGGTGCCCCGCCGGCGATCATGCGGGCGGCCCTCGACGAATGCCGCAAGCTCGATCTGCGCAGCGGCTGCCACCACGCCCAGACCGCGGTGACGCGGATGAACGCGCTGACCACCGCCGGCTGGGGTCTGACCAGCGCCGAGCATTATTACGGCCTGCCCGAAGCGCTGTTCGAGGATCGGGTCGTGCAGTCCTTCCCGGCCGAGTACGACTACAACGACGAGTATTTCCGCTTCTCGGTCGCCGGCCAGACCTTCCGCCAGGCGGCGCAGCCGGGCAGCGCCAAATGGAACGCGGTGCTGGACTCGTTCCTGGAACTGGGCTTCACCTTCGTGCCGACCTTCACGATCTACGACGCCAACCGCGACCTGATGCGCATGCGCCAGGCCGATTGGCATAAGGACTACACCTGGAAATCCATGTGGGATTACTTCCAGCCCCAGCGCGGCGGCCACGGCGCCTATTGGTACCGCTGGTCCACCACCAACGAGATCGAGTGGAAAGAGAATTACCGGCTGTGGATGCGGTTCATCAACGACTACAAGAATCGCGGCGGCCGGGTCTGCACCGGCAGCGATTCGGGATTCATCTTCCAGATCTTCGGCTTCGGCTATATCCGCGAGCTGGAGCTGCTGCAGGAAGCCGGCTTCCACCCGCTGGAGGTGCTGCGCGCGGCGACCTCGCAAGGGGCGGATCTGCTGGGGCTGGGCGATGAGACGGGCAGCGTCGAGGTCGGCAAGCGCGCCGATCTGCTGGTGCTCGACCACAATCCGCTGGCCGATTTCAAGCTGCTCTACGGCACCGGCGCCATGCGCCTCAACGACGAGACCCGCCAGGTGGAATGGCACCGCGCGCTGCGCTACACCATCAAGGACGGCGTGATCTACGACGTCGGCGAGCTGCTGGCCGACGTCCGCGCCATGGTGGCGAAAAGCTACGCGGAGGACGCGCCGGCGGCCCCATGACGGCCTCCCGATTTCCAAGTCAGTGGGGCGGGCAGAGGATTGTCGGTTTTATGACTGATGCCAAGGGCTTGGATTTCATCGTGCTGACCGGTTTCCTCGGCAGCGGCAAGACCAGCCTGTTGCGCGATTTCGTGGCGCAGCCGGAGGCGGCGGATACGGCGGTCATCGTCAACGAGGTCGGCGAGATCGGTCTGGATGGGGCGATCCTGAGCGAGGGCTCCGGCGGTATTCCGGTGGCGCTGTTGAGCAATGGCTGCGTCTGCTGTTCGATCGGCAGCGATCTCGCGGTCACGGTCGACGCGCTGATCGAGAGCCGGCGAGGGGCGCCGCTGGCGCGCATCATCCTGGAGACCAGCGGGGTGTCGAAGCCCGGTGCCGTGCTGCGGTCGTTGGGCGTGCTGGCACCCCGGCGGATGCGGGTCGGGGTGGTCGCCACCTTCGATTGTGGGCGGGGTACCGCGATCGCCGCGTTCGAGGAGGCGGCGGCGCAATGGGCCAGTGCCCAGGTGATGGTGCTGACCAAAGGCGACACCGTCGATGCCGCCGGCCTGGCGCGGGCCCGGACGGCCGTTTCCCAGATCAACCCGCTGGCCGAGATCGTCGATACGCCGGATCGCCGCGCGGCGGTATTGGCGGCGTTCGGTGGCGTTCGACCGGGCCATCGCGCCTTCGCCGCCATTCCCGATCCGCCCTCGGGTGGTCTCGCGGCGCAACACCCGCGCATCGGCGTGCTGCTGGCCGACTTCGCGGCGCCGGTTCCTTGGGACGATCTCGCGGAATGGCTCGACGATCTGGCCGGGCTGTGCGGCGATCGGCTGCTGCGCGTCAAGGGGCTGGTGCGCATCGTGGGCGGCGATCTGCCCATCCTGGTGCAAAGCGTCGGCACCCTGTTCAGCGCGCCGGTCGCCTTTACCGGGGTGCCGCCCAGCGCGCGATCCTTCCTGGTGATCATCGCGCGCGACATCGAGGGCGCGGCGATCGCCGATTTGGCACCCAATTTGCCCCTGACGGTCACACGGGTGACGCCGACCACACCCGCCGAGCTTTTCCCCGGCTAACATCCCGGGCGAAGGCTCCGTTTTCGGCCATTTTGGGGACGCTCGATTGAACCACCGGCTCACATTTCTCACGCTCGCCTTGGTCGCGGCCCTCGCTTCGCAGGGGGGCGAGGCTTCGGCCGAAACGCCGGTCGAACGGGGCGCCTATTTGGTCAATGGCATCGCCGCCTGCGGCAATTGCCATGCGCCGCGCGGCCCCGACGATGTGCTGCCGGGTCCGGATCTAAGCGGCGGTCCGGCGATCGAGTCGCCGGTCTTCTCGGCCTATCCGACGAACATAACCCCGGCGCTCAAGACCGGGCTGGGGGGATGGACGGACGAGGCGATCGTGGCGGCGATCCGCGAGGGCCGCCGGCCGGACGGCCGGGTGCTGCGGCCGCCGATGCCGGTCGCGTTCTACCGGTCCCTGTCGGATACCGATGCCGGCGCCATCGCAGCCTATCTGCGGTCGGTCCCGGCGGTGGAAAACCAGGTGCCGGACTCGCGCTACAAGATACCGGCACCGACCGGTTACGGGCCGCCGCTCGGCGCGGTCCCCGACGTGGCGGTGGGGGACAAACTCGCCTATGGCAGCTATCTGGCGCAGCTCGGCCATTGCCTGGAATGTCACACGCCGGTGGGGGCCGGGGGCCAGCGCGACTATGCGCACCGATCGGGCGCCGGCGGGATGGAGCTGGCGGGCGTCTGGGGCCGCATCGCATCGTCCAACATCACCCCGGATCGGGCGACCGGCATCGGCGCCTGGAGCGACCGCGAGATCAAGGTGGCGCTCTCGACCGGTATCCGTCCGGATGGCGCCCAACTGGCGGCACCGATGCCCTGGTACTACTTCAAGACCATGAAAGACGCGGATCTGGATGCCCTGGTCGTCTGGATGAGGAGCTTGCAGCCGGTGGTCAACAAGGTGCGCTGAGTGGCACGCGTCATGCTTCGACGGAGGGACCCGGCCGCGCAGGTCCGGGCCTTCGCATAAGGATCGCAGCATGGCCGCCAACCCGTTTCATCTCGCCTGGTTTCTGCAGGGCTCGAGCATCCAGGCTTGGGGCGAGCAATGGACCGGTAATATCAGCGAGGAATGGATGTCGGCGGACATGTTCCTCGACCTCGCCCGGTCGATCGAGCGCGCCTGCTTCGATTACCTGCTGCTCGAGGATTCGATCTATATCGGCCAGAACTGGCAGAATTCCCGCGATATCTTCCTAAAGAACGGCATGTCCGTGCCGCGCCAGGAGCCCTCGGTCATCGCCTCGCTGATGACCGCCGTGACCAAGAGTTTGGGCATCGTGCCGACGCTGTCGACCTTCGCCTATCATCCGTATCTGACGGCGCGCATCGTCGGCACGCTCGACCAGGTGTCGGCCGGCCGGGCCGGCTGGAACATGGTGACCGGCAGCTCCGATTTCGCCGCCCATAATTTCGGCCTGCCGGCGCTGGCCGAGCACGACAAGCGCTACGACATGGCCGAGGAATACATCGATGTGGTGACCCGGCTGTGGGATTCGTGGGAGCCGGGGGCGATCGTCGCCGACCGCAAGACGGGGATGCTGATCGACCCGACCAAGGTGCATACCGTCGATTTCGAAGGCATCCATTACGCGAGCCGCGGCCCGCTGAATTCCGGGCCGTGTCCACAGGGCCGGCCGGTCATCGCCCAGGCCGGCGGCTCTCCGCGCGGCCGGGCCATCGCCGCCAAGCATGCCGATACCATCGTCGCCAACGGCAAGGGCATCGAGGCGATGAAGCAATACCGCCAGGATATCCGCCGCCTGATGGTGGCGGAGGGGCGCGATCCCAATGCCTGCAAGGTGCTGTTCCTGGTCTTCCCGGTACTGGCCAGCACGGCGGAGGAGGCCCAGGCCCGCGCCGATGCGCGCGCCGCCTCGGCCGCCGCCAACCTCGATATGCGGCTGGCGCAGCTGGGCTGGGTCACCAACATCGATTTCTCGACCTTCGACCTCGACGCGCCGGTCGGCGAACTCACCACCAACGGCCATCAATCGGTATTGGCGAATTTCCTGCGCAAGGCCGGCAAATCCACCCTGCGCGAGGCGATCGTCAGCTATAGCAGCAGCGGCGGCTGCATCGACCTGGTCGGCACCCCCGACCAGGTGGCCGGCCAGATGGACGAGGCGATGCAGGAAGTCGGCGGCGACGGCTTCCTCATCGCCCTCCCCAATGTCAGCCGCCGCAGCGTGGTGGAAGTGACCGACGGGCTGATCCCGGCGCTGCAACAGCGCGGGCTGGTGCGCAAGGCGTATGAGCATGCGCAGTTCAGGGATAATTTGTTGGCGTTTTAGGGCAGTAACCAGTGATTGTAATATTTCAATTCTAAAGGGGCCAAGCCTCATGCATAGATCGCTCGCCGGATTATTGATCCTGAGCGCCACGTTTTTCTCACAGCATGCACTTGCCCGGGACACCGAGTATCATCTGAAAATCGAAGAAGCGATGCGCGACCCCAACTATAGGAAACTTGGCAAAGACGTCGTCTTCTTCTTTGGTACGGAAAACACACCGGCGATCGACCAGAGTTTTGGTGAGTTCGTAACTAACAAGAAGACAAACTCCTTCAGCAGGTCTGATCTAGATGCTTGTCGGTGGGTGATGTTGTCAGCCTTGCTGGAATTGCGCGAACGGACGTTGGAAATGGGTGGCGACGCGGTCGTGAATATCGTCAGCTATTACAAGAAGAACGTCGTCGCCAGCAAGACGGACTATGAATGTCATGCAGGCGACGTGATCGCGGGCGTTACGCTCAAAGGTGATGTGGTGAAGTTAAAGAACTGAACTCAGCAAGCGTAGAAAACTCGGTGACGCCATCATCGGATATCCATGCCAAGATCCGGTTCGATGGCGCCGCAGCGTGATTCCATCTGAGGTCTGTCCGGCAAGGAAGTAAATCTTTCAATTCCTCAGCCGTCATCGCCGCGAAGGCGCTAGGCGATTCACATATCTCAAATAGTCAATATGGATCAACGTTCTAGACCCTCGCCCGCGTTGCGGGAGAGGGGCTTTAAGGCCTCAGTCTCCACAGGAGATGTATGAATGCCGTAGCGCGAAAGCGGGAAGCCATGAGGAAGCTGCCGGGGCTGTGGAAAGATGGATCCCCGCTTTCGCGGGGATGACGATATAAAACGAATACGCGATGCGTTCTGTTTGATTGGTCGGGAATAGATTTTCCAAGGGACATTATTTTGGGAATTATCAAGAAATTATCCCGCCACTGCATGATGGCGGTCACTCTTCTGCTCGTCGGCTGCGCTCATGGAGAAGTATCTCGGTCGGTGGCGTTCTCCGGGTTTGATCAGACCAAGGCGCTGATGATCGTCGGTGTCGCCATCGATCATTACGATACCTATATGGGCGAGATCAATTACAGCACGGTCCGAAACATCGATCTCATCTGGGACAAATGGGACGTCGGCACGCCGCCGCCGGTGACCGGGCATTTTCGGCCGATCATCATGCTGCATATTGACGGGTGCGGGGTCTTCTCGGGATCGGACTGCGATCTGCGCAGAATGCAATATTACGTGCTCGAAGCGACGCCGGGCGATTACCGGCTGGTCACTTTGAAAAGCCGGGTATTCAATGTTCATAACCAGACCACCGTCATGGATAATGCCCAACTCATCACCCATTTCGGGCCGGGCGAAATCATCTATATCGGCGATCTGACCTTGAACGCCGCCGACAGCCCGATCAGGCCGGTGCGGTTTGCCCGCAATGATGCGGCGGCGCGACAAGTGCTCGCGGGTTATCCGAATATCCGGGGTGACATCGTCTTTCGACAGCCCTTTGTCATTCCGCGGTGAGATCCGCCCTCACCCGTCCTTCAGCCGTCGCGCCAGATAGGTCATCTCCAGGCCGACGCGTTTCGCGGTTTCGCGGAGATTAAAATACAAAGTCGAAACTCTGGTTGTCATGTGCGTATCCTCCACTCTGCAAAGACTACCCGATGGAAAACCCGAGCGGCCTCGTCACGCAGATCAATTTCGTCCATTACCTCGTCTATATCCGGTTCGTCGGCACGCACCGGCACTATGACCAGATCGACGCGCAGACGGTATAGGAGCCACGGCATCATGGAAATTCGTCCGATCCGCACGGAGGATGACTACCGCGCCGCGCTGGCCGAGGCGTCGTCGTTGATGGCGGCGGAAGCCGGGACGCCTGACGGTGATCGCCTCGACGTGCTGGCAACCCTGATCGAAGCCTATGAGGCGGTGCACTATCCGGTGGACGCCCCGGATCCGATCGCCGCCATTCTGTTCATGATGGAGCAGAAGGGGCTCGTCCGCCGCGACCTGGAACCGGCGATCGGCGGTCGGGGGCGGGTGTCCGAGATCTTCAACCGGAAACGCGCCCTGACCTTGCCGATGATCCGGGCTCTTGCCCCCCTCCTCGACCTACCGGCGGACGTATTGATCAAAGACTACCCGATGGCGACCGCGGCCTGAAAGGCTACGGGTCAGGCTGGGTAAGTGTGATGATCTGCAATCATCGGCGGCCCGGATCGCAATCATCCGCCTGACGGAATCACACTGATTGCAACTGGTCAGGGACGGGCTGATCCACGCGCATGTCACGGAAACGAGCGTTTATGTGACGCTGACGGCGCCGGGCCGGCGCGGGCTAAAGCCCGTCACCTATCTCGTCACGTTTTCTATGGCTCGCAATGGTTGACAGGCTTCGGCGTTGTAACTACATGTCCATAACTACAGGGGAATGGATTTGCGCTGGACGTGGGACCCTGAGAAGGCCGCGACGAACCTTCGCAAGCATAAGGTCAGTTTCGAGCTGGCGGCACGCGCCCTAGACGACGTGTCGGCGCTTACCCAGCCGGACCCGTACCCTGCTGAAGAGCGGTGGCAAACCCTCGGAAAACCATCTGCCGGAAGCTACGTGGTCTTGTTCGTCGTGCATACAGCGTCGCCAGATCCAGACGAAGAGGGCAACGAGGCCGTGGGCCGAATCATCACGGCCAGGAAAGCCGAACCGAGAGAAAGGAAAGCCTATGAGGAAGGGTAACGACGATCCGATCAGCCCCGAGCTACAGGCCGAACTCGCGGCCCTGGAGGCGATGCCGGATGACCAGATCGACACGAGCGAGATGCCCGAGGTGACGGACTGGACGGGCGCTAAGCGCGGCGCATTCTTCCGTCCTATCAAGAAGCAGCTAACCCTGCGTCTCGATATGGATCTGATCGCCTATTTCCAAGGCGACGATCCCGAGGGCTACCAAACCCGCATCAATGCCGCTTTGCGCGAGTACGTAGAGAGCCACTGAGGCTTACAAAAATTCGGTTCCGCCGATCAGTCTGGCAATTCGTCGTCCGGGCGAGGCGTTTCGCCGCCGGGGCGGGTCAGCAAGCGGATCGCCGCTTCGGGATCGCCACGGCCGTTCCGGTCCGCGAAGAAGGCCTCGGCCGTCGTGATCGCCGCGAGCTTTTCGGCCGCCGCCATCACCAGGAACTGGTTCATGCTGGTGCCGTCGGCCGCCGCCAATTTTTCGACCGCCGCCTTCAAGGAAATCGGCAGTCGCAGGGAAAAAGTCGAAACTCTGGTTGTCATGTGCGTATCCTCCACACGGCAAAGACTACCCGATGGCGACAGCGGCTTGAAAGGCGACGCACCATGATGACGTCCGGATCATGACCCTGGAAAAGGCCGTCCGAGCATGAGCCGGCCCAGCCGCCGGACTTTGCTGGCCACGGCCGCGGTCTTCGCGATCCTGCCGGGCCGCGCCCGCGCGGCGGAGTGGACCGCGCGGCAGTTCCATAACCAGCCTGAGGAAAGCCACCAGCACCGTTTCCTGGTGGATTTGTGGGCGGCGGTGCGCGAGCAGACGGGCGGCCGCCTGGATGTCAGCGTGCATGCGCGCGACGGCGACGTGGCGGGCTCCGACCCCGGCGCGCTCGCCATGCTGCGCTCGGGCGAGCTGGAGTTCTTCTCGCTGATGGGCGGCATCCTGGGCAACGCGGTGCCGTCGGCCGAAATCCAGGGGCTGCCGTTCGCTTTCACCAGCCCCGAGCAAGCCTATGCCGCCGCGGACGGGCCGCTGGGCGCCTATATCGGCCGGGAGTGCGAGGCCGCCGGCATCCATCGTTTCCAGCGGGGCTTATTGGAGAACGGGTTCCGGCATATCACAATGGCGGACCGGCCGATCCGCACCGCCGACGATCTCGCCGGCATGCGGATGCGGGTGCCGGACGGACAGATGTTCCGCGACCTGTTCACCGCCCTCGATGCCGTGCCGGTGACGGTGAACATCCGCGAGCTCTACGACAGCCTGCGCGACCACCGGGTGGACGGGCAGGAGAACCCGCTGGTCGTGACCGAGGTGAACCGGCTTTACGAGGTCACGCGCTATCTCTCGATGACCGGGCATATGTGGTCGGGCTTCAACGAGCTGGCCAACCTCGCGTTCTGGCGACGCCTGCCCGGGGATGTGCAGGATGTGGTGACCCGCAACGTCGACATCCATGTGGCCCGGCAGCGCGCCTATACCGACCAGCTCAACAAGGAACTGGAGACGAGCCTGGTCGGACGCGGCCTCGTGCTGAACGTGGCCGATGCCGGCAGCTTTCGGCGCAAGCTGGGCGGCGAATTTTACGCGCGCTGGAAGGGCCTGGTCGGCACCCAGGCCTGGACCCTGCTGGAAGACCAGGTGGGGAAGCTGGGATGAGGAGTGCCGGGCCGGATGACGCGGGACTTCGGCAAGCGTAGGGCGGAAAAGCGCGGCGTCATCCGCCACTTTTGGCTGTGGCCCCACCTTCGCTGATCGGCCATCCGATGCGGCTGTTCATCCCCATCGCCGAAGCCGCGCGGCGGCTTTCGTCGTCCTGATCGAACGTTACCCTTCGTTCGACCAACACCGGAGGGTGCGATCTTCTTCGCATCGAATATTTGAAAAATGGGAGGGAATGGTGGTCGCTCGAAGATTTGTCGTCCTGATGCCTGTGTTCGCCGCCGTCGCTTTGCAGGCCTGTACCGCCCGTACAACGGATCCCGCGATCGTCACATCCGTCGAAGCCGGCAAATGGGTTGTCGTCGCCACGACCGCCGACCGAAGAATGTTCGCGATTGGGGCGAACGGTAGAATGTGCGGCGAGGCTCCGGCCAGCGTGGCCGAAAATCTGTCGGCCAACGCGGCTATTTCCGGTAAGGCCTCCGTGAGCGGGCCATCGATACCGGCCGTGGGCGGGGAGGGCAACGTCGCCACCAACAACGATACGTCCATCCAGAATGTGGCGAAGAAATCGCAGGGCCTCATGTTGTATGAGGATCATGTGGCGGCGATATGCTCGGTTTTTCTGAGCGATCCGAGCATGACGTGGGCGGATTACGTCGCCGCCATCAACCAAATAGCCGCGGCGTCGGTACAAATCATCGCTCTGGAAATACAGGTAACGAACGGCAAGATCGGCCCCAACATAACCACGCCGGTCGTGCTGGATGTCGCCCCTACGCCCGCGCCTGTGTCTGGGCCCACGCCCGCCTCTCCCCTGGCACCGGCGGCCGGGAAGACGCCCCCCGCCGCCGGCGAAACGGGAAAGAGCGCTGTGCCCGCGCCGGCCGTTGGGAAATCCGCGCCCTCCGCGACGCTAGCACCGACCGCTCCCGCCGCGACGGCGGCGGATGCCCGGGCGGCCGCCGATTCGGCAAAGGCCATCCTGGCGCCACCTAAGGCGGCTCCCAACTGACTATCCGCATATGGGCCGGAAGCACAGCGACCCGGCGGTGGAGTCCGCCCCAAAATGCATTGTCATCGGCATGTCGCCTCTATAACAAGCGGCTGACAATTCGGGGGGCCGGGTCGGCTTGACCAGCCGTTAGTCTGCCCGCGCGCCCGTTAGATCTATCGTCACGAAGGAACTCCCGACAGATGCAGGTTCGTCACGTCGCCGGCAGCGCCGCTGGCAACGCCACGCTGACCCGGACTTGGCTCGCCTGCTTCGCCTTCACGGCATGGTTCGCCGTGGTGTTCTGGGCCAAGGTCCGGATGCTCCATCACGGCATTCTGCTGACCGACATCTATATGTTCGCCAACAGTATCGTGAACACCCACCCGCTCGACGGCGAGATCCTGTTCAGCGCCATCCAGGCGGAATCGCGCGGTTTCGTTTCCATTCTGCAGGATCACTTTTCGCCGATCCTCCTGCTGTTCACACCCTTTCCGCGCGTCTTCGGTCCGGATGCCCTGTTGTTGTTCCTCATGGCGGTGCAAACAGCCGGTCCGCTGGTGTTGGCGGGGATCCTCTACGGTCAGCTTTGCCGCCTGTCCAGCAAGGCCGGCTCGTACTACCCGCTGCTCGCGGCGCTCGCTTATCTCTGCAATCCCGGCACCGTCTTGGCGTGCTTGGATTCCGCGGCCGGTTTCCATCAGGACAGCCTCTACCCGATCGCCATCGGCGCGTTGTTCTTCGCCATGCTGAACAGACGGCGCGTGCTGAGCATCCTGTCCCTGGTCGGCCTGTTCCTGATCAAGGAAAACGCAGTGCTCTATGCCCTGCCGGCCAGCCTGGTAGGCCTCGTCCTGGATCGGGATCGGTGGCGGCGATCCATCTATGGCTGGATGCTCGGCCTGTCGGTCGTCGGCGGTGCCACGGCGCTTGTCGGCTCGCCGTATTTCTTCCGGACCCAGAACGCCTATGTCAAATCGGGCCTATCCCGGTTGGGTTGGGAAAATGCCGGGAACGTCCTGTGGCTGCTGCGCAGCCATTGGCCCGGCTATCTCCTGCTGCTGTGGCCGGCTCTGCTGTTCCCCGCCGTGATCCTGGTGATTCTGCCCGATCTGGGCGTGTTCACCTTCTTCAAAATCAACGCCAAGGACTGGCACGACTTTCCGGTACTCGCCGTCTTCGCCTGCGCCGCGGCCCTGGCCGGGCTGGGGTATTTCGATCGGGCGCGCAACCGATGGACCCGCCCGGTCCTCGTGCTCACCGCCCTGGCCGGCATCCTGCTCGGCGCCAAGGTCGGCTCCGACGATTACCGCAAGGCCATGCGGCAACGGATCGCGATATCGGATAGCGAGGTGGCCGCCGCCGCCGCCCTGGTGCCGTTCGATTGCCCGGTCGGTGCGGACGACCGGATCATGCAGCATTTCGTCGACCGTCCGACCTTGCTATACGTCAGGCAGGGCCGAGCCGCCGCCTATCTGGTCCTGGTCGAGCCCATGAAACCGGAAGATGCCCAGCTTCTCGGCTGGAGCGGACAGACCGCCTTTCAACCTGTCGGGCGATCGGGACGGATCTCGGTGTTTCGAAATCCGGCTGTTTCCTGCCCGGCCCCGTATCGACGGACGATATTCTAGCCGCCCGCCGCCGCATTCTCAAACGGTCTCTTAAAGCGCCGCCGGCGCTTCCAGGCTGGATTTTTCCAGCAAGGTGGCCAGAAAGAAAGCGCGTTTATGTTCGGCGATCTGGTTGAGGCCGGCCGCCCAGCGGAACGAGTTGTGGATGTGCCGGGTCATCCGCGATGCCGGATCGACGGTGAAAAAGAAGTGGTTGACCAGCAACAACACGCCGCCCGGCGCCAGCAGATCCTGCATCTTCGCCGCGATGGTCTTCAACCGATCGTCGCTGAGCGGAGAGAGGTAATAGAGTGTGTCGGCCAGCACGATGAGATCGAACCGGCGCTCCCGCGCATCGAAATCCATCACATCGGCATGGGCGAATTCGAGGTTGTCGAAGCTGAGTGAGCGTTCCCGCGCCTCGGTTACCGCGTTGCGCGAGATGTCCAGACCGAGAACCGTGTCGCCGAACGGCGCCAGCTGTCGCGCCAGCACGCCCAGGCCGCAGCCGATGTCG
This sequence comes from Allostellaceae bacterium, assembly GCA_035555315.1. Classification (GTDB taxonomy): domain Bacteria; phylum Pseudomonadota; class Alphaproteobacteria; order ATCC43930; family CGMCC-115725; genus DATMGU01. The sequence goes on from DATMGU010000044.1 coordinate 101,823, forward strand.
AGCACGTCGTGATAGCGCCGTCCGGGCAGCATCGAGATCATCCGCTCGTATTTCTGCCGCTGATACCGGTATTGCGGAAGGGCCGCGCCGAAGGGGTCGGGACGCGTGCCGTAAAGTTTGTCGAAGGCCCCTTCCAACCCGAGTTTCGATCGGAGCCGTTCGAGGGCCGCATCCGCCCGCGCGCTGCGGATCCAGAAAGCGATATCCCGGAGCGTCATGAAAAACCGCGTCGGCGCTTTAGCCAACTGGGTGGGGGCCAATTGGGTGGGGGCTAGCGGTACGGGAGCGAGTGGCGCTGATGCGGGAAGATCGAGCAAATCGGCCCCTTATTCTCGTTATCGTGAGGTGCCGTTGGCTGGTTCCGGTGAAGCGTCCGACAGTGCCGCTTCCCGCACAGCTACACATGGAAGCCTGATTTGTGTCCAGCGGATAAGATGTGACCGTTCTGTTGCCGCTCTCATGCCGCCGGAATGAACGGTCGGTATCCCCACTTTCCGGCCCGGCGCCGTTCGTGTACCCCTGCACTGTTCGTGTAGCCCTGGGCCGCTCGCGTGCCTCAAGATCGGAGTTTTCCGAATGCCCGACAATCCCGACCGCCTCATCGTGCTGGAGGGGGCCACCAATTTTCGCGATCTGGGCGGCTACGCGACCGACGAGGGGCGCACGCTGCGCTGGGGCATGGTCTATCGGGCCGATGGGCTCGGTCGGCTGACCGATCGCGATCATGACCGGCTGGCGGGGCTGGGCATCCGGTCGGTCGTGGATTTCCGCTGCGATGCGGAGCGGGCGCGCCTCCCCAACCGGCTGCCGACGGACCTCGCCGGGCGGACGCATCATTTGTCGATCGAGCCCGGCCGGCGCGATGTCCTGCTGGCCCATCTCGACGCCAAGACCGCCAAGCCCGAGCATGGGCGAGATCACATGATCGACGTCTATCGCAGCTTTCCGATCGAACACGCCGCTCAATTCCGACGGTTTTTCGAGCTGCTGCTGGATGACGAGGCGGTTCCGCTAGTGTTCCATTGCGCCGCGGGCAAGGACCGCACCGGCTTCGCCGCCGCCCTGTTCCTGATGGCGCTGGGCGTGCATGCCGAGACGGTGCGCGCCGATTATCTGCTGACCAACCGCCATTGGCGCAATGTCAGCCCCGGCCTGCTGCCGCCCGACGTGCTGGCGCCGATCATCGCGGCGGATCTCGACTACCTCGATGCGGGTTTGGCGGCGATCGACCATGCCCATGGCTCTATCGACGCGTTCTTCGAGCAGTGCCTCGGCCTGGATGCCGGCAACCGCGCCCGGCTGCGCGACAAATTCATGGCATAGATCGGCACGGCGCATCCCAACCACGCGGTCTAACCCCGCATGGTCAGACGTCGCTCCGCCTCATGCCGCGCGGATGTTCGCCAGGAAGTGCGCGATTTCGGTGCGCAAGATCCGCGCCTGCTCGCTGAGTTCCTCGGCCGAGGCGAAGACTTGCTCGGCCGCGGCACCGGTCTCGCTGGCCGCCTGGTCGACGCCGGCGATGTTGGACGAGACCTCTGTCGTGCCTTTGGCGGCTTCTTGCACGTTGCGTGCGATCTCTCGTGTCGCGGCGTCCTGTTCTTCGACCGCCGTGGCGATTGTCGTCGCGATCTCGTTGATCGAGGTGATCGTGCCGGAGATGCCCCCGATCGCCTGGACCGCGTCGTCGGTCGCACCCCGCATCGAGGCGACCTGCGCCGAGATCTCCTCGGTCGCTTCCGCCGTCTGGGTGGCAAGGCTTTTGACCTCGGAGGCGACGATCGCGAAGCCCCTGCCGGCTTCACCGGCACGCGCGGCCTCGATCGTCGCGTTGAGCGCCAGAAGGTTGGTCTGGCTGGCGATATCGCTGATCAGTTTCACCACGTCGCCGATTTTACGCGCCGCCGCCGAAAGGTCCCGTACGGCAAGGTTTGTGCGGCCAGCCTCGTTCACCGCCTGTCCGGCGATCATGGTCGACTGGGTTACTTGGCGGCCGATCTCGGCGACCGACGCGGAGAGTTCCTCGGTCGACGACGCGACTGTCTGAACGTTGGTCGATGCCTGTTCCGCCGCGGCGGCGACGGCGGTCGCCTGCCGACTGGCTCCCTCGGCCGTCACCGATAGGCGCTGCGAGGTCGCCCGCATCCCTTTCGCCGACGCGGCGAGGTCGTCCAGTGCCACACGCACCAGATCGTCGAATGCCGCGATATGGGCCTCGACCGCCTGGTGGCGCTCCTCTTTGCGCAACTGTTCCTCGCGGCGCTCGGCCTGGAGGCGTTCGCCATCGAGGGCGTTCTGCTTGAACACTTCGACGGCCTTGGCCATCTGCCCGACCTCGTCCCTCCGCCCCAGGGCGGGAATCGGCAGATTCGTGTTGCCGCTCGCCAACTGGGTCATCGTTCCCGTGATCGCGGCGATCGGTCGGGCGATGCTGCGGGCGATGAGGAGCGCGATACAGATGCCGATGGCCACCGTCACGCCCAATCCAACGAGCAAGACCCAGAATGAGAACGCACCGACCTCGGCGGCATTCTGCCGGAAATTGAACCCCTCCTCCTTGGCCGCTTCGACCAGGATATCCAGCTTTCCTTCGACCTTCTGCAGCAGATTCTCCTTCTCGCCGAGCAGCGGCGCCAGCTCCGCCGGCGTCGCCGTGGCGAGCATCCGTTTCGTCAGCCGGCTCCAATCGGCGAGGACGGCTTTGACTCCACCGACCAGGGCAACGCCGCCGGTGCCAGGCAAACGCTCCTGCACGATCGCCAAATCGTCGAGGACCGCGGTTTCGAGCTCCGCGATCGGCGCCGCCGAATCCCGCGGCTTCTTCCCCGAACTCGACAGGGCGGCGGCGGTCAGCGCTCGATCGAGGCGGAGAAAATTCGCCACCGCGCTGCGCGCGGAGTCGGTCGCCATCATCGGCCGATCATAGAGTTCGCCGGTCATGGCGCTCGTCCGACCAATGATCGTCATCGCAAAAAACCCCATCGCGGAGCTGATCACGATCACGACCGATAGGCCGGCTAGCAGTCTTGTACGTATCTTCACGTGCTTTCTCCCGACCGCAGGCTCTATCGCGCTACTGGACTTTGACGGTCATTTTCATCTGGGGGTGGATCGCGCACTGCACGAGGGCGTCCCCTGCATGGTCGAATTTTATCTCGCTCGACTCACCGGCCTTTTGCATCTTCAGATCGAAGGCGACCCCAGGTGTGTTCGAGTAGACGTTGTGTGTGATCGGATCCTTATTCGTGTAGGTGACCGAGTCGCCAACCTTGATGGTGACCTCCGTCTCGGAGAATTTCTTACCGTCCTGAAACACAACAACGTTATCCGCGCGGGCCGATGACGCCATGCCGATGAAGACGGCGAGGGACAACGCGCAAGCTTTATTGAACATGGCCGGATCCTCGAATTATTGAATGTGGGCTTCTATCGATTCGCGCCCTGTGACGCGGGGAACAGCACCGGCAAGCGGGTGGTTGGATTGTCGCCGGTCAAGGTGAGGAGGAAGGCGAGCAGGTCGCTTTTCTCCGCTTCGCTCAGACCGAGCGGGCGGACATCGTCGGAGAGACTCGGCCGCGCCGTGCCGCCGCGGTCGTAATGATCGATCACGGCGGCCAGATTTTTGAGCGATCCGTCATGCATGTAGGGGGCGCGCCGATCGATATCGCGCAAGGTGGGGGTCTTGAAGGCCTGCTGCATGCTCGCGATTTTGAGCCATTCGCCGCGCCCGATGTCCTTGTCCGGCATGCCGACATCGTGAAAGCCGTTATCGGTCAAATTCCAGCCGCTATGACAGGCCGCGCAATTCGCCTTGCCGTTGAACAGGCCGAAGCCGCGCTTGGCCGGTTCCTGGATCGCGTTCTCGTCCCCGGCGATCCAGCGATCGAACGGTGCGGAACCCGATACGATGGTTCGCTCATAGGTCGCGATCGCCTGACCGATGGTTTTGGGCGACAGGCCTTCGACACCGAAGACGCGCTCGAATTCCGTCGGATATCCTTTGATGGCGCTGAGTTTCTCGATCAGCTTGTCGACGTCCTGGTCCATCTCGACCGCCGCCGTGACCGGACCGAGCGCCTGATCCTCCAGACCGGTCTTGCGACCGTCCCACATGAGCAACTCGGCCCAGGCGAGGTTGAGGATGGTTGGGGTGCGTCGGCCGAGGGTCTTCATGCCGGTGCCGATGCCGCGTGGCAACCCGTCGCCCCAGGCCATGCTGGGGTTGTGGCAACTGGCGCAGGAGATCCAGTTCGAGCCGGAGAGTCTCGGGTCGAAGAACAACATTTCGCCGAGCTGCGCTTTTTCCGCCGTGAACGGGTTGTCGGCCGGAAACGGCACGGAGGCCGGTCTAATGAAGTCCTTCTTGAAATCATCGGCCGTCTTGATCGTCTGGCCATCGGCGAATGCCGGCGTTGGCAGAGTTCCGGCGAATGCCGGCATCAGCAGAGTCACGGCAAAGAGACTGACACGCCAGCTCTGCGCTTTCATGCCCAATTCTCCTGACCGGGCATCGCATTCACGAGCTTACCCGTGCGGTCGGTCAGTCTTCCGCGAATGTTTGAGGAGAGCATGGGCATCAGACCACCTGTCAAAAATCACCCGTTCCGGGCTTAGGTGGTCTGTATGCTTTACTAAATAAATTAACATGATATTAAGTGAATGATAAGTATCGTCGTAAATAGTTCAACTTAAGACTGTCGAGCTGAATTTTTATACTCATTCGGCGGTTTTCTTGGGGCCTATCCGCAAAAAATTCTCATTAAATCAATGATGTATGCTTCTTGAGCTGCCATTCTCGCTTTTGCGAAAATGCGAGCGATGTATTCCCTTTGGACTGTCTCTTAGCAGGCGCTGGGCAACAGCGTCTCCAGCCCGTCGCGAAAGGCGCCGGATATGACCAGCGCGCCGATGCTGGCGATGTCGGGGGCGAAGAACCGGTCCTGGTCATAGGCGGCGACCCGGTCGCGGATCCGGGTCATCACGGTCTGCAAACCGGGCGAGGTGCGCAGCGGTTGGCGCAGATCGACGCCCTGGGCGGCGGCCAGCAATTCGATCGCGACGATGGTCGCCGTATTCTCCGCCATCTCGCCCAGCCGACGGGCGGCGAAGGTCGCCATGCTGACATGGTCCTCCTGATTGGCGGAGGTCGGGATGCTGTCGACGCTGGCCGGATGCGCCAGGCTCTTATTCTCGCTGGCAAGCGCGGCCGCGGTGACATGGGCGATCATGAAGCCCGAATTCAGCCCCGCATCGGGGGTCAGGAAGGCCGGCAATTGGCTGAGATTCGGGTCGGTCAGCAGGGCGATGCGCCGTTCCGACAAGGCGCCGATCTCGGCGATCGCGACGGCCAGGGTGTCGCTCGCCATGGCGACCGGCTCCGCGTGGAAATTGCCGCCGGACAGCACCTCGCCGGTATCCGGGAACACCAGCGGGTTGTCCGAGACCGCGTTGGCCTCGATGCGGAAGCTCTCGGCGGCGAAGCGGATATGATCGAGGCAGGCGCCCATGACCTGCGGTTGGCAGCGCAGGCAATAGGGATCCTGCACCCGGTCGCAATCCAGGTGAGAAGCACGGATGCCGCTGCCGTCGAGCAGCGTGCGATAGGCCGCCGCGACGTCGATCTGGCCGCGATGACCGCGCAGGGCTTGAATCCGGGCATCGAACGGCGTGTCGCTGCCGGCGGCGGCATCGACCGACAAGGCCCCGGCGGCGACCGTCGCGGCGAACACATCCTCGGCCGCGAACAGGCCCTTCAGGGCGAGCGCCGTCGAGACCTGGGTGCCGTTGAGCAGCGCCAGTCCTTCTTTGGGCGCCAGGCGAAGTGGCGCCAGGCCGGCGATTTTCAGGGCGTCGAGGGCCGGCATGATGCCGCCCCCACGAGCGCCCCCGACGCGCGCCTCGCCAAAGCCGATCAGCACCGCCGATAGATGCGCCAGCGGCGCCAGATCGCCCGAGGCGCCGACCGATCCCTTGGCGGGAATGCAGGGATAGACCTCGTGGTCGATCAGGCGGATCAGCGCGTCGATCACGCCGCGCCCGATCCCCGACCGGCCGCGCGCCAGGCTGTTGATCTTTAGCACCAGGATCAGCCGAACCGTGTCGTCATCCAAGAGCGGGCCGGTGCCGGTGCTGTGCGACAGCACCAAGTTGGATTGCAGCCGTTCCAACTGATCGTCGGAGATCCGGGTCTGGGCCAGTTTTCCGAACCCGGTATTGATGCCATAGGCTGCCCGGCCGGACCGAACGATCGCGGCCACCGCCGCGGCGCCGGCGTCGATCTCGGCGAGGGCCTCCGGCGGCAGGCTGACCGTCGCCGGCCCGCGTGCGACGGCGCGGAGTTGGGCGAGCGTCAGTCGGCCTGGGATGATCGAAAGAGAAACGGCCATGATCGACAGCGTCCGATGTGTCTATTGTCTAGACATAAGACCATGGCCTGGGGATCCGGCAAATCGTTTTTTTGCCGATCGTTTTGGGGGCGGTATTATCCGGCGTGCCGGGCCTGCTGGGCGCGGACCCGTTCGCGATGGGCGGTATAGAGGCCGCTGGCGATGATGATGCCGGCGCCGAGGAAGGTCAGGGTATCGGGGATGGCGCCAAAGATCAGGAAACCGAGCAGGACCGACCAGACCAGCTGGGTATAGGAGAACGGCGCCAGCACCGAGGCATCCGCATAGCGATAGGCCATGACGACGATCCATTGCGCCGTGGTCGAAACCAGGCCGATCAGCAGGCCCAGCAGCACCTGGTGCCAGCTCGGCGCCTCCCAATAGAACGGCACCAGCAGGGTCATCACGACGAGCCCGCTGAACCCCGAATAGGCGAGGGTGGTGATGGTGTTGTCGGCGCCGCTCATCTTGCGGGTGAGCACGATGCCGCAGGCCCAGCTCATCGCCGACAGGATCGGCAGCAGCATCGCCGGCTGGAATCCCTCGCTGCCCGGGCGGACCACGATCAACACGCCGATCAACCCGACACCGACCGCGGCCCAGCGGCGCAACCCCACGGATTCGCCCAGGACCGGGATCGACAGCGCCGTGATGAAGATCGGCGAGACGAAGCTGGTCGCCGTCGCATCGGCCATCGGTAGCCACTGCAGCGCGGCGGTGAAGATGATGGCCGAGCCGAGAATGCCGAGGCCGCGCAGGAGTTGCAGCCCCGGCCGGCGCGAGCGTAGCACCACACCCGGCCGGCCCGCGGCGACCACCGCGGGCAGCACCAGCAGCGAGAAGCCCAGATAGCGTAGCCAGACGACCTCGATCGGCGGCAGCGTCGCCGCGAGATACTTGGCGGTGGCATCCGAGCACGAGAACAGGATCATCGCCGACATCAGCAGGCCGACGGCGCGCAAGGGGTCGTCCCGCCGCGGCGCCACGGCGACGGCGGCCTGGGCGCCGGGATGGGGGGCTGGGATGGGCTGGACGGCAAGGGAGGAGGGGGACATCGTCTCTCGCGCGCGGCTGGTGACTCGGGCCACACTATCGCCTGCGCCGCCGGCGAGCCCGGCAAAGAACGGAGGTCGCCGATGCGCGCGCCGCCGGGCGATGGCGTTCGGGGCGGAGCAGGTCCGCCCGAACGCCCGGACGCAGCTGGCTTGATAGCCGCGCCCGGACGCCTTTCAGCCGAAATCAGGCAAGGTCGAAGCGGTCCAGGTTCATCACCTTGGTCCACGCCGCCACGAAGTCACGCACGAACGCCGCTTGCGCGGGGTCACAGGCATAGACTTCGGCGAGGGCTCGGAGTTGGGAGTTCGAACCGAAGACGAGGTCCACACGGGTACCGGTCCACTTCAGCTCGCCGGTTGCGCGATCGTGACCCTCAAAGACATCCTTCGCATCCGAAACCGGCCTCCACGTTGTGCCCATGTCGAGCAGGTTCACGAAGAAGTCGTTGGTCAGTGTTTCCGGTCGCTTCGTGAAAACGCCGTGTTGGAGCTGTCCGAAAGTGGCGTTCAGAACCCGCATGCCACCGACGAGAACCGTCATCTCAGGCGCGGTCAGCGTCAGCAGTTGCGCCCGATCGACCAGCATCTCCTCCGCCGAAATGCTGTATTCGGTCTTGAGGTAATTGCGGAACCCGTCCGCGATCGGCTCCAGCACCGCGAAGGACTCGACGTCCGTCTGCTCCTGCGACGCATCCGTGCGGCCCGGCGTGACGGGAACTTCCACGTCGTGGCCGGCGTTCTTCGCAGCCAGTTCGATGGCGGCGGAGCCACCGATGACGATCAGATCGGCGAGCGAGACCTTCTTGCCTCCCGTCTGGGCGGCGTTGAACGCCTTCTGGATGCCTTCGAGGGTTTCCAGCACGCTCGTCAGTTGAGCCGGCTGGTTGGCTTCCCAATCCTTTTGCGGCGCAAGGCGGATGCGCCCCCCGTTCGCCCCACCGCGCTTATCCGAACCGCGGAAGGTCGCCGCCGAGGCCCAGGCGGTCGAAACCAGCGCGGAGATGGACAGCCCCGATGCCAGGAGTCTGGCCTTGAGGGCGCGGATGTCCTCGATATCGATCAGTTCGTGATCGGCCGCCGGAATCGGGTCCTGCCACAGCAGCGCCTCCGCGGGGACCTCCGAGCCGAGATAGCGCGGGCGCGGGCCCATGTCGCGGTGCGTCAGCTTGTACCAGGCCCGGGCGAACGCGTCGGCGAATTGATCCGGATTCTCGTAGAAACGCCTGGAGATCTTTTCGTAGGCGGGATCGAACCGCAAGGCGAGGTCGGTGGTCAGCATGGCCGGCGCGTGGCGCTTTGACGGGTCGTGCGCGTCCGGCACCGTACCGGCGCCGGCGCCATGCGTCGGCTTCCACTGATGCGCACCGGCCGGGCTCTTGGTCAGCTCCCATTCGTAGCCGAACAGGTTCCAGAAGAAGTTGCTGCTCCACTTCGTGGGCGTCGTGGTCCAGACGACTTCCAGGCCGCTGCCGATCGTGTCACCGCCTTTGCCGGTGCCGAATTTGCTCTTCCAGCCGAAGCCCTGCTCTTCAAGAGGGGCGGCCTCGGGTTCAGGGCCGACCAGTGCCGCGTCGCCCGCGCCATGGGTCTTGCCGAACGTGTGTCCGCCGGCGATGAGGGCGACGGTCTCTTCATCGTTCATGGCCATGCGCGCGAAGGTCTCGCGGATATCGCGCGCCGCCGCGAGCGGATCAGGATTGCCGTTCGGCCCTTCCGGGTTCACGTAGATCAGCCCCATCTGCACCGCCGCGAGCGGATTTTCGAGGTCGCGATCTCCGCTATGGCGCTTGTCGCCGAGCCAGGTGTTTTCGTTGCCCCAATGAATGTCTTCCTCGGGCTCCCAAACATCCACACGCCCACCGCCGAAACCGAACGTCTTGAAGCCCATCGATTCCAGGGCGCAATTGCCGGCGAGGATCATGAGGTCAGCCCAGGAGATCTTGGCGCCGTATTTCTGCTTGATCGGCCACAGCAGTCGGCGCGCCTTGTCGAGATTCACATTGTCCGGCCAGCTGTTGAGCGGCGCGAAGCGCTGCGTGCCGGAAGATGCGCCACCGCGGCCGTCGCCGGTGCGGTAGGTGCCGGCGCTGTGCCACGCCATCCGGATGAACAGTGGTCCGTAATGACCGTAGTCGGCCGGCCACCAATCCTGAGAGTCGGTCATCAGCGCGTAGAGGTCCTGCTTCAGGGCCTCGAGGTCGAGTGTCTTGAACGCCTCGGCGTAGTTGAAGTTCATGCCCATGGGATCGGACAGGGAAGAATGCTGGTGCAGAATTCTGACGTTCAGCTGGTTCGGCCACCAGTCACGGTTCGACCGGCCCGCAGAAGTCGTGTGTTTTGGGGCGCCGTGCGCCACCGGGCACTTGCCAGCGCTCTGGCTACCATTTTCGTCCATGTTTCTCTCCGATCTTGGCTGCGGTGTTTGACCTAGTCCGTGATGAACACGGTGATGATTTTGGAAGCTGATGCGGCTTCCCTGCGGACATGGTGGATAACCGCCAGACACTCAGCAACGCCGGGCGGCCTGGCCCGATGGTGACGTCGTTCCGGTTGTCGGCGACAGGCGCGCCGAAGTTGGTGATTGGGCGTTGAGGTCTGCCGTTGAGGCCTGCGGTTGTTTCCTCCGGTTCTTGATCTTGCGGAACACTAGCTGCATACCGATGATAAAAGGAAGTACGATCCATCAACCAGTTCGATAGGCATTGCCTATGATGAAAGTTCGACCAACCAGATGAACCTCCGGGACCTCCGCTACCTGTTGGCCGTGGCCGAGCACGAGCATTTCGGGCGCGCCGCCAAAGCCTGCGGCGTCAGCCAGCCGACACTGTCCGTGCAGATTCGCAAGCTCGAGGAGCTGCTCGACGTCGCGCTGTTCGAGCGTACCAGCAAGACGGTGGTGCCGACTTCCGCCTGCGAGCAGCTGATCGGCCATGCCCGCGCCGCGGTGGCGGAGGGGGAGGCGATCCTCGCGGTGGCGCGCAACCTGCGCGACCCACTGGCTGGGCGCTTCCGGCTCGGCATCATCCCGACGCTGGCACCTTACCTGCTGCCGCTGATCTTCGCGCCGCTGCGCGAGGCATTGCCCGTGCTCGAAGTGGAGCCGTGGGAGGATCAGACCACAGCGCTGCTTGAGCGGCTGCGCGCGCATGAGCTGGATGCCGCCCTGCTGGCATCCGAGGAGGACGGGCCGGACCTCGTGAGCCGGCCGCTGTTCGCCGAGCCCTTCCTCGCCGCTCTGCCGCCCGAGCATCCGCTCGCCGGGCACGCCGTGGTGTCGGAGGCGGATCTGGCGCGGGACATCCTGGTCCTGGCGGACGGGCATTGCCTGCGCGACCAGGCGCTGGCGGTCTGCGGGCACCGCGGGGGGCTGGGCGGCACGATGCGTGCGGCGAGCCTCTCGACGCTGCTCAACATGGTTGCCGCCGGCTACGGGACGACGCTGATCCCAGGGCTCGCGGCCGGGGCGGCTGAGGATGCGGGGATCGTGCTGCGGCCGCTGGCGGCGCAAGCGGGGCGGACGGTGCGCATCGTCTGGCGCGCGCAATTCCCGCGGCGCGCGGCGGCGCAGGCGGTGGGCGAGGTCATCGCCACGCGCCTGCGCGGCTTCGCGGAGGGGACGGTCTAGGCTCTCGTTCTGGGTGCGACGTGGCGCGGGGTGTTTAAACCTCTGGAGGCGCCGTACAATCGGCCGTTGTGCCGGCCTTCCTCCGCCTTTGGTCAGAAGCGGAACGTCCCCTATTTCACCGATCTGACGACGCGGCGGCCGGTCGCGTCGGCGGGCAGCCAACCGCGCATGGAGGCCCAGGTTTCCGTCGCCACATTCCGCAGCTCCGGCAACAGGTTCAGCGCCGTCGCCCGGTCGCCGGCCTTGCACGCGGCCTCAAGCTCGCCGGCCAATTCTTGCAGCCGGCGCGCGCCGAGATTGCCGGAAGTGCCTTTCAGGTCATGGGCCAGATGCTGGACCGAAACGAAGTCATGGGCGGTCGCCCCGGTCTCGATGTCGGTCAGGAAAATGCGGGCGCCATCCAGATATGCGCCGACGATCTCCTGAAACTTGTCGGTGGGAATGATCTTTTGAAGTCCCCCCAAGGCCACCTCGTCGATCAGCGGCACGGCGGGAGCGGCGGGAGGCGCCGATGTGGCCGTCGCGATCGGTGACCCGTCGACCTCGATCCAGCCGGCAACGGTACGCAGCAGCAGATCCGGATCGAGCGGTTTCGACAGGTAGTCGTTCATGCCGGCCCGAAGATACAGCTCACGGTCGCCGGCCATGGCGTTCGCGGTCAGCGCGATGATCGGGATCAAGCCGCGGTCGCCGGGGAGCCCGCGGATTGCCTTGGTCGCCTGAACGCCGTCCGCATTCGGCATCTGCACGTCCATGAGTATGAGCGAGAAATCGCCGGTCCGCGCCGCCTCGATCGCTTGCAGGCCATCGGCGGCGCTTGCCGCCTCATAACCGGCGGCTTCGAGCAGGGTCGTCGCCAGCAGCCGATTGATCTCGTTATCATCGGCGACCAGGATCCGCTTCCCGCCGACGGATGGGCCGATTGCGCGTGACCGAGCCCGCGGTGGAGGCGGCGCGCTTTGAGCGCGGGATTCGATCGGCTTGTCGATCGGCTTGTCGGCCGGCTTGTCGGATAGAATCTGCTGCAGCCGCTCGATCAAATCGGCATGCTTCACCGGCTTGGCGAGGCACGCGTCGAAGGCCGCGTGGCCCGGACCGACCTGATCCGAATTGGCTTGGCCCGGTAGATCGATCGAGGACAGCAACACCAGCCTGGGCGTCCGATCGGCCCATTTCTCGCGCAGCGCGACAGCCAGCTCGGGGCCGGTCATTTCCGGCATGACATGGTCGAGCAGGCACAGCTCGAAAGGGGTGCCCGCGTCATTGGCCCGATCGATCGCGACGATGGCCGAAGCGCCGCTATCGACGGTCTCGACCGCCATGCCCTCGGCCGTCAGGAGGCGCTTCAGGATGCTTCGATTGACGCCGAGATCGTCGACGATCAGCACTCGCCGGTCGAGCAGCACGCTGTTCTTGATATCCCGGAGGGCGACCTGCTTGGTACCCCGTGGCAGGGTGAGATCGATCCAGAACAGGCTGCCGCGACCGGTCTCGCTGTCGACCCCGATGGTGCCGCCCATCAGCTCAAGCAGCTCTTTGCAGATCGCGAGGCCGAGGCCGCTGCCGCCGAAGCGGCGTGTGATCGAGCCATCCGCCTGCTGAAATTTCTGGAATAGATGGGGCAGTACCGCCGTGTCCACGCCGATGCCGGTGTCCTGTACCTCGATACGCAGGGTGATGGCACCGGTCGCGGTGGATTGGCCGCTGATCTGCAGAGCGACGAAACCTTCGTCGGTAAACTTGATGGCATTGCTCAGCAGGTTCAGCAGGATCTGCCGGATGCGGACCGGGTCGCCCCACAATGCTTGCCGGGCGATCGGATCGACATAGGAGGCGAGTTCGATCTTTTTCTGCCGCGCGCGCGGGCCGAGCAACTCCACCGCGTCTTCGACCACGCTTCGCAGGCTGAAATCGATCGCTTCCAGCTCCATCTTGCCGGCCTCCAATTTGGAGACGTCGAGGATGTCGTCGATGAGGCGCAGCAACACAGCGGCTGATAGCTGAATGGCGTTCGCGAACTTCTTCTGGTCGGCATCGAGTTGCGTGCGGAGCAGCAGATTGTTCATGCCGATGACGCCGTTCATCGGCGTGCGGATCTCGTGGCTCATATTGGCCAAGAACTCCGATTTCGTCCGGCTGGCGGATTCCGCCGCTTCCTTCGCCGTCGCGAGTTCGTCGGCCAGCTTGGTCAGATCGATCGTCTGTCGCTGAACGATGTTGTAGGCGTCCTGTAGCTGGATTTCGCGCTCCTTGGACGCGGTGATATCCCTGCGGACGCCGACCCAGCCGCCGTCCCGGGTCCGATGATTGCCGCCCATGAGCCAACGGCCGTCGCTGAGTTGCCGGGTGAAGTTGTCACCTTCGCTGGCCATGCGCCGCTCGGTCGCCGCGATCCAGGCTTCCGTCTCCGCGATCTCGCCCCATTGACCCGCGGCGGCAGCCTGGCGAAGGAATTGGTCCCGGAGCACCCCAGGGACCAAAAACCTTTCGCTCACCGCGTAGAATTCACGGTACCGGCTGTTGCACATCACGAGCCGATTGTCGGCATCCCATAGAATGAAGGCATCCGGGATGGCTTCGATGGCGTCTTCCATACGGGCATGCGCCGCATTGACTTGCTCCTCTACGGCGCGTCGATCGCTGATGTCCCGGCCGGTGGTCACCAATTCAATCGGTTCATTGGATGTCGGGTCGCGCACCAGCCGGAACATGACCTCAAGCCAGACCCAATGGCCGGATTTGTGGCACATACGATAGGTGCGGGTAGCCCGGTCGATTTTGCCCGCGCGCAACAGCGCCAGGAACTCGGCCACGTGAGCCCTGTCATCCGGATGGATCGTGCCGGGCATGTTTTCGAGTTCGCCCGCGTCCAACGGGCCGGTACCGAGCAATTCCTCGGGCGTGAAGCCAAGAATCTCCCGCGTTGCCGGCGACAGATAACGGCGCGTTCCCGAAAGATCCAGCCGGGCGACGATGTCGGTCGAATGGTCCGCCAAGAGGCGATAATCGGCGACGAGCGCGGTGATTTTCTGTTCCGCCTTCCGGCCCTTGCGGATCTGGGCGGTGAGACGAGACCCCAGGAAGGCGAAGAACACGGTTAGAACCGCGAAAGCGGCCAGGTTGTTCCGGGTGTTGATCCGCCAGTCGCGGAGGACCTCGTCGCGCGACTGGGCGACCGAGATGACGGCGGGATATGACGCGAGGTGTTGGTAGCTGTTCAGGCGGGCGATCCCGTCGAACTGCGAGGTCGTGTCGAAGCTGCCGATCGGTGCCTTCTGCACGCTGTCACGGAACAGCACGGCATCCGACATGTTCTGCCCAATGGTCGCGCCGTCGAGCGGCAGGCGCGTGATCACCGTGCCCGGGTCCAGCGCGAACAGGATCGCGCTGTTCGCGCCAACATCGAAGGTCGCATAGAATTGCTGGAAAAACTCGATGTTCAGGGAGGCGACCATGATGCCGGCGAAGCTGCCATCCGGATGGTTGAACCGTCGCGTCACCGGGATGAGCCATTCGCCTGTCGCACGGCTCCGAATCGGTACGCCGAGATGCGGTCCGTGGTCCGGATGCGTCCGATGAAAGTCAAAATAGTCGCGATCGGTGAAACTGTACTGTTGGAGGGTCGAAACGGAACTCAGGAGGCCCAGGCCCGTCTCGTCCACGACGGTCAGGCCTTTCAGCATCGGCAGCGACGTGACCTGTTCAATGAGCAGCGGCCGCAAGCGTGCCAGCGAAGCCTCGCCGCTGCCGTCGATTTCCAGGCGTTCGACCAATCCGATCAGAACGGCGTCGGCGGTGCGAATCGTATCCTCGGCATGCTGCGCCAGCGAGCGGGCGAGGTTGGAGGTATCCTGTCGGCTTTCGCCGATCGCCCGTGCTCGTTCGCCCCACGCCCGCATGGCGTTCAGGCCCAGCAGCGTCAAACACACGACGACGACGAAAGCGATGATGCTGGCCTGCAGCGACAATCGTCCGGTGATGAGCCGCCTGAGGCGATTCGATATATTTTCCAATGTTGCCGCAGCCCCGTCCGTATGATCCCAGCGTCAGTGTCGACGGTCTTTAGAACCGAGAAATATGCACCTTAAACCTTAAGGAGAGGTAGCCATCCTGGGCTTACGACGGGCGTCGCTTCAATCGACGGTGCCACGCCGGACACTTGGAATATGTGAAATGGGTCACACATAATGTTTTGACTATTCAGCAGATGGCTGCGCGTTTCCAAGAGACCGTTTGAAAAGATCCGCTGGACCGAGCCCGCCGCGTTCTTGAACGGCCTCTAAGCCAAGCCCAAGGGGCGTTGTCTCGGGAAGGCGACCGATGTCTGGTCGAGACAGCTGCAAATCGGCCCGTTCGGCATCCCATGATGACAGAGCGGGTGTCAAAGCCTAGGGTGGGGCGGAGATGCCGAGCAGAGAGCGGCGATCGACGGCGTGACGCTTTATGTCGGCACCGTCCCCTCGTCAATTTTGAGTGCGTTATATGGAAGATCCGCGTGTTGCCAAGATCCTTGATATCATCGCCGAAGAGACTTCGGTCGACCGTACGAAGCTGCTACCTGAGGCGACGATTGACGATCTGGGCATAGCCTCGATCGATTTGATCGAAGCGATCTTCAAGATCGAGACGGTCTTCAACATTGATATCCCGGTGGTCTCCGAGCGTAGCGGCGAGGAATTTTCCACCGTCAAAGGACTTGTCGATCATGTCATCGCCGCGTTGGATCAAGCAAATAATCTATAGGAAAACGCCTCCCCGGTCCGGGTCCGGCGCCGCTATATGATGAACCGCGTAGCCGTTACGGGGTTGGGTGCGGTTTCCTGTCTGGGCCATGATGTCGCGGCCTTGTGGTCCGGGGTGGTTGCCGGCCAGGTCGGCATCGGGCCGATCGTCAACATGTCGACGGATCGGCTAAGCCTGAAGATCGCCGGCGAAGTCAGGGGGTTCGATCCGGAAGACCATTTTTCCTCTCGTCGGATCCTGATGCTCGATCGAAGTTCGCAACTGGCGCTGGTCGCCGCGCGCGAGGCATTCACCGATGCCGGTTTGTCGGTCGAGGGTTTCGCGGCCGACCTGCCGAAGGCGCGTCGTGCCGGTGCCGTGGTCGGCGCCGCCATCGGTCAGGCGACGCTCGACGCCGCATACTATGAACTCTATGCGCAAAACGCGGCGCGCTTGCACCCCTTCACGATTCCACGGGTCATGCCGAACGCGATCGCGGGCAATATCTCCATCGAGTTCGGCCTCAAGGGCCCGGCCTATGCCGTGAGCTCGGCCTGCGCATCCTCGAACCACGCCATCGGTCAGGCGTTTCACATGATCCGGTCGGGCATGTTGGACGTCGCCGTGACCGGCGGCGCCGATGCGACCGTCGTGCTCGGCGTGATGAAAAGCTGGGAAGGGCTCCGGGTTATCAGTCCCGAGGCATGCCGGCCGTTTTCCGCTGACCGTTCCGGCTTCATCATCGGCGAGGGTGCCGGCATCCTGATATTGGAAAACCTGGAGCATGCGGTCGCCCGAGGCGCCCGGATCCATGCGGAGGTGGTCGGCTTCGGCATGAGCGCCGATGGCGCCGACATGACGGCTCCCGACGCGGCGGGTGCCGCCTGGGCGATTTCCGAAGCGTTGCGCGATGGCGGCATCGACCCAACCGAGGTCGATTATGTCAACGCGCATGGCACGGGAACTCGGTTGAACGACAAAACCGAGGTGGCCGCCCTGCGCACGGTATTCGGCGCCCATCTCGACCACCTGCCGGTTTCGTCGACGAAATCGATGATCGGCCATTGCCAGGTCGCGGCCGGCGCGCTGGAAATGGTTGTAGCTTCCCTCGCATTGCGCGAAAGTGTCTTGCCGCCGACCATGGGGTTCAGATCAGTCGATCCTGAATGCGCTATCGACTGCGTGGCAAATGTGGCGCGCCGGGTTCCGCTAAACGTTGCGATATCGAATTCATTCGCCTTTGGCGGCCTTAACGCGGTGTTAGTCGCAAAGCGCTACCACTGACCGGACGTCATCGGGGCAGATTGCAGCACATTGAGGGGGAGCAGAGGTGGAAGGTGGGACGATTTTGACCAAAACGGTCACGCGGGAAATTCCGCGGGAATTCTACCGCTTTGACCAGCATCCGGGCTATCTGGCAGCCAAGGCGATCGAGCGTACCACGTTCAACAACGGCGTCGAGAATCCGTATTTCAAGACGAGCGAAGGTATTGCCGGTGCGACGACGCTCATCGGCAATAGGTCGTACGTCAACTATGCGAGCTACAATTATCTAGGCCTGTCGGGCGATCAGCGCGTCTCGGGCGCAGCGATCGCCGCGATCGGTCGGTTCGGGACTTCCGTCTCGGCGTCGCGCGTCGCGTCGGGCGAGCGGCCGATCCACCGGGAATTAGAGACCGCCGTCGCCGACCTGTTGAAGGCGGATGACGCGCTGCTGTTCGTCGGCGGCCACGCGACCAATGTCACGGTCATCGGCCATCTGTTCGGGCGCAAGGATCTCATCCTGCATGACTCGCTGATCCACAATTCCGTCTTGCAGGGCTGTGCGCTCTCCGGTGCCAAGCGGGTCACCATTCCGCATAACGACTGGGCCTTCGCGGATGCCTATCTGGCCGAGCATCGTCACGATTACGAGCGCGTGCTGATCGTCGTCGAGGGCGTCTACAGCATGGACGGCGACATCGCCGACCTGCCGAACTTCATCGACGTGAAGCACCGCCACAAGGCGTTTCTGATGGTCGACGAGGCGCATTCGCTGGGTGTGCTGGGCGCCACCGGACGTGGCATCGGCGAGCATTTCGACGTCGCTTCCGACGATGTCGATATTTGGATGGGCACGCTCAGCAAGACGCTCGCGAGCTGTGGCGGGTATATCGCCGGGTCCCAGGCCTTGATCGAATATCTGCGCTACACGGCCCCCGGGTTCCTGTTCAGCGTCGGCATGTCGCCACCGGAGGCCGGGGCCGCGTTGGCGGCGTTGCGGCTGATGGTGGCCGAGCCTTGGCGCGTCGAACAGCTGCGTGTCAACGCCGCCCGCTTCCTCGCCCGTGCCCGCGTTTTGGGTCTCGATACCGGTCGAAGCGGCGGATCCGCGGTCATCCCGCTGGTCGTCGGCGATTCCCGGTTGGCGCTTGGTCTTTCCCAGGGTCTGTTCGACCAGGGTATCTTCGCCCAACCGATCATCTATCCGGCCGTACCGGCCCGCCAGGCCCGGGTGCGGTTCTTCCTCAGTGCCATGCATACGGCCGAACAGCTCGACCAGACGGTCGATACGGCGGCGAGCATCGTCGCGGCGCTGAAAAGCGCCGACGCGGACGTCATTCGCCCGTCCTTCATGGCGGATGGGCTGACGCTGTAGCGCCTGATCGCCCCTGTGATGCGACGTCCGTGATGCGGCGCCCGTGACGAGAGGTTGGCCATGACGGTCCTGGTCACCGGCGCCAGCGGGTTCCTCGGTCGACGATTGGCCGAAATGCTGATCGAACGCGGCGAGCGGGTCCGCCTCTTGGCGCGGCCCGCCAGCCGCCTCGACGATCTCGCCGGCAGGGTCGACGGCATCGACCGCTGTTCGTTCGACGACGCGGCGGGATTGCGCCGGGCACTGGGCGGTATCGACATCGTCTATCACTGCGCCGGCCATGCCGCCGATTGGGGCAGCTGGGATACCTTCCACCAGGCCAATGTCGAGGCGCCGCGTGCCTTGCTGGAGGCGGCGCTGGCGGTTGGATCGGTCAAGCGCTTCGTGCATGTCAGCACGACCGACGTCTATGGCTATCCGGTCATCGCCGGCGACGAAACGATGCCGCCGACCGATATCGGGCTGCCCTACAACCGAAGCAAGCTGCGGGGCGATCGGCTCGCGCTCGATTTCGGGGCACGCGAAGGCCTGCCGGTGACCGTGGTTCGACCGGCGACCATCTTCGGACCCCGCTCCAAGGACTGGGTCGTCGAGCTCTGCCGGCTGCTGCGCCAGCGGGTGGTGGTCACCTTGGATGGCGGGCATACCGGTGCCGGGCTGGTCTATGTCGATGATGTCGCCGAGGCGATGATGCGTCTGGCGGCGCTGCCGACCGCCATCGGGCGCGCCGTCAACATCGTCGATCCGACCCGGATGACGTGGCGGGCCTATTTCGATGCGATGGCCGACGGCATCGGCGCGCCACGGCCGCGTATCAACCTCAACAGCCGGCTGGCGCTCGCCCTGGCGGCTGTCAGCGAGGGCGTATATCGGGCCTTTCGGCTGCGGTATCGCCCGCTGTTCACCCGCCATGTGGTGCTCACGCTGTGTCGCGATCAGAATTACCGCGTCGACGCGCTGACGGCCTTGATCGGCGAGTTCCCGATCATCGGCCTGCGTGAGGGCTTGTCGCGGACGATCGTCTGGGCGAAGGATCTGACCTAACAGGCTGAGCGAACAAAAAGTCGGGCCAACAAAAAGTCGGGCCAACAAAAAGCCGGGAGGGTGTCGTGAAAACCAAGGCCGCGGTCTGCCGGGAATTTTCCAAACCCCTGATCATCGAAGACCTTGAGATCGCCGAGCCGGGTCCCGGCGAGATCCGTGTCAGGCTGGCGGCCTGCGCCATCTGTCATAGCGACATCCTCTACATGGAAGGCGCCTGGGGCGGTCCGCTGCCCGCGGTATTCGGCCATGAGGCGGCCGGCATCGTCGAGTCGGTCGGCCCCGGCGTCGCGGGACCACGGCCGGGCGACCATGTCGTCGTGGCGCTGATCCGCTCCTGCGGCCATTGTCACTATTGCGCGCAAGGCGACCAAGTGCTGTGCGAGACCAGTTTCCCGCTCGATGGGCGGAGCCCCTTGGCGACGCGCGACGGTGAATCGATCGCCCAGGGGCTGCGCACCGGCGCCTTTGCCGAGCATGTCGTGGTCGATGCCTCGCAGGTGGTGGTGATCCCGCGCGATGTGCCGCTGGCGAGCGCCGCCCTCCTCGCTTGCGGGGTGATCACGGGGCTGGGGGCGGTGACCAACACCGCGAAGGTGCCACCGGGGGCCAGCGTGGTGGTGATCGGTGCCGGCGGGGTCGGGCTCAACAGCGTGCAGGGGGCGGCCCTCAGCGGCGCGCGGCTGATCATCGCCGTCGACATCGTCGACGACAAGCTGGCGGCGGCGCGTCGGTTCGGGGCGACCCACACGGTGAATGGCCGGGTGGAGGACGCCACGGCGGCGGTGATGGCGCTGACCCAGGGGCGCGGCGCGGATTATGTGTTCGTCACGGTCGGCGTCAAATCCGCCTTCGAGCAAGCCTTCGGCTATATCACCAAGGCCGGCAGCGTGGTGATCGTCGGCATGCCGGCGACCGGCGTCATGACCGAATTCGATCCTGGCACGCTCGCCGCCTGGAACCAGCGGGTGTTGGGCAGCAAGATGGGCTCGGCCCGTCTCGCCATCGATGTGCCGATGCTGGTCGACCTCTATCGCCAAGGCCGGCTCAAGCTCGACGAGCTGATTTCGGAACGCTATGCGCTGGCCGACATCAACGCCGCCATCGCCTCGGCCAAGGCGGGGCATGTGCTGCGCAACGTCATCATGTTCTAAGGGGGCGCCGATCATGCGGATCAAGGATCTCAAGACCTTCGTGGTCGGCAACCCGCCGCCGCATTTCGGCGGGCGCTATTTCATCTTTCTGAAACTCGTCACCGATGACGGCATCGAAGGCGTCGGCGAGGTCTATAGCGCCACCTTTGGGCCGCATGTGGTGGCGCGCATGATCGAGGATGTGTTCGAGCACCACGTGCTGGGCGCCGATCCGTTCAAGATCGAGACGCTGTGGCGCAATGTCTATGGCCGCGGCTATTCGTTGCGTCCGGATATTTCGCTGATGGGCGTGCTCAGCGGTATCGAGATGGCCTGCTGGGACATCATCGGCAAGGCGCTGAACAAGCCAATCTATGACCTGCTCGGCGGCAAGGTGCATGAACGCCTGCGCTCCTACACCTATCTTTATCCCGATCCGGGCGAGCCCGACGCGGCGGGCGATGCCGCGGTGTATCGCGACCCCGATCTCGCGGCGGAGCGGGCGGCCGCCTATGTGGCGATGGGCTTCACCGCCGTGAAATTCGACCCGGCGGGGCCGTATTCGTCCTTCGATCCGCGCCAGCCAAGCCTGGAACGGCTGGAACTATCGGCGACGTTTTGTCGGAAGCTGCGCGAGGCGGTCGGCACCAAATGCGATCTGCTGTTCGGCACCCACGGCCAATTCACCGCCTCCGGTGCCATCCGGCTGGCGCGGCGGATCGAGCCCTACGACCCGCTCTGGTTCGAGGAGCCGACGCCGCCGGAAATGCCGGAGGAGATGGCGCGGGTGGCGCGGCAGACCAGCATCCCGATCGCCACGGGCGAACGGCTGACCACCAAATACGAATTCAGCCGTGTGCTGGAATTGGGGGCGGCCTCGATCCTGCAGATGGCGCTGGGACGTGTCGGCGGCATCCTGGAAGCCAAGAAGATAGCCGGCATGGCCGAAGCCCATTACGCCCAGGTGGCGCCGCACCTCTATTGCGGGCCGATCGAAGGCGCCGCCAACATCCAGTTGAGCGCCTGCATCCCGAATTTCCTCATTCTGGAAAGCATCCAGACCTGGGGCGGATTTCACGCGCGCCTGTTGAAGAAGCCGATTCAGTGGGAGGACGGCTATGTGATCCCGCCAAGCGGGCCGGGGCTGGGTGTCGAATTGGACGAGGCGGTGGCGGCGAACCACCCCTATACCGACACGGCGCTGCATCTGACGATGGCGGCGGGGCCGGCCGCTTGGAACGCCTGACGGCGCCCGTGCGCGAGCCCGGACCCATCGTAGCGATGGGCCAGCAGCGGATTATCTAATGGACTTCAGAAAAAGCCCGATGGCAGGTTGGTACTGTGTGTGCATATCAACCAAAACGAGGTAGTGCAGGGGCGGTCGTACGACGGCAAGGTGGATGCCGATCGTTCAACCGTCGGAACGCGTTTGCAAAGTTTCGCCGAATGAACCTAGATCATGTGCGAATGGTCACCAGGGATGGGTCGATCGACCTTAAGAGCGATCGCGTGGTTCCGGCCTGACAAGAGGCGCCGACATATAAGCTGCCGAATGGACCAATAGAGGGGTGGGAATAGAATGAGCGAACTGGATGATCTGAAGCGGCAATACGCGAATGGCCGTCTGTCGCGCCGTGATTTCATGGGCCGCGCGGCGGCGCTGGGCGTGGGAGCCGCCCTTTTGTCGAGCATGGTGCCCGATCTCGCCATGGCCGCGGATGCCCCGCGTAAGGGCGGCGTCCTGCGCCTCGGCATGGGCGGCGGCAGCACGACCGACAGCTTGGACCCGCGCACCTATGACGAATCCGTGGCGCTTGCCTGCGGCTTCGCGCTTTTCAACACGTTGATCGAGAACGGTCCGGATAATAAGCCGATACCGTCATTGGCCGAGAGCTGGGAAGCGAAGCCCGGTGCCGCGGAGTGGATCTTCACCCTGCGCAAGGGCGTCACCTTCAGCAACGGCAAGGCGTTCACCGCCGACGACGCGATTTATTCGCTGAACCTGCATCGCGGGGCGTCGAAATCGGGCGCCTCCGCCCAGATGAAGTCGGTCACCGACATCAAGAAGCTGGATGATAACAAGATCCAGGTGACCTTGGCGTCGGGCGACGCCGACTTCCCCTACATCTTCACCGATTACCACATGCACATGGTGCCGGACGGCTTCACCGATTTCTCGAAGCCGATCGGCACCGGCGCATTCGAGCTGGTGAGTTTCGATCCCGGCGTACGGATCGTCTTCAAGCGGACCCGGGAGTTTTGGAAGACCGGTCGCGGCCATCTGGACGGCCTCGAGATTACTGTCATCAACGATTCCAGCGCACGTCTCAACGCGCTGATCTCGGGTCAGGTCGATGCGATCAACCGCCTCGATCCCAAGGCCATCGCCACCGTCAAGAAATCGTCGAAGCTTGAGGTCGTTCAGGCGCCGGGCGGTTGGTTCCCGATCATTTCCATGTTCATCGACGCCGAACCCTACAGCAATGTGGATGTGCGTCAGGCGTTGCGTTACGGGCTCAACCGCGAAGCGGTGCTGAAGACGATGTTCGCCGGCTATGGCACGCTGGGCAATGACCATCCGATCCCCAAGGGCGATCCGTACCACAATCCGAATCTGCCGCAGATCGCCTACGATCCGGACAAGGCCAAGTTCCACTTCAAGAAGGCGGGGCTCAGCAACCCGACCATTCTGCTCTCGGCGTCCGATGCGGCGTTCGGCGGCGCGGTCGACATGGCGACCCTCTTTCAGGCGAACGCCGCCAAGGCCGATATCAAGATCGACGTGCGGAAAGAGCCGGCGGACGGTTTCTTCACCAATGTCTGGCTGAAAAAGCCGTTCGTGACGAGCTATTGGGGCGGCCGACCGTCGGCGACCCAGATGCTGTCCGTCGCGTTCAAATCCGACGCGCCCTGGAACGAGACCCATTGGAAACGGCCGGATTTCGACAAGCTGTTGTCCGATGCCAAGAGCGAGTTGGATGAGGCGAAGCGCAAGGACTACATCTGGACAATGCAGAAGATGCTGCATGACGAGGGGGCTGCGATCATCCCGGTGTTCCGTGATTGGCTCGACGCCCATAGCTCCAAGGTCGGCGGCCTTACCCCGCATAGCGGCTTCGACATGGATAATGGACTTGTCGCGGAGAAGATTTGGCTGAAGGCCTGAACCCTTGTTCAGGCTGATCGGCCAAAGGCTGGTCCTGGGTCTGCTGACGCTGATGGCGGCTTCCCTGCTCATTTTCGCGAGCACGGAAATCCTGCCGGGCGATCTGGCGTCGGCGATCCTGCAGAACAGTGCCACCCCGGAAAACCTCGCGGAAATGCGCAGGGAACTGGGCCTCGATCGGCCGGCGCCGGTCCGCTATGCCGAATGGCTGAACGGCGCCGCCCATGGCGATCTGGGGCACTCGCTGGCCAGCCATCGGGATGTGGTCGAGGAAATCGCGCCGCGCTTGCGCAATACGCTGTTGCTGGCGGCTTACGCCGCCATCATCGCGATACCGCTGGCCATCGGCTTGGGGCTGTTCGCGGCGATGCGCCCGGGCAGCTCCTTCGACCGATCCGCCAATATCGTCATTCTCATGGCTATTTCGGTACCGGAATATTTCCTCGGCTATCTGTTGATCAAATATCTCGCGGTCGAGCTCGGCTGGTTTCCGTCGCTCGCCAATGTCACGCCCGACATGCCTTTCGTCGACCGGGCGTATTTGACCTTCCTGCCGACCGTCAACCTGGTGCTGGTGGTCGTCGCCCAGATGATGCGCATGACCCGCGCGTCCGTGCTGTCCATCATGGCCAGCCCCTATATCGAGATGGCGTTCCTGAAGGGCCTGCCGAAATGGCGGATCGTCGCCCGCCATGCCTTTCCGAACGCGCTGGCACCGATCATCAACGTGATCGCCCTCAACCTCGCCTATCTGGTCGTGGGCGTGGTGGTGGTGGAGGCGGTCTTCGTCTATCCGGGTCTCGGCCAATTGATGGTCGACGCGGTATCGAAGCACGATGTGCCGATGGTGCAGGCATGTGGCCTTATCTTTGCTTCGGCATTCATCCTGTTGAACATGATCGCCGATGTGATGGCGATCATGAGCAACCCCCGGCTGCGGCATCCGCGTTGATGCCCGGTGCGCGACCGACGATCATCTCGGACTATTTCGGGCAGTAACCATCTCGGGCAGTAACCATCTCGGGCAGAAATATCTCGGGCAGTAACCAGCGGAGAAGCCGTGCGGCTGTTTGGACACAAGCTCACCATCACCGCGCAAATCGGGATCGCGATCGTCATCATCAACATCGCCGCGGCGGTGTTCGCACCGCTGATCGCCCCGTTCGACCAGGCGGAGATCGTCGGCGACGCCTGGGCCGATCCCGATGGTACCTATTGGCTTGGCCTCGACAATCTGGGCCGCGACCTGTTCAGCCGCATGCTGTTCGGGGCGCGGATGTCGATCGGCTTGTCGCTGGTCATCACCTGCCTGTCGTTCTGTATCGGCATATTCGCCGGCTTCGCCGCGGCGGTGGCCGGCCGCTGGCTCGATATTCTGCTGTCGCGCATCGTCGATCTCTTGTTGTCGCTGCCGACCCTGATCTTCGCCTTCGTGCTGCTTTCCGTGCTGGGCACCGATCTGCCGGTATTGATCGGGACCATCGCCATCCTGGATTCGACGCGCGTGTTTCGGCTGAGCCGGGCGGTCGCGATGAACATCGTGGTGCTGGAATACGTCGAGGCGGCGAAGGTGCGCGGCGAGGGATTGTGGTGGATCGTGCGCCGCGAGATCCTGCCTAACGCCGTCCCGCCGCTGGTCGCCGAGTTCGGCCTGCGGTTCTGCTTCACCTTCTTGTTCATCGCGGCCTTGAGCTTCCTGGGGCTTGGCGTGCAGCCGCCCGAAGCCGATTGGGGCAGTATGGTCAAGGACTACCGCGACATGATCAATCTGGGTGTCGCGGCCCCGCTTTATCCGGCGGCGGCCATAGCCCTGCTGACCGTCGGGGTGAATTTCGTGGTGGATTGGATGCTGTCCATCCATTCGCGCGGCCATGGGGAGGGTGCATGACCACCGAAAGACGCCCGCCCGCCGAAAAGCGCCGTGCCGCTGGGAAGCACGCCCCGACCGAAAGAAGATTGGGCGAGGAGATCCTGTTGGTCGAGGGGTTGTGCATCGAAGCGCGCTCCGAGCATGGCCCCGGTCCGGTCCTCGTCGACCATATCAGCCTGTCGCTTCGGCGCGGCGAGGTGCTCGGCCTGATCGGCGAATCCGGGGCGGGTAAATCGACGATCGGCCTCGCGACCATGGGCTATACCCGTAACGGCTGCTTCATCAGCGGCGGCCGGATCGTCTTCGAAGGCAAGGACATCCGGCAGATGTCGTCGGATGAACGCCGCAAGATCCGTGGGCGGGGCGTCGCCTATATCGCTCAAAGCGCCGCCGCCTCGTTCAACCCGGCGATGACCTTGTTTCAGCAGGTCTGCGAAGTGCCGGTCCGCCACGGCTTGATGAGCATGGCCGAGGCACGGACCGCCGCCATTCAACTCTTCACGGAACTCGATCTGCCGAACCCGGCGACGTTCGGCGACCGGTATCCGCACCAGGTCTCCGGCGGCCAGTTGCAGCGCGCCATGGCGGCGATGGCGATGGCGGCGAAGCCGGATATCCTGGTGTTCGACGAGCCGACAACCGCCCTCGACGTCACCACGCAGGTCGAGGTGCTGGCCGCGTTCCGCAAGCTGGTGCGGGAGCATGGCACGGCGGCGCTGTACATCACCCATGATCTCGCGGTGGTGGCGCAGATCGCCGATCGGATCATGGTGCTGCGCCACGGCAAGATGGTCGAGGTGGGCGACGCCACCCAGGTCCTGCAGAACCCGGTCGAAGAGTATACCCGCCGCCTGGTGGCCGATCGGGTGGAGAGCCATACGGTGGTGGCGCTGAGACGCCCCGACGAGCCGCCGGTGCTGACCATCGATCGGGTCGATGCGAGCTACGGCAATGTGATCAAGGTCATCGACAATGTCAGCGTCGATGTCAGGCGGGGCGACACCCTGGCGCTGGTCGGCGAATCCGGGTCGGGTAAAAGCACGCTCGCCCGGGTCGTGATCGGTCTGTTGCCGCGCCAGAAAGGCGATGTGCGGTTCTGCGGGGAAAGCCTGCCGGCTCATTTGCATAACCGCACCAAGGATCAACGGCGCCGCATCCAGATGATCTATCAGATGCCCGATGTGGCGCTCAACCCGCGCCAGACGCTGCTGGAAATCGTCGGCCGCCCCGTCGCGTTCTACTTCAATCGCTCGCGCGAGGAAGTTCGGGCGCGGGTGATCGAGTTGCTGCGCCAGGTCGAACTGCCGGAAAGCTATCTCAATCGCCTGCCCGGTGAATTATCCGGCGGGCAGAAGCAGCGCGTCAGCATCATCCGCGCGCTGGCGGCGGAGCCAGATCTCATCATCTGCGACGAGGTCACCTCCGCGCTGGATCAACTGGTCGGTGAGGAGATCCTGAAGCTTTTGAAGCGGCTGCAGGAGGAGTTGGGGATCGCCTATCTGTTCATCACCCACGATCTCGGCACGGTCAAACGCATCGCCAACAAGGTCGCGGTCATGCTGAAGGGGCGGATCGTCGCCAGCGGCGATACGGCGGAGGTCTTCGCGCCACCGTATCATCCCTATACCGAGTTGCTGTTGTCGTCGGTCCCGGAGATGCGTGCCGATTGGCTGGACGAGGTCTTGGCGAAACGCCAAAGCGGACCGGTCAATCCGCTGGTCGAAGCGCTCCGCTGACAGGAAGCGGGGCGCGCTGAAAAAGAGCGCGGCCGGCGCTGAACCGCTGGGGGGAACGGTCAGCTGGCCCGGCCGCTGATCGCATGCGTGGGGGACGCTGCGAGTGATTCAACTCTGACGGCAATCTTCTAATATTTCGTAACCACCGATTGGGCGCCTGGAAAAAAATCGCGGATGCCGAGTTCGACGGTAAATGGGCCGTCGCGGGGCGGCTTCCACCGCATTGCCACGGGATACCTATGGATCGGCGCTGTCGATCGCGTCATGATGCGCGCAAGTATTTTACATCTTCTAAATTGCCCAAAAGCGATGGCCCAATGAGCGGTTCAACTGCCTTGTCATCGGAAGAAATCGAGTCCTCGAAAGAAATACTGCGGCACATATTTCGGGAGGCCTTTTCCGGCGGTGAGGTCGGCCTGCCGCCGGGGGCGACGGTCAGCTCCCTCCGAGAGGCGATCAGCCTGGCCCCCGACGTCGCGAGCGAAATTTTCGAAGAAGAAAAGCGCCGGGCGAGAGGCCCGGCCAACGACACGACCCCGGCCAACGATTCGGGCTCGGCCAACGACTTGGGCCCGGCTGACGCCTCGCGCCTGCCCGGCGCGACCCTGTTCACCGGCCAGCCCATCCGCCCCGAAGGGCGGCGGAGCAGGCGACGCGGTATCGCCGTGGCGGGGATGGCGGCTGTCGTGCTTATCGGCGGCCTGACCGGCTTGATGCTCATGGACCAGGTACGCGAACCACCGGAGGCGAGGCTTCCGACGGGCGAGCTCTTTCACGTCGCGGCGACCAGCAAAACCGCGTTCGACCGACTGACGGCGCGCGCGCGATCAGGCGATGCCGACGCCGCGTTCGACGTCGCGACGCTGTTCGATAGCAGCCGGCTGCCCACCGTGGCGACAGTCGAGAAGAACGATGCGATCGCCGTCGAATGGTACCGGATGGCGGCCGATAAGGATCATGCCGGCGCCCAGAACAACCTGGCCTTCGCCTATCAGCATGGGCGCGGCGTGACGCGGGATTTCGGCGAGGCGGCTCGTTTATTCCGGCGCGCGGCGGAGCATGGGCTGGCCGATGCCCAGAATAGCCTTGGCCTCTTGTACCAAAGCGGGCTGGGCGTGGCCGAAGACGATGGTCAAGCCAGGGATTGGTATCACAAGGCCGCCGCCCAGGGGCTGGCCGAGGCTCAGAACAATCTGGGGCAGCTCTATGAACAGGGGCGGGGCGTATCGGTCGATTACGCGGAGGCTGCCAAATGGTACGGCCTGGCGGCGGAGCAGGGTATCGCCAGCGCCCAGAACAGCATCGGCTATCTGTATTATGCCGGCGTCGGCGTGCACCAGGATCTCGCGCAGTCCTTCTCATGGTTCGGCCGTGCCGCCGAGCAGGGGGACCCGACCGCCGAGGTCAATCTCGCGATGTCCTATGCGAGCGGTGCCGGCACGGAGAAAGACATGGTGAGCGCCGCCAAATGGTTGTTCCTGGCGCGGGACCAGGGCAACAAGGACGCCGCCTCTTCCCTGGAGCTGCTCAAGGCGACGGTCAGCGCCGCCGACCTGGCGACGGCCCAAGCCGCGGCCACGAACTGGCGCGACTTCCATCGCGACACCGCGACGGCCGCGCATTGAGCATCCAGCTCATAGGATCCGGCTTATAGGATATCGTCGCGGATGCAGGCCTTGAGATGGCCGGGACCGACCTCGACAAGCGGCGGGACGATGCTGGCGCAGTCGGCGATGGCGTGGCGGCAGCGGGTCCGGAAGACGCAGCCGGAGGGCGGGTTGACCGGGCTTGGAATGTCGCCATGCACCAGCACGCGCGGTTTGCGGCGGCTGGGATCGGCCACCGGGGCGGCGGCCAGCAGCGCTTCGGTATAGGGATGGCGCGGCGAGCGGTACAGCACGTCGCTCGGCGCCACCTCCATGATCCGGCCGAGATACAGCACGACGACCCGGTCGCTGATGTACTGCACCACCGACAGATCATGGGCGATGAACAAGACGGTGAGGTTGAGATCGCGTTGCAGGTCCTGCAGCAGGTTGACGATCTGCGCCTGGACCGAGACGTCGAGGGCCGAGACCGGCTCGTCGGCGACGATGAAATCCGGTTCGACGGCGAGGGCGCGGGCGATGCCGATGCGCTGCCGCTGGCCGCCGGAGAATTCATGGGGAAACCGCTCCATCGCATCGGCCGTGAGGCCGACCCGGCCGAGCAGGGCGGCGGTGCGGTCGCGCCGGTCGGTCGATGAGCCGATGCCATGGATGACGAATGCCTCGCCGATGATGTCGCGCACCCGTTTGCGCGGGTTCAGGCTGGCATAGGGGTCCTGGAAGATGATCTGCATCCGCCGCCGGAACGGGCGCAGGGCGGCCCGGTCCAGATGGGTGATGTCGGCGCCGTCATAGCGGATCCGCCCACCGCTCGGCTCGACCAGCCGTAGCAGGCTGCGCCCGATGGTGGTCTTGCCGCTGCCGGATTCCCCGACCAGCCCGACGACCTCGCCCCGTGCCACGGTCAGGCTGAACCCGTCGACCGCCTTGACGGCCCCGGCCGGGCCGCGCCGCAGCAGCGTGCGGGGCAGCGGGAAATGCTTGCGCAGATCCTGAACCTCCAGGATCGGCGGGGCCGCAAGGATCGATGCCGCAATCATGTCTCGCCCCATCGGAGGCAGCGCGAATAATGCCTGTCGCCGGTATCGACCAGCGCCGGCACGGCGGCGGCGCAGGCCTCGACGGCGAGCGGGCAGCGCGGCGCGAAGGCGCAGCCGGCGGGGAGGGCGGTGGCGCTCGGCACGTTGCCGGGGATCGCGGCCAGCCGACGCGTACGGTCGCGCGCACCCTCCTCGGGCCGGGGGATGCTGGCCATCAGCGCCTTGGTATAGGGGTGGCGCGGGGCGTCGAACAGCGCATGCACATCGCCTTCCTCGACCACCCGTCCGGCATACATGACCACCACCCGGTCGGCGATCTCCGCCACGACACCCAGATTATGGGTGACGAACAGCACGCTCATGCCCAGTTCGGCCTGCAGGTTCTCGATGAGGTCGAGGATCTGTGCCTGGATCGTCACGTCGAGGGCGGTCGTCGGCTCGTCGGCGATCAACAGGCTGGGGTTGCAGGCGAGGGCGATCGCGATCATCACCCGCTGGCGCATGCCGCCGGACATCTGGTGCGGATAATCCTCGGCGCGCCGGGCGGGGTCGGCGATGCCGACCTTGGCCAACATGTCGATCGCCCGGGCCTTGGCGGCGCGCCGTCCCAGCGCCTGGTGCAATTGCACCGTCTCGCCGATTTGTTCGCCGACCGTGAACAGCGGGTTCAGGCTGGTCATCGGTTCCTGAAAGATCATGCCGATCTCGTTGCCGCGGATGCGGCGCATGACCCCCTCACCTGTCTGGACCAGGTCGCGCACCACGGCGTCCCGGCCGCGGAACCGGATGCTGCCGCCGGCGATGAAGCCGGGCGGGGAGGCGATCAGCCGCATGATCGAGAGCGACGTCACCGACTTGCCGCTGCCGGATTCGCCGACCACCGCCAGGGTCTCGCCGGCATGCAGGCGAAACGTTACGTCATCGACCGATTTGGCGATGCCTCCCTCGACGCGGAACCAGGTCCGCAGCCCCTCGACGGCGAGCAACGGCTCGGCGGTGTGGGCCCGCGGGGTCATGTGGTGCGACCGCGCGCCGCCACCGGCCAGGTGCCGACGACCTCGCCGTGGCGGCTGGCAACGACCGCGTCATGCAGGTTGGTGACGACGCAGACATGGTTGGGCAGAATGCGCACCCGCTCGCCGATCGCCGGCTTTCTGGCCGAGTGGCTGAGATCGACGATGCCATGCTCCTCGTTCAGCCGTTCGATCACGGCGTCCGGGTAATCGACCAGCAGGCCATAGCCCTCGCCGACCGATGGGGCGACCCGGTCGCTCGACAGGCTTTTCGATCCGGCATCGATGATCGCCCGCGTCTCGGTCGGCCGGCTGACGACCGTCGCATGGAGGTGCAGCGCGCAGTCATCGAGGCTCGCCGTGCCGAAACCGACCGTGGCGCGGTCGTGGTAGATATAGGTGCCGACGCGCACCTCGGTCAGCCCGGCGATTTCGTGGGCACGCCAGGCATTCGGCGTGCCGCCGCCGGAGACGACGGCGATCTCGATCCCGGCCGCGGTGAAGGCCAGCTTCGCCGCCGCGACAAACTCGGCGGTCGCCGCCGAGCTGGGATAGGTCATCAGCCCGTCGAAGCGCAGCCCTTCGGCACCGCCGATCGTCCGTGCCAGGGCCAGGGCCTCGTCGACCGAGACCACGCCGGTCCGCTTGCCGCCGGAATCGAATTCGACCACGACGCCGATCGGCCGGCCGGCGACGCGCGCCGCATCGGCCACGGTGGCAAGCGCCAGAGGGTTGTCGACGGCCGTGCGCATGGTGACCCGACGGGCCAGGGCCGCCAGGCGGTCGCGCTTGGCCGGCCCGATCAGCGGATAGGAGATCAGGATGTCATCGAGCCCGGCATCGGCCATGACCTCCGCCTCGCCCAGCTTTTGGCAGGTGATGCCGCCGGCGCCGAGTTCGACCTGCCGATGCGCGAAGCTCGGCAGCTTATGGGTCTTGATATGCGGCCGCAGCTTCAGGCCGTGCAGGTCGCAATAGGCCTGCATGCGGATGAGATTCCGCTCGACCCGGTCGAGGTCGATGATCGGAACCGGTGTTTCGATCTCGTCGATGCGCATGAGCTTTCTCGCTTGTCCTATTGGTTGGGGGCGTCAGCCGTTCGGCAGGACCGCCACGCAATCGATTTCCACATGGATGCCGTGGAGCTGGCAGCCCACGGTCGTCCGCGCCGGCGGGGCGGTCGGAAAGAATTCCGCGTAGATCTGGTTGTAGTCCTTGAACCGGGTGAGGTCGGCCAGATAGGCGGTGACCTTCACCACATCCTCAAGCTCGGCGCCGGCGCCGCGCAGGATCGTCCGCAGGTTCCTCAGCACCTGGCGGACCTGCGCGTCGAACGCGTCGGGCACGATCCCGGTAGCGGGGTCGGCCGGACCCTGGCCCGATACATAGACGAAACCGTTGGCGATGATCGCGTGGGAATAGGCGCCGGCGACTTTCGCCGCACCTTCGACCATGACGGCTTTGCGCATTTCAGGTTCCTTGATCTGGAGAGAGGGATCGTCCGTCACATCAGCCGTCGCAGCTTGGGATCGAGCGCGTCGCGCAGCCCGTCGCCGACGATCTGCAGAGACAGGACGGCGAGCACGATGGCGAGGCCCGGCGCCAGGATCAGCCAATCCGCCTGCTGCATATATTGCTGCGCTCCGGCGATCATGTTGCCCCAGGTCGGCGTCGTCGGCGGCACGCCGGCACCGAGGAACGACAGCGCCGCCTCGGTCAGGATCGAATAGGCGAAGATGAAGCTCGCCTGCACGATCAGCGGCGAGATCAGATTGGGCAGCAGATGCACCAGCATGATCCGGGCATCCGCGGCGCCCAGCGCTTCCGACGCCTCGACGAACTGCAATTCGCGCAACACCAGCGTCGCACCGCGCACGATGCGTGCGACGCGCGGCGTATAGACGATGCCCAGGGCCAGCACGACGTTGAACAGCGACGGCCCCAAGCCGGCCAGCAGGGCGATCGCCAGCAGGATGTCCGGGAACGCCATCAGCGCATCGGTGAGCCGCATCAAGGGTGTGTCGAACCGCCGGACATATCCCGCGACCAGGCCGATCGCGGTGCCCAGCACCGTCGCGACCGCCACCACCATGAGGCCGACGGCGAGCGAGACGCGCGCGCCAAAGATCACCCAGGTCAGCACGTCCCGGCCGAAGCCGTCGGTACCCATCCAATGATGCGCCGAGGGCGGTTGCAACCGCTCCGCGATCGACATTTTTTGCGGCGCGTAGGGGGCGATCCACGGGGCGAGCAGGGCGGCGCCGAAGATCGCCACCAGCACGACCAGGCTGACGACCACCAGCCGTCGCCGCCGCAGCCGTGCTATCAGCAAGGCCGAAGGCGAGCGCGGCGGACGAAGGGCCAGGCCAATTGTTGCCACGGCGTCAGTACCGGATGCGCGGGTCGACCGCCGCGTAAAGCAGGTCGACCGACAGGTTGATCAGCACGTAAAGCCCGGAGACGACCAGCAGCGCGCCCTGGATCACCGGATAGTCGCGGCGCAGCACCGCCGAGACGATGAGGTTGCCGATCCCAGGCAGGCCGAACACCGTCTCGGTCACGATGGCGCCGCCGATCAAGGTGGCGATGGTGAGGCCGATCACGGTCAGCACCGGGATCATGGCGTTGCGGAACGCGTGCTTGAACACCACCGCGCGGGCGCCGAGGCCCTTGGCGCGGGCGGTGCGGATATAATCCTCGTGCAGCACATCCAGCATGCTGGTGCGGGTGAAGCGGATCAGCAGGGCCGAATTCGGCAGACCGAGCGCGATCGCCGGCAGCACCAGATGACGGAGATGATCGGCGAGGCCGGCGCCCGGATCGCCATACCCGGCGACCGGGAACCAGCCGGCATGCACCGCCAGATATTCGATCAAGGTGAGGCCGACCCAAAAGCTCGGCAGGCTGGCCGCCAGCATCGACACCGCCGTGGCCGCCTGGTCGACGACGCTGCCGCGCTTCACCGCGGAGAGGATGCCGACTGGTACGCCGATGCCGACGGAGATGCCGACCGCCATCAGGGTCAAGAGCGTGGTCAGCATCGCCCGCTCACCCATCGCCTGCAGGACCGGCCGGTTGAGGAAGATGGAATTGCCCAGATCCAGCGACGCGATCTGCTCCAGGTAGATCGCGAACTGGGTGGGCAGTGACCGATCCAGCCCCAACTGGTGCCGCAAGGCCGCGACGTCGTCCGGCGTGGCGGCGGAGCCCAGCATCACACCCGCCGGATCACCTGGAATGACCCGGGCGATGACGAACACGATCATGGCGACCAGCAGCATGACCACGACCATTCCGGCGAAGCGGCGGGCGATATAAGCGGTCATGGCGCGCGACGCCCTCGATCAGCCGCCGAGCTTGACGTTCCAGAAGAACGGCCAAGGCATCGGCGTGTAGTTGGTCAGTTTCTTGTTGATCGCGGCGAGGTTGTAGAACTCGCCGACCTTGTAGGCGGGTACCTGGGTGTCGAACAGCGCCTGGAGCTTCTTCCAGCCTTCGATCCGCTTGGCGGGGTCGGTCTCCGTGTTGAACTCGCTCAACGCCGCCTGCTTTTCCGGGGTGTTCCACCAACCGGGATAGCTCGGATTCATGATGGTGATCAGGGTCGGCTCGGGTACGAAGGTATGGTAGGTGAAGAACGCTTCCCAGGCCTTGTCATCGCCCCGCTTTTGCAGCAGCGTCGCCCAATCCAGCACCTGCAGATCGACGGTGAAGCCGGCCTCCTGCAGGTTCTGCTGCGCCACCAGGCTCATCTTGTAGAGAAAGTCATATTGTGGCGAGGTCATGATGCGGATCGGCTCGCCCTTGTAGCCGGCCTGTTTCAGCAACGCCGCCGCCTTCTTCGCGTCGTGCTGGTTGTACCCCTTGACGCTCGCCGCGTCGTAGAACGGGGTGCCCTTGGCATAGATCGAGCCTTCGACCGCGAAGAAGGCCGGGTCGCCGAACGCGGCCAGCAGCATCTCCTCGGGCGCCAGCGCCGCTTGGGCCGCCTGGCGCAGCACGACATTGGTCATCGGGCCGGTCTTCTGGTTGAAGATCATCAGCGGAAAGCCGAACGGCTTCACCACGACCGGCTGCGCGTCTTGAGTGTTCTTGAAGCGTGGTGCCATCTCGGCCGGCAGGCTATCGGCGAATTGGTACTGGGCCGCCAGCATGCCGTCCACCCGGGTGGTGGCGTTGGGCACCGGCACGAAGCGCAGCTCATCGATCAGCGCCTTGCGCTCGCCGGCGTAGCCGTCGGGCTTGCCGGGCGGCGAGCTGTACTGTTCGAACCGGACGAGGCGCAGATACTGATCGGGCTTTTGCTCGACGATCTTGTAGGGGCCGGTGCCGACATAGGTCTTCAGCGGGTCGGTCGTCTCGGTCAGCGCCTTGGGCATGATCGCGGCCGCGCCGTTGTTCAGGGCGAGCAGCGCAAGCAGTGGCGCCAGCGGCTGTTTCAGCTTGATCTCGATCGTCGACGCGTCCTTGGCGGTGACCTGGTCGACCGACGGGGCAGCCAGCTTGCCGCGCGGCGACGCCTTCAGCCAGCGTTGCAGCGAGGCCGCGACGTCCACGGCGGCCATCGTGCCGCCATCCTGGAAATGGACGCCCTGGCGCAGCGTGATCGTGTAGAGTTTGCCGCCATCGGTGATCTCGGGGAGCGCCGCCGCCAGCAGCGGCTGCGCCTTCCACTGGCTGTCGAAGGTGTACAATGTCTCGAACACATGCTGGGTGATGATGCTGACCAGATCCGAGGTCACGGTCACCGGATCGAGCGGTCCGGGCTCGCCGATCGTGGCGATATCGATCGCCGTGGGTTTGGCCTGGGCCCGGGCCTCGTGCGCGGCGACGATCAGAAACGTGCCGAGCGCCAGCGCCGGCAGAGCCCGTGTCGAGAGTGAACCTACGAACCCCATGGCGACGATCTCCCGAAAATTCAGCGAGCCAATGTTCTGTCCGATATTTCAGACAATGATCTTGTATATCGGACCAGGCCACCCTAATCTTCTGAGTCGAGGAACGCAAATGGGTTCGCATGGATCGGTCGCCGGGGCGGCCAGACACCGCCCTTGGGGATCATGGGATGAGTAACGGGGGATGAGTAACGGGGGATGAGTAACGGGCAATCGGCGGAGTTGAAACCTGGTGGGCTGAAACCTGGTGGGCTGAATCGGGCGCGGGGTATCGATCGGGCGATCGACCTGCTTGATTGTCTCAACGCCGCGCGGGAACCGTTGCGGATCGGGGAGCTGGCCAAACGGCTCGGCGCACCACGCTCGACCGTCTATGAACTCGTCAACCGCTTCCTGGAGGCGGGGATCCTGGAGACCTATGACGGCGAGGGCCGGGTGTTCTTCGGCAAGACGGTGCATTTCTACGCGACGCATTATCTCGGCATGAACGCGCAGAGCCGGCGCGGCGGGGAAGAGGTCGTCCGGCTCGCCGAACTCGCCAACGAGACCGCTCAATATTGCGCGCTGCACGGCGACAAATACACGGTCGTGCACATGCATAGCGGCGCCAAGATGTTCCGTATCAGCACCGATATCGGCGTGCGGGTGCCGATCCCGTGGACCGCGTCGGGCCGTCTGCTGCTCAGCCATTTGAGCTTCGAGGAGGTCTGCCGGTTCATCCCCGCCGCCGATTTCGATTTGCCGGATGGCCGCCGGATCGATCCCATAGGGTTCTACGACGAGATCGTGCGGGCGCGCCGGGAAGGCTATTGCCTGACCTCCGGACTGGTCGACGGCTTCACCCGCTGCATGGCGGTGCCGGTGACCGACCCATCGGGGGGCGTCGTGGCGACCCTCTGCTTCGTGGTCACCGCCGATATCGCGCAGGCCGACCAGACGCGTCTGCTGGACATGCTGCTGGACAGCGGCCGCCGGCTCTCCAGCTATCAGATGGCCGGCTTGACGGCTGGACTGCGCCTCGCCGGGGAATGACGATGCTGGAATTGATGCGCTTATTACTCAACAGATCCTAACCGGCGCGGATTTCCGACACGAAGCCGTCGATCTGCCGGGGTGTGCCGGTCATCTGGATTAAATAATCATTATAAATTGGCTATTTAATCGGATCCTATTGTGGCGAAGTGGCGCGGCATTCGCTCCGGATCCGGTACGGTACCGGTGAACAAGTGAAACGCCTCCGCCGCCTGGAACACCACCATCCCACCGCCATCCAGGGTGCGGCAGCCGGGCTTGTCCGCCCGCGTCGTCACCCCGCCGCCTCCACCAACCCGCCACCCAGGAACAGCTGGCCGACGCGCGGATCCTCCAAAATGGTGCGGGCCTTGTCCTGCATGCGCATGCGGCCGAGCTCCAGCACCAGACCGTAATCCGATATCTCCAGGGCGCTTTTGGCATTCTGTTCGACCATCAGGATGGTGACGCCACGGTCGCGCAGTTCCAGCAGGACGGCGAACATCTCCTTGACCATCAGCGGCGACAGGCCGATCGACGGCTCGTCGATCAGCAGCAGCTTCGGTTCCAGCAGCAGCGCGCGGCCGATTTCCAGCAGCTTTTGCTCGCCGCCGCTCAAGGTCGAGGCCTGTACATCCGCCTTGCGGCGCAGTACCGGAAACCGTTCCATGACCGCCGCCAGGCGGGCGGCCATGTCGACGCCGCGCGGGGCGGTGACGCCGCCCAGCTCCAGATTGTGCCGGACGGTGAGTTCCGGGAAGATATTGCGGCCCTGCGGCACGAAGCAGATCCCCGCCGCCAGCAGGTCGCGCGGCTGCCAATTCGTGATGTCCCGCCCAGCAAAGCGGATCGTGCCGCCGCGCACCGGCAAGACGCCGAAGATCGCCTTGAACACCGTCGATTTGCCGGCGCCGTTTGGGCCGATGACCGTGGTGATCGCCCCCTTGGCGACCCGAAAACTGGTTTCGTTCAGGATCGTCATCTTGCCATAGCCGGCGACGACCCGGTCGAGCTCCAGATCCGTCTCAAGGGTCACGCCGGGGTCAATGGCCAAGATAGGCCTCGATGACGTCGGGGTCGCGGCGCACGGTTTCGGGATCGCCCATCGCGATGACCCGCCCCTCGGCCAGGACCAGGATGCGGGTGCACAGCGCCATGACGAATTCCATGTTGTGCTCGATCACGACGAAGGTCGATTTCCGCTCCCGATTG
This sequence comes from Allostellaceae bacterium, assembly GCA_035555315.1. Lineage (GTDB taxonomy): Bacteria > Pseudomonadota > Alphaproteobacteria > ATCC43930 > CGMCC-115725 > DATMGU01. The sequence goes on from DATMGU010000044.1 coordinate 139,973, forward strand.
ATGGCCTTGAGCCGGTCGCGCAGATTGGCCAGCATGGTGAGATTGACGCCGCCCGCCGGCTCGTCCAGCAGCACCAGCCGTGGCCCGCCCATGAACGCCATCGCGGCGTCGAGCAGCTTTTGCTGCCCATAGCTGAGGCCGCCGGCCTTTTGGTCGGCGACAGGACCAAGGCGGAAGAACTCGATCATCCGATCGGACGCGCCGCCCAATCCCGCGTCGCGCGGGCCGAACAGCCGCGACAGCATCGTCCCCTTATGCTCCTGGCCCGCCAGCAGCAGGTTTTCGCGCACCGATAATTGGGGGAATACCTGCAGCAGTTGGAAGGTACGGCTGACGCCCAGGCGGTTGAGATCGCAGGGGCGCATGCCGGTGACGCTTTGGCCGTCGACCGTCACCTGACCGGCGGTCGGCCTCAATTGTCCCAGGATGCAGTTGAACAGGGTGGATTTGCCGCTGCCGTTCGGGCCGATGATGCCGAGGATCTCGCCCTCATGAACCTCGAACGACACGCCGTTGACGGCGCCGATGCCGCCAAAGCTTTTGTGCAGGTCGCGGACTTCCAGAACCGGTTTGGGGACCCCCGGCGTCATGGCACGGTCTCCGTCAGGGTGGCGGCGGCGGGTCGCGCCGGGACCGGCCGGAGCGCGGTCGTCAACCGGCCGAACAGCCCCATGAGGCCGGTCGGGCAGAACGCCAGCAGGATGATCACCAAGGCGGCGTAGATGATGAGGTAATAGCCCTGCGCGAAGCGCAGCCATTCGGGCAGCAGCACCGCGACCAGCGTCCCGACGAACGGCCCCAGGAAAAAGCCGGAGCCGCCGACGATGACCATCAGCAGCAGGTTCAGCGAGAAACCCAAGCCGAACGGTGTCGGGTCGATGAATTGCACCAGCGGCGCGTAGAGCGCCCCCGCGACGCCGCCGAGGCCGGAACCCAGGGCGAAGGCCAGCAGCGTGTAGCGCCGGGTGTCGACGCCGAGCGAGAGGGCGCGAACCGGGTTTTCGCGCAGCGCCACGAAGGCGCGGCCCCAGGGCGACCGGATCAGCCACCAGGTCGCCAGCGCCACCAGCAGCAACACGGCGAAGCAGAACAGATAGAAGCTGCGCGGCGGATTGGTCGACCAGCCCAGCAGGCTTGGCCGGGGAATGCCGCTGATGCCGCCGATGCCGCCGGTCAGCCAATCCTCGTTGCGAAAGATCAGCCCGACCAGCGTGTTGAAGGCCAGGGTGACGAAGGCAAGGTAATGGTGCTGGACGCGCAGCGCCGGATAGCCCAGCAGCCAGCCGATGGCGAAGCTGAGCCCGCCCGACGCGACCAAGGCGCCGATCCAGGGCACCCCATGGGTGGTCAGCAGCGCCGTCGTATAGGCGCCGATGCCGACGAAGGCACCTTGGGCGAGCGACACCTGGCCGGCATAGCCGATCATCAGATTGAGCCCGATCACCGCGATCGCGGTCACCGCCCAGAGGCTGAGGATATAGACCCCATAGGGCTTCAGGTCGAAGGGCGCCGCGATCAGCACGGCCACCGCGCCGAGCGACAGGACGATCGCGAGCAACCGCCGCAGGCCGGTCATACGGTGCGCTCCTCGGCACGCCCGGCCAGACCCCGCGGCCGGAACAGGATGACCAGGATCAGCAGGATCAGCGGGATCGCATCGCGGTATTGCGCCGAGATGTAGGCCGCCGCGAGGTTGGACACCACGCCGAGCAGCAGCCCGCCGACGATGGCGCCCCGGATCTGGTTGAAGCCGCCGACGATGGCGGCGACGAAGGCGGCGACACCCAGCGCGCCGCCATTGGAGAATTTCGCCAGATAGATCGGGCTGATCAGGACCGAGGCGATCGCCACCAGGGTCGCGTTGATGACGAAGGTCAGCAGGATCATGCGCTCGACCGGTATCCCCAGGATACGCGCCACCTCGGGGTTCTGCGCCGCCGCCTGCATGCAACGACCCGTCGTGGTGCGGGTCAGGAACAGTTGCAGGGCCACCACGGCGACGATGGCAAAGCCGATGATCGACAGGTCCTGCAGGGAAACCGGCGCACCCAGCACGTTGAAGGTCGTCGAAGGCACCAAGGCGGGGAAGGCCTCCGCCTGGGCGCTGAACAGCGTCTTGGTGGATTCCTCCAGCAGCAGGCCCAAGGCCACTGTGGCGATGACCAGCGGCAGGACGCCGTGCCGCCGCATCGGATCGACGATCAGCTTTTTAAAGCCGACGCCGAGCAGCAGCACCGACGCGGCGATGCCCACCAAAACCGCCGCCCAGAGCGGCAAGCCGCCCTGCTTCATCGCCGCCAGCACGAAGAACGCGGGCAGCATGACGAACTGGCCTTGCGCGAAATTGATGGTCTGGGACGTCTGCCACAGCAGCACGAAGCCGATCGCCACCAGGGCATATATCGCCCCGGTCGCCAGGCCCGCGGTGATCAGGTGGATGAGGTCGCCCAACGGGCTTCTCCCTTTGGGGTGACTACTTCGCCAGCCGGGGCAGCACGGCGACGATCTTCTGCTTGCCGTCGACCACTTCGGCCAGAAAACTGTCGCGATCGACATCGCCGTTCTTGTCCCAGCTGGCATCCATCAACACGTTCGGCTCCATGGCCGGCGTCACGGTGCCGCCATGGAAGGCGGCGGCCAGGGCTTTGGAGTCCACCTTGCCCAGCTTTTCGGTCATCGCCTTGATCGCGTAGACGGCCATGTAGGCTTGCATCGCCGCGTGATCTGGCAGGTTGTCGTAGCGCTTCTTGAAATTGTCCCGGAACGCCTGCACAGCCGGGATCGGCGCATCCGGGCTTAGGCTGACATGACCGCGCGCGCCGTTGGCGGCATCGCCGGCGAGGTCGATCACCTTCTGGCCGAGCAGCGTGGTCTCGCCGACCAGCGGGACCGCGACCCCCTGCTTCTTCGCCTCGCGCAGGAACCGAGCGCTTTCCTCCTCATTGGAATAGACGAAGATCGCATCGGGATTGGCGCTCTTGGCCTTGACCACGTCGGCGGCGAAATCCGCCTGACCCGACTCGGTCGAGATATCCGCCGCGATCTTGATGCCCGCCGAAGCCATCTGCTTCAGGATCGCATCGTGGCCGCCCTTGCCGAAGTCGTTGTTCACCCAGACCACGGCGATGCTCTTCGCCTTGATGTCGTCATGGATGTAATTGGCGATCTTGGCCATGCCGGCGCCCTGGCTGAGATTGGCGCGAAACAGGTAGTCATCGCCGAGATGGGTCAGCTCCTCGGCCTGGGCGCCGACGAATTGCGGGATCTCGGCCTGCTGGGCCAGGTTCATATTGGCCTTCACGGAACCGGAAAAGATCGGACCCAGGATGACATAGGGTTCGCCGTCCAGCGCCTTTTGGATCTGCGCGCGCGACACGCCCGGATTGGTCTGGGTGTCGTAGTCGGTCATCTGGACCTGGCGGCCGAGGATGCCGCCCTTGGCGTTGATCTCGTCGATCGCCATCGCCGCGGCGTTGCGCCAATTCGTCCCCGTCGTGGCACCGGTACCGGACAGCTCGATCACGTCGGCGATCTTGATGGGCTCCGCGGCCGAGCCAGCGGTGGCGGTCAGCGTCAGGGGCAATGTCAGGGCTAACAGGGCAACCGCGCTGGCGGCGGTGCGTGTGAATATCGTCATCTTTCGATCTCTCCCCGGGCTGTTGTTGTTTTTCCCACCCGCTCGGGTGGTGATGCTTCGATGACCGACGACGGCGACCATGCCGGGGCCTGATTCGCAAATCGAATGCTGTTTTAAGCCAATACCATAACGCCGCATTATGTGTCGGTGGGCTCGGTGCTGAACGCTTTGGCCAGGTCGCCGAGAATGCCGTGGAACACGCCGCCGACGACCGAGAGCGGTCGAAACCGGTCGTGGATCATGGTGATGGTGAACTTCGCATCGGCCTCGAACGGCCGCGCCACGATGCCGGGAAAGGCGTCATGCATGACCGAAAACTCGTCGACCAGGGCCACGCCGGCGCCCTGCTGCACCAGCGCGCAGGCGGTTTGGCCGAACCGGACCTCGATCGCGATCTGGCGTGCGACACCGGCGGCGATGAACGCGTCGTCGACCATCAGCCCCTGCGGTGTCGACCGATCGAACGAGATCAGCGGATACCCCGTGAGATCGCCCGGCCGGACGATGTCGAGCTCGCCGACGGGGTGGCCGATCGGCGCGATGCAGACCAGCCGTCCGGTGCCCAGCGGATAGGTCTCGATGGTCGGATGGTCGACCGGGAACATGGAGATGCCCAGATCGGCCTGATGCGTCGCGATCTGATCGACCAGCAACGCCTGCGGCAGGATCTCCAGACTGATCTTGACCCGCTCGCGCTGCCGCCGGAACAACGCGATGGCCTTGGGGACGAAGGTCAAGCCAAGGCTGGGGCTGGCGACGATCCGCAGCCTTCCGGTACGGCTCTCCGCCAGCTCATGCGCCACATCCTGCACCAGCCGGACGCCGTTATAGACCTTCTCGACCTCCTGATAGAGCATATGCGCCTGCTCCGTCGGGTAGAGTCGGCCCTTGGTCCGCTTGAACAGCGGCATGCCCAGCTTGTCCTCGGTGTAGCGCAGCAGGCGGCTGACCGCCGGTTGCGAGACGCGCAGCACCCGGGCGGCCTCGGTCACCGTGCCCGCGAGCATGACCGCGCGAAACACCTCGATCTGACGCAGGTTCAACTCGGCGGCTTTCCATGACGACGAGGCATAACGACGGGTTATCGCCTCTTGTCATCTTGGCATTCGAGGACATGCCCGGGCAAGGCTGCCTGGACGCGGCCCCGAGGTCCCCGTCAGTTCGCCTGCCAGAGCCGGACGAAATCGGCGAGTTCCGGGGCGTTGAGGTCGGAGACGGCCCAGAAGGCCATCCCGTCCCGGCTCCAGCGCAGGAAGTTGTAGCCGCTGCGGCTGCCCTCGGCGGGGCCGTGGTCGAAATGGCCGTCATCCGGCCACACGAACAGGTCGATGAGGTGCTGCTGGCGCTGATAGACCAGGGCCGCGACCTGCCGGTCGGCGAGATAGTCGAGCCGCGCGCCTTCAAGCGGGAAGCCCACGGCTTTGAAGTCCTTCACCGGTGGTGCGAAGGTGAGGCGCCCGTCGAACCACGGCTTGACCGTATGTTGGTCGGTGGACACCACATCCATCAGGTGGCCCGGCTGCAGCGCACGGATATGGCCCGCGACCACCGTATCCGTCAGTCCGTCGCCGCGCGGCAGCACGAGTACCAGTGCCAGGCAGGCGGCGATCGCGAAGCCGGCGCCGAAGGGTGCCAGCGGCCCGAGCCGCGGGCGGGACAGCCGCTGCCACCAGGATGCGCGGGGGACGGTGACCGCGCGCGCCACCGTCGGCGCTTCCGACATCGCGAGGGCGGCGACACGGGCGCGCAGCGCCGCCGATGCCGTGTGATAGGGCACCTCGCGGCGCAGCTGCTCGGACAGCGCGGTGAGCCGCGCCTGCGTCTCGGTGCAATCGGCGCATGTTTCCAGATGGGCGCCGACCCGGGCGGCCTCCGCCGGCCTCAGCTCGCCGTCCATGTCGGCCTGGATCAGCAGCCGCATCTCGGCACATCCGTCGCCCTTCATGGCGTTCCTCCTTCGGCCCGGCCCTCTTTAGCCTGGTCCTCTTTAGTCTGTTGGGGCATCAAGGCCCGGCGTGCCCGCCAGAGCCGCGACATCACCGTGCCGATCGGCACGCCGGTGATGTGGCCGATCTCCTTGTAGGACAGCTCCTCCAACTCGCGCAGCACGAGACACTCCCGCAGCTCCAAAGGTAAGGCCGCCAAGGCCTGGTCCAGCAGCACCAGGCCTTGGCGCCGGGCCAGCGTCGCTTCCGGATCGTCCGCCGGGTCGGGCACTCGCAGCGCCAGGGGCTCGTCATCCGTCTCCGGCCCCGCGCCGTCGAGGCTTGCCGCCCCATTTCGCTTTCGGACGGCGAGCGCGTCATAGGCGGCATTGCGGACGATCCGCAGCAGCCAGGCACGCGCGTCGCCGCCCCGGTAGGAGCGGAAATAGCCGAGCGCCCGCAGCGCCGCGTCCTGCACGACGTCATCGGCAAGCGTGGCGTCGCCGACCAGCCAGCGCGCCAAATTATAGGCCGCGTCGAGATACGGCAGCACGACCTGCTCGAATTCGGTCGCTCCTGGCCCCGTCGCCCCCGGCCCTATTTCCGGCAAGGTCATTACGCGCTCCCGCCCGGTCAGGGGACGCCAATTCATGGCAGGTCACCGACTATCGTGGCACCTCGGTCAAACCCGGCTTGTCAGGCGAGGACAAGCGCCGCACCGCTGGTAGCATAGTGGACAGCACCTCGTCGCGGCGGACGAAGTGATGGTACAGCGCCGCGGCCACATGCAGGCCGATCAGCGCCAACAGCAGCAGGGCGACACCGCCATGCACTTGGAAGACCAGCCGGGCGTATGGCCGGTCCACGGGCAGCACGAGCGGGATCACGACACCGCCGAACACGGTAATACGGTCGCCGTGCAGCAGGCTCGCGGTGAGGCCGAGGAGGGGTTGCAGCATCAGCAGCGCGTAGAACGCCACAACACTCCCCCGCGCGGCGAGCCGCTGGACGGCAGGTAGATCGGCGGGCAGCGGCGGGACGGAACTGCGTCGGCGCCAGGTCAAACGCACCATCGTCAACGCCAGGATCGCGAGGCCGAGGGAGCGGTGCAGCATGGTCAGCCACGCCGCCTCGGCACTGGTCGTGGCGTTCGCGATCGCCCAGGCGGCCGGGTAGGTAGCGAGGAGCAACGCGACGGTGGCCCAATGCATCGCCCGCAGGGGCCCCGTATGCCCCGTTGCCTGCCCGACCGATGGCGTCTCGGCTCCGGGCGGGTTCATTTCACAACCACCGTGCCCCGCATGTGCGGATGCAGCGAACAGAAGTAGTGGTAGGTGCCGGGCTTGTCGAAGGTGAAGGCGAAGCTGTCATCCGTGTCCAGCGGCGGTGACTTCATAGCGCGCGGATTGTCGCCGTCGACGATCGTGTGCGGAATGTCGTCATGATTGGTCCAGGTCACGCGCGTGCCTGGGGCTACGGTGAGCTGCGCGGGCGAGAAGCTGAAGTTGTCGATGGTGATCTGGGTGGCTGGGGCGTCGGCGGCTCGGGCATCGGGCGTGCCGACGATCAGACCTCCGGCGAGGGTGAGCGCGGCGACGAGGAAGGTACGGCGGATCATGGTGGATTCTCCGGGGTATTCAGCGTCACGCGCCGAGCGGTGTGTCGATGATGGCGAGGCTGGACTGGCCCTGGACCCGCGAGATCTTGGCCACGCCCAGCATGGCGTGCAGTTGTCCCGGGGGCAGATCCTTGATCGGTCCCGGCGAGGGGGCGGTACCCGGTACCGGCTGCGGGAAGGCCGTCGAGCGGGCGGTGTGGAAGGCGACGTGGCCCTCGACCTTCTGCATGATTTGGTGGATATGGCCGTTGAGCACGGTCACCGAGCCGAAGCGGCGGAGCAAGGTGAGCGCCTGCGCGCCGTCATCGGTGCCCCAACCCCATTCCTGGCTGACCGTCCAGAGCGGCACATGGGCGAACACCACGATCGGCTGGCTGGCCGAGTGACCGGCCAGGTCGCGCTTCAGCCAAGCGAGCTGCTCGGCGCCGAGATTGCCGAGGCCGCCCGCCTTCAGGTCCTGCACATTGTTGAGGGCGACGAAGTGCACGCCCTGCTGGTTCCAGCTGTACCAGCCCTGCGCGGCGCCTGGGGTGAAGCGCTCGAAAAAGGCCTTACCGTCATCCACCAGCACATCGTGCTCGCCGGGTACGTAATGCACGTCGAGCCCGGCGCCTCGGACGATCTGCTCGGCCGTGTCGAACTGGGCGGGCTTGGAGAGGTGGCTGACGTCGCCGGTGTGCAGCATCAGCGAGGCGTTGCCTTTCTGCTGCGTCACGAGGTCGATCGCCTCGCGCAGCGTGCCGGGCGTGTCCATGTTCGGTGAGTTGGCGAAGCCGATATGGCTGTCGCTGATCTGCACGAAGCTGAAATCGCTTTTAGTGGCTGCGGCAGTGGCTGTGGCGGCCTGGGCATCGCCGATCAGGCTGGAGCGCGGCACGCCGCCGCTCACCGTCCAGAGGACGCCGGTACCCGCCCAGACCATGCATTTGAGCAGGCCGCGGCGGGGAAGGTCGGTGGAGGTTTCTGGGACGGCCGGGAGATTAGGCGTATTTTCCATCTCGGTGCTCCGTTACGGGTGGTCTTAAAGTGCAGACCGGCGGGAGTGCCGCGTTATTCGCGCGACGGAAAAAAATTTTCCGAGGAGCGGGGCCGGAGCGGTTTTCCATAACGGCGCGTTATCGCTATTCGTCATCTTGGCATTCGACGGCATGCCTGAACGAGGCGACCCTGTCCCGATCGGCTTTTTTGGACAGGCTTACTCTGGGGAGAGACCAATGCTGCGATCGATCGCCACCGTTTCGCTGGGCGGTACGCTGCCTGAGAAACTGAAGGCGGCGGCCGGCGCGCGCTTCGACGGCGTCGAGATTTTCGAGAACGACCTGGTGTATTTCGACGATCGCCCCCGGGCGGTGCGCGAACTGGCCGGCGATCTCGGCCTCGAAATCCTGATGTACCAGCCGTTCCGTGATTTCGAGGGCGCGCCGCGCGCCAAGCGCCAGCGCAACCTCGATCGCGCCGAGCGGAAATTCGACGTGATGGCGGAACTCGGCGCCAACCTGATGCTCCTCTGCAGCAACGTGTCGCCGGATGCGATCCCGGAAGACGCGGCGGCGATCGAGGATCTGGCGCTCCTGGCCGAACGGGCGGCGCAACGCGGCATCCGCATCGGCTACGAGGCGTTGGCCTGGGGGCGGAATGTCAACACCTATGGCCATGCCTGGCGGCTGATCGACGCGGTCGACCACCCGAACCTCGGGCTGGCGCTGGACAGCTTCCATACGCTGGCGCTCGGCGACGACACGGCGGCGATCGCGTCGATCCCGGGCGACCGGATCTTCTTCGTCCAGGTCGCCGATGCGCCGCTGCTGTCGATGGACGTGCTGCAGTGGAGCCGGCATTTCCGCTGCTTTCCGGGACAGGGGCAATTCGATCTCGCGGGGTTTCTGGCGCCGGTCATCGCCGCCGGCTATGGCGGGCCGCTCTCGCTTGAGATCTTCAACGACGAGTTCCGGGCGGCCCCGTCGCGGCCGACCGCCGATGACGGCATGCGCTCGCTGCTCTACCTCGAAGAGGCGACGGATCAGCGTCTGCAAGCGCCCGGACCGGTTGGGGTGGTCGGAGCGGGTGGATCGACCCCCTCGCAACGGCCGCGTGTCGATCTGTTCTCGCCACCGCTGCCGCCGAAATACGACGGCGTCGAATTTCTCGAATTCGCCGTCGACGATGCGATCGGCGGACGCCTGGCGCAATGGCTGGGGCGCCTCGGCTTTGCGACGGTCGGCCGGCACAAATCCAAGAACGTCACCCTGCTGCGCAACGGCGGCATTCACCTCGTGCTGAACGCCGAACCCAATTCCTTCGCGCATTCGTTCTTTCTGGTGCATGGCCCCTCGCTGTGCGCCATGGCGCTCGGGGTCGATAACAGTGGCGACGCGGTCAACCGGGCGCGGCTTTATCGGTGCCAGCCCCATGACGAGCGGGTCGGGCCGCACGAACAGAAGCTGCCCGGCATCCGCGCCCCGGATGGCAGCGTCATCTACCTGCTGGACCCGCAACGGCGTGCCGAGACGCTGTTCGCGACCGATTTCATCCCGGTCGCCACCCCTGCCGCACCCGCCGGCCTGACCCGGATCGACCACACGACGCTGGCATTGCCGCCCGGTCATCTCGATAGCTGGCTGCTGTTTTTCCGGGCGGTATTCGGCTTTGGCGCCGACGATACCTGGGTGTTGCCGGATCCCTACGGCCTGATCCGCAGCCGTGCCGTGCGCAGCCCGGATCGTTCGATCCGCATCCCACTGAACATCTCGCAGAGCCAGCACACCGCGATCGCCCGATCCGTGTCGACCTATGGCGGTTCCGGCGTGCACCATATCGCCTGCGCCACCGACGATATCTTCGCCACGGTGCGCGACCTGAAGCTCCTCGGTGCCGATTTTCTCGAGATCCCGCGCAATTATTACGAGGATCTGGCGACCAAGTTCGACATCACGGCCGATTTCGCCGCCCAATTGGCGGATGCCAACGTGCTGTACGACCGGGATGGCGAGGGCGAGTTCCTGCACATCTATACGCGGCCGTTCGAGGATCGATTCTTCTTCGAGATCGTCGAACGGCGGAACTACGACCAATACGGCGCCGCCAACGCGGCGGTCCGCCTGGCGGCGCTGGCACAGGAGCGGCAACGTTCGCCCTATCGGGCTGATTCGCCGGACTGGTAGGCGCGACTGGGTGAGCCGGCCGGCGGGGCGAAGTGCCGGCGCTCGTCATGGCACGTCGCTTGCGCTATCTCCCTCATCATGATGGCTAAAGCTCCTCCGTCGCCGCTGGTGCGCCTGACCAAGATCGACAAGCAATTCGCCAGCGGCACTTTGGCGCTGGGCGGTTTGTCGCTGGAACTCGGCGAGAACGAGTTCGTCAGCCTGCTGGGTCCCTCGGGCTGCGGCAAATCCACCGCGCTGCGGCTGATCGCCGGCCTCAGCACGCCGTCGCGCGGCTCCATCGAATGGCGTGCCGACGGCGCCGACCGGCTCTCGCCGGACGGTTTGCGCGGCATGGAACTGGGCTTCGTATTCCAGGAGCCGACGCTGATGCCGTGGCGGACGGTGTTCGGCAACGTGTATCTGCCGCTGCGTCTCAAGGGCATGCGCAAGGCGGCGGCGCGGCCGATCGTCATGGCCGCGCTCGACCGCGTCGGCCTCACCGGTTTCGAGAACGCCTATCCGCGTCAGCTCTCCGGCGGCATGAAGATGCGGGTGTCGATCGCCCGCGCCTCGGTCACCCAGCCCCGGCTGATGCTGATGGACGAGCCGTTCGCCGCGCTCGACGAGATCACCCGGTTCAAGCTCAACAACGATCTGCTCGATCTATGGGCAGCGCAGCGTCTGAGCCTGGTCTTCGTCACCCATAGCGTCTTCGAATCGGTTTATCTGTCGAGCCGGATCGTCGTGATGGCGGCGCGCCCCGGCCGGGTCGTCGCCGATATCCCGATCGACGCGCCCTATCCGCGCGACGAGGCGTTTCGGACCAGCGAGACCTATAACCAGTATTGCCGAATCGTCTCGGCGGCGCTGAAGCAGGCGATGGGGGAGGCCGTGCCCGAGGCCGACCCGGTGCGGGAGCGGGCGAGTGTCGGATAATCCCCCGGATAAGTCGGGAGAAGCGCCGGCGGGCGGCTTCGGCCTCTCCACCGGCCGGCTGCTCCGCCTGATGATGCCGATCCTGGTCGGGGTTATCGCGCTGCTCGCCTGGGAGGCGTTCGTCCGCATCGAGGAGGTGCCCGTCTATATCCTGCCCGGTCCGCTGCGCATCGCGCAGAAGCTGGTCCAGGAATGGGGCTCCCTGTCGGATTCGCTGCTCGTGACCCTGCGGATCACCGCCTTGGCGCTGATCTCGGCGGTGGTGATCGGCGGCGGCCTCGCGATCTTGTTCACCCAGTCGAAATGGATCGAGGCTAGTTTCTTTCCCTACGCGGTCATCCTGCAGGTGACGCCGATCGTGGCGATCGCGCCGTTGATCCTGATCTACGTGCGCAATACCGAGGTGGCGCTGCTGATCTGCGCCTGGATCGTCGCGTTCTTCCCGATTCTGTCCAACACCACCCTGGGGCTGAATTCGGTCGACGATAATTTCCTCGATCTGATGCGGCTGTACCGGGCGCGACGGTTTCAGGTGCTGTGGTACCTGCGGCTGCCCGGCGCCATGCCGTATTTCTTCGGCGGCCTCAAGATCGCCGGCGGGCTCAGCCTGATCGGCGCCGTGGTCGCCGAATTCACCGCCGGTACCGCGGCCGGCGGGTCGGGCCTAGCCTATCGTATCCTGGAGAGCAGCTATCGGCTCGATATTCCGAAGGTCTACGCGGCGCTCTTCCTGCTCTCGGCGAGCGGCATTCTGATCTTCATGCTGTTCAGCGGCCTCGCCCATCTGTTCCTGCACAAATGGCACGAAAGCGCCTCGCGCCGTGAACGGTGAGCGGGCGCTGCTCACGACGCTTTTCCCCGGCGCCGGAAAATGCCACCGTGCCGCTTCGTCGCCCGCCCATTACCCATCTGCCGTGAACTTTGTCCCCTCTCAGGAGATGTCCATGATCCGTTCCAGCCGTGGTCTTGCCAAATTCGCCTTCGGCGCCGTCGTCGCCGCCGGTTTCGTCGCGGGGATGGCCTTCGCCCCATCGGCGCGCGCGGCCGATACCAAAGTGACGTTCGGCACGGATTGGTTCGCCGAGGCGGAACATGGCGGCTTCTATCAGGCGCTGGCCAAGGGCTTCTACAAGAAGCACGGGCTGGACGTGACCATCAAGATGGGCGGCCCCCAGGCCAACCCGATGCAGGCGGTGGCGACCGGTATCGTGGATCTGCAGATGTCGTCGGGCAGCTTCGGCGCCCTGTCGGCGGCGCAGCAGGACATCCCGGTGATCGCGGTGGCGGCGTTCTTTCAGAAAGACCCGCAATGCGTGATTTCGCACCCGGGGACGGGGCACGACACGCTGGCTCTGATGAAGGGGCAGCCGATCATGATCTCGGCGGCCGCGCGCACCGGCTATTGGCTGTTCCTCTCCGCGAAGTTCGGCTTCACGGATAGTCAGATCCGCCCCTACAACTATTCGCTGGCGCCGTTCCTCGCCGATAAGACCGCGATCCAGCAGGGCTTCGTGACCTCGGAGCCCTATCAGATCGAAAAGCAGGCTGGCGAAAAGCCGGTCGTCAACCTGCTGGCGGATAACGGGTACTCCAGCTACTCCAACGTCGTGCTGACCCAGACCAAAATGGTGAAGGAGCATCCGGAGGTCGTGAAGGCGTTCGTCGAGGCGTCGATCGAAGGCTGGTACAGCTACATGTATGGCGATCCGAAGCCGGGCAACGACCTCATTCTCAAGGACAACAAGGACATCACCCAGGACGTGCTGGATGCCTCCATCAAGCTGATGAAGCAGTATGCCCTGGTCGATTCCGGCGACAGCACGGCGATGGGTGTCGGCGCCATGACCGATGCCCGCTGGAAGGACTTCTTCGACACCATGTCGAAGGCCGGCCTCTATCCCGCGAGCGTCGATTACAAGAAGGCGTTCACCACCCAGTTCGTCGACCAGAAATACGCCATCGATATGCGGAAGGGCGGTTGAACCCGGCATCGCCCTCCGTCCCGGATGCGCCGCGTTTCATCCTGCGGCGCGTCCTTCCGCCTGAGGCATCGGCGCCGGTCGATATCGAGGTCGCCGGCGGCTTGATCCGGCGGATCAGCCCGGCCGGCACTGAGCCGCCGGGTGATCTGCCGATCGTCGACGGGCGGGGCGGCATGGTCTGGCCCGGTTTCGTCGATCTGCATACCCATCTCGACAAGGGCCATATCTGGCCGCGCGCGG
>DATMGU010000045.1:0-12665 GCA_035555315.1 Allostellaceae bacterium
ATCTGGCCGCGCGCGGCCAACCCGGATGGCAGCTTCGGCGGGGCGCTCGCCACCGTGAAGGAGGATCGCGCCCGGCATTGGACCGCCGCCGACATCGAGCGGCGCTTCGAGTTCGGCCTGCGCTGCGCCATGAGCCACGGCACCGTCGCGATCCGCACCCATCTCGACTGCCTGGCGCCGCAGCATCGGATCTCCTGGCCGCTCTTCGCCGAGCTGCGCGACCGGTGGCGCGACCGGATATCGCTGCAGGCGGTGGCGCTGCAAGCGCTCGACAGCCTCGACGATGCGGCGTTCGCCGAGGAACTGGCGACGCTCGTCGCCCGGTTCGGCGGGATCCTGGGCGCCGTGGTCTACCCGTCACCGAGCCTGGCCGATCAGCTGACGCGGCTGCTGCGTCTGGCGGCGCGCCATGGCCTCGATCTCGATCTGCATGTCGATGAGAGCCTGGACGAGGGCGCACGGTCGTTGCCGGTGCTGGCCCAGGCGGTGCTGGACGAGCGCTTCGCCGGCCGTGTCGTCGTCGGCCATTGCTGTAGCCTCACTGTTCAGCCGCCGGACGAGATCGACCGGACGCTCGATCTCATGGCGGCGGCCGGGATCGGCGTCGTCAGCCTGCCGATGTGCAATCTTTATCTGCAGGACCGGCAAGCCGGTCGCACGCCCCGTCGGCGCGGCGTCACCCTGCTGCACGAGATGGCGGCGCGCGGCATCCCGGTCGCGGTCGCCAGCGACAATTGCCGCGATCCGTTCTACGCCTATGGCGACCATGATCTGCTGGAGGTGTTCCGCCAGGCGGTGCGGATCGCCCATCTCGATCATCCGTTCGGCGCCTGGCCGCGATCGGTGACGGCGACCCCGGCGGCGCTCATGGGGCTGCCGGCGGGGCGGCTGGTCGAGGGCGCCGCCGCCGATCTGGTGCTGTTCACCGCCCGGTCGATGAACGAACTGCTGGCCCGGCCGCAGAGCGATCGCATCGTGCTGCGTGGGGGGCGGGCCATCGATACGAGCCCACCCGATTACGCCGAGTTGGACGATCTGTTCGAGCCGGCGCGATCCCTGCGCGATGTAGCGGAAAGGGCTTGATGAACCGGGGCGGTCGTGCAGGATGCCCCGTCTGATAGACACCAGCCACGCGCTTTGAAACCAAGGGTTATGCAGATGTCCGAGAGCAGTGAACCGACCCCGCTTATCCTTCCCTTCCTGAAGCCGCTCTACACCTCGACCAGCGATCTCGTCGATCTGCTGTTCCGCTTGCTGGTCGGCCTGGTCTTCGTGCCGCACGGCTATGCCAAGCTGTTCGTCGGTACCGATAATTTCATCAAATTTTTCGGCAACCTGGGTCTGAACCCGCCGGGGGCATTCGTCTATTTCATCGGGAGCCTGGAGTTCTTCGGCGGTCTCGCGATCGCGTTCGGCTTCCTCACCCGGCCGCTCGCCCTCATGCTGTTCGTCAATATGACGGTAGCCGCCATCATGGTCCATCTGCCCAAGGGCTGGAGCGGGCCGGGTGGTGCCGAATACGTCGTCGTGCTGGCGGTGATCTCGCTCGTTCTGGCCGCTCGGGGCAGTGGCCGGATCTCGGTCGACCGGCTGCTCATCGGCCGGGAATTCTAACTGCCCAATTCTAATCGACCACCGGCCGGGGGCCCGGCCGGTGTTGGTTAACCAATCATTAAGTTCATTCCCTGAGGTCCCTGAATCCGTTAAGTTAGGTTAACGGATCGTTAATCGAATGGCGGGGCTTCGGGGGTTGCGTAATGGTGTCGTTGTCCTTTGAAACGCCGACACGGCTCGCTCGTGGACGGTGGGCTCGTAAGCCGCAGCATTTGCTCGGGACGAGCGACATCGACATGGACGATGTCGAGGAGTTGTGCGATCTCGCCCATGCCTACGAGCAGGGCGGCGCCCTGGCGGCCAGGGCCTCGGGGCACAGCGTCGCCATGTTGTTTTTCCAGCCGAGCACGCGAACGCGCGCCGGCTTTCAGGCCGCGACGGTGGCGCTCGGCTCCCATGTGATCGGTTTCGAGGATATGTCGGCCTCGCGCTCGAATCAGCGCACCGGCGAGTCGCTGGAGGATTGCGCCGCGGTCTTCTCGCGCCTGTGCGACACCATCGTGGTCCGCCATCATGAGATGGGAGCGGCGGCACGCATGGCGGCGAAATCCGTCTGTCCGGTGATCAATGCCGGCGATGGCTGGAACGAGCATCCGACCCAGGCGCTGATCGACATCTTCGCCCTCAGATGCGGGTTAGGGGCGCTCCGGGATACCAGCATCGCCTTCGGCGGCGATCCACGAGGCCGCACGGTGCGCTCGTTGGTTCAGCTCCTGCGCTATGAAGCACCGAGGGAAATCGTGTTCTGCCCGCCGCCCCATATCCCGGTTCCCGAGGATATTCTGGACGCGATCGCGGATAATCAGATCCGCTGTCGGCTGGTGTCGGACATCACGCAGGTGCTGACCGACTGCGATGCCGTCATGATGGCCCCCTATGACATGTCGGATATCGGCGAGGCGGCGGCGTCCGGGTATGTGTCGCCGAGGACGACGCCCGATAGCCATGTCGTCACGCCTGAGAAGATCGAGCGATGCGGGTCCGACACGCTGCTCTTTCATCCGCTGCCGCGCCAGGATGAGATTCACCCGAGCTGCGACGACCTCGACCAGGCGATGTATTTCGAACAGGTCCGCCTATCGAAATTCATGCGTATGGCTATATTGAGCCGGACGTTGTCCAGGATCTGAAAAGGCCGCGCGCGTTTGAAATTTCGTGGGGACGTCGCCGGACTTGCGCCTGTCATTCTATGGATGATGGGTGCCTTGGCGTCCTTCGTGGTCTCGGCCGTTTCGATCCGCACGCTCGCGGCGCATTTCAATGTCTTCGAAATCAATGTGGTCCGCACAGGCGGTGGATTGGCGCTGCTCGTCGCCGCCCTCATAGCCTCGCCATCCCTGCGCGGCCTCGTCGATATCACCGAGCTACCCAGGCATATTCCGCGAAACCTCGTGCACTCGCTCGGCGGTCTCCTGTGGACGCTGGCGATCTCGTGCCTGCCGCTGGCGACCGTGTTCTCGCTGGAATTCACCTCGCCGGCCTGGGCGGCGTTGCTGGCCTTCCCGATCATCGGCGAGCGGATCAGGCGCGACACCCTCATCGGTATCGCGGCCAGCCTGGTCGGCGTGTTGATCGTTCTGAGGCCGTCGCCGGCCTCGTTTCATCTCACGGCCTTGCTGCCGCTTGGCGCCGCCTTGTGCATCGGCCTGTCGGCTCTCCTGACCCGGCGGCTGACGCGGACCCAAAGCATCTTCGCCATCTTGTTTTGGATGATGGTCATTCAATTGGCGCTCAACCTCGTGGGCGCATCGATCCTCGCCCGCGTATCGAGCGGTGCGCCGAGCCTCTCGCCGGACATCTCGACCCTGACCATGGTCGCGATGGCGGCGCTGGCGATCGCCGGCCTTTGCTCGCAATTGTGCCTGTCGAAAGCCCTCCAGATCGCCGAGGCGAGCATCGTCCTGCCGCTCGATTTTCTCCGCGTGCCGCTGATCGCCGGCGTCGGCTTCGTGCTTTATCAGGAACCGATCGATGTCTGGGTCTTCGCGGGGGCGGTCGTGATCGTCGCCGGCATCGTGGTCGGTCTCATGCCGGCGCAACAGAAAATCGTGACGGTCGAAAGCCGATGACGATGCCAATATAAGCGGGTCCAGTATGTGCAGGGTGACCCGCGTGGCATCGCCGGCAAGGCGTTCGAAGGAGACATCGTGATCGATTGGCAGGGCTTTGATTGGCAGGGCTTTCAGGCGGAACTCGGCGACATTCCCTGCATCACCGAGCGGGCGCTGGTCAGGCAGAAGAGTCGCGATTTCTTCTGGTACAGCCCGATCCTGAAGGCGGCGCTCAACGATAAATCGGCCGATCTGGTGGTTTGTCCGCGCAACGAGGCCGATGTCGTCGCGGTGTCCGCCCTCTGCGCGCGCCATCGCGTGCCGCTTACCGTGCGGGGCGCCGGGACAGGCAATTACGGTCAGGCGGTGCCGCTCGAAGGCGGGGTCGTGCTCGATATGACCGGCCTCAACCGGGTCCTCTCCGTCGATGCCGGGTTGCTGAGGGTCGAACCGGGCTGCCGGCTGATCGATATCGAAAGTGCCGTCGCCGAAGCGGGGTGGGAGCTGCGCATGTACCCCTCGACCAAGCGGACCGCCACGATCGGCGGCTTCGTCGCCGGCGGCAGCGGCGGGATCGGCTCGATCACCTATGGCGGCTTGCGCGAACGCGGCAACATCGTCGCGGCGCGCGTCGTCTCCTGCGAGGCGGAGCCGAGGATCGTCGAGCTGACCGGCGATGCGATCAACCGCGTCAACCATGCCTATGGCACCACCGGCATCATCACCGCCCTCAGCATCCCGCTGGCACCCCGTCTGCCCTGGGTCGACGTGATCGCGGCGTTCGACGACTTCATGACCGCCGTGCGCTGCGCCCGCATGTTGGGCCTGTCCGATGGCATCGCCAAGAAACTGGTCACCGTGCTGGCGCATCCGCTGCCGCAGAACCTGAAGGGGTTGACCACGCCGGAGGGCAAGCATCTGGTGATCGCGATGATCGCCAGCCACGCGCTGACCGGCTGGACCGACCTGCTGGGCGATTTCGGCGGTACCGAGATCCTGCGCCGGCCGACCGCCGAGGCGGAGACCGATGCCCAGCTGACGCCGGTCTATGAATACACCTGGAACCACACGACCCTGCATGCGCTGCGCAAGGACAAGTCGGTGACCTACCTGCAAAGCCTGTTTCCCGCCGACCGGACGCTGGAGCTGATCGAGGAGACGTATCGCAGCTATGGCGACGAGCTCATGATCCATCTGGAATTCCTGCGCGCCGGCGGACAGGTCACCTGCAGCGCCCTCCAGGTCGTGCGCTTCTCCACGCCCGAGCGGTTGAACCAGATCATCGCCGAGCTGGAGGCACGCGGCATCCTGATCGCCAACCCCCATGTCTTCACCCTGGAGGACGGCGCCGGCCATAAGCGCATCGGCGGGGATCAACCCGCCTTCAAGCGCGAGATGGACCCGGCCGGCCTGCTCAATCCCGGCAAGATGCGCAGCTTCACGGTGGCTTAGAACCGCGCCATCGCCTTGGTCACCCGGTCGAGGAAGCGGGCACGGGTCGCCGGTGTGGACCGGTTCATATCGTAATGCGCGATGAAACTGGCGCGGGCGCCGCCGCCGGCCGTGCGCGGCAGATAGCGTGTCACGAACCGTCGCGGATAGTCGCCCATCAGGAAATTGACCCAGCGCGTCTGCCCATAGGTGACGATGCCGGCGATTTTGCGGATGTTGCGCAGCGCGCCCCGTGCCTTGCCATTGGGCAGCAGCTCGAAGGCGACGCCCGGCAGGAAGACCCGATCGAAAAACCCCTTCAGCATCGCCGGCGGCCCGAAGATCCATGTCGGAAAGCAGAGGACCATCGCCTCGGCGCGCGTCAACCGGTCGATATACCCGGCGACCGGTGCCTGGTTGGATGGTATGCTGTGATAGCCCAGCCGCTCCGCGCGTGACACGGCGGGCTCGAAGGCTTCGGCGTAGAGATCCAGCAGATCGACCTCATGCCGCGCCGCCAATGCCTCGACGACCTGAGCCTTGATCGCGGCGTGATAGCTGGTTTCGACCGGATGAGCGAAGATTACCAGGACGCGCATCGAGCCATCCTTGTCTTTGCGGAAGTGGTCCTTCGAGGGCTTGCAAGAGGCGGGCAAACCCCAGGCTGGACAGCTAAAAATTGTCATTACGATCGACGTGTCCGCCGGAGTCGAACGCCTTGTCGCACTCGCAACGTCTGGTATCATTGACTAATTTTTTCGCCACCTTATCTAGCGACGAGCCCAGCGCAGTGAAGGCAACTGGATGAGCCGCAACCCGTTCAATCAACTGGTCGAGCCCGGGGGGAGCGTTCCTCCCCGTCTGCCTGGCTATACGCTGGGTCTCGGTCGCGAGCACCTGGAGATCGCCCAGTCGGCCGCCGGGATCGGCAGTTGGGAATGGGATGTCGCGACCGGCAACAGCCTTTGGTCGTCGGAACAGTTCAAGCTCTACGGCATCGGCCCGGACCAGGCCGGCACCGTCAGCCACGCCGAGGTGATGGCCGTCATCCACCCGGACGACAGAGGATCGCTTCACACGGCACTCAACCACGCCCTGCAAACCGGCTCGTTCAACGCCGAATTCCGGATCCTGCGGGGCAACCAGACCAGATGGATGATCGGACGCGGCACGGTGATCTCCAATGATGGGGACCAGCCTGTCCGGGTCGTCGGCATCACCATGGATGTGACCGATCGCAAGCAGGCGGAACAGGCATTACAGGATGCCACTCGGGCGAAAAACCGTCTGTTGGCCGCCGCGGGTCATGACCTGAAGCAGCCGTTGCAGGTCGTCCTCTACGCTTTGGAGGGGATGCTTGAGGCGCAGTCCGCGGAAAAGCGACAGCAGCTTTTCGAGCGCGGCGACCGCGCTGTCGGGCGGTTGATTTCCGCCCTCGACAGCCTGCTGGCCGCCTCGCGGTTGGATCTCGGCGGGGTGCAGCCGGTCATCGAGACCTTTTCCATGTCCGATGTCATCGGGTATTTGAAGGACAGTTTCGCTCAGGCGGCCAGCGCCAAGGGGTTGCGCCTGACGCTGTTGCCGTCTTCGGTGATGGTGCGCACCGATTCCGAGCTGTTGCTCGCCATCCTGAGCAACC
The DNA here is from genome assembly GCA_035555315.1 of Allostellaceae bacterium. GTDB lineage: Bacteria > Pseudomonadota > Alphaproteobacteria > ATCC43930 > CGMCC-115725 > DATMGU01. The sequence continues at coordinate 6,736 of DATMGU010000045.1, forward strand.
TGATGAGCAATGCCCTTAAATACACCAAGGAGGGCGGCATCCTGGTCGGCTACCGGCGGCGCGGTGCCGCGCTGTCGATCGAGGTCGTCGATACCGGCATCGGCATCCCGCCGGACAAGGTCGAGAAGATCTTCGAGGAATTCCAGCAGGTCGACAGCAAGCAGGACGGTTTTGGCCTGGGCCTGTCGATCGTCAAGCGCACCGCCGATATCCTGGGCCTCTCGATCGGCGTCTCCTCCGTCGTCGGCCGCGGTTCCCGCTTCACTGTGCTGGTGCCGCTGGCGCGCGCGCGGTAGCGCGACGGCCGGATTGCCATCGCCGCCGCACAAGGCATCCCCTTCGGAGGAACGATGCGCGCCCTGATCCTCGCCGCCATCCTATGGGCCGCCCAAGCGGCGGCTGTTCGGGCGGAACAGCCAGCTTTCCACGCGGAGTCCGCCCCCGGGCTGTGTAAGGATGCGCCGGGCGTCGATCGCGTGGCGGTGCACCGGCAGTTCGAGAAAGACATCGCGGCGTTTCTGCATCAGAGTCTCCGAGGCGCCGCATCTCGGCTGCCGTGAGGATGTTTTCCGATGATCACGCTCGCCACCTCATTCACCTGCATGACGTTGTTGGCCGCCTGTTCCACCGCCAATGCCGCGTCGCCCGAGGCCGCCAAGGATCTGGCGCCGAGCGGCCGGCTGCGCGCCGCCATCAATTTCGGCAATCCGGTGCTCGCCCAGAAAGATCCCAAGACCGGCGAACCCCAAGGCGCTTCGGTGGCGTTGGCGCGGGAACTCGGCCGGCAACTCGGCGTGCCGGTTGATCTCGTGCCGTTCAACGAGGCCGGGGCTGTCTTCGAGGCGGTCAAGATCGGTGCCTGGGATATCGCCTTCCTGGCGATCGACCCGGTGCGTGCCGCCGGCATCGATTTCACGGCACCCTATGTGGTGATCGAGGGCACCTATCTGGTTCCCGCGGGCTCGGCGCTGCGGCGGATCGAGGATGTCGATCGGGACGGGATCCAGATCGGCGTCGCCAAGGGCAGCGCCTACGACCTTTATCTCACCCGCGCGCTGAAGCATGCCCGGATCATCCGCGCGGATAACTCGGCCGGCGCCGTCGCCCTGCTGGAGCAGAACAAGGTCGAGGCCCTGGCCGGGGTGAAGCAGCCGCTGGTCGAGTATGCCCAGGCACATCCGGAGACACGCGTGATCCCCGGCCGCTTCATGGAGATCAACCAAGCCATGGGCGTGCCCAAGGGACGGCGGGCGGCCGAAGCCTTCCTGCGCGACTTCGTCGAGACGATGAAATCCTCCGGCTTCGTCGCCAGAGCGCTGGCCGCGAGCGGTCAGGCCGACGCGACCGTGGCCCCACCGGCGCCGTAGTCTGCTTCGTGCCGGTCACCGTCGATACACAGGAACATGCCCAAGAGGGCGAGCAATCGGCCGGCTGACGCCGCCGGATTCAACCGCCATAGGATTTCCGCGATGTCCCGTATCGACGGCTCCCCCGGCACGGCCGAGCAAAGCCCCTGCGCCGCCGCCATGCTGCCGCTCGACCAGGCCAGCAGCCTGCCTGCCGCCTGCTACACCTCCCAGGCGTTCTTCGATGCGGAGATGACGCATATCCACCGGCGCGGCTGGTTCCTGGCCGGCCGTGCCGACGAGTGGCCGAAGCCGGGGGATTATCGGGCGATCGAGACGGTCGGCGGCCCGGTGCTGGTGATCCGCGACAAGACCGGCGGGCTCGGCGCCTTCGCCAATGTCTGTCGCCACCGCGGCTCGCCGCTGCTGACCGGCGAGGGGACGTGCCGGGCGATCGTCTGTCCCTATCACGGCTGGGGCTACGCGCTCGATGGCAGGTTGGTCGGGGCGCCGGACATGCCGCCACCAGGCCAATTCGACCAGCCGGGCCAATTCGACCAGCCGGGCCAATTCGACTATGCGAAAAACGGCCTGGTCCCGGTCCGTCTCGAGCAATGGGCCGGCTTCGTGTTCCTGACCTTCGACGAGGCGGCGCCCCCTTTGTTGGCGCAGCTGGGTGACCTGCCGGCGACGTTCCGCGATCATCACCCGGAAGACATGATCTGCACCTGGCGCGAGGACATCGAGACCGACTGCAACTGGAAACTGCTGCTCGAAAACGCGCTGGAGAGCTACCACACCAGTCTGGTGCACGCGAAAACCGTGGGCACGCAGCATTCGGAAAGCATCGTCACCCAGGGCGGCTGGCAGGCGATCCAGGTGATCAGCGAGCGCTCCACCGCCGTGTTGGGTGATGCACCACCGCCGTTTCCGCCGATCGAGGGGCTCGGCGCCGCCGCCCGGCGCGGCACCTATTTCACGCTGATCCATCCGACGACGCAATTCGCCGTGGCGCAGGATTGCCTGTGGTGGCTGGCCGTGCGTCCGGTGGCGCCCGATCGATCGGTGCTGTCGCTTGGCGGCTGTTTCCCGGCGGCGACCACCCGGCGGCCCGATTTCGAGCGGGAGGCGCTGGCTTATTACGATCGGTGGCACCGGGTGGCGCTGGAGGATGTCGGCATGCTGGCGTCGCAGCAGCGTGGCCTGACCTCCATCCTGCACCGTCCCGGTCCGCTATCGTGGCGCGACGATCAGGTGCATCGGTTCGGTCGCTGGGTGCTGGGGCAGGTGCCGGCGGAACTCTGGCCGCTCCGCTAAAATAAAAGAAACCCCCGGTGCCCGCCCAAAATTGACGGGACCCCGGGGGAGCCGATCATCGCTCAGTGGGCACTCGGATCCGTTGCTCTATCGTGAATCCGGTCGGGGAGGGGAGGAGGGCCAGCCCGCCGGCGATATGCGCAAGGACGATAATACCGAAGCTCACCGCTCCGACGGCATCGCACACGGCGAAAGTGACGAGCGTTGGGGCGCTGGTGGCACAAGCGATCGTGAGCGTCAGGAGTGCCGTCGCTCCCAGGAAGAGCCAGATCATGCAACCGATCAAAATAGCTTGATGCTTGACCATGGCGGCCCCTCCAACGGGATCCAACGGGTTACCTGAGGCGTATACTGCGACGGGAGGGGCGGATCGGCTGTGAACTGGGCCACAGCCGATGTCGAATTTCGACCCGTCGTTCCCGGCCGTCGTTTCGCGCTGGTGCCGTTGCACAGGGAATTTGACGGGTTGAACGGCGGGTTGGCTTCGATGCCGGGCGGTCTTTTGCGGTCCCGGACCGCCTGGCCGAGATGGGCCGATAGCGGCTGGACAGCTTTCGGGCGGCCCTGGGTGAGAAGCGGCCATTTAACCTCTTGGCAGTTCCCGACCCATGATGGTCGCTCCTGAGTTGGTCAGATCGGCCCAAAAGCAGTCGTAGCATTTGCCGCCAAATGCGACCCGCGAGACGCTGCTCCTTCCGCTCCAACGCGCAATAACACTCGGACTCCGCCGCCTGCTGGATGAAGGGACGGCGGCATCGGGATGATTGACATCCGAACGGCTCTATGGCGCAAAGTCCTTCATTTCAGTGTGGGCTGCGGCATCGGAAATATTCAAATCTACCGAGAAGATGTATCCAAACCCCAAGGGGCGAACCTGAATGGATTTCCGCGACGCCTGGGCAAAGCTGCAACGTGAGGAGGATGAGCGCTATATGGCGTGCATCGCCAAAATCGATTCAGAGCGCCGGGGAATTGGCATTACGTGTCCGTATTGCTTGACACTCAATTGGGTAGTTCTCCCTGCCCAAAGGCAAGGCAATGTGATGCCACTTAAGCTGGCTTGCCCAAAGGCCTGCGGATATTATGGAGACGTAGATCTTTTTGCCCCAAGGCAGCTTACTGCAAAGCAGATCGCGGACTTCGATGTCGAGTATGTTTGTCGCCGCGACATGACAATTACGCGCTCATTTGGAAAATTCCTCAGGTGCCCGTTTTGCGCTTATGAGAATTGTCGCGAAATAATGCGTGACTTGACTGTATTCGTGGACGCCGCTTGCGTTTCAGAGGATCTAGATCGTGATGGGCTTGCCGACATACTTTCTCGTATTGTCAGTACGTTTGACGGCGTCATGCGAATCTGCAATTTAATTGCTGTGCGCAATTATAAAAACGGCTCTATTTACGCTATGAAACCTGTAACTTCATTTCAAAATCCCGTCGCCGCACGCGATAAGATGCTGCCCGATTGGGACATGGCAGTGGAGGCAGGCGATTGGCAAGGGTTCGTTCTGGCGTTTCAAAAGCGCCACTGTTTCATGCACACCTTGGGCCTGGCGGATCAAGCCTATATTGACAAGACAGGTGACACTACCGCAGTTGTTGGTCGGAATATAAAATTGACAGTGCACGAAGTCATCTCCTTTGCTCGCCAGTCGGAGAATATCGTCTCAAATTTCTTCGGACAGTACTTTTCTTGATCACACAGGTTTAGAGGCTCTGTACTAAGTCAACGGTAGGCAAGGCGCTTGAGGGGCTCCTCGTAGATACCGATAAGTCTACTCAGGGGATCGGCTCCTTTGAAAAACACCTGGGCATCAACTCCGTTTTCCGGGAGAAGACCGGTTGCCTTTCTCACGGTCGAAATTGCGTTTCTAGACACCTCGCGGGACCAACCGGGAAATCCTATCTGCGCGACCCGTTCTTCGCCTTTGTATACGTTGATGTAATTGCCGTTCGGATTACCGATAGAACAGCCGTGCACGCGCAGACGCGTCTGAAGCTCATTGAACGTCACGATATAGGACATACGATTATCCTGTCTTCGGAACATGGTCTTGAACTTCGGAGCGATTTCGCTCACCTCCATGTGCCGTCCGTTGACCCTCCTAAAATCGGCTATCTCAACCGTAAAGTCCTCCACGTCAGTTATTTCCACTGCTGGAAGATAGCCGTGTTCCATCATAAAGAATACTGAGCTAAGGAAAGCCGTTCTTTTGTTTCCATCGTGGAAAGGATGGTCGTTTATCAATCCAAAAATAAGCGACGCGGCGATATCCCAAAAGTCAGAGTACACGAACGATCCGCCTGCAGAAGCCAACTGGCGGCAGACCGCAGAAGAAAGGAGGCCGAAGTCCTTGGGGCCGAAGCCAGCTATACCCTCACCCAACTTTAGAAAATGGTCGCAGATTAGATAATGGGCATCCATAACATCTTCGCATGTTAAATAAGGCCTATCTCCTGAATATTCAATTTCATTTATTTGGGAGTAGTAATGTAAATAGTTATCATATAGTTTTGGCGACAGGTCAGTCTTGTCAAGCATCTGCCTCACATCCTTATGACGGTTCAATACTTTCTCGTCGTCACGACAGAGGACGCTGTGGCCACTGAACGACTTAAGAGATATACGCTAGAAAACGACCACTTGGCAGAGTTGCATTAGACTGTAGATCGGCCGTCGCGGGTCGGAAGCGGCCGAAGCGCTCGGCCGAGACTGGTGTCAGCCTGGCATGCCGTGCACCAGAAAAGCGACATCCACTTTCGGTCCGCTCCGGCCGTGAGGCGATGTCCGGTAACACCGCTTCAGAGCCCGAAAGCCGACGGTCCGGTTTCCACCCATCTCGGTCATTCACGCATTTGACACCAAAGTCCGCTTCCGAGCAGAGGCGATGATCGACCGGACGGCTAACATGGGCGCAATGTTGTCGGATCCGACGGCCGTGGCGACGGGCTTATGCGCGCGGTCTGCCGGGATTAAGGGCGGCGAGGGCGAATTTCGGCTCTCGCGCAACAATCCTCAAGAGCGCCCTGGCAGCGGGATCAGGAGACACTCGGCCTTGTTCCCAGTTGCGCAAGGTCGCGACCGGGATTGTCAGGGCCGCGGCAAATTCAGTTTGGCTCATGCCCAGTTGCGAACGAATCCGGGCGGGTTGTAAATCTTCGACAAAAGTTCCGAGGTCTGCTTGCGGGTCCTCGCCGTCCTCGATCCTCTGCAGGGCAATATCCGCCTCGGTCGTCGCTTCGATTTTGGCACGGTCAATCCGTGGC
>DATMGU010000046.1:0-331880 GCA_035555315.1 Allostellaceae bacterium
CGGCAGGATCACCAGCGCGAGCACGGTGAACATGTCTTCGACAATCAGCCAGCCGACCGCGACGTGTCCATCGTGGGCGCGCAGGCGATCCTGGTCGGTCAGCATCCGAATCAGGACGACGGTGCTCGCGACGGCGAGCGCCATGCCGAATACCAGGCCAGCGCCATCGCTCCATCCGAACGTGCGCGCCGCATACCAGCCGGCGACCGTCGCCACCGCGCTTTGCGCGATCGCACCGGGAATTGCGATGCGTTTGACGCGCAGAAGATCCCGCGGATGGAAATGCATGCCGACGCCGAACATCAGCAGGATGACGCCGATCTCGGCCAGTTCCGAGGCAAGCTCCTGATCGGCGACGAAGCCCGGCGAGAACGGGCCGACGGCGACGCCGGCGACGAGATAGCCGACCAGCGGCGAGATCCGCAAACGATGCGCCAGCACGCCCATGATGAAGGCGAGCCCAAGCCCCACGGCGATGGTAGCGATCAGGGGCGTATGGTGCGGCATCGGCCTCCACGCGTCTGGTTTGTTCGGAGTCCCCTTTCTAGCGGACGGGCGCCCCTATTGGTAGGTCGGTAACCCCCGATGCGGCTCTCAGAGGTATCCGAAGCGCCGCATCTGGCGGGCGTGGTCGCGCTCGATGCGCGCGGTCTGGGCGGTGGTCAGGATCCGTCGCCAGTGCCCGGCGGTGCCGAACCGGAAAAACCCCTCGGTATGTTCCGAGCGTTCGATGAAGCCGTGGCGTCGTTCCTGACCCTGCAAGATCTCGAACGCGCTGAACCGGATGGCGCGCCCGATCCTGTCCGGATCGGGATCGAAGCCCAGGAATCGCAGGACCTTGCCGAACGTCTCGGCGGGTCGGGCCAGCATGTCCTCGTAGCGCAGAATGCGCATCGCCGGGTCGAGGTTCCAGGTCCAGCTCTGAACATGCGTCGACCAACTGCTGTGGCGCTCGTACACCCTGGCGTCCGTGCCGCCGGTCGCCGCCGCCTCATCGGCCATGAACTCGATGGTTCGATCGATCGACCAACCCAGATGATGGCTGTAGGAAATCACCACGTCGCGCGGGTCGCGCAGGATATAGACGGCGCCCGCCGTCACCTCCGGCGTCAACAGCGGTACGCCTTCCACCTTCACCACGGCGTTGTGCGTCTTCACCATGACGAGATCCGGGAAGGCGCCGGTGAGGTCGCGGTGCACGGCGGGCCGCATCCGCTGCACGTCGGCGATCGAATATTCCGAGGCCGGCCTTGGATCGTAGGGCTTGTACAAGGCGGCCATATTCTCGCCGGCGGTGAAATCCGCCAGCGCGTCGATATCGTGCGGTTCCGCCGGATCGCGCAGGAAGTTGTGCATGAACGCCCGCAACCAGGTATTGCCCGATTTCGGATAGGAAGCGAGCCAGATGAGATTGCCCAATGGTGATGCCGCGTTAGGGTCGCCGATGCCGGATCATCTGATCATAGCAAGCTCCGCGGCGGATGCGTATCGCGGCGAAACGCGATAGAAGGGGCGCTCTGCCTCACGAACGAGCCCGGATCGAGGAAAGATTGCCATGGCTGTGAGGTTTCGTGTGGGGGCCGTCGCCTATGCCAAGGACGGCCGCACCTATGTGGTCGACGAGGTCGATGACGGCATCGTCTATTGCTCCTCGCCGAACGGCGCTGAAACCGAATTCGCCGAAGATCTCCTGATGACCGAGGCGGAGTGGTCGGCGCGGTCGGGTGGTCGGCGCGGCACGCTGTACGACCGGCTGAGGCGAGAGGGTGCCTATGTGGCACCAGCCGGCAAGCTCGACGGAGCCGCCGCGACGCAGCTGCTGGCCAAGATCGATCGGCTATCGCCGGGTCTGCTGGATTTCACCGCCTTCACGGTGGCGACCCGGGTCATGAATGCCTCCGGCGACCAGGATCTGCTCGGCGAGCTGTCGATCGTCAAATGCCGGGCGGTGTTCGAGGCGGCCTCGCCGGAAAGTCGGGCCAACCTGCTGGCGGGACTGCTCGGTACCCAGCCCGACGTGCTGATCGGCGCCGGCCGCCTGGGCGACAATCTGATGCGTGCCATGATCGACAAAGGCCTCGCCGCCCATGCCGACGCTTTCGAGAGCTTCGGCAGCCGTCCTCGTCGCTGACGGTGAGGCCGCTGAAGTTTAGGCTGCTGAATTAAGCCACCGATTGGCGCCATAAAACGCTAGGGTGGCGGCGATGGGCAGCGGCGTTTCGCTGTCCGAACGAGATCGATCAGAGTTTAGGAGACGACCAACGTGGCCCAGGAACCCCGAAACACGTCAGGCCCCAAGGGCGGCAAACCCGGCGGCTCGCGCGACGGCCGGCCTGGTGATGGGCGTTCAAAAGATGGACGTCCCAGGGGACGCAAAGGCGGGTTCGACCGGGATGGCGGCAAACCCAGGACGCCGACGAATACCTTCGAGACGCTGAAGGAGCTGGAGCGCGGCCCCGATTACCGGATCGACAAATTCGTGTTGGCCGATAAGGAAAACCACAAGCCGATCAAGACCGAATACCGCCTGACCCGCGAGGGATTGGCCGGCACGCCGGTGTTCAGCCGGTTGGTGGATGCGAAGACCGCCGCGACCGGGCCGCTGCCCGAGCCGGAGGCCCCCGAACCTGCGCCCGAAGCGGAGGTCGCTGAACCCGTAGCGGCCGAAGCAGAGGCACCCGAAGCAGAAGCCGAAACCGCTTCGGCCGCGTCGGAGCTGGCGGAAGGGCACGAGCCGCCGGCCGCCGAGGGGGAAGTCGACAAACCGGCTTGAACCCAACTTGCGATGCTTACTCCGCCGCGGCACCGACCAGCCGCGCGCGGGGGCGCAGACGATCGATCAGCAGATAGGCCAGCGGTGTCGTGTACAGCGTGAGGAATTGCGACACCAGCAGCCCGCCGACGATGGCGATGCCCAGCGGCTGGCGCAACTCGAAGCCGGGACCCGTGCCAATCGCCAGGGGTACGGCACTCAGGATCGCCGCCAGCATGGTCATGGTGATCGGCCGCACCCGCAGGCGCGCCGCCTCGCGGATCGACCGGTCCGGCGACAACCCCTCGATACGCTCCAGGGCCAGGGCGAAATCGACCATCATGATGGCGTTCTTCATCACCATGCCGACCAGCAGGATGCAGCCGATCGAGGTGATGATGGTGAACTCGGTCTTGGTCAGCAGCAGTGCTGCCAGCGCGCCGAACGCAGCCGAGGGCAGGGTCGACAGGATGGTGAGGGGGTGCGCGTAGCTCTCGTACAGCACGCCCAGCACCACATAGATCGCGACGATCGCGGCCGCGAACAGCAGCATCTGTTTGGCGCCGGATTTATTGGCCTCGCCGGCCTCGCCCTTGAACTCTACCTTGAGCTCGTCGGGCCGATTTGCCGTGGCCTCGGCCTTGCGGATGGCGGTGATCGCCTGGCCCAGCGAGACCCCGGGCTTGGTGTCGAACGAGATCGTCATCGACGGGAACTGGTCCTGGTGGAACTCCCACATCGGCGCATGGGCGCGGGTTGGCCGCATCAGCGTGGCCAAGGGCACCGCGGCATTGTTCACCCCCGGCACATAGATCTGCTCGAACACCGACGGGTCGGTCTGGAAGCGGGGATCGAGTTCCAGCACGACCCGCGTATAGTTCAGCGGCAGATAGATCGTCTTGATCTGGCGCTGGCCGAACGCGTCGTAGAGCGTGTTGTCGATGCCCATCGGCGTGATGCCCAGGCTGGCGGCACGCATCCGGTTGATCTCCAGCCCGGCTTGCAGGCCGATTGCCTCGACATTGGTGATGACGTCGGTCACCTCGGCTAGGGCCACGATCCGCCGGCGCATGACCTCGCCCCATTGCAGCACTTGATCGGTGTTGATCCCCGACACGGTGTATTGATAGCGCGACGCCGAACCGCCGACGCCGATCTGTAGATCCTGCACCGGCGTGAACAACGCCCGGATGCCATCGACCTTGCCCAGGGTGGTCCGCAGGCGGGCGATCACCTGCTGGATCGACAGCTTGCGCTCGGTGACAGGCTTCAAATTGACCAGCATGGTGCCATTGCTCAGGATCGAACCCTGTCCACCGATATAGGAGACCAGGTCGTCTACGGCGGGATCGGCCAGGATCGCGTTGGCGACCGCCTGCTGACGATCCTCCATCGCCGCGAACGAGATATTGGCGTTCGTGATGGTTCGGACGAAGAGGATGCCGGTATCCTGCGTCGGCATGAAGCCCTTGGGCAGTGCCAGGTAGATGCCGATCGTCGCCGCGGTCACCACGAGGGTCAGGCCCAGGCTGATCCAGCGATGGCGCAGCGCCCAATCCAGACTGGCGAGATAGCACCGGACCGTGGCCGAGAAGCCCCGCTCGAACCAACTCGGCCGAGCCCGGGTGCCAGCCGGGGAAGCGGCGGTCGGGTTGGTCAGCAGTTGCCCACACAGCATTGGCGTCAAGGTGACCGAGACCAGTGCCGAGGCGATGATCGCCGCCACCAGGGTCATGCCGAACTCGCTGAAATACCGGCCGACGACATCGGGCATGAACAGCACGGGGATCAGGGCCGCGACCAGCGCGGCGGTGACCGAGACGATGGTGAACGCCATCTGCCGGGCGCCGATCAGGGCCGCGTCGAACGCCGTATGGCCTTCCTCGATCAGCCGGATGATGTTCTCGATCATGATCACGGCATCGTCGACGACGAAGCCCACCGCGATCGTCACGGCCATCAGCGACAAATTGTCGAGCGTATAGCCCAGCAGCGCCATGGCGCCGAAGGTGGCGGCGAGCGATACCGGGATGGTCAGCGCCGGGATCGCGGTCGCCCAGAACCGCTTCAGGAACAGCGCCATCACCAGGATGACCAACCCGGTCGCGATCGCGATGGTCAGCTGCACATCCGCGATCGATGCCCGAATCAGCGTCGTCCGGTTATAGACGACATGCACCTTCACCGATGGTGGCATCCAATGCGCCATCTGCGGCAGGGTTGCGATCACCTGGTCGACGACTTCGACGACGTTCGCGTCCGGCTGCTTGGTGACATAGACCATCACGGCCCGACCGGTATTGTACCAGCCGGCCAGCTTGTCGTTGATCACGTTGTCCTCGACCGTGGCGATGTCGCCCAGGCGGACCGGCGCCTTGTTGCGCCAGGCGACGACGATCTCCCGGTAGTCGACCGCCTTGAACAGCTGGTCATTGCTGCCGATGGTGAAGGATTGCTGATCGATCGATATCGCCCCCTTTGGCGTGTTCTGCGTTGCCAGCACTACCGCCGAGCGGATCTCCTCCAGTGATAGCTTCATGGTCGCTATCTGACGCGGATCGACGCGGATGCGCACGGCGCCGCGCTCGCCGCCCGTGATGTTGACCTTGGCGACCCCGTCGATCTGCGACAGCTTCTGCACCACGACGCTGTCGGCCAGGCTGTAGATTTCGGCCGGATCGACGACGTCCGAGGTCAAGGCCAGGACGATGACGGCGAAGCCCGACGGGTTCGCCTTGTAGTATTGCGGCGGCTGCGGCAGGTCGTGGGGCAGGTTGGGACCCGCGGCGTTGATCGCCGCCTGGACCTCGGCCGCCGCTTCGTCGATATCCTTGCCGAGGTCGAATTGGATGGTGATCGTGGCACCACCCTGGCCGCTGAACGCGACCATTTCGGCGATGCCGGGGATGGTGCCGAGCTGGCGCTCGAGCGGTTGGGCCAGAGACACTGCGACCGTGTCCGGGCTGGCGCCCGGCAGCACCGCCGAGACGCCGATGGTCGGCCGGTCGACCGAGGGCAGCGCCGCGATCGGCAGCTTCGCATAGGCGAGGGCACCCAACAGCAACACGCCCAGCGTCAGCAGGGTGGTGGCGACCGGCCGCCGGATGAACGGCTCGGAGAGGCTCACGGGGCTGGGCTCACGGTCCGTGGCTCTCCGCTTCATAGCCGGTCGGCGCCGGCGCCGTGGCGGGGACGCGGCGTGGTCGGCTGAAGCGCCGCTGCAGCCGCGCGAAGGCCAGATAGATCACCGGCGTCGTGTAAAGCGTCAGGATCTGCGAGACGATCAAGCCGCCGACGATGGCGATGCCCATCGGCCGGCGAAGCTCCGACCCGGTGCCGACGCCGACGGCCAGCGGCAGGGCACCCAGCAAGGCGGCCATGGTCGTCATCATGATCGGCCGGAAGCGCAGGATGCACGCCTCGGTGATCGATTGCTCGGCGGACCGGCCGTGGTCGCGTTCCGCCTCCAGCGCGAAATCGACCATCATGATCGCGTTCTTCTTGACGATGCCGATCAGCAGGATGATCCCGATGAGGGAGATCAGGTCGAGATCGAGCCCGAACAGCATCAGGGCCAGCAAGGCGCCGACACCGGCTGAGGGCAGGGTCGACAGGATGGTGATCGGGTGGATGTAGCTCTCATAGAGCACGCCCAACACGATATAGACCGTGATGATCGCCGCTAGGATCAGCAGCGGCTCGCTTTGCAGCGAGGATTGGAACTCGGCGGCGGCGCCGGTCAGCGTGGCGGTCACCGTGTCGGGCAGGCCCACCGCCCGTTCGCCGCGGCGCAGGGCCGCCAAGGCTTGGCCGAGCGAGCCGCCCTTGGGCAGGTTGAACGACAGGATGGTCGCGGGGAACAGGCCCTGATGGGTGATCGCCAGCGGCGCCAGCCCGCGCTCGATCCGGGCGAAGGCGGAGAGCGGGATGGCGGCCGAGGCGGCGTGGAACCCGTTGCCGATGCCGCCGGCGGCATCATTGGTGGTCGAAGCCTGGGAGCTGGCGGCGGTGACATAGATCTTGTCGAGGATGCCCGGGTCGTCGCGGAACGCCGGATCGACCTCCAGGATCACATGGTATTCGGTCAGCGGCGAATAGATCGTCGCGATCTGCCGCTGGCCGAACGCGTCGTAAAGGGTGTTGTCGATCGAACTCAAGGTCACGCCATAGCGGGCGGCGGCGGCGCGGTCGATCGTCACCATCATCTGCAGGCCTTCGTCCTGTCGGTCGCTGGCGACATCGGCGAGCTCCGGCTGGCGGGCCAGCTCGGCCAACAGCTTCGCCGCTGCCAGCCGCAGCTCCCCCTCGTCCAGATCCTGCAGCACGTATTGGTACTGCGTGCGCGACGCCCGCGTCTCGATCTGCAGATCCTGCACCGGCTGGATATGCAGGTCGATGCCCTGTACCGGGGCGACCGCGCGTTGCAGGCGGTCGATGATTCGGGCGGCATTGGCGCCGCGTTTGTCGGGCGAGCCGATATTGATGTAGAGCCGGCCGCTGTTCAGGGTCGGGTTCACCGTGCCGGCGCCGACGAAGCTGTCCACCGATACGACGTCCGGGTCCTTGCCGATGATCGCCGCCAGCTCGTTCTGCCGCGCCGACATCGCCGCGAAGGAGATGTCCTGCGCGGCATCGGTGATGCCGACCAGCAGACCGGTATCCTGCTGCGGCAGAAATCCCTTGGGCACCGCGACGTAAAGCCAGCCGGTGGCGATTACGGTCAGCACGGTGAAGGCGAGGGTGGCCGGCTGGTGCCGCATCACCCAGCCGAGGATCGTCTCATGCAGGGCGTTCAGCCGGTCGAACGCCCGCTCGCTCCACCGGAACAGCGCGTTGGGGCGATGATTGTGATCGACCGGCTTCAAGAGATGCGCGCACATCATCGGGGTGAGCGTCAGCGACACCACGCCCGAGATCAGCACGGCGAAGGATAAGGTCAGCGCGAATTCTCTGAACAGGCGGCCGACCACGCCGCCCATCAGCAACAGCGGGATGAACACCGCGATCAGCGAGATGGTCAGCGACACGACGGTGAAGCCGATCTGCCTAGCACCCTTGATCGCCGCTTGGATCGGCCGCTCCCCGGCCTCGATGTAGCGCACGATGTTCTCGATCATGACGATCGCGTCGTCGACCACGAAGCCCGAGGCGATGGTCAGCGCCATCAGCGACAAATTGTCGAGGCTGAACCCGGCCAGTTGCATGGCCCCGAACGTCGCGATCAGCGAGACCGGCAGCGTGATGCTGGGGATCACGGTCGCCCAGAGCTTGCGCAGGAACAGGAAGATGACCAACACGACCAGCGCCACGGTCAGCAGCAGGGTGAACTGCACGTCCTGGATGGCGGCCCGGATGGTGATGGTCCGGTCGCTCACGATCGACAGCTTCAGTGCCGGCGGCAGCGAGGTTTGCAGTTTGGGCAACAGCGCCTTGATCGCGTCGACCACCTCGATGGTATTGGCGCCGGGCTGCCGCTGGATGTCGAGGATGATCGCGCGCTGGCCATTGTACCAGCCGGCCAGCTCCGCGTTCTCGACGCTATCGACCGCCCGGGCGACATCGCGCAGCAGCACCGGCGCGCCATTGCGATAGGCGACGACGGCGCCCAGATAGGCGTCGGCGGTGAACAGCTGGTCGTTGGCGCCGATCTGGAACGCCTGCCGCGCGCCGTCCAGCCCGCCCTTGGGATTGTCGACGGTGGTCGCCGCGACCGCCCGCCGGACGTCTTCTAGCGACAGGCCCAGCCCGGCGAGCCGCGCCGGATCGGCTTCCAGGCGCACCGACCGGGTCTGGCCGCCCTCGATGGTGACGGCGCCCACGCCGGCGACCTGCGACAGCTTCTGCACGATCACCGTCTCGGCATAGTCGTCCACGACATGCAGCGGCAGCGTATCGGCGGTCAGCGCCAGGATCAGCACCGGGGTATCCGCCGGGTTCACTTGGTGATAGATCGGCGGATAGGGCAGCAGGCTGGTCGGCACTAGATCCGACGCGTTGTTGATCGCGGCCTGAACGTCTTGCGCCGCCGTGCCGATCTTGCGCGCCAGATCGAATTGCAGGGTGATCTGGCTGGTGCCGTAGGAACTGGTCGAGCTCATCAGGGTCAGCCCGGCGATTTGGCCGAAGGCATGCTCCAGCGGGGCGGTGATTGAGGACTCGATCACATCGGGGGCGGCACCCGGATACCCCGTGGTGATCTGGATCGTCGGAAAATCGACCGACGGCAAGGCCGCCACCGGCAGAAAGCGATAGCCGAGCAACCCCAGCAGCACGATCGCGAAGATCAACAGCGTCGTCGCGATCGGCCGCAGGATGAACGGCGTCGACATGGCGCTAGGTCGGTCCGGGTTTCGGCTTCTGTGCTCCGCCAGCGGGCGGTGCCGCGGGTTCGGTCCGCGTGATCTCCACGGGGCTGCCGTTTTCGAGCCGGTAATAGCCGTCCAGCACCACCTGATCGCCGCGTTGTACGCCGCGCTCGATCAGGGTGCGGCCGTCGAACACCTGGCCGATCACCACGGCTTTCGTTTCCGCAGTCTTGTTCGGGTGCAGCAGCCAGACGAAATCGCCGCGTGGCCCGTGCCGCACCGCCGCCGACGGCACGGTCAACCCGTCATGCCGCGTGTCGACGACGAGCCGGCCATTGACGAAATTCCCCGGCCACAGCGCGATCGCCGCATTGGGAAAGCTGGCCTTGACCTTGATCGTGCCGGTCGCCTGGTCGACCTGGTTATCGACCAGATCGATGGTCCCCTTGTCGATCTCCGTCCGGTCGTCATTCGCCATGGCCATGACGGTGAAATGCGCCATGCCCGGCGTCATATGGGTCGCGGCCACGGCGGCCGCCGACAGGGTGAAGACCGCCGAGATCGGTTGCAGCTGGGTGATGACGACAATCGTCGTGCCATCGCTTGCGCGGAGGTAATTGCCGCTATCGACCTGCCTGATGCCGACGCGGCCGTCGATCGGCGAGACGATCCGCGTATAGCTCAACTGGGTTTCCGCATAGCGGATCTGGGCGTCGTCGCTCATCAGTTGTGCGCGGTATTGGTCGACCAGGGCCTTTTGCTGATCGACCGATTGCCGGCTGGCGTAATCCCTCAGGACCAGATTCTGGTAGCGCGCCAAATCCAGCAACGCGCCGTCGAGCAGCGCCTGATCCTTTTGCTTGGCCGCCTTCTGCTGCTGCAATTGCGCCTCGTAGGGGCGCGGATCGATCACGGCGAGCGGATCGCCGATCTTCACATCCTGCCCCTCCTTGAACAGGATCTGGATGATCTCGCCATCGATCTTGGTCTTCACGCTGACGGTATTGTAGGCCTGTACCGTGCCGATGCCGGAGAGGTAGATCGGCACATCCTCGGCGCGCACGATGGTCGCCACGACGGGCACCGGCGGACGTGCCGAGGCCGCCGCCGGGGCGGCCTCGGATGGCAGGGCGAGTGTCGCGAGGCCGGGTAGCCCCGCCAGCCAATGCTGTTGGGCCAGCCATGGCTTTACAGCAGGCGGCACCCCCTCGACGGCGACAAAACCGCCGATGCCGAGGGCGAGCAGCCCCAGAAACAGCAGCGCGATACGCATGGTGGGTTGCTCACCATTGGGTTGTATTCCAGCATTCTACGGGCGATGACACGCTCAAATCCCCACTTAATTCCCGGTACCCGCATTTTTTTGAGGCAGGTCATCAGGAACCGCTTGCTCGTCGCACCAGGCCTGCCACATCTCGCGATAGGCTGCGGCGAGGTTGCGTGAAAAGCCTTGGCCATCGCAAAGCGGCGATGCCTCCAGCCGCGCGCGCAGCGTGGCGCGCAGGGACGCCAGGCGCCGCGGGTCTTCGGCCAGCGCGGCCGCGACCGACACATACTCGTCGACCGTGTCCGCGACCAATTCGGGCAGGCCCAGCGTCGACAGAATGCTGTCGCCCGCCCGTGCTACCCAGCGCGGCGCGCGCAGGCAGACCACCGGCACGCCCATCCACAGGGATTCCATGGTGGTAAGGCCGCCGCCGTACGGTGTCGGGTCCAGCCCGATATCGACGCGGTTATAGGCCGCCAGCAATTCGGCGCGCGGCGCGTGCCCCTCCAGGATCAGCCGGTCCGCCGCGATGCCGTGGCCGGCGAACTGTGCCAGCAGCGTCTCGCAGGTGAAGCTGTCTCCCAAATTCTTGGTCTTTAGCAGCAGGCGTGAGCCGGCGACGCGCGCCAGTACCGCCGACCACAGCGCTACCGTCTCCCGGGTGATCTTGGTCCGGTTGTTGAAGCAGCCGAAGGTGACCCCGACCGCCGACATCACCGGCAGCGTGCCGATCTCGATCGCCGGCTCCGGCGGCGCGAAGCACACATAGCTATCCGGCAGGCGGCAAACCTTCTCGACGTAGAACGCCTCGTCGCCGGTCGGGACGACGTAGCGGTCGGCCAGGATATAATCCATCGCGGCGAGGCCGGTCGTACCGACATAGCCGGCCCAGGTGACCTGGATCGGCGCCGGCTTCAGGGCGAACAGCGGCAGCCGGTTGTTCGCCGTATGGCCGGACAGATCGACCAGAATGTCGATGCCGTCCTGGTGGATCAGGGTGGCCGCATCGGTATCGCCGAGGCTGGCGATGCTCCGCCAATGATCGGCCGCGGCGCGCAGCCGGTCGGTCAGCGCATCGGCGGATTTGCTATTGGCATAGCAGAATACTTCGACGGGTGCCCGGTCGCGGTCGGGCAGCGCGCAGGCCAGGAAATAGCCGACGGGGTGGCTTTGGAAATCGGCCGAGACATAGCCGATGCGCAGCCGCCGGGCGGGATCCCGACCGTTTGGAAAACGGGCGCGATCCGGTGGGGCGTCGAATTTGGCACCGAACCGACGCGCCGCAGCCAGGATGTCGGTGTTGGACGCGTCGGCGCTGTAATGCAAGTTCATCAGCAGGTTGCTGTGAACCCTGGCCTCCTGCGGGTTGATGTCAAGGGCCTGTTGGAACCGGGCCAGGGCCTCGTCATGGCGGCCTTGGCCGAGCAGTACCGTGCCGAGATTGCTCAGCGCGTCGATCATATCCGGCGACGCGTCGACCGCCTGTTCAAAATAGGTGAGGGCCTCCTGGAGCCGCCCCTGACCCTGGCGCACGGTCCCCAAATTATAGAGCGCTCGCGAGAAACCGGCGTCGATCGCCACCGCCCGCTCATAGTAGTGCGCCGCCTCGTCCAGGCGCCGAAGCCCTTGCAGGACCGTACCGAGATTGTTGATCGCATCGAGATGATGCGGCTCGATGTCGATCGTCCTGGCATAGCTGGCGACCGCGTCCTCGGACTTGCCCTGGGATTGCTGCACCCAGGCCAGGTTGAAATGCGCCCGGGCAAAGTCCGGTTGCAGGGCCAGAACCTGTTGGTAGCGGGCCATCGCCTCGTCGAGGCGGCCCTCGCTTTTAAAGATGGTCGCCAGGTTGTAATGCGCCTCGGCATTTCCGGGCTGCAGCGTTAGCACATGCTCGTATAGCGCCACCGCCTCGGCAGGCCGTCCCTGGCTTTGGCGGATCGTGCCCAGATTGTAATGCGGCTCGGCGAAGTCGGGGTTAAGGGCGATCGCCTGGTGGTAGTGCTCGATCGCCTCCTCGCCGCGGCCCTGGCTGTGGCGCACCGTGCCGAGGTTGTAATGTGCCTCCGGATAGGCGGGATTGAGGGCGAGTGCCGCTTGATAAGATGCCGCCGCTTCCTCGAACCGGCCCTCGTTCTTCAAGATCGTGGCGAGGTTGTTGAGCGGATAGGCGAAATCCGGCTTGAGCGTCGCCGCCCTGGCATAATGCTCTTTCGCGTCGGCGGGTCGCCCGGCCGCCTCGAAGGCGCGGCCCAGATCGTTGTGGAACTCGGCCTGGCCGTCGATCGCGACCGCGCGGCTCAGCAACTCGATCGCCTGATCGGGTCGGCCGGTCTCGTAGGCCAGCAGGCCAAAGCAGTACAGCGTCGGGACATGCGCCGGGGCGGTCGATAGGATCGTCCGGTAGGTCTCCTCGGCCGCGGCGATCCTGCCGAGTTGATGGTGCGTCCGCCCGCTGACAAAGAGGGGCTCGATTCCGGCGGGGGCCATCGGAGCGGGCTGGAGGACGAACTGCTCCGCCGCGACGGGAAAGATCGCTTCGGGCAAGCTCGGCTCAGGAAAGATTGCTTCCGGGAGGGTCGCTTGGGGAAAGATGGATTCCGGTAAGCCCGGTTTCGGGAAAATTGGCTCCGGAAAGATGGGCTCGGGAAGCACCGGATCCTCGGCGGTCGGGGCGGTGATCATTTGTTCGGCGAAGCGGGCCTCGGCCCGCGCCGTGGGATCGGACGCCAAGCCCTGTCGGGCCGCCATCCGACGTTGCTTCCGGTTCATCGGCCGACGCTCGTTATCATGGTGATCCTTGGTTGCTACCGGCCTGGCTGTGACCAGATAGCTGCAATTTTAGGAAAATTTGCTTGATCGACCGTTAACCTGCCGCTTGGAGCCCCGCATTTAGTCGTCTCTCTACGGCTGATCGACACCCAGCGTGTCGTTGATGAACGTCAACAGCTGCTCGGAATTGTACGGCTTCTTCAGGATTTTGCCGTGCAGCACGCCGTGATGGGCCGAGGTTGCCCGCATATCGGCGTAGCCGGTGGCATAGACGACGCGAAGCCCGGGCCGACGGCGTTTCGCAAGGTCGGCGAGGATGAAGCCGTTCATGCCGGGCATGACCACATCGGTGAACATCACGGCGATGTTGGGATTCTCCTCCAGGATGTTCATAGCCTCCAGTGCCTCGGCCGCTTCCAGCGAGGCGTATCCTCCGCGGGACAGCATCTCGACCGCGGTCTCCCGCACCATCTCATTGTCTTCGACAACGAGGACAGTCGCTGTTGCCATGGTATCGATGTCCCCTCCAACGTTCGGACCAGGCATAACGCGCGATCGTCCCGTCAATCTTAGGCGGTCATTGGTTAATTATTTCCGATGACTGCCCCTCATGAATGCGGTTTTGGTCAATACATGACGCCACATCGGCATGGCGCCATCCGGCGGATCGCTCTCCGAAGGGCGGGGCCGGCCGGGCTCAGGCCGAGTTTCCGGGCGACGCCCAGCGACGCCAGGTTATCGGGGTGGATCTCGGCGATGACCTCGTCGAAGTCGATTGTGCCGAAGGCGTGGCGCAGCACGGCGGCGGCCGCTTCGGTGGCATAGCCCTGGCCGCGCGCCGCGCGGATCAGGCGCCAGCCGATCTCGATCTCCGGGCCATGGGTATCGACCGGCATCAGCAGGATCCAGCCCAGAAACACCCCCGGCTGGCGCGTGGCTTCGATACTCCAATACCCCATGCCGGGCGGATACCAGGCGGCGATGCGGGCGGCGACGAACGCCCTGTGTCGGTCCGGATCCGCCCAAGGACCCGGGATGAACCGCGCGACGTCGGGATCGGTATCCATGGCGAGACAGGCTTCAAGATCCGCCATCACCCGAGGGCGCAACGTCAGCCGGGCTGTCCGAAGGCTAGGCAACATCGGTCGCTGCTTGGTCGCCGGTGGGAAATGCGCTATAGAAATCGCTCGTTCCGTGAGGAGGGTGTGATGCGTGGTTTGTCATTGAGGCTGGCACTCATGAGTGCGGCGGTTGCGTGCGTGGCGGGCTTTGCCATGACCGGCGCGGCACATGCCTTCACCATCGATACCCGGACCAACCAATCGTCCAGCGCTGCCGCCTTGCAGGACCCGGATGCGGCCCTGCAAGGCGGCAGCGCCCTGTCGAACCCGAATAAGAGCGGCCTGCATTTCTTCTTGGGTGGTTCGAACACCAACAACGCGCCGAGTAACGCGGAAAGCCTGTTCCTGCCCAGCAGCAACAGCGCGATGCAGTCGCCCTATACCGGATCGGGCCTCACGCCGCTGATGTCTCGCTAAGGCGTTCACGGCGCCGGTTGGTGCAATAGACCGCCCGGCATCGGATACGGTACCCCGGTGGTGCCGGGCAGGCTGAGCGGCAGGCCTTTCAGCGATCGGACGGCCAGGAAGGCGAAAGCCTGCGCCTCCAACGTGTCGCCGACCCAATTGACCGTTTCGACCGGGCTGACCTCGACACCATCCAGCGCCTCCGCCAAGGCTGCCATCAGCGCCGTGTTGTGGCGGCCGCCGCCGGTAACCAGCCAGCGCTTCGGAACGACGCCAAGATGCGCGCGGGCTTTGGCGACCGATCGGGCGGTGAAAGCCAACAGCGTCGCGGCCCCATCTTCGAGCGACAAGCCATCCATGGCGGCGAGCGGAAAGTCATTCCGGTCCAGGGATTTCGGCGGGGCGCGATCGAAATAAAGGTCGGCCAGCAGCCCGACCAGCCGGCTCTCGTCGATCCGTCCCGCTGCCGCGATCCGACCGCCGTCGTCATAGGCGGCACCGGTATGCCGGCGCACCCAGTCATCTAGCAGCGCGCTGGCTGGTCCGGTATCGAAGGCCAGCAACCGTTCACCGTCGATCAGCGTGACATTCGCGACGCCGCCTAGGTTGAGGATCGCCAGCGGCCCAGCAAGCTGCCGCGCCAAGGCCGCGTGATACACCGGGACCAGCGGCGCGCCCTGGCCGCCCGCCGCCACATCCGCGTCGCGGAACCGGTTGACCACGGGGATGCCGGCAAGCTTGCTGAGCCACGCGCCATCGCCCAGTTGTCGGGTCAGGCGTCGCTCGGGCCGGTGCAGCACGGTCTGGCCGTGAAAGCCGATCACATCGACCGCCTCGGCGGCGATGCCCTCGCGGGTCAGCACATCGGTCACCACGGCGGCGTTGGCGGCTGCCAAGTCCCGCTCCAGCTCGGCGAATTCCCCCGTCTCGGCGAGCGCCGGATCGCGCATCACGGCGAACAGCCGATCGCGCAGAGTGTCGGCATAGGGCAGCATGGTCGAGGCACCGGTCCGAAACACCTCGACGCCATCGGTCTCCAGCAGCGCGCCATCGACCCCATCGGCCGAGGTGCCGCTCATCAGGCCGATCGCCGTGAAGCGCTCCTTCGTCGGGCTCATGGGGAGGCTCATCGGGTTGGGCTGTCCCGCAGCACCATCAGCGAGAAGATCTCGAACAGCATCTGGGCGCCATTCTGCGCCGTCACGGTGGTGCTGTCGTATTGCGGGGCGACTTCCACGACATCGCCGCCGATGATGTCGAGGCCGCGCAGCCCACGCAGGATTTGCTGGGCTTCGCGCGGGGTGAGGCCGCCGACCTCGGGCGTGCCGGTGCCGGGCGCGAAGGCCGGGTCCAGGCTGTCGATGTCGAACGAGATATAGGTCGGGCCGTCGCCGACCACCCGCCGGGCCGCGGCGATGACGCCTTCGACGCCCAGCCGATCGATCTCCTCGGCATGGATCACGGTCATGCCGCTGTCATAGGAGAATTCCCAGAGGAATTCCGCCGAACCGCGGATGCCGATCTGGATCGTCCGCGCCGGGTCCAGCACGCCGTCCAGCACGGCATGCCGGAATGGGCCGCCATGGTTGAACTTCGATCCCTCATATTCGCCGCCGGTGTCGCAATGGGCGTCGATATGGATGAGCCCGACCGACCGCTCGCGGCCCAGCGCCTTCAGGATCGGATGGGTGATGGAATGATCGCCGCCGACCGAGAGCGGCCGCACCCCGGCCGCGGCGATGCCGGTATAGAACGCCTCGATATCCTCGATGCAGCTCTCCAGGCTGAACCGGCTGCGCAACGGCACGTCGCCGATATCCGCCGCCTTCACTTCGGCCATAGGGACGACCTTCAAGGCATGATTGTACGGCCCGATCCGCTCGACATTCCGCACCGCGCGCGGACCCATCCGGGCGCCGGCGCGGTTGGTGACGCCCAGATCCATCGGCACGCCGATCAGGGCGACGTCCAGGCCGCCGAAATCCGGCAGGCTCGGCGCGTCAGGCCGGTAGGGCGCGTCCAGCAAGGTCGCGATATCGGCATAGGGCAATTTGCGCCGATCCTGGCCGGCGAAGACGAGGGCCACCACCTTCTTGAACTCGGCATCGAAAACCTCGCTCCCCTTGCCGGACAGGTATTTCCGTTTGAGCGCTTCGAGCTTGGGATTGTCGGCCACGGGCGGTTCTCCGATAGACAGCAAGGCGGGGCGATGGAACGACGCGGCGCGTATCGAGCTGTCGCTCATATTCCCCCTCGGCGCGTCAACCTTAGGTCAAAACGGTGCCAACCGAAAACCGGCGTGTTCCGTTCGCCGATCGGAAGGTCGCCACCGCGATCGAAGCATGGTGTCGCGCCATGCGCATGCCGGCCGGCCAGTTGCGCGCCCGGCATCGCTCAATAAAGCGCGTTGGCGACGCTTAACCGCAGGTTTCCATATTTAATTTTCGTTAACCTTACCCTGTAATACTCGGCTCCATGAGTATGCATTCATCGCAGCAACGTAAGATGCCCGAGACGCGCGAAGAGGCTGTTTCCCTGATCGAGGCTTATCTCGAAGTGCCCCGGGTGCTCGAGCGGATGCACCGACGCTTCCTGGATATCTTGCAGGGCCAGTTGACACAGATGGGAGTCACGGATCTGACGCCCGTGCAAATGTTCATGCTGCTGGATATCGGCGAAGACGAGATCAGCCTGCAGGACCTGATCAATCGGGGTCACTATCAACGCTCGAATGCGCTCAACAACACCAAGAAGCTGATCGAGACCGGCCATTTCGAACAGTCGCGCTCGGCCAACGACCGTCGCACCGTCCGTCTGAAGCTCACCCCCAAGGCTCTCGTCGTCTGCACTGAAATCCGCCGCCAACAACACGCGCTCGCCGAGACGTTGAGCAATCATGACGTCAACCCGGCGGAAATGACCGTCACCCGGCAGGCCCTTCGCCGCCTCGAGCGCAGTTGGGACGAATACCTGCGATATGGCGGCTTCTAAGATCCCCTTCGACGGCTGCGTGGTGTGTCAGGTCGCCCCCATCCGCGGGATCGCATGGCGTTCCTGGGCCGCCCCCCGTTCTGCGGGTCGCCATTTTACAGGGCGAATTGGATTAGATCTTCCTCAGTCACCATGTTATGCAGATGGATACAAACTCGTTAACCGAACCGAGGTTTGTTAATGATGACCGCTCACGCAGTCTTGGTCGTCGATGATGATGACGATGTTCGAGAATTGGCTGCAGAGGTATTCGACAGCCTTGGCCACGAGGTTTTTCAGGCGCCGAACGGTTTCGCGGCCTTAGCTTTGCTGAATGAACATCCGGCCATCAGCGTCCTGTTTACCGATTTGAAGATGCCCGGCATGTCGGGAGAGGATCTCGTTGCCGAGGCGATGCGTCGTTTCCCCCAGCTGACGGTGCTGCTGACTTCCGCCTATACCAACGCCGCGGCTTTACCGAACCTGCCTTTCTTCAGCAAGCCCTGGCGGTTGGCCGATCTGCGCCGCAGCCTGCAAGATCTGATTTAGAACCAGCCCGTGGTGGTGCGGCAGAGCGCCCAGGCGATCCCCTCCGACAATCAGAGTTCGACCGAGCCGTCCGCGTCGGATCCGGTCGCGGCGCTGTTGGCGACGGGCGGCGACGTTCGTTTGCAGATCGACCCGATGACCGGACTCAACCGGTATGGCTGCAGCCCCTGGCCGCGCCCCTGGGCCGTCACCTTCGCCTCCTCCACCGCTTCGTCGATCTCCGAACGGGGCTACGCGGCGGCGGAAATCGTGCATCGACGGCTTGTCCAAGGTGCCGATCCCGCTGCCGAAGCAGCGATGATCCGCCGCCGGATCCTGGCTCATTACGGCATCCTCGATGCGGCCCCCGACATTGCCCCGGACCATTTTGCTCGGGCCGATTTTACCCTGGCCAATTTTATCCCGGCCGACGATATCGGCGTCATCCTGACCCCGTCCGGCACCGATGCCGCCTTGATCGTCCTTGCCATCGCGCTGGCGGCTGATCCGTCCCGCACCATCGTCAATGTTCTGATGGCGCCGGAGGAGACGGGCAGCGGCGTGCCGCTGGCGGTGCGCGGTCGGCATTTCGCCGATACGACGGCACTCGGCCAAGCCGTCGCGAAGGGCGCCCCGATCGACGGCTTCGGCATCTCGACCGAGCTTGCGACCGTGCCGTTGCGGCATGCCGATGGGTCGGTGCGGCCGGCGGCGGCGATCGACGCGGATACCGAGCGGGCGGTGACCGAGGCTATCGGCCGAGGCTGCCGCGTCGTGCTGCATATGGTCGATCTGTCGAAAACCGGGCTGCTCGCGCCCAGCATGGCGGTGGTCGAGCGGCTCCGTGCCCGCTATCCCGGCGCACTCGACGTCGCGGTCGATGCCTGCCAGGCGAGGCTCGGGGCGGTGGTGGTGCGGGATTATCTCGCGGCTGGTTATGCCGTGTTGCTGACCGGTTCGAAATTCTACACCGGCCCACCCTTTGCTGGGGCCATTCTGCTGCCGCCAGCGCTGAAGGCGCGTCTCGACGATCCGGCTTGCCTCCCCTCCGGTCTTGGCGACTATGCCGGCCGTTTCGAGTGGCCCGATCTGCCGGCGGCGACGCGGCTCGCCCCGGGCATGAATCTGGGCCTGTTGCTGCGCTGGAATGCCGCCCTCGCCGAGATGGAGGCCTTCGCGGCGGTGCCGGACGTCGGGCGATGCGCCATTCTCCAGGTCTTCGGCGAGGCGGTGCGGAGCGGCGTCGAGAGCAATCCCGATCTCCTGCTCGCCGAGGTTCCGGATCTGGCGCGCGGCGAGGGGTGGGATCGCCTACAGACGATCTTCACGATCCTAGTGCTGGCGCCCAGCCCAGCGCCCCGCCGACCCCTGCCGGTCGATCGATTGGCGTTGCTGTACCGCTGGCTCAACATGGATCTCAGTGACGTGCTGCCGGCGGATATGACGGCGCGGGACCGGCGGCTTGCCGCCCTGCGCTGTCATATCGGCCAGCCGGTACCGCTCGGCCCCTGCGGCGCCTTGCGCGTTTCCGCCGGTGCCCGGCTGGTCTCGGGTGAACCGTCCCATGCCGGATTGGATAGGCCGGCGCGGATCGCCCGCGAAATTGGCGACGCGCTGGCGGTGCTCGACAAGCTCTCGCTGTTGCTGCGGCATCTCGATCGCTTGGAAGCGCTCGACCCGCAGCCGGGAACGGACCGCCCGACCGATTAGCGGTCCCCTAGGTGTTCGGGAGGTAGGTTCGACGCCGCGAGCTTGGTGAGGCCGACGACAAGGGAGCCCAACCCGTTGCTGCGCAAGGGCAGGTAGGGCTTGCGCGCTTGGCGACAGAGACGTTTCACCGTCGCAACCGCATCGTGGCTTACGCAATCGACCGGAAAGCAGGCCGCCTCGGCGCGGCTGATCAATCCGGCCAGTAGTCCGGCTCGGTCGTCGATCCCGCCATCGTGATGCAGCAGCGCGATCCCCGCTTGTTCGGTGAATTCGCGCAGCCGATGCACTTGGCTCGGTCGGCCACCGACATACAGCAGGGTCGAAAGCCCTGTTGGAAGCGCCAAGGCGGCTGAACCCAGCGTCAGCTCGTCATCAATGGGGTACCGCTCGAGGACGGCCAGTTCCGCGGCCAAATGCGCGCTTTGGGCTGCGGCCTCGCGGGCTTCGGCTTCCACGGCAATCTGGTTCCTGCGCGCCTCCTCGGCTCGTTCCTCGGCGCGCATCCGGCGCAGGGAGTCGGTCCGCAAGCGCGTCTCCAACTCGCCAACGAGCCGTCGGAGAGAGATAAGTTCGGTCGCGGCCGTGTCGCCTGTCTCCGGCTCGCTTCCATCCGACCGCGCCACCGCGGCGGCTAGGGCGATGCTCAATTGACGAATCGTCGCGTTGGCGTCCTGAAGCCGGGCTTGGCCCTTCTCGAGCTTCTGCGCGAGTGCTGCGTTCTCCGCTTCCAGCGCGGTCAGCCGCCGGATATCGGCCCGATTGGCGGCACCGACCAAGTGCGACAACATATGGACATCGGCGAAGACGGCTTTGATCAAAGCGTCCGTACTCGCTGGATGGCTGAGAACCGCCCAATAGGCGCCGGGTATCTCGCCGGCCCGCTTGGCCTCGTCCCAAAAAGCCGCAACGGCGCCCGCGTTCTCCGCTTTGGCAAAGCGGTAGAGCGTGGTCTGGTGGCGCTTGTCCAGGGCCTTGTTCAGCAGCTTTCCCGGACCGTCATGGCGCCCGGCCAAAAGCACGCCCTCGCCATGGAGTTCATGGTCGGTCAGACCTCGGAGCTCCGATCCACGCACTTTCAAAATGATTTGGCGGAGTTCGGCCGTGGAGAGACAGGTGCCGATGATCGAGCAATGCAGGTAGGGAGAGAGCTCCCAAAGCCGGCTGCGCTTGCGGGCAGGGGCCTCGAGCAGTTCCGTCAAGGCGACGTCGCTGGGTGACCGATGAAACGGCTTATCGCCAAGACCGGCCGGCGGGGACATCCGGTCGAGTAGCAACGGCACCGATGAGGCCAAAGCGCGTCCTCCCAACAAGGATTTCGAATAGCGCTATATTTGACTGAATATAACGATATGGCTAGAGACACCTGAGAAAAATCCTGGCCGCCATCGCGGTTCAGTCGCCTTTCTGACGACCGGCGTCTTGATGGCCCGCTTCCTATCGTTATATTCAGTTGGATATAACGATAGGAAGCGCTGGGCCGAATCAGCGCTTGATCGTCAGCCGGCAAGCATTTTCCGAGGACGATGCCGCGGATCTCGCGATCGGCATGCAGGCATCGTCGACCGATCCCCCGCCACAAGCTTTCGAGGCAGAACCGATGTCCCATGACCTGCAATTCTATATCGACGGCACCTGGGTCGATCCGATCGCGCCGAGGGCGTTCGATGTCATCGACCCGTCGAGCGAGGAAGCCTTCGCCAAGATCTCACTGGGCGGTGCCGCCGATGTCGATCGCGCCGTAGCCGCGGCGAAGGCGGCATTTCCATCCTTTTCGCAAACTCCGCGATCGGAGCGGCTTCGGCTGCTGCGGCGGATCCTGGACGTCTATAAGGCGCGCTATGACGATGTGGCCCGCACGCTCAGCCGCGAGATGGGCGCACCGCTGAAATTCGCCCACGAGTCGCAGGCGGCGATGGGCACGGCTCATCTCGCAAAGCTCATCGAGGTGTTCGAACACTTCCCCTTCGAAGAACTGCGGGGCACGACGTTCATCGCCAAGGAGCCGATCGGTGTCGTCGGCATGATCACGCCCTGGAACTGGCCGATCAACCAGATCGTCTGCAAGGTCGGACCGGCACTGGCCGCCGGCTGCACCATGGTGCTGAAGCCCAGCGAGATAGCGCCCTTGAACGCGATCATCTGGGCCGAGATCCTGCACGAGGCCGGCGTTCCCAAGGGCGTCTTCAACCTTGTGAACGGCGATGGCCCGACGGTCGGCGATGCGCTCGCCCGGCACCCCGACGTGGACATGATGTCGTTCACCGGCTCGACCCGCGCCGGTATTTCCGTCGCGAAATCCTCGGCGGACACGGTGAAACGGGTGCACCAGGAACTCGGCGGGAAGTCGGCCAATATCATTCTGTCCGACGCGGACCTCGAACGGGCGGTCACGAGGGGTGTCGCCGGCTGCTTCGGCAATAGCGGTCAGTCCTGCAACGCGCCGACCCGTATGTTCGTGCCGGCCGATCAGCACGCCGTCGCGGCCTCCTACGCCAGGGCGGCCGCCGAAAAATTCAAAGTCGGCCCGGCCTCGGTGGAGGGCTCCATGCTCGGTCCGGTCGTGAGCCAGGTTCAATACGACAAGATCCAGCGCCTGATCGAAGCCGGCATCAAGGAGGGGGCCGAACTCCTGACCGGCGGTCTCGGCCGGCCGGAGGGGCTGAATCGCGGCTACTACGTCCGACCGACCGTATTCGCGCATGTGCGGCCGGAGATGACCATCGCGCGGGAGGAGATCTTCGGCCCAGTCCTCTCGATCCTGCCCTATGAGACCGAGGAGGACGTCATCCGGATGGCCAATGACACGGTCTATGGTCTGGCTGCCTATGTGCAGTCGGGAAACATCGAGCATGCGCGCAAAATCGCGGCGCGGATGCGGGCCGGCAACGTCTATATCAACTATCCCGCCTGGGATGCCGGGGCTCCGTTCGGCGGGTACAAACAATCCGGCAACGGCCGCGAATACGCGGATTGGGGCATCGAGGAATTTCTGGAGATCAAAGGCGTGGTCGGCTACGAGGCCGCGTGATCTGATCGCGGCGTAGGCGGGGGCGACGATGCCTCGGCCTACGCGACGCCTGCTAGGTCCTTCCGGACCTGCCCGCGCCGAGTGCCACCAGGGTCTCGGCATGCCGGACCGCGCAGGCCGTGCCGTCCAGCAGCGGCACCGCCGATGTCCGGTTCAGGTGCCGTGCCAGGCCGGCCAGCGGCCCGCCGCCCAGTACGATCGACGACACCTCGCCACCCTCGGCCGCCGCCCGGCATAGCTCGGCGAGGGTGGCGCCGTAGGCCTCCTGCACTTGGTCGGCTGCGACGTCGGGCGTGTCGAGCATGTGGAGATCGACCAACAGATCGGTGCATCCCGCCCGCCGAACCGCGGCCTCGATCAGCGGACGCATGGCGGGTCCGAGGGTCACGATCGAAAATCGTGGTCCGATCATGCGGGCGGTAAGCAGCGCGCTCTCCGCGATGCCCAGTACCGGAACCCTTGCCAGCGCGCGGGCCTCGGCGAGGCCAGGATCGGAAAACGCCGCGAGGATGATCGCGTCATAGATGTCGGGCAGACCGTCGACGAGGTCCACAACCGCCTTGGCGGCGGTCGACGACTGTGCCGGGGTGGTAATGAACGGCGCGCCGAAAGCGGCGGTGGCACCGATGATCTCGGTTCCATCCGCCGCGTGGTGCAGTGCCTCCGCCACCAGATTGTCGGTGACGGCGGCCGAGGTGTTTGGGTTGATCAGTAGAAGTCGCATGATGCCGGGCTTTGTCCTTGGCGGCGCCAATCTGTCGGGCACGGTTAGCCTAAAGCCGACGTTTCACAGCCGCCCGGCTAAACTCGAAAGACGCCGCCCAGGATCATATTGACTGTCTTGCCATCAGCCGATAGCGGCAGCATCAGGCGCTTATAGCGAGGCAGGAAGGCCGTGGCGTCCGTGTATTGAGGTTTGCCGAGCGCGATCACCGCCTCGTAATCGGCGGCGGCGTACTTGCGAAACTCGTCCGGCATCTCGTCGACATACTTGCCGCGCAATTCGCACCCCAACCGGTCCGTCAACTCGGTGCCGACCAGCCGATACTGCAGGCGCAAAGGGTCGTGGGTGACGTCCACGAGAAAGAGGTGCGGCAGGATGGATTTGAGATCGATCGGGTCGATATCGGCTCGGCTGGGCATCGGCCGATCGAGACGGCGATCGTCCCAATACTGAAACAGCCGCGCGAGCTGGGGATGCGCGATGTCGCTAGCGCGGATCGGGAGATCCATATCGGCCAATGTCATCAACATGCCGTCTATCTCATCGAGTACGTCATATCCGTACGAAAGATATGATCCCATGTCAGTCGGGTTGGATCGAATCGCCGGTCGATCCTTCCCTTCAAGCTGACATGTTACCGAGCGATACTATACTTGTCGAGTGGTTGGCCCCAGCTTGTTTAGTCAGGCCCCCATTTAGTCAGGCAGGGTCTGGCCGCGCGTCTCGATCGCGAACGGGATGATCAGGATGCCGATGCCGAAGGCGATCGAGGTCATGGCGACGGGTATGCCGAGCGTGCCCATATCCCGCACCATGGCGCCCAGCAGAAAATTGACGCCGGCGCCGACGAACCGGCCGATCGAGGTCGAGAAGGCAAAGGCGGTGGCGCGCACATCCGTGCCGTATTGTTCCGGCAGCCATAGGCTGAACACCGCGAAATTGCCGCCGGAGAAGCCCAGGAAGAACAGGACGATCAGGAACGGTATCAGCCCGTTCGGCAGATAGAAGGCCCAGCCGAAGGCGGCGACGATCGCCACCATCATGCCCGCGAAATAGCCGGCCAGCGTCGGCTTGCGGCCGAACCTCTCGGCCAGGATCGGCAGCACCAGGCAGCCGAGGACGGTACCGATCGACAGGATGCCGGTGCCGAACGAAACCATCCGGGTGGTGCTGACCGCATCCATGCCCTGCTGTTTGGCTAGGAAGACGATGGCGCTCGGCTCGTAGACGGAGCCCGCCCACAAGCCGATGATCGCGACCGTCAGCAAGGCCGAATTCACGACGGTCCGGCGCCGATATTTCGGCCCGAAGATCACGCGCAGCGGGCTTTGCCGGTTCGCCGGGCGGGCATGCCGCTCCCACCGTGCCGGCTCCTTGACCCGGGCCAGCGTCACGATCGCGACCAGGACGGGGGCGAGGCCGCACAGGAACATGGCGCGCCAGCCATAGGTGGCCCCGACGGTGAAATTGAGCGCCGCGGCCACGAAGAAGCCGAAGTAATAGCCGGTTTGCAGGTATCCGGCACCCATCTTGCGCCGATCCTCCGGCCAGGCCTCGGCGACATAAGTACCGGCCATCGCCCATTCGCCGCCGACGCCGATCCCGGCGAGGAACCGAAAGATGGCCAGTTCCCAAACATTGTCGGCGAAGACGGCGGCTCCGGTGAACACCGAATAGACGATGATCGTGGCGGCGAGCGATCTTGTGCGCCCGAACCGGTCGGCGATCGGGCCCCAGATGAACGACATGCCCCAGCCGATCAGGAACAGCGCGAACATCATCGAGCCGGCGAAGCCGATATTGCCGGCGGTCGCCTCATAGCCGGATTTCGGCAGCAATTCGGCGAGTGCCGGGGTCAACACCAGCGCATAGATGACGGAATCCATACCGTCGAGCAGCCAACCCGCCCATGCCGCCCAAAAGCCGATGATCTGCTGTGCGTTCAGTTTGGTCTTGCTTGATGCCTTGGCGGCTATCGATGGGCTTGTCACGCGTTGCCTCCCGCTTTTATTTTCCGCATTTTGTATCCGCTGCCCAATTCAACTGTCCGCCGGAGGAGGCGGCTGGCCGATAAGGGTGCCGTCCGCTCGCAACATTCCTGTCTGCTTGAACGGGAAAGTCAGCTCAATCAAGCGCTTTTGACGTCGTTCGCGGTTTTTTCGGATCGGTCGGCGCCGCTGGGAGCATTCGGCGGTTGCCGTCCGGGGCGAGGTGACATGTAATCGCGCCGCATGATTCGGCGGCTGTCCCCAAGGTCTCAAGGATTTCGGTCGAATGACGGGAAATGATGGTGATGCGATCCAGCCGTCGGCGGTACTCTGGGATGCGGCTTCCAATCGTGGCCGGAGACCGTGACCTTGGGATCGTTTGAGGACTGGCTGGATGCGATCGGCATGGCGAAGTATGCCGGCATCCTGCGCGACAACGACGTCGATCTCGATACCCTGCCGGATTTGACCGATGCCGATCTGCGCGATCTTGGGATCTCGCTCGGCGATCGCAAGCGCCTGTTGCGCGCCGCCGCTGGTCTTCGCACCATCACTGCAGTTGATGTCCTTGCGGAGCCGCGTGCCGAGGGCGCCCCGGCGCTCGACAAGGCGCTGGATGGTCGGTCGATAATCCCCCGCTCCCAACCGGGCGAGCGTCGCCATCTCACCGTATTGTTCTGCGATCTGATCGGATCCTCGGCCTTGTCGGAAGACCTCGAGGCGGAAGATCTGGTCGATGTGCTGCAACGCTATCGCGATGCTTGCGGTAAGGCGATCGCCTCGTTGGAAGGGGCTATCCTGCGGTTTCTCGGGGACGGCATCCTCGCATGCTTCGGCCATCCGGTGGCCCATGAGGACGATGCGGAGCGCGCGGTGCGTGCCTCGCTGGACATCGTTCGGGCCATGCGCACCATCGAGCTGCCGGATGGTTCGGCGCCGCGCGTCCGGATCGGCATCGCGACCGGACCGGTGCTGGTAGGCGAGCTGTTCCAACACCATGCCGAGGAAGCCAACGCGATCGTCGGCGTCACGCCGAACCTCGCCGCGAGGCTGCAATCCCTGGCGCCCTTCGACGGTATCATCATCGCCGACGCGACCCGACGCCTGGTGGTCAAGCGCTTCGAATGTCGGGATTTCGGCCTGCAATCGCTGCGCGGCTTCCGGGTACCCGCCCGGGTATGGCAGGTCACCGGCGAGATCGAGCATCGCTCGCGCGTCCAACGGGCGCGCCTGGGCGGCACGCTCAGCCAGATGGTCAACCGGCTGCCCGAACGCGCGCAATTGCGCAGTGTCTGGGAGACCTGTCTGGCCGGACAGGGACGGGTCATCGTGATCGCGGGCGAGGCCGGGATCGGCAAATCTCGGCTGGTCGCGCATTTCCTCTCGATGATCGAGGATGAGGGGGCGGTAATCCGGCGGCTGCTATGCTCGTCCTTCACGACCAACAGCCCCCTGGCGCCGTTGATCGCCTATATCGCCGCTTCCGCCAATATCCGGGACCGTGATCCGGTACCGGTCAAGCTGCGCAAGCTGCAACGCCTCGCCACCGGCACCGATGTCCAGCGCGACGAGGTTCTGGAGGTCTTCGCGACGCTGCTGTCGCTGTCGAAGCCGGATAGCGACCCGGATGTCGGCAGGGCCGAGTTGGAGCCGCGGCAGGTGCGTGCCGTCACCCGTCGGGTGTTGGTCGACCAGTTTCTGCGCCTGACCGATGATGGGCCGTTGGTCGGCGTGGTCGAGGATCTGCACTGGCTCGACCCGACTACGGCCGATGTGCTGGATGCGCTGATCGGCAGGATCGCCAACCACCGCATCCTGCTGCTGCTGACCTGCCGGGAGGAAGCTTTGCCGGCCTGGCGCGATCGCCCCGGCGTCGAGATCCTGAGACTGGGCCGCTTGCCGCCAGAGGAAGCGGCTGAGCTGGTGCGCAATGTGCTGGGCACCTCGTCGATGACGGCCGCCATCGCCGAACAGATCGTCCGCAAAACCGATGGCGTGCCGCTGTTCATTGAGGAGTTCACCAAGACGATCGTCGAGACGGCGCCCGCGCCGGCATCGAGCGGCGGCGGCCAGGCCGCCGCGACCGCGGTCCTGATCCCGCTGACGCTGCATGATTCGCTGCTGGCGCGGCTGGATCGGGCCGGTCCCGGCAAGTATCTGGCGCAGGTCGGCGCCGTGATCGGCCGATCGATCACCCGCGAACTGCTCGAAGCGGTCGCCGAACTGCCGCCGGATCAGCTCGACGATGGGTGCGAAACGCTGTTATCCGCCGGCATCTTTCTGCGCGACGGTGACGCTTCCGACGCTTATGTCTTCAAACACGCGCTGGTCCAGGACACCGCTTACGACAGCCTGGTTCGGCATCGACGGGTGGCGCTGCATGCCCGTGTGGCGGATGCGCTGATCACCCTGAAACCGGCGCTCATCGTGGCCCAGCCGGAGCTGTTGGCCCACCAATTGACCGCGGCCGATCGTCCGCAGGAGGCGGTGCCCTGGTGGTTGCGCGCCGGCCGCCACGCGCTGGAGCGGTCGGCGGTGATGGAGGCGGCGATCCATCTACGCAGCGGTCTCAAGGCGCTCGATCGCCTGCCGGCGACGCTCGAAAACCGCGAGACACGCCTGGAATTCATGGTGCTGCTGGGCCCGGCGCTGATTTCGGTGATGGGTCCGGGCACCCAGGAAGTCGAGCAGCTCTACGCGGAGGCGGTCGAGCTGTGCCAGGCGCTACCGGATTCGCCGCGGCATTTCGCGGTGTTTTGGGGGTGGTGGCGGCTGTCCCGCGACTTCCGGATCATGCGCGATCGGGCCACGGCGCTGCACGCCCATGCCCGCGCCCGCGATGAGAGCGGCCTGTT
The DNA here is from genome assembly GCA_035555315.1 of Allostellaceae bacterium. Taxonomy (GTDB): domain Bacteria; phylum Pseudomonadota; class Alphaproteobacteria; order ATCC43930; family CGMCC-115725; genus DATMGU01. The sequence continues at coordinate 28,426 of DATMGU010000046.1, forward strand.
GCTGCAGGCGCATCACTGCCAATGGGCCAGCCATTTCAACGCCGGCGATTTCACCGGTTCGAACGCGCATATCGAGGACGGCCTCGGCATCTATACGCCCGAGGATCACCGACACCACGCATCGCTCTATGGCAATCACGATGCCAAGGTATGCGCGCATGGTGAACGTTCGCTGGTGTTGTGGATGTTGGGCCGCCCGGACGAGGCCTTGGCCGAAGAACGTGTCTGCCTCGCCTGGGCGGGCGAGCTCGACCACGCCGGTAGCCTCGGCCACTCCATGGATATCGCCCTGGCGCATGGCTTCTATCGCCGTGACCCGAACGCGGTGATGGCGCGCGCCGAACGGTACCTGCGCTTCGCCGAGGAGCGCGGCTTTTCCGATCACGAGGCCAAGGGGATGATCTTTCGCGGCTGGGCGACGGCGAAGCTCGGGGATACCCAGCGCGGGCTCGCCGATGTGCGGGCCGGCTTGCTGCGCCAGAAGGAGATCGGCACCAGCGAGGATTTTCCGCTTTATGTCTGCATGCTGGGCGAGACGCTGGGCTTGGCCAATCGATTGGACGAGGCTCATGGCGCGGTGCTGGAGGGACGGCAGGAAGCCGAGCGCACCGGCCTGGCCGTCTGGCTGCCCGAACTGATCCGCTGGGAGGCGGAGATCCTGCGGCTCGGTGGTGATCGCGGCGATGCGGTCGAGGCGGGATATCGGGCCGCCATCGTGGTCGCCCAGGGCCAACAGGCGCGGGCGCTGGAGCTGCGCGCGTCGGTCGGCCTGGCGCAGCTGTTGAACGATCGCGGCGATCGGCCGGCCGCCCTCGCCCAAGTGGCGACGGCGCTCGCCCTGATAAAGGGCGGCCGAGACACTTCCGACATCAAGGAGGCCCTCAGCCTGCAGCGCCGCTTCCATAATGCCGAAACATAGCCAGCCGGTTGTGGCGCCGGGCATCGCGACATTGGGTCCGGCACCCAAGCAGTATTGGGCCGGCACCCATCGCACCGCCTCGCCGGAGGCGACGTTGGAACGATTCCAGCCGTTGGCGCCACGGCTCGGGATAACCCGTCTCGCGGACATCACCGGCCTCGACGATCTGGGCGTGCCGGTTTTCGCCGCGTATCGGCCGAATTCCCGATCGCTCGCGGTGTTTCAGGGCAAGGGGCTGACACCGGCCGCCGCCAAGGCCTCAGCCTTCATGGAGGCAGCGGAGGCGTATCACGCGGAGACCTGCCAACTCCCCCTGAGATGGGCTCGGCCGGACGAGATGCCGCTCGACCTCGATCGCCTGCCGCGCATCGCGGATGCACCGTCGGAGTCGGGGCATCCATTGCTGTGGGTGGAGGGGCACGAGTTGGCCAGTGGTGCCGCGGCCTGGGTGCCTTACGAGCTGGTATCGGCCGACTACACCCTGCCCCAACCGGCCGGCAGCTATCGGTTCGCGGCCACGACCAACGGCCTCGCCTCGGGCAATCATCCGCTTGAGGCGATCGCTCATGGCCTCTACGAGGTGATCGAACGGGATGCCCTGGCGCTTTGGCGTGCTGTCGGCAAGACACACCGGCACCAGCGCCTGATCGATCCTTCGACCGTCACCTCCGACGCCTGCCGTGATGTGCTCGACCGCTTCGCTGCGGCGGGTGCCGAGCCGCGCATCTGGGATGCCACCTCCGATATCGGTGTCGCGACTTTCGCTTGTCTCCTGACCGGTGCCGGCGAAGACGAGCCGGAGATGGGCAGTGGCTGCCATGTCGATCGGGAGGTGGCGCTGCTGCGCGCCTTGACCGAGGCCGCGCAGGCCCGCACCACCTTCATCGCGGGCGCGCGCGACGATTTTCAGCCCGCCGCCTATGCGGATGAACGGCGGTTGGCGCGCCGACGGCTGGCGCGGGAATGGGCCGCCGGTAGCGCGCGGCATGATTGGGCGGCGGCGCCTTCCTTCGCCAGCGGCGCCATCGACACCGATCTCGGTCTCGTTCTGGCACGCTTGGCAGCGGTCGGCCTCGACCAGGTGATCCATGTCGATCTCAGCCGGCCGGAGCTCGGCATGCCGGTGGCGCGGGTGATCGTTCCCGGCCTCGAAGGGCCGCAAGGCAGCCGTCCCGGTGCCCGCGCCGCCGCTCTTTCAGCCGCCCTCGGCCGATGACGACAGTCGTCTTCCTGGGACCGACCCTGCCCCTGGACGAGGCGCGCCGCCTGCTCGACGCGACCTATCTGCCGCCGGCGCGTCAGGGCGATATCTACCGTGCCGCGCGCGATCTGCGGCCGGTGGTGATCGGCCTGGTCGATGGCACGTTTCGCGAGACGCCGGCGGTCTGGCACCGTGAAATCCTCTGGGCCTTGGCCAGCGGCATCCATGTGTTCGGTGCTTCCAGCATGGGCGCGCTGCGGGCGGCGGAGTTGGCGCCGTTCGGCATGCGCGGCGTCGGCACGGTATTCGAGGCCTATCGCAATGGGGTCTTCCCGCCTTATCCGCCGCCATTCGACGCGGATGACGAGGTCGCCGTCACCCACGGCCCAGCCGAGAGCCGCTATATCCGGCTCTCCGAGGCGCTGGTCGATATCCGCGACGCGCTGGCCCGCGCGGCCGAGGCCGGGGCGATCTCCCTGCCGATGCGCGACAGCCTGCTGCGGCTCGCCAAGCAGACCTTCTATCCGAACCGGGTGTGGCGCAGCCTGCTGCGTGCGGCCAACGGCCTGGTCGATACGGCGGAACTCGACCGCTTGGCCGGTTGGCTGCGCGACCATCCGGTCTCGCGCAAGCGCCTTGATGCCGAGGCGATGCTGATCGAGATCGGCCGGTTTTTGGAAACGTCGCCCGCTCCCTTCGTGCCGGGCTTCCGCTTCGAGAACACATCGGTTTGGGCGCGTTTCCAGCAAGCGGCCGATCGCGGTCTCGACCGCCTCACCGAGCGCGAGGCAGCGGCACTTGCCGAAGTGCGGCTGAATCCGCCGGAGTGGCAGGCGCTGCGCCGGCGAGCGGTTTTGCGCCGGGCCGCTCTCGCCGATCCGCTGACGGAGTTGCCACCCCCGGCATCCGTGCCCGACGATCTGCGCACCGCCTTGCATCGGCTGCAGCGGCGCCTGGGCTTTGCGACCCGGGCCCAGCTCGATGCCTGGATGCGCGATCATGGCTTCGATCCCACGGGTTTCGCCCGTTTCGTCGCGGATGAGGCACGGCTTGACGCCCTGGCGTCTGGCCTCTGTGGTATCGAGCGGGAAATACTCGATCAGCTCCGCCTGTCCGGCGCGTTCCCGGCATTTGCCGAGCGCGGTCTGGCGAAGCGGGCATACTTGGCCGCTCTGGACCCGGCGGATCGGCCGGACGAGGCGGCGGTGGCGGAGCTGCTGGCCCGCTATGCCGCCGACCACTTGGGGGGATTTGTATCGGCGGATCCGGCCGACGATCTCGCCGAGCATGCGGTGGCGCTGGGCTATCCCGGTGAAGCGGAACTCGCGGCGGCATTGGTTGGCGAGTACTTGTTCGGGCGTGCGCAACCAGCAGGCGTATGATAGAAGAATGCCGGAAGCACTTGATCCAATCGGGTTTTGTGCCGATCGAGCGTGCCGGCGATATCGGCGACAGTGCTGCGAGGCGTGTCATGCGGCGACCCCAAGGGGGAACCAGGATCCGGCTATTTCCAAAGCTCCATGAGGGTTTCGCGGAGCCGGAACTGGTCGTCTTATCGCCGCCGCCCGGCACGGTCGGCGCCGGTCCGTCCGATGCGCATATGTATGTGACGTCGGCGGTCGGCAAAACCGGTCCGTATGATCCGCCGCGCCTGGGGCCGCCTTGGCGCGGCTCCACCAGGCCGCCGGCGATCCCATCGCCCGACGGTCACTTCGATCACTTGCCGGTCGACAGCGACGAATTCCTCTCCGCGCATATGTATGGCTCCGTCCGTCGGGTGCTGGACATCTGGGAGGGGTTCCTCGGTCGGCGGATCCGCTGGTATCACGCCGAGACGCATCCCCGGTTGGAGCTGCTGCCGCGGATCGATTGGGACAACGCCCAATCCGGGCCCGGCTTCATCGAGGCGGGGGCACGCGCCAATCACGCCGGCCATATCGAGGTCTTCGCCCTCAACTTCGAGATCGTGGCGCATGAGACCGGCCACGCCATCATCTTTTCCGAGGTGGGCGTGCCGGCGCCGGCGGCGTTGACCGGCGAATATCTGGCTTTCCACGAATCCTTCGCCGATTTGATCGCCCTCATCTCCGTGATGTTTTTCGATAGCGTGCTTACCGGCGTGCTGGATCAGAGCCACGGCAATCTCTATGTCGCCAACATGCTGAACCGGATCGGTGAATTGTCCGATACGGAACAGATCCGCATGGCGGACAACACCACGGTGATGGCCGATCTGGCCGGGCTGCGCTTCGATCCGGTTCGCCGCGACTGGACGGATGCGACCGGGAAGAAGCGCAACGCCCATGATCTGGCGCAACCGCTGACCGGCGCCATCTTCGATATCCTGGTCGAGATCTATCAGGACCGGCTGGCCGAGCGGGGTCTGATCGATCCGGATACCGACGCGCGCGGCTGGTCGCGTGCCGAGGTCGAGGCGAAAATGGCCAGGTTTGCCGAGCATTTTCGCCGCCGGTTCGATACCCGCCGGGCGGATTTCATCGCGGCGCTGGTCGAGGCCCGCGACACCGTCGCCGCCTGCCTCGCCGGCGTTCTCGATACCGCCTATCCGGATCGGCTGAGCTTCGACGGCATCGCCGGCCACTTTCTGCGGGCGGCGGCGACGCTTGGCCATCGGCGCAGGCTGCCGGCTTTCCGCCAGCATTTCCTCGATCGCGGCATCGTGCCGGTCGCCGCCGGCGTTCGGATCGAGCGCCTGCTCGCGGCGTCGCCCGCCTGGCAGCCCGCCTCGGGGCCTTGCTACGCGGAGGCGCGCGCCGCGGCGGGGCGGGCACGGTGGGCGGCTACCGAGGCGGTGGCCCGACGGCACATCACCGCGGTGGCCCCGATCGACCGCCTGATCCGCAACGGCCATCGCGATGCCGGCACGTTTTGAGCTTTGATCTGACCCTGTAAAAGGAAAAACCATGGCGAAGACCCCCGATAAAATACCCGGCGATCCGCGGCTGGAAGAGACGCTGCTGTCGCCCTCGATGATTCGGTTCTTCGGTCGCGAGTTCAAAGGGCTCCGGATCGAGCCCGGGGAATTCGGCGGCAAGCTCGTCGCGGGGCTGACGCCCGGTCTCGCGCGGATTTATGGGTTCAGCTATGAAGGCGCCTATCACAAGCTCGGTCGGCCGACGATTTTCGTCGTATACGGTCCCGGCACGCCGGTTGGCGACGGCTCGGCCACGCTCAGCACGCTCGGCGTCGAGACCCTGCCGGAGCCGTTCGTCGCCGGGGTGCTGATGTGGGCCGGTGATCGGCTCGACACATCGGCGCGCCTCGATCTGGTCGCGGGCACCTTCGAGGAGCTATTGCTGCGGCCGTTCCTCGCGGATAGCGGTGATCTGACCGGACGGGCGGATCTCACCGGGCGCGCGGACCTTACCGGGCGTGCCGACCTCGTGGGCCGCGCGGATCTGATCTCCCGCAAATAGCGCTCGATCATGGGGGATGATCCGGCGCCACGGCCGGCTATCGCCGGCCTGATCGCGACCCTCCGCGACGGCTTCGCCATTCTGCGCGAGGCGGTCATCGTCGGTGTGATCCTGTTCTTCATCGTCAATCCCGGCCGGGTATCGGCGTTTCTCGAAGCCCGTGGCGTGCACAATCTCAACGTCATGGGCATCGATGTCTCCCTGGACCAATTCCACAGCCAGGCGCGCGCGGTCGATGCGATCGAGCAGGCGGTGGAATCGCCCGATCTGCCGGAGGCGACGCGGACGCAGCTCGGACCGGCGCTGCAGACGTTGAACGAGAGTCTGGCGTCGCTCGGCAAGGCGATCAACCAGGCCGATCCGGCGGCGCTGCCTCGCTCCGGCTGGGTGTTGCTGGGTTTGCTGGATGCCGCCGGCACGGGGTTTCAGAAGGGGCCGGCGCTGCATGTCGACGTCGCCTGGCCCCTCACCATTGGTCGGACCGTGACGCTCAGCAGCAGTGTCGGCCTGCGGCAGGACACGCCACCGCCGCATAACCGAGCGCCGATCGTCTCGGTGCTGCCGACCGGCACGGTGGTCAAGATCGAGGATCTCCAGCAATTGCCCGTGACCCTTGGATCCGGCAAGACCGTCACGCGGGTTTGGGCCAAGGTCAGTGCCCAATCCTGACGCCCTACCGGCAGCGGCCCACGGTGTCGGGCGGGATCGATCCCCAAGTAGCGACGGCGAGTGCCGCCCAGCGCGCCGCCCGGCCCAAAGCCTCGGCCATGTCGTCGCCGGTGACCAAGCCGTCGATCAGCCCGGCGACGTAGACATCGCCGGCGCCGGTCGTGTCGACGACCTGTGCCGGGGCGGCCGGGACCGTGATCGTCTCCGTGGCGCCATAGGCGACCGCGCCCCACTCGCCACGGGTGACCACCATCCAGCGCAGTGCGTCGCCGGCCAAGGCGCGGCCCGCCTCATAGGGCTTCGCCGCGGCTTCGGCCGGTAGATCGCTTTCCGACGCGACCAGAATATGGGCCGGCCAGCGGGTCGTCTGCCGGCCGGACCTCGGAAGGCGGGGCCATTGACCGACGACCAGCCGACGGTCGAGCGAGGTCGCCATCAGTTCGGCGACCTCGGCACTGGCGGAGTTGACGTAAAGGCAGGCCGGATCATGCGCCAGGCTTTCGGCCGGCGGTAGGTAAGGCGGCGGGGCGTCGATCGTCAGGATCGTCCGCGTCCCATCCGGCGAGATCAGCAGCAGCAACTCGGCCGAACCGCCCGGTCGCCGAGCCACCAGATCGAGGGTGAGACCATGCCCCCGCGCGGCATCCAGTATCCAGTCGCCGGCCGCCGTGTCATCGACGGTGCAGGCGACCCTGACCTCATGCCCGGCACGGACGAGCCCGATACCGGTATTGGCACCACCGCCGCCCAGCCGGACTTCGCGCCCGTCGGCGGCGACCCGCCCCCCGGCCAGCAGCGGCCGATCGAGCGCGATGGCCCGGTCGCGGTGCAGGCTGGCGATCAGCAGGATTCGGGACATCGGCACTCCGGCGGCGAAGATGGTCCATGACATAGCCTCGGGCGGTCGGGATGACCAGCATGAGCGATGACCAGCATGAGCGCTGGGCGGATTCCCGATGGTCCTTGACGTAAGCTCTGAGTCGCAGGCGGCTCCAAGGGATATGTCAAATACGCGCGGGTCGGCATAATGGCCGCGCATGCGCGCAACAGCGTCTTACGGTCGAGGGTCGAGATGGCAAATCCCGAGGGTCTCACGGTTGCGGTCGGCAGCCAGTCGGCCGCGGCTCATTCGGATCTCGGATCCGGTATGAACATGGATCATTTCGGGATGATGGGCGATCGTCTGGAGACGGTCTCGAGTCAGCTCGGCGCCGCGATCCGAACCATGCTGAGCGACGCGGCCGAGGCGCCAGGACGGCTCGGCCATGCCGCGGCGGTGCTGACCGGGAGCGGCGCCGCCGGGTCGCCGGCCGCGGTGCTCGGCAGCTTCGCGCTGGCGCTGATCGTGGCGACCCTGCTCAGTATGCTCGCCCGGTGGCTGACCGGCGCGGCGCGGCGCCGTCTCGCCCGGGCGACGCCCGATCATCCGGTACAGCTGGCGCTCCTCAAGGTCGAGGCGCTACTGATCGAGTTGGTGCCGCCGGCAAGCTTCCTGATAGCGGCCACCGCCCTCGTGCATTGGCTCTTCTGGGCTGACGGCCTGCTGTTCACCGGTCCCGATGTCCTCCGGATGCTGGCGACGCTGTGGATTTCCAGCATCGCGGCGGGCTGGGTGGTCAGTGTCGTGCTGTGCCTGCCGCTGGCGGTCGACTATCCGGGCTTGCGGCTGGTGCCGCTCGACGATGCGCAGGCGGCTTGGGCGACGCAGGTGTTGCGCCGGATCATCGTCCTCGGTGTCGGTAGTTGGGTCATCGCGGCGGGGCTGTATTTCGCCGAAGTTGGCAGTGGCTTGCCACACCTGATCCTGATCGTCGCAACCGTCATCATCGGGATCATCTGCCTTCATGCCCTGCGGCAGATCCGCGGCGGCTTGAGCGGCTTCGCGCTGCACTGGCATCGCCTGGCCATGTTCAGCGTGTTCGGTCTGGGGGCCACCTGGATCGTCGGCGTGTTGCTCGATCCGGTACCGCCGCTCGACCGCGTGCTCAGCACGTTGCTGGTGCTGGCCGTGATGCCGGCGGTCGATGGCATGGTCATCCTGATGCTGCGCCGGCTCAGGCGTCGGTTGACCCGCGTTGTGGTATCGGCGCGGCTGATATTCATCCCGACCGGCGAGAACCAGGAGATGACCGCCGTCGAACGGCCGTTTGCCGAGGATGCCGACAGCGCCGGCTCGGCCGACCTCCAAAACGCCCTCGACAAGTTTGTCGGGGTTCTGCACGACGCTGCGTCCTGGGCCATCGCCCTGGTCGCCACGGTCGTGCTCGCCAACGCCTGGCAGATCGACTTCAGCCGCGTTTTGGGTCACCGCGAGGCCCGGACCTTGTTGGGCAGCGGCTTGGACGCGGCCATCACCCTGTTGGTCGGCTGGTATGCCTGGCGGCTGTTCGAAAGCGGCTTGGCGATCAGCCTCGCGCGGGGCGGTGGTGGTCCGCAAACCCGGGCTCAGACCGTCCGGCCGGTGCTCAGAAGCGTCGGCGCCGTGCTGATCGGCGCGGTTGCCTTGATGGCCGGCTTGTCGGCGCTGGGCATCAGCATCGCACCGCTGCTCGCCTCCGCCGGCGTGCTCGGCATCGCGGTCGGATTCGGTGCCCAGACACTGGTCAAGGACCTGTTCTCCGGCGCGTGCTACCTGATCGAGGACGTCTTCCGGATCGGCGACTATATCGAGGCGGGCACCGCCAAGGGGACCGTCGAAAAGATCACCTTCCGCACGGTGGCGCTGCGCCATCAGAACGGGCCGCTGCACTTCGTGCCCTATGGCATGCTGGGCAGCGTGCGCAACGATTCGCGCGATTGGGTGATCGATAAGTTCGAGCTGCCCTTGCCGACCGATGTCGATAGCGAAGCCATCCGCAAGATGGTGAAGCGGATCGGCGAGGATATGCTGAAGAACGAGGAACTCGCCCCGCTCATCATGGCGCCGCTGAAGGCCAAGCTCTATCGCATCGATCCCGGCATCAAGGTGTTCCGCTGCAAGGTCCAGACGCCGCCCGGCAAGCAATTCGAGATTCGCAGCGAGGCCTATCGGCAGATCGAGACGGCGTTGAAGGCGGCGGGTATCCCCTTCGCCAACAACACGCCCCAGGTCACGGTCCATAACGGGGTACCGGTCCCCGCCCCGCCGGAGTCGTCCGCGGTGCCGTCCGACACTGTCTCGGCCGTCGTGCAGCCCGCCGCGGCGGAATGATCGCGCTTGCCGGGGCGGCGGTTAGAGGGCATTGCGATTGGCCTGAAAGCTGCAGCTTTATCGCGGGAGCTTTGGACCATTGCGCAATACCGGGGGATGAATCGATATGAGTTGCACTCGACGGATCGCCTATGCCGCGCTGATCGCGATTGGCCTGCTGGCGGTCGGGTTGCTGACCGGGGGCCAATCCTCGGCCGAGGCCAAAGAGTGGAAGAAGATCCGCATCGGCACCGAAGGCGCCTATCCGCCCTTTAACTTCATCCAGCCGGACGGCAAGCTGGCCGGGTTCGAGATCGACCTCGCCAATGACCTATGCCAACGCATCAAGGCGGAATGCGAGATCGTGGTGCAGGATTGGGATGGCATCATCCCGGCGCTGAACGCCTCGAAGTTCGATGCGATCATGTCGGGCATGAGCATCACCGATAAGCGTAAGGAGGTAATCGCCTTCTCCGCGCCGTACACCTCGACCCCGTCGGCGTTCGGGGTGCTGACGACCAGTGCCTTGGCGAAGCTGCCGGGTGCCGGTCAGAAATTCTCCCTGGCGACCGATCCCGAAGACGCGCAAAAGGCGATCGACGCGATCAAGCCGATGCTCAAAGGCAAGGTGATCGGTGTACAGGACGCGACCATTCAGCTGAATTTCTTGGAGAAATACCTGAAAGACGTCGTCGAGATCCGCCGCTACAAGACGATCGAGGAGCACGCCCTGGACCTGCAATCCGAGCGGATCGACGCGGAGTTCACGTCGCTCTCGGTGCTTAATCCGGCGATCGAAAAGGCCCCGGACAAGAATTTGACGGCGGCCGGTCCGATGTTCACCGGGGGTGTGTTCGGCCTCGGCTCGGGCGTTGGCATGCGCAAGAGCGACGAGGATCTGAAGGCGCTGTTCGATACGGCGATCAAGTCCGCGATCGCCGATGGCACGGTGAAGACCCTGGCGATGAAGTGGTTCAAATTCGACGTCACGCCCGGTTGAAGGATCGGCTGAAGCAGGCTCATGAGTAGCTATTTCGCGCTGATCGGTTTTGGCCCGACCGGCTGGGGTCTGCAATTGCTGCAGGCCAGCCTGATGACGCTCGCGGTCGCCTGCGCCGGTTTCCTCTTCGGCCTGGCCTTTGGGGCGATCGGTGCCTGGGCCAAGCTGTCGGGCTCGCGCATCGCCCGGGCGGCGTCCGACGCCTATACGACCGTGTTGCGCGGCGTACCGGACCTGCTGGTCATCTACCTGTTCTATTTCGGTGGCTCGGCGGTGATCACCGGCCTGGGGCGATGGCTCGGCGAGGAGGGGTTCATCGGCCTCAACTCCTTCCTGGTCGGCGCGCTCGCGGTCGGCATCGTCTCCGGCGCCTATCAGACCGAGGCGTTGCGCGGCGCCTATCGCATGATACCGCGGGGCGAGTTGGAGGCGGCCCGAGCGGTCGGCATGGGCCGGGCGCTGATGTTCCACCGTATTGTCATTCCCCAGGTGCTGCGCTTCGCCCTGCCGTCGATGGGCAATATCTGGCAGGCGGTGCTGAAGGAATCCGCCCTGATCTCCGTCACGGGGTTGGTTGAGCTACTGCGCGAAACCCATCTCGCAGCCGGTGCCACCCGCCAACCCTTCACCTTCTACATGACCGGGGCGGTGATCTATCTGGTGCTGACCACCCTGTCCGGCGTGCTGTTCCAAGGTGCCGAACGGCGGACGACCCGTTCGGTCCGGCTCCCGCCGGTGGCGATGCGCTGATGGGCCACCAGTGATGGATTGGGTGTTCCTCCTAGACACGCTGCACCAACTGCTCGAGGGGGTGCCGCTGACCCTTGAACTCGCGGCGTGCTCGATCGGTGCCGGTGCGCTGCTGGCCCTGGCGCTCGCTTTGCTGCGGCAGAGCGGTGTGGCGCCCGTGGCTTGGTTCGTGCGCGGCTATGTCTTCGCGTTCCGCGGCTCGCCGCTCCTGGTGCAGCTCTTCCTGATCTATTACGGCCTCAGCCAATTCCCGGAGATCCGACACAGCTTCCTCTGGGTCTTTCTGCGACAGCCGTTCTGGTGCGCGATCCTGGCACTCACCCTCAACACCGCGGCCTATGGCAGCGAGGTTATCCGAGGCGGCTTGCAGGCGGTGCCGCCCGGCCAGATCGAGGCGGCACGCGCCTGCGGCATGTCGGGGTTTCTGCTGTTCCGGCGCATCATCCTGCCGGTCGCCCTCCGCCAGGCGCTGCCGGCCTATGGCAACGAGATCATCATCATGGTGAAGACCACCTCGCTTGCCAGCATCGTCACCTTGATGGAGGTCACCGGGATCGCCGCTCGGCTCATCTCCGAGACATTCCGCGCTTTCGAGGTCTTCACCTGCGCCGGTGCCATCTATCTGGTGCTGAATTTTCTGATCGCGCGCGGGGTCGGCCTCGTCGAATACCGCCTGTCATCGCATCTGCGACCGGCACAAAGTTAGGACCGCAATGTCATCCACCCTCGATCAGGCCTCCCTCGGCACCCGTCCGACCATCGAGATACGCGATCTCCACAAGCGCTTCGGGGCGTTGGAGGTCCTGAAAGGCGTTTCGCTGGAGGCGCGCGACGGCGACGTGATCTCCATCATCGGGTCGAGCGGCTCGGGCAAAAGCACCATGCTGCGCTGTATCAACCTGCTGGAGACGCCGGATTCCGGCGAGGTCGCGATCAACGGCGAGACCATCCGGATGCGCGGTCGCGGCGGTGGGCGGGTCGAGCCGGCCGATCGCGCCCAGGTCGACCGCATCCGGAGCCGATTGGGCATGGTGTTTCAGAGTTTCAATCTGTGGTCGCACATGACCATCCTCGAAAACGTCATCGAAGCGCCGATCCATGTGCTGAAGCGGCCGCGCGCCGATTGTGTCGCCGAGGCGGAGGCGATCTTGGCGCGGGTCGGGATCGCTGAAAAACGGCATCACTACCCGGCGCATCTCTCCGGTGGACAGCAGCAACGCGCGGCGATCGCCCGCGCACTGGCCATGCAGCCGCAGGCGATCCTGTTCGACGAACCGACCTCGGCACTCGATCCCGAACTGGTCGGCGAGGTGTTGCGGGTGATGCGCAGCCTGGCCGAGGAGGGCCGCACCATGCTGATCGTAACCCATGAAATGGGTTTCGCGCGGGATGTGTCGAACCACACGATCTTCCTCGATCAAGGCCGCATCGAGGAGCAGGGGCCGCCCTCCCAGGTATTCGGCGAACCACGCTCCGAACGCTGCCGCCGCTTCCTGTCCGGCCATCTGAAATAGTCGCCGCTCCGGCTTAAGCGTTCTGGTTTAACCGACCGCGCCGATCTGATATGCGATCGCGGTGCCGATGCGCAGGATGAGGGTGTGGAGCCGCAGCATCGGCTCGAACAGCGTCTCGTGCTCGCGGGCATAGCTCTGCCCCGCATTGCTTTGATAGGTGGACGGCTCCTCCCCTGCGTCGCCTGGTATCGCCGAGGCGTCGACCCGGGGGAAAATCTCGCGCAGCAGGCCGACGGCGCCCGGCACGTCGAGGCGCAGCAGCCGGGCGACCAGATCGCCTCGGGACACGCCGTGCTGCGGGCTGAATTCGGGTATATGCACGGCCAGCAAATAGATCCGCTGGATCAGCATCAGTCGGGTGACGTGCAGCAGCAGCAGCGTCTGCCGCTGCTCCGCCGCGAGGCTGCCGGTCAAGCCACCGCGGGTCACCCCCGGCCGATCGACTAGGTCCAGGAAATCGGCCTGCAGCCGGCGGTACAGCTTGGCCAGCGGCGGGTGCAGATCGAGCTGCTCCAGCGCCTGCGACACCAGACTCAATTCCTGGGCGCGCGCACCGCGCGCCGTCCGGCCGGCGCGGGTCAACCAGACGCCCGGATCGAACAGGTCGATATACGCCTTCAAGACGCTCGTATCGGAGGCGCCGAGGGCCGCTTCGCACATGGCGATGGCGCGGCGAAAGCGCGGTGAACGCAGCCGCATATGCTCGAACAGCTCGGGATCGTTGGACCGGGCCCGCCCAACGCCGGACAGCGTGTTGGCGAACAGCCCGACCTGCTGCAGGATGGCGTTGTTCGGGATCGCGCGCAGCTGCGCGACATGGGTGACGTCCATGACCTTGAGGCCACCTTCATGCTGTCGCTTGACCGGGCGCGACCCGGTCGCCGGCAGCAGATTGGTGCCGAACGCGCCCAGCAGGGTGGCATAGGTCGGATCGTCGACCAGGGTTGCGAAGACCTGCTTGATCGTGGCGAAGAATTGCACGGCGAAATCATTCTCCGCGTAGATCGGATCGCCCTGGGCTTCCGGATCGGCCCGCAGCACGGCGCTCAAGGCGCCGCGCACCACGGCGAAGGCGGGGGCGGTCCCCATGAAGTGTAGAAAGCCGTCGCCGCCCTGGAAGCTGACCTCCTCGACCACCTTGATGCCGGCGCGTTCGAACACGCCACGGGTCATCGGCGGGCTCACATAGCGGATCCGGTCGGCCAGGCTGCCGGGGTGTCCGCCGCGACCGATCGACTCGCCATGGGTGTTGAACAGCACCAGCTCGATATCGGTCAGCCCATGTCGCTCCATGACCGCGGCGAGCCGCAGCCGCAGCCGTTCGATCTGAAACGTCGCAGCCATCTGGCCGAGATAGCGGCCGGAATCCGAGAAGCCGAACTGCACGCAAAGCCGGCCGAGCTTCCTGACATAGGCGTGGTAATGCGGGCTGCGCAGCGCTTCGTCGACGATCGCGTCGCCACGCTCCAGCGCCTCGGCGGTTTCGAACAGCGGCGAGATCTCGACCTTGTCTTCGACGCCGAACAGCCGGGCGTAGTAGAGCGCCGTCAGCAGCGTGAAGCCGGCCTCCGTCTCGGCGATCAGGAAACGCACCGGCAACTCGGCATCGATGTATCGCGCCATTTGCTGGACGATCATGAACAGCCGCTTGGCCGAGGCCCGTTCGGCCATCAAGGTCGCGAAATTGACCGTGACCGGTGCCGCGCGCGACAGGAGATCGTTGATCGCGTTCATATAGCTGCGGCGATGGCTGGGATCGTTGGGGGCGGTTTCCATGCCGACGATCTTGCGGATCGCGTTGTGCAGCTGGCTGCCGTTCAGCCGCACATGGGTGCGGGCCAAGGCCAGGCCATGGCATCGCAGGCTGGAGCGCAGCACCGCCAGGTCACGCCGGCGGGCGCCATCATCGGTATCCTCGATGGCGCGGGTCACCAGCTGGCGCAGCGCCCCGGTATCGGTGAGCGCCCGGCTCCGGCCGCCGCGAAAAACTTCGACCAGCTGGGGCAGGGCCGCCGGGTCCTGGCCCACCGCGGCGATCGCGGCGAGCTGCCGGTCGACCTCGACGATCGCCGCGTCGACCAGGCCTAGGGCTTCCGACACCGGAGTCCCCGGCTCAGCGCCGATCAGGCAGGCCAGCGTGGCACTATGTCGTCTCAACTGCGCCGCCTTGACGGTCAGCCGTTTCGCCAGCGTATCGGTCCAGGCGATGTCGGACCGGCCGTCCAGATCATAGCCGACCCAGGAGGCGGTGGTGATCAACCGGGGCTGCAGCTCGGTCCAGCGCTCGGGGTAACGTTCCGCCGCGACATCCAGTACGCATCCGGCCAGCCGGTCGGTGGCCTCCTGGATATGCATCAATGCTTCGATCGACCAGCGATGTTCGAGGTCGAGCGTCAGGGCGCTCGGCGGTAGGTGGTCCGCCGTGGCGATCTCGCCCAAGGTCGCCGTCACCTCGGCCGGGGCCAACGGCTGGCCATCGGCGTCGCGCCCGGTGACGACGCGCAGCAGCGCCCGCGCCAGCTCTACGGTCATGCCGAAGGTCGGATGGGCAGTCAGCACGATGCCGAAGCGGACTTGCTCGACAGCGGCCTGAAAGCTCTCGAACGATTCATGCGTCGCGGCGATCGAGCGCAGCAGGGCGATCAGCGCCGCCTCGTTCGCCGCGATATCGGTATCGGCGAGGTAGTGCCTCAGCCGGTCGGCCCGATCGGCGAAGCTGCGCACCGCCAAATGCTGTACCAGGCCGTCGATCGCATCGATCGTGACCTCGCCGCGATCGACCATCCGCGACAGCTCGATGGCGGCGATCTGGATCGGGTTGCTCATCGGATCGGCGGGCGCCATGCCGGTCAGGGCGGCCAGCCGCTCGCGCAGCCGCGGCTCCAAACTCTCGCCGTCGCCGATCTTGGCCGCCGCGTCGATCATCTCGCGCAGCGCCTCTGTTCGGGGGTTGGCCGGGCTGTCCGCAGCGCGTGACGGTACCGGCGTTTCCGGGGCTTGGGTCAGGGGGATGATCCGATCGGCCAGAACGATTGCCCGCTCGGCAGGGTGGCCGGATCGCTCGGATAATGATGCGCCGCAAGCCAGCGTTTCATGACCACGCCCCCGTTAGCGTCAAGCCGATCACCTCTGGAAAGTACCGATCAGGTTACCCGCTTGCTGGCCATGGGGACAGCCTAAACTCGATTGGTCATAGCAGGGACTGTCATGACGGTGTATCGCGTCCGATACGTAGCGCCGCGCCATCCGGCCGCGCTATCTCGACCATCGTCTCCAGGCGCACCAGGCGTTTCTCGTGGTCCGCCAGGCCGACCGCCACTTTTGCCTTCAACCCTTTCAATGTCTCGTCGAGAATCTTGGTTCGCTCTTCGATCGGCACGGTTATTCGAAGGCCTGAAAGGATGTGCCCGCCGAAACTCACGGCTCAACCCCTCTCGCGACGATCGTCGATATCGTCGGGGCCGACACGGCGCCGCACGAATTCGGCAGTAGAAATCCCGGCGCTCCTCGCCCGTGCGTCGAGCGCCCTCTTCTCCTGCGGCGTCATCTGCACGACCAGTCTAGCCGTTGCCGCCATGGCATTTCCTCTGTCCATGTGCCATCCATGGACATATCGAACCTAGGCGCACTATCCGTCAATGACCAGCGGGGTGGCCGGCGATCACGCCATTGTGTCTCGCCCCGGGGTTGCCGGGTCCGCTTAGATCCTCGGCGTAAAACTTCATTCTTGGCGCCTATCGCCGGACCCGGAAGACCCCCATGCTCGACATCGCCCTCGCCCTGTTGGCCGGCATTCTGACGATCGCGGCGCCCTGCGTTCTGCCGATGCTGCCGATCCTGTTCGGCGTCTCGGTCGGACAGACCAGCGGCACGCGGCCGATCTTCATCACGCTGGGCTTCACCCTGACGTTTTCCCTGGCGGCCCTTGTCTTCGGCAGCTTTACCGAGGTGCTGGGCCTGTCCGCCGAGGCGCTGCGCGAGGCGGCGGTCGGGTTGCTGCTGGTGTTCGGCGGTCTCATGGTGTGGCGTCGGCCCTTCGAGCGGATCGCCGCGCGCATGAGCACGGTGTTGAACCGCGTCGACACCATCGGCGGCCGGGCCGGGTCGGGCAATCTCGGCGGTCTGGTGTTGGGCATGACCCTGGGCGTGGTGTGGACGCCCTGCGCGGGACCGGTGCTGGGCTCGATCCTGACCTTGATCGGCACTTCCCGGCAGCTCGGCTGGGCGGCCCTCCTGCTGGTTTGCTACGCGCTGGGTGCCGGCATCCCCATGCTGGTGATCGCCTATGGCGGCCAATATGTCGGCGGCAGGGTGCGGTGCGTCGCCCGCTACGCACTGCCCCTGCAGCGGGGTTTCGGCGTCGTCGTCATGCTGATCGCGATCGCCATCCATTACCAAGTCGACGCGCTGGTCACGGCCCGGCTGTCGGCCTTCTTTCCCTCCTTGCCGCAAGGATTATGATGATGCGCCTGGTATCCCGAAGAGGCATCCTCGTCGCGGCTCTGGTGACCGCTTTGGGGGTCGGCGGTGTGGTCCCGGCGCGGGCGGGCCAGCGACCGCTCGACGATTTCGGTCCGGCGGCTGATTTCACCGGCATCGAGCAGTGGCTGAACTCCGAGCCGCTCACGATGGCGTCGCTGCGCGGCAAGGTCGTGTTGGTGGATTTCTGGACCTACACCTGCGTCAACTGCCTGAACACCTTGCCCTATGTCACAAAGTGGTATGAGCGCTACAAGGATGCGGGGCTGGTCGTGGTCGGCGTCCATACCCCGGAATTCCCCTTCGAACGCCAGACATCCAACGTGCGGACCGCCATCCAGCGCCTGGGCATCGCCTATCCGGTCGCCCAGGACAATCGGTATGCGACCTGGCAAGCCTATGGCAATCAGTATTGGCCGGCCGCCTATCTGATCGACCAGAACGGCCGGATCGTGCTGAAGCATTTCGGCGAGGGCGCCTATGCAGAGATGGAGGCGGCGATCCAGACATTGCTCGCCACCGGACCGCGCGCCGCCGCCCAATAGCGGCCCAGCACTCTCCAAGCACCGAGAGCGGCTTAGCCGCGCCCCAGCATATGCCCGCCTATCTCCTGAGCGTCGGCGCCGCGGGCGGCGGTCTCGTGCACGATCCGGCCTTGCCGCATCACGACGATGCGGTCGGCGAGTTCGAGGATCTCGTCGAGGTCTTCGGAGACCAGCAGCACGGCGGTGCCGGCGTTACGCGCCGCCATGATCCGCGCGCGCACCTCGGCCACCGCCTTGACGTCGAGGCCGAAGCACGGGTTCGCCACGATCAGCAGCTTGACATCGCCATCCAGCTCGCGCGCCAGCACACAGCGCTGCACGTTGCCGCCGGACAGCACGCCGATCGGCGCGTTGCTGGACGGCGTGCGAATGCCGTAAGCCTCGATCATGCGGCGCGCCCGGTCGGCCATGCCGCTGAGGTTCAGCCAATGACGGGGACGCCCCGCCGCATCCCGGTCGAAGGCGCGCAGGTTGAGGTTGTCGGCGACCGACATGCGCGCGACACAGCCATTGCGCAGCGGCTCCTCCGGCAGGACGCGCACGCCCCGCACCTGGGCGGCATCCCGGGTCGCGTCATAGGGTTTGCCTGCGACGGTGAGGTCGCCCGCCTCCGGCTGGCGCTGCCCGCCCAGCACCTCAACCAGTTCCATCTGGCCATTGCCGGAGACGCCGGCGATGCCGACGATCTCGTGGGCATTGACGGTGAGCGTCTCGATCGCCAGGCCGGCGCGTCCGGCATCACCAGTAGTGCGCAACCCGCGCACCGCCAGCCGGGTCTCGGCGGTCACCGCGCCCTGGCGTTCGGCACGGGCCGGTGCCTGGGGTTCGCCGATCATCATTGCCGTCAGTTGGGCCGCATCGAGCACGCTTTGCGCGCCGCCGCCGACCATCTTGCCGCGCCGCAGCACCGTCACCTCGTCGACGAACAGCGCCACCTCACGCAGCTTATGGGTGATGATGACGATGGTCAGCGCGCCGCCATGGGCGAGATCGCGCATCAGGCCCAGCATCTCGCCGGCCTCTTGCGGGGTCAGCACGGAGGTCGGTTCGTCGAGCACCAGAAACCGGCGCTCCAGATAAAGCTGCTTCAGGATCTCGGTCTTCTGCCGCTCGCCGGCCGCCAAAGTGCCGACCGGCGCGTCGAGCGACACGCTGAACGGCATCCGGCGCATGAAGTCGTCGAGCGTCGCCCGTTCCCGCCGCCAATCGATCAACGCCGGCACCTTGAGGCGCGACATGACCAGATTCTCGGCCACGGTCATCGACGGCACCAGCGTGAAGTGCTGATAGACCATGCCCAGCCCCAAGGCGTCGGCATCGGCAGGCCGTTCGATCGCGACCTCCCGGCCATCGACCAGGAACGATCCGGCATCCGCGCGGTAGTAGCCCAGTAGGCATTTCACCAAGGTGGATTTGCCGGCGCCGTTCTCGCCCAACAACCCGTGCACGCTGCCTGGTGTCACCGTCAGCGAGATGTCGTCGAGCGCCATAAACCCGCCGAAGCGCTTGGTGATGCCGATCGCCTCGATGCCGATGGCGCCAGCGGTCACCGGAACGACAGGTGCCGGGATGCTCACGGCAAGGCCGCGATCAAGCTGACGCTGTCGCTGACCGTGCCGAACACGCCGCCCTGCATCTTGATCATATGGAGGGCGGCCAGGTGATTGCCGTGATCGGTGGCGCCGCAGCAATCCGCCAGCACTACGCATTCGAAACCGCGATCATTCGCTTCGCGCATGGTGGTATGCACGCAAACATCCGTGGTGATGCCGGTCAGGACCAGATTGCGGATGCCGCGATTGCGCAGGATCAGCTCCAGGTCCGTGGCGCAGAAGCTGCCTTTGCCGGGCTTGTCGATGATGAGTTCGCCGGGCAGCGGCGCCAGGTCGGGAATGATCTCCCAGCCCGGTTCGCCCCGGATCAGGATGCGGCCGCAGGGGCCCGCGTCACCAATGCCGGCGCCGATCCGCTGAGACCGCCAGCGCTTGTTGGCCGGCAGGTCCGACAGATCCGGCCGATGTCCCTCGCGGGTATGGATGATCGGATAGCCGCCCCGGCGCATCGCCGCGAGGGTGCGGCCGATCGGTTCGATCGGTGCCCGGGTCAGCGACAGGTCATAGCCCATCGCATCGACATAGCCGCCGATCCCGCAGAAATCGGTCTGCATGTCGATGATGACCAGCGCCGTGTTTGCGGGGCCAAGATCGCCGTCGAACGGCCAGGGATAGGGATCCGCCTCGATCGTGACCATCGGCTACTCCGCGGCTTGGCTGCCAGTGCTCTCATATTTAGCCGGGCCTTCATATTTAGCCGGACCTTCATATAGGCGGGTGGGCGCCGGCAGGCCGCAGCCGGTGCCGTCCGTGACCTTCACCTGGTCTTCCCAGGGCAGACGATAGCGGCCGGCGGCCAGATCGTGCATGTAGGTATATGGGCAATCCCCGGCGCCGCCCGCCACCGCCGCGTAGCCGCGATGGCCGAGCTGGTAGATGTTGTTCTCGACGCCCCAGTTCAGGCGGGCTTCGCGCACCAGATCGGGTCGTGTCTCGGCATAGATGATCTCGTCCGGGCGCCCGGATGTGCCGTGGGCGATGATGCTGCCGTCGAAATTGACGATCATGCCTTCGCCCATCGAATCGAAGGTGCCGTCCGAGCCGCACATGCAGACATTCGCCGTCACCATCAGGTTGCAGAACGCATTCGACTGATTGGTGAACCGCCAGGAATCCCGGATCGGTGCGGTGTAACCGGCGGTCCGCAGCATGATCTCCGCGCCCTTATAGGCGCATTCCCGGGCCATCTCCGGGAACATGCCGTCATGGCAGATGATCAGCGCCAGCTTGGCGCCTTTCGGCCCGTCGATGACCGGGATGCCGAGATCGCCCGGTTCCCACGGTTCGACCGGCACCCAAGGGTGCAGCTTTCGGTAATAGAGCTTCAGCTCCCCGGTATCGGAGAACACCAGACCGGAATTATAGGGGTTGCCGCCGGGGTTGTGCTCCATGATCGAGAAGCAGCCCCAGACCCCGTTCGCCTCGCAGGCCGCGGCGAAGGCTGCGACCTCCGGCCCGTCCAGGCTGCACATGATCGCCGGGTTGGTGTCCATCGACAGGCCGTGCAGCGCGTATTCGGGAAATACCACCAGATCCAGCGTCGGCATGCCGCGCTTGGCCTTGCCGACCATGGTGACGATCCGCTCGGTCTGCCGGGCCAGATCAGCCGGGGTCTCGACCACCGGCAAGTGCAACTGCACCAAGCCGATGACCACGCCGTTCGGCGATTTGTTGAGGCCGCCCAATCCGCTCATAGGTGTTCTCCCTCTTGCATCAGCGTCCGATCGACAACTCGCCGGGCATGCCACGCAACGACCGGCCGGGCAGTACGGTCAACACCAGGATGACCAAGGTGACGACGTAAGGTGCCGCGTAGAACAGGTAGTAGCCCTGGGTGACGCCGACGGTCTGCAGCGACGGGCCCAGCGCGCCGGCGGCGCCGAACAGCAAGGCGGCGGCGATGCAGGTCAGCGGATTCCAGCGCGAGAAGACGACCAGCGCCACGGCCATCAGCCCTTGCCCCGAGGACAGGCCCTCGTTCCAGCTGCCCGGATAGCACAGCGACAGAAAGGCCCCGCCGATCCCGGCAAGACCGCTGCCGGCGGCGGTCGCCAGCAGGCGGATGCGGGCGATCGGCAGGCCCAGCGCGCGGGCCGCGTCCTCGCTATCGCCGACGATGCGCACGCGCAGGCCCATCCGGGTGGTGCGCAGCACCCAATGCAGCAGGACAGCCGCCAGGATGCCGATGAAGAACAGCGGGCTCACCGCCAGCGCGCTTTTCACCTGCGGCAGATCCGACCAGAAGCCCAGCGGGATGGTCGGCAGCAGTGGGGCGGTCGGCTGGACATAGGGCTTGCCGAAAAAGAACGCGATGCCGGTTCCGGCCAGCATGATCGCGATGCCCATGGCGACGTCGCTGACCCGGGTTAGCGCGCAGATGGCGCCATGGGCGCCGCCCAGCAGCATGCCGGCGAGGGCCGCCGCGAGCACGCCCAGCCACGGGCTGCCGGTGTGATAGGAGATCGCATAGGCGACCATGGCGCCCAGCACCAGCACGCCCTCGTTGCCGAGATTGATTCGGCCGGATTTCTCGGTCAGGCATTCGCCCAGGCTGACGAACAGGAACGGTGTGCTGACCCGCAGCGAGCCGGCCAGCATGGCGACGGCGACGGTCGAGACGGAAGCCGCGTCGATCATCGGCGCGTGTCCCGGGGCTGGAACCATTTGATCCGGCCGTAAAGCGTCTCGCTCGTCAGGATCGAGACGAAGATCATGCCCTGCAGCACCATCACAGTCGCGTCGGGCAGGCCCATGCGCCGCTGCAGCAAGCCGCCCGCCGCCCCGATCCCGCCCAGCAGCACGGCCATCGGCATGATCGCCAGGGGGTTATGCCGGGCGAGGAAGGCGATCAGGATACCGGTATAGCCGTACCCGGCGGCAAGCGAGGCGTTCGCCCGGCCATGCACCGCCGCCACCTCGATCATCCCGGCCAAGCCCGCGAAGGCGCCGCCCAGCGCGCAAGCCAGCACGATCAGCCGTGCCACCGGCAGGCCTTGTAGCTGTGCCGCGCGCAGATTGCCGCCGGTGATCCGTGCCGCGAAGCCGATGCTGGTCTTGGAGATCAGCACCCAGCACAGCACGCAAGCGACGGCGCCGATCGCCAATCCCGGATGCAGGTCGGTGCCGGGCAGCGGCCCCAGCATATTGGCCTCGCCGATGCCGTAGGTGGAGGGTTTGTTCAGGCTGGCGGGATCGCGCAGCGGCCCTTCGACCAGATGATTGAACAGCGCCAGGCCGATATAGGCGAGCAGCAGGCTGACGATGGTCTCGTTGATGCCGCGTTTGGCGCGCAGCAGACCAGTCAGGCCCATCCAGACGGCACCCACCCCGGCACCGGCCAGCGCCATGGCCACTTGAACGACCAGTGGCGGCGCGCCGGCCGACAGCAGGGCGGCCACGGTGGCGGCGAGGCCACCCAGCACGACGGCGCCCTCGCCGCCAATCACCACCAAACCGAGCTGAGCCGGCAGCGCCGCGCAGAGCGCCGTCAGCAGCAGGGGCGAAGCGCGCTGCAAGGTGTTCTGCAGCGAGAACCAACTGCCGAACGCGCCGCGCCAGACCAGATCGAAGAAATCCGCCGGGGCCTTGCCCAGCACCAGCAGGAACAGCGAGAAGGCGGCGGCGGCCAGCAGCATCGCCGCGACCGGCGCGCAGAGCGCTTCCATCGTCCGGCGCAATGGGTAGAACCGATCGGTATTCGTCGGCACCGGTGCCGCCCGCAAGGCGGCCGGCCGGCTGGCCAAGGCTGCGTCTTGCGGCGCGGTCATTGGCTCAGCCGATCGAGCCGTTCACGCCCTCGACCAGATAGTTCATCGATTCGATCTCGATCGCCGTCTCGGGATAGGCCTGCCCGACGGCGATCACCTGATTGCCCTTGTTGTCCTTCAGGGGGCCTTTGAAGACCGCGAATCCGCCCTTCATGATTTCGGCTTTCACCGCATCCGCATGGCCACGGGCGGCGTCGGAGACCGCCGGGCCATAGGCCGACATCTTGACGAAGCCTTCGGCCAGGCCACCGCGCACGAAATTGGGCAAGGGCTCGCCCTTCTGCGCCTCATCGATAAATTTGCGATAGACCGTCGCCCAATTCCATTCGGCACCGGTGAGATAGCCCTTTGGTGCCAGCGGTGCCTGATTGGCGTGATAGCCGCAGGTATAGATGCCCCGGCGCTCGGCGGTTTCCACCACGACCTTGGGGCCGTCGACATGGCAGGTCACCACATCGATGCCTTGGTCGGCGAGGCCGTTAGTCGCCTCCGCCTCCTTGACCGGCATCGACCAATCGCCGGTGAAGATAACCGTCGCCGTGATCGTCGGATCGACCGAACGCGCCCCCAACAGGAAGCTGTTCACATTGATCAGCACCTGCGGGATCGGCTTGGCTGCGATAAAACCGATTTTCTTGGTCTTCGAGGTATGGCCGGCAACGATGCCGTTGAGGTATTGCGCCATGCCGATATAGCCGAAATACGACCCGGCATTCATCGGATTCTTGTCTTTCGACCACAAGCCGCCGCAGTGCCGGAATTGGACGTTCTTGTACTTGGCCGCCTCCCGCAGCATGTACGGGTCGAAATAGCCAAAGCTCGTCGGGAACAGCAGCGAGGCGCCGTCCAACTCGATCATGCTTTCCATGGTCTTCTGAACGTCGTCGGTCTCCGGCACCTTCTCTTCTTCGACGATCTTGACGCCGGGAAGCTTTTTCAGCGCCGCCGCCGCTTCGGCATGGGCCTGATTATAGCCGTAGTCATCCTTTGGTCCGACATAGATAAAGCCGACCGTCAGGTCCTTGGCCAGCGCTGGCTGCGCACCGAGGCCGCTGCCGAGGATCAGGCCGGTGGCGCCGACCCCGAGACCCTGGAGGACGCGACGACGTGATGGGCCCGTATGGCGCTGTGGCATGACATCCCCCCGGAAGCTGCGGCAGGCGAGACCTCATCCGGGCTCGCCCGTCAGACGGGGGAAAGGCAGCAATCTTTATGCCATGGAGGATGTGGGGTGGCCCCCGATCGGATGGCTTCCCACCGGGGGCATCCGATCGGGGGCGTCTTAATGAATGTGCAGCGGGAAGATGAAGTTGATGCCTGGCGGCGGTGGCGGCGGCCCATAGATCACCGGCGGCGGGGCATAGACATAGCGGGGAGCGGGGCTGTAGTAGGTCGGCGGAGGATGATCGTCGCGCCGTTGCCAGCCGTGATGGTTCCATTCCCGTTCCTGGCGGTAACGTTCGTGATCGTACCGATCCCCATCATCGGCGCGCGCCGGCAGGGTGGCGGCGAGCGTCACCACGCCGAGCGCGGCGGCGAGCAGCAGGCGGGATATCCCGCCGGCTCTGCGCCCCGTCTTTGGCTGATGCTGTATTGTTGCATGATCTTGCATGACTGTTCTCGATCTCTGTCAAATATGTCCGGCGTCGCGGGGTGCATCACGGCGTCGCGGGCTTGGCGGGCCGGTGGTGCTCGCCATGCGATTGCATGTTCCGAAACACGGCATCGGCGTTCAGTTTCTGCGCCGGCGACATCGTGTCGTAGAGCGCTTGGAACACCGGGACGAGCTTGCGCACGCCATCCGCGTGGGCATCGGTCAATTGGCTGTAGGATTTCATATCGTCGACCGCCGAGCCGGCGGATACCTGCTGCGCGCGCTGTCGCAGCAGGTCTGTCATGGTTTTGGCATTGGCCCGCGACGCATCGGCGAAGGCGGCCCATTGCGGTTCCTGCGCGGCGGTGATGTGTAGCTTCTTGTGAAGCTCGGTCAGCCGCTTTTCGACGTGATCGACCGGGGATTGTTCCGGCGACGTCGCGGGGGCAGGGGCGGTGACGGGTGCCGCGGGCTGCTGCGCCAAGGCGGGTCCGGCACCGGCGATCAAACCGAGGCTGGATACCAACCCGCCGAACACCACGGCGCCGCAAGCAACGCGGGTCGCGACGGTACGAAATCTTTGGTCAAGGGGATGAAACATCATGCATCCTGATCGAAGCGAAAAAAAACGGCCGACTATCGGCCATGCATATAAGCGAACACGATTGCAGTCCGTCGGTTCCGATCGATCTGTGATTTAGGCGCGGCTGGCTAATTACGTGCGGAATGCCAACAGCGCTTCCAACTCGACTACTTCGGCGACATGACCGTCTCGTGCCACGGCATTCAGCACGTCGCGCAGGGCGGCGACCAACTCCGGCTGGCGCGTGCCCAACCGCTCCGGCGAGGTGCTAGACAGCGACAGGGCACGGTCGATCAGCCGATCGGTCGGCGTCTCCAGGCGCCGGATCACCGAGACGCGCTGCAGGTCGTTGAAGGGGGAGGCTAGCAGGATGGCCTCGTGCCTGATCCACGCGGCACCCTTTCTTTCGGCACGGTCCGGATCTTGGTCCGCGAAGGGCTCCAGGATCGCGTCGAAATGCTGTTTCCAGGCGTTCTCGGGCAATTTCAGCGATCGATCGCCGAACAGCGCCACGGCGCCGCCCTGCTCGATCATCTGGTCGAGCCGCCGCAGCGTGTCCGGCCGATCCATCCAATGGAATGACCGCCCCATTACCGCCAGATGGAACATGCCCCAACTGGCATCGAGGTCATAGCTGCTGCCTTGGCGCAGGGTGGCCGTGACACCCTGCGCCTCGGCGTAAGCGCGCGCCGCGGCCAGCATCGCGGGCTCCGGGTCGACCCCGACAACCTCCCGCGCATGCCGGGCGAAGGCCGTGGCGAGGAAACCCGGACCGCAGCCGATGTCGAGCACCCGGTCGTCCGGCTCAAGGCCGGTCAAGGCGACGACCCGGTCGATCAGTGCCGTCGGATAACTCAGCCGGCCGCGCACGTAATGGTCGACGGTCGACTGAAAGCGGTGTGGCTCGAACGGGATCGGCCGCATGGTAGCCTCCTCGCCATGGTTTCAGCGGAGCGTCGGGTCCAGCCGGTCGCGCAGCCAATCACCCAGCAGGCTGATCGACAATGTCGTCAAAACGATGACGCAGCTCGGCGACAGCATGATCCAGCAGGCCCGTGTGATGTATTCTCGGCCATACCCCACCATGTTGCCAAGCGAGGTCAGCGGCGGCTGCACGCCCAGCCCCAGGAAGGACAGCCCGCTTTCCAGCAGGATGGTTTCCGGAAAGCTCAATGTCATCGACACGATCAGCGTCGAGGCGATATTGGGCAGGATATGGGCGCCGTAGATGCGCGGCGGCCGCGCGCCCAGTTGACGGACCGCCGCCGCGTAGCCCTGCTCCTTGGCGGCGATGGTCAGCCCGCGGGCGATCCGCGCATAGCGTTCCCAGCTGTTCAAGCCCATCAGGCAGATGAACAGCGGCAGGCTGTTGCCGAAGAAGGCGAGGACCGCCAGCGCGATGATCAGGAACGGCATGCTGGCCTGAAAATCGATCAGCATCAGCACCAACGCCTCGACCTTGCCGCGACAATGCGCTGCGAGGAAGCCCAGCGACGTGCCGAGGCACGCTGCGATCAACGTGCCGAACAGGGCGATCAATATGCTGAGACGGATCGACATGATCAGCCGGGACAGCACGTCGCGGCCCAGCTCGTCGGTGCCGAGCGGATGGCCCCAGCCGCCGCCGAACAGCGCCGGCGGCACCAGGCGATGGCGCAGATCGAAGGCGGTGAAGGCATAAGGGGCCAGATGATCGGCGCCGAGGGCGATCACCAGCATCAGCGCCACCCAGGCGAGGGCCAGGATCACCGAGACCGGCCAACGGCGCAACCAGCGCGCCAGCGAGCGGCCCCCGATCGAATGGCGCTGGGCGACTGTCTCGCCACCAGCCGCGTCCAAGGTGTCGGCCTCCTGGATCATCCGCCGCCCCCGGCCGACGGTGCGACACCGGTGCGCATCCGGGGATCGAGCCAGCCATAGGCGAGGTCGACCAGCAGATTGGCGACGACCATCGAGGCCGCGATGAACAGCAGGATGGTCTGCACCACCGCGAGGTCGCGATTCGCGACCGAGGCCACCAGCAAGCGGCCGACGCCGGGCCAGGAGAAGACGCTTTCGACCACCACCGCGCCGGCGATCAGGCTGCCGACCATGAAGCCGATGATGGTGACGGTCGGGATGGCGGCGTTCGGCAGAGCATGGCCGATGACCACCCGCCGCCAGGCGAGGCCCTTGGCGGAGGCGCTGCGAATATAGGGCTGACCCAGGACTTCGAGCATCGCCGAACGGGTGAAGCGCGCCAGGATCGCGGCCCCGCCGGTGCCCAGCGTGATGATCGGCAGCACCGCCGATATCCAATGATCATTGCCGCCCGTCGGCAGCCAGCCCAGCCAGACCGAGAAGACCAGCACCAGCACCAGGGCGAGCACGAAGCTCGGCACCGCGAAGCCCGCGACCGAGGCGACCATGGTTAGCCGGTCGGCCAGCGAATTGCGGTGCAGGGCGGCGTAGACCCCGGCCGGGACGCCGATCGTCAGCTTCAGCAGCAGGGCGGGCAGGGTGATGGCCAGGGTCAGCGGAACCCGCTCCCAGACGATATCGAAGGCCGGTCGTCCCTCGCGCATCGACGCCCCGAAATCGCCCTGCGCCACATTCAGCACATAGGTCAGGAATTGCCGCCAGATCGGTTGATCCAGGCCCCATTCCGTTCGGAACGCGGCCATCGCCTCGGGTGGGGCATCCACCGACATGATGGTCAAGGCTGGGTCACCGGACAGGCGCAGGACGATGAAGGCGAAGGTGACGACCAGAAAGATCGTCAGGATCGCCCGCATCAGCTTGGCGGCGAGAAACCGTGTCATGCCCAATTTCTCCCCGGGTTTCTCCCCAGCTTATTCCACCGCATGGGCGATACCCGTCTTGAGGATGCCGGGCTCGGCGAGGTGGCAGGCGACCCGGCGACCATCCGGCAAAGCGCGCAGCGCGGGGCTCTCGGTCCGGCACCGGGCGATGGCCGCGGGGCAGCGCGGATGAAACGCGCAGCCGGCGACCGCGGTCATCGGGTCCGGCGGATCGCCGCTGAGGATGACGCGCGGCCGGCTGCGCCGCGCCCGCGCGGTCGGGATCGCCGAGACCAGGGCCGCCGTATAAGGATGCGCCGGGGTCATGAACAGCAGGTCCGGATCGCCATGCTCGACGATGCGGCCCAGATACATCACCGCGACGTCGTGGCTGACCTGCCGCACGACCTTGAGATCGTGGCTGATGAACACGTAGGCGATGCCAAGCCGTGCCTGGAGGTCGAGCAGCAGGTTGACGACCTGCGCCTGGATCGACACGTCCAGCGCCGAGACCGGCTCGTCGCAGACCAGCAGGCTCGGTTCCAGGATGAGCGCGCGGGCTAGCACCACCCGCTGCCGCTGGCCGCCCGACAGCTCATGTGGATAGCGATCGAGCTGAGAGGCCTGCAGCCCGACCGAGGCTGCGATTTCGCGGACCCGTTCGGCGTGATCGCGACGATTGCCGTCTTGGTGGATGGTCAAGGGCTCGGCGATCTGGCGGCCGACGGTCAGCCGCCGGTCGAGGGCGCCCAGCGGATCCTGGAACACCATCTGCAGCCGTCGACGCAAGGCGCGCCAGGCCGGCGTGTCCGGCGCCGGCATGTCCTGCCCATCGAACCGGACGGTGCCGCTGGTGGCCGGGATCAGCCCCAGCACCAGCCCCGCCGTCGTCGATTTGCCGCAGCCGGATTCGCCGACGATGCCCAGCGTGCGGCCCGGCTCCAGCCGGAACGACACCCCATCGACCGCGCGCAGCGTGGTTGTTCTGCCGAAGAACGGGCCGCCACGGCGAACCGCGTACTGCATTTTGAGGTCGGTGACCTCGAGCAGCGCCGCCGTCATGCGCGCCGTTCCAGCCGTTCGACCGCGGCGATCGAGGTGGCGTGATGACAGGCTGCGACATGATCCGGATCGATCATGCGCAGGCTGGGCCGGGTGGCGGCGCAGGCGGCGTCGGCCTCGTCGCAGCGTGGGGCGAAGCTGCAGCCGGCGGGCAGTCGCCCGGGCTCCGGCACCGTGCCGGGGATCGCCCGCAGCGGCCGGCGCGGACCGTCGAGATCGGGCAAGGCCGCCAGCAGGCCGCGCGTATAAGGGTGGCGAGGCCGGTCGAACAACTCGTCGATCAGTGCCGTCTCGACGATCCGCCCGGCATACATCACAGCGACCTGATCGGTATTCTCCGCGACCACGCCCAGATCGTGGGAGATCAGCACCAGCGCCATGCCGGTGTCCCGCCGGATCTCGCGCAGCAGGTCCAGGATCTGCGCCTGGATGGTGGCGTCGAGCGCGGTGGTCGGCTCATCGGCGATCAAGACATCCGGTTGACCGGCCAGCGCCATGGCGATCATCACGCGCTGGTTGGTGCCGCCGGAGAGCTGATGCGGATAATCCTGGAGCCGCCGCGCGGCCCCGGCGATGCCGACCCGATCCAGCAGGTGCCGCGCCTCGATGGCGGCGGCCCCGGCGTCCAACCCGCGATGCAGCCGCAAGGCCTCGCCCAGTTGGTGACCGACGGTGTGGACTGGGTTCAGGCTGCTTGACGGGTCCTGGAAGATCATCGCGATCCGCCGGCCGCGCACCGCCTCGAGCGCCTGGACCGGCGCGCCGATCAGCGGCTCCCCGTCGAAGGTCACCATGCCGCCGATCCGCGCCCGCCCGCCGAGCAGGCCCAATGCCGCGAGCCAGGTGATGCTTTTGCCCGAGCCGGATTCGCCGACCAGCCCTAAGGCCGTGTCGCGCTCGATGGTGAGATCGATGCCGTGCAGCGCGCGGATCGTGCGGCCGTTATCGGTCTCGAAATCGACCGTCAGACCACGGATCTCGATCAGCGGGGGCTTCACGCGCGGTTGATCGCGAAATTGCCGGCCCGGAAATCCATCGCGAAGGCCGGTGCCGCGTTCCACTGGATATCCTTGCGCTTGGCGGTGAAGGTCGCATTCTGGTGCAGCACCGTATAGGCTGGATCCTCCCGCTCGCAGATCTCCAGCATCCGCTTGAAGATGGCCTTGCGCTTGGTCATGTCGGTTTCGGTCTCCAGCATCGGCGACAGGCGATTCATCTCCTCATTGGTCCATTCGCCGACCTGCTGCTGCTGGCCGTTCGGACCGTGCGAGGCGACGATGGAGCTCACCGGATCGTTGAACGGCGCGCTGTTCGACCAATCGCGGATCGCGCGCTGGCCATTGCGCTCGAACACCTGTTCCCAGCTCTCCTTCATGCCGAGTTCGATGTTGAGGCCGACCGAGCGCCACATCTCGGTCAGCACCTGCGCGGTCGCGGTCTGGTTGGTGTAGTAGTTGTTGAGCAGCCGATAGGGGATGGCGCCGCCCTTGTAGTTCGCCGCCTTCAGTAGCGCCTGCGCTTTTTCCGGATCGTAAGCGGGGACGGTCCAGCCCTCGACGAACATCGGGCCGTAGAACTCCCATTGTAGACCCGGCGGGACGCGCGTGCGGCCGGCCCAAAGGCTGTCGACAATCGCCTGCCGGTCGATCGCATGGGTGATCGCCTGGCGGATCCGCGGATCCACCAGTTCGGGGTGGGTCTTGTCGAATACCGTCAGGCGGTGATTGGAGATCAGGCCGCCCTTGACCTCGAAGCGTGGGTTGCTTTCGATCCCGGCGATCTGGTCCGGCGGCATGTCGCAGGCGAAATCGTACTGGCCGCTCAGCAACCCGTTGATCCGCGACGCCACCTCGGGCAC
Organism: Allostellaceae bacterium; assembly: GCA_035555315.1. GTDB lineage: Bacteria > Pseudomonadota > Alphaproteobacteria > ATCC43930 > CGMCC-115725 > DATMGU01. The sequence continues at coordinate 59,366 of DATMGU010000046.1, forward strand.
AACCGCGATGCGGATGGTCTTGATCGGCGGGCGGCCGCCCCAATACTCGTCATGCGCGTCCAGGATCAGCATCTGGTCGGGCTGGTACTCCCGCACCTTGTAGGGGCCGGTCGCGACCGGCTTGCGTGCCCAGTCGACATAGCTGGCGGCTTCCATGTAGCCGCGCTGGCTGATGATCTCGCTGCCCGAGCGCAACAACCGGCCTTCGAGCGTGACATCCGGCACGTGATTGACGAAACGGACGGTATACTTGTCGATCGCCACCACCTGTTCCAGCGCCGGCCAGGCGCGCTTGGCGATGGCGATCACCTCGACCGGCAATTTCTTGCCGTTCACGGAATCGCGGGCCCGGACGCTGTTGATGGCGACCGTCTGACCGCTGTTGATGTCGTAGTCGGGTCCGAACATGCGGTCGCGGCTGAACGTGAAGACGACGTCATCGGCGGTCATCTCGTCGCCGTTATGGAACTTGACGCCCTTGCGCAGCGACAGCTCGACGGTTCGGTCGTCGATCCGGCGCCAGCTTTCGGCGAGCGCTGGCATCGGCTCCAGCTTGCCGCCCAGATTGCGGCCGATCAGTGCCTCGAAAATGAATGAGAAGGTGCGCTCGCCGACATTGGATTGTTCGCGGGTCGGTTCGATCGAGGCGCTGGTCGATACTTGCTGCACGGCGATCGTAATGGTCGGGCGGTCTTCTGCCCGGATGATCGCGGGGGCCTGGGCAAGCGCCATGCGGGGTAGGATGAAGCTGCTGCCGGCGATGGCGGCGCCACCCCTAAGCAAACGGCGGCGGGACAGGTCGAGCATGGCGGTCTCCGGAGAGAGGGGAGGGCTGTGTGAGGCGGCTCAGCCGCGCTTTTCGAGGCCGCGCGGCGTGGCGCGGTAATGGGTCAGGGTCCGGTCGGCATAGGTCAGGCGCCAGGACAGCATCCGCTGGGCATAGTCCTTGACCCGCCCCGCATAGGCCGGGTCCTCGGCGCGGTTGACGAATTGATGGGGATCGTCGACCAGATCGAAGAACAGCGGCGGCAAGGCGGCGAAATGGACATATTTGTGCTGCTCGTCTTCGATCACCGCGAGCGAGCATTCGTCCATACCGATGCCCAGCTCCCGCTCCGGCGTGGAATAGAAGACATCGCGGAAATCGAATTCGTACTGGATCTCGGTCCGCCAATCCGTCGGCGGCTGGCTATGGCAGAACGGCAGGACAGAGCGGCCATCGGCGGTCCGCGGGATTTCCGCGTCCAGCCAGTCCAGGATCGTCGGCATCACATCGATCGAGCCGGTGAACTGGGACACGATACTGCCGCGCGACGCCTTCGCTGCGGCCGATGGGTCGCGGATGACCAAGGGGATGCGGAAGCTTTCGTCAAAATAGCCGATCTTGCCGAGCATATGGTGGTCGCCCAGCTGCTCCCCGTGATCCGACGTGAAGATGATCAGCGTGTTGTCCCATTGGCCGGTCGCTTTGAGATGATCGAAGACCCGGCCCAGATAATCGTCCACCTCGGTCATCATGCCGAAATAGGTCGCCCGCATCTGGCGAACTTCCGCCTCCGCCATCTCGGCGGCGCGGCCATCGCCGTCTTGAAAGAAGCTGTTCTGGCCGATCGAGTTTAGATAAAAGGCCAAGAGTGGATGCTGTGCCGCCTCCGCTTCGATCGACCGGGCGCGTACCGGCGGCGCCATATCGGCGGCGTCATACATCGCATGATAGGGGGCCGACGCGATGAATGGCGGGTGCGGCCGGTAATAGCCCAGATGCAGGAACCAGGGCTTCTGCCCTTTGCCTTTGAGGTAGGTTAGCGCCCGTTCGGTGAAGAACGCGCTGTCGGACAACTCGCTCGGGACTCGCGCCGGGCGGGTAGTGGCGCCTGGTGCTTCGTCCTCGCCTTCGGGTAGCCAGATATCTGACCGTTTGGCCGGCAACTCGAACCCCTTCTGGGCCAGCCAGCCGAAATACCCGTCCATCTCGGGCTCGAACGCGCCGACCGGGCGGAAGCCGTCCATGATGTCGCCCAGCGATAGGAAGCGCGGGTCCTTGGCCGAGGTGGTGCGTGGGTCCGGGGTCGTCGTCGTATAGCCGATCAGGGCGGCGTCATATCCCGCTGCGCGCAGCGCATGGGCGAGGTTGCGGTGTCGGGCATCCAGCGGAACGGTGTTTTGCACCGCCCGGTGGTTCATCTGATACATCCCCGTCAGCAGGCTGGCGCGCGCCGGGCCGCAGGGGACGGTTTGGGTGAAATGGTTGCGGAAGGTGACGCCCTCCCGACACAGCAGGTCGATGTTGGGCGTCTTCAGATGCGGCGTGCCCAGCTTGGTCAAGATATCGCCGCGCCATTGGTCGACGACGATCAGCAGAACGTTTCGCGGTACATCCGCCATCAGCCCACCCACCCGCTCAAATTTCCCGAGCGGAATGTGCCTGCTTATTATGACAGTCGTGTGTAGCTTGGGCGATCACCAAGCATGGCTGATGCCTTGCGGTTGTCGTCGATTCTCGCGTTGTTGTCTGGAAGTAATGGTGGGGTAATGGGCCATATTTTGCTAAAATTTTAGCAATATGCGCCACACTATATCGCTGACAAACTACACTCGGAATGCTTAATTATTCCTTACTGCTTCGATATCGCTTATCGTTGGTCTCGGTTATGGAGTGGAAACATGAGCATTTCCGAAGCGGATGCGGTCCGCGCTGCCCGGTACCTCATCGATAAATATGGCGAGATCGCTCATCACCGAGCCAAGAGTCGGATACGCATGCTGTCGCAGCCAAGTACCGCGTCGCTCGCGGCCGATTGGCGGATGATCGAGGCGGCGATCGTCAAGGTTACAGCGGGCGCGCGGATCGACGAGCCGATGGCGCCCCGATCCCTGGCCGCCCTATCGCAATCAATGGAGAGTGCGATGCGAAATCGCCAATACCAGCCTCATCATCAATCCCCGGTTCATCAATCCCCAGTTGGCCGATCCCCGAGCCAGCGCAGCCACATCGTCGTCGTCGATGACGATGTGGGAATCCGCGAGGTATCGGCCGAGGTGTTGGAAGATGCCGGCTATGTCGTGTCCCGCGCGGCCAGCGCACAGGAGGCTTTGGCCCTGCTCGAGGCGCATGTCGAAACGGCGTTGTTGTTCACCGATGTGGTGATGCCGGGCATCGACGGCTTCATGCTGGCCGATATGGCGAAGGCCCGGTGGCCGGCGCTGCGAGTCGCCTATGCGACCGGCTATAGTGACATCATGGCCGCGCGATCGCGGCCGGGGCTGATGCACGGGCCGGTTCTGAACAAGCCCTATACCGCCCGCCAGCTCTCGGGGGCGGTGACCTCCCTGCTCGAGGCGGAGGTTCCGGCGGACGGCTATTGGTAAGAGACAAGAATCGCGAGAGTCCTTGCCGAGAAACCGTCCAAGGCACATTGTTTATTACGAAGACGCTACTCAGCCACGGCAGAAAACACGTGGCGGGCAACGACAAGAATTAAAGCTCTGGAGGAAACATCGCTATGAATAGTCCGACCAAGGGGTTTTCCCCCTTTCACGCCGCCCTCCGCCCAACGACCGACCCGACTGGTTTCGTGACGATCTTGCGCCGCGGCTTCAATTTTTCCGCGGCGAACACCTCGGAGTGGAGCTTCGAGGATTGGGAATTGGCGGTCGACGCCATCGATGACGAAGACGGCTGCGGTGTCGCCCATCCCGTTGGTTGCGACGTCATCGATCCGGAGGCGACCCCCCATTGCGAGTCGCGTTTCGAGGGGCACGGCATCTGGACGCTGCTGGCGCTGGCCTATCTGCGCGGCCGCGGCGCCTTCAAGTCCGGCGTGTCGAAGACCGCCCGGCCGTTCCGCACGGTGCAGATCAAGGAAGTCAATGTACCGACCGGCGTCGGCGACACGCTGGAGATGCAGTTCCGGAACGGCTTCGACGATGCGCTGGCGGACGCGGTATCGGGCGGCGACCGGACCCCGGAATGGGTTCGCCAGGCGGTGCACGGCCCGCTGATGCGCTCCCGGGAGGAACGGTTCGGCGGGCATCACCCCCATCATGCCGGCGGCCGGCCGCACGACCATGCCTTGGCCGCGCATTCGCGATAAGGTGGCGAGATAAGGTGGTGTTTATGACGAAGGAGGCGTCGTTTTGACCGATATCGACAGCATGCGGGTGGTGGCGGCCGAGGTTCGCCATACCGCGGCCATGGTCGAGCAGGCTCGGGCCAACGCGGTGGCGGCGGGTATCGATCCGACGGACGAGTCGGCTTTCGCCGCCTATTGCCGACGCAAGGTCGGTGCGTCGGGGCAGGCGGTGTTCGACGCTGGGTTCGCGCCGGGCGAGCATGCGCCGGAGCACTATGCCCCAGAGTACTATGCCCTATCGCAGATGATGACGGCTCCGGCACCGAAGGCCGGCGTCGTCACGCCGCATGACGGGTTGGGGGTCGCGCTGCACGAGACCTATAGCTGCGGCTGACGGCGTTATAGAGCGACCGCCAGGCGTGCGCTGCGCTGCCAGGGGACGCGGTAGAGGCCCTGCAGTACCAGGGAGGCGGCTCCACGGGCCCCGACCTCGTCGCCCGTATTGTGCAGGAACACCTCGCAGCGGCCGTTCAATACAGCGAGGCAATTGGCATTGATCGCCGCTGTGATCGACGGGCCGAGCAGGTCGGCGGCGCGCATGCCGGAACCGGCGATGATGACTTTCGCCGGGTCGAGCACATTGACTAGGTTGGCGATGCCGATGCCGAGGATTTCGCCGGCGGTCTTGAACACCTTGAGCAATCCGGCATCGCCGCGACGCGCCAATTCGGTGATCCGGCGCATCGCCAGTTCCGCCTCCGCGTCGTCTTCGACCGGCGCTATGTCGACCAACTTCATCGCCTCGCGGAGGATCGCGCTGTCGCTGGCGAAAGCCTCGATGCAGCCGAATTGACCGCACCGGCATTGCGGTCCGCCCCGATCGATCTTCACATGGCCGAGTTCGGTGCCCATGCCATGGTGGCCGCGATATAGGTCGCCATTCATGAACAATCCCATGCCGATGCCGGCCTCGACCGTGACGACGATGAAATTGTCCACGTCCTGGCCATAGCCGAACCAACGCTCCGCCAGCGTCACCAGATTGGCGTCGTTCTCGATCACCGTCGGAACGCCCAACCGCTGACTCAGCATCTCGGCGAAGGGGACCGGCTGGGCGCCCAGAATCGGGCTCCAATGGGAAATGCCGGTAACCGCGTCGATGAAGCCCGGGATGCCGACGCCGATGCCGGCGATGCTGCCGAGATCGACTTGCGCCTTGACGAGGGCGGCGCGGATGCCGTCCTCGATGATCGCCGCGGCGACTTCCGCACCCAACCGCCAGGTGCGCACGGGCAGCACCAGCGACGCCAGCGGATCGGCCCGCAGATTGGTGACGCTGATACCGATCTGGTGCATCGACAGCTTGACGCCGACGACATAGGCGGCGTTCGGGTTCATCCTGAGCCGTCCCCGTGGCCGGCCGCGGGCTAGGGCGGTCGGCGTGTCGCTGTCGTCATAATAGATCACCCCCTCGTCCAGGAGGGCGGCGATGACGGCCGAGACCGTGGTGCGGCTGAGCCGCGCGCGTTCGCCGATTTCCGCTCGGGAGATCGGCTCGAAGCGCCGGACCGCGTCCAGCACATGGAAGCGGTTGATCGCTCGAATCAGTTCTGTATCGCCGGTTTGCTGCATCGCCATCATGTACTTGCCTAGCCGAGGGCCGGATGCGCTCGCGCCACCCCAACCCCGTCGGCTTTATAGCATGGTATGTTTTTGTACAGGATGTTGACAAATATAATGGCGCGAAAGCCTATTTTTATGCAGATGTGCGGATTTTTATGCAGATGCTCGGAAGTCGGCCGGCGCTGGGGGCTATTGTTACATGTTGTTACGGGCGAATTCCGTTGGTTATGCCTTGACAGCCTGCGATCCGCCGCTGAATTATGTTTAGGAGACGTACAAAAATCGCTGATGTGACACGTCGGCAAGAACAAGTTGGAAAGCCGACTGCAACACGGGGAGAGGAAACATGGATCCGATGATCATCCCGGGTCGTCAAAGCTTCGGCGGTGCCGATACCGACTGCACCCCCATCGACAGCATTGCCGCTACCGGCGCCTGACGCGTCCACGGTTCCGTTCTCCAGTATCCCCGAAACAACGAATATCGCCGAAACAACAAAAAAATTGGGAGGCGTGACGAGATGAAGAGCTTAATTTCAGCCATTTTCGGTGTGGTCCTGATCGGTGGCCTCGCCGTGATCGTGACACCGGCCCAGGCGCAGAAAAAGATCGTGGTGGGTGTGAGTTGGTCGAACTTCCAGGAGGAGCGCTGGAAGACCGACGAAGCGGCGATCAAGACGAAATTGACAGCGCTCGGCGCCGATTATCTCGCGGCCGACGCGCAGAGTTCGCCGACCAAGCAATTGGCGGACATCGAGAGCCTGATCGCTCGGGGCGCCACCGCGCTCATCATTTTGGCCCAGGATAATGACGCGATTCAGCCGGCGATCGCCAAGGCCAAGGCCGAGGGCATTCCCGTCGTGGGCTATGATCGGCTGATCGAGACCCCGGGCATCTTCTATCTGACCTTCGACAATCGCGAGGTCGGCCGCCTGCAGGCTTCGGCGGTGTTCAAGAGCCAGCCGACCGGCAATTACGTGTTCATCAAGGGCTCGTCGTCGGATCCGAACGCGGATTTCCTGCATGCGGGCCAACTCGATGTGCTGAAAGCGGCGATCAGCAGCGGCGCGGTCAAGGTCGTCGGCGAGGAATACACGCCGGGCTGGTTGCCGGAAAACGCGCAGCGCGAGATGGAGCAGATCCTGACCCGCAACAACAACAAGGTCGATGCGGTCGTGGCGTCGAATGACGGCACCGCCGGCGGCGCCATCGCGGCGCTGGCCGCCCAGGGCATGGCCGGGATCCCGGTATCGGGGCAGGATGGCGACAAGGCCGCCCTCAACCGGATCGCGCGCGGCACCCAGACGGTCAGCGTCTGGAAGGATGCCCGCCTGTTAGGTGCCACCGCCGCCGAAGCGGCCGTCGCCATGGCCAAGGGCACCACCCCCGACAAGCTGCCGAATGTGACGAGTTTCACGGGTGGCCCAAAGAAGGTCAACATGAGCGCGCGGCTGCTGACCCCGGTGGCGATCACCCGGGATAATCTGGACGTGGTGATCAAAGCGGGTTGGATCACCAAGGAGGCGGCATGCCAGGGTGCCGAGCCGGCCAAGGCGCCGGCGGCCTGTAAGTAACCCCGGATCCCGCGTGATCAAAGGTTTGGCTCGATGACCTCCGTGGCGCATATGCCGGTCCCGCTTCGTCAATCCCAGGCACCTGGCTTCAAGGCGGCGCTCGAGGTCGATCTGCGGTTGCTGGCGATGGTCCTCGCCGTCGTCGCGGTGTGGGTGGGCTTCGACCTGTTGACCGGCGGGATCTTTCTCACCGCGCGCAACCTGTGGAATTTGGCGGTGCAGACCAGCGTCGTCGGCATCATGGCGACCGGCATGGTCCTGGTCATCGTGACCCGCCATATCGACTTGTCGGTCGGCTCGATTCTCGGCTGCGTCGGCATGGTCATGGCAGTGCTGCAGGCGCATATCCTGCCGGTCGGCGCCGGTTGGAACTGGATCGTGTCGGTCGCCGCCGGCCTCGCCTTGGCGGGGCTGATCGGCGCGGTCCAAGGGTGGTGGGTGGCCTATCGCGGCGTGCCGTCCTTCATCGTCACCTTGGGCGGGTTGCTGATCTTTCGCGGCCTCGCCTGGTCGATGACGGAAGGCCAGACCGTGGCGCCGCTCGACGAGACCTTCCAATTGCTGGGCGGTGGGTTGCTCGGCTCGATCGGCGCCGTTTGGAGCTGGGTCGTCGGCGGGGTCGGCATCGCCGCCGTGATCGCCAAGGCGATCCTGGGGCGGCGGCGGCGTGACGCCTATGGCTTCATGCAGCGACCGATCTGGGCGGAACTGCTGGTCGCCGGCGTCGCGATCATGGCGATCATCGGCTTCATCTCGGTCATGAACGCCTATAACCGTCCTCGTACCGAGATCGCGCAGGGTATCCCGATCCCGGTGTTGATCCTGATTGCGACGGCGGTGCTGATGTCGGCGCTGGCCAAGGTCACTCGGTTCGGCCGGTATGTCTTCGCGATCGGCGGCAATCCGGAGGCGAGTGCCCTCGCCGGCATCAACACCCGTCTGGTCGTCCTCTCAGTCTTCGCCCTGATGGGTCTGCTCGCCGGGATCGCCGGGGCGATTCAGACGGCGCGTCTCAATGCCGGTGCCAATTCGACCGGCGAATTGCTGGAATTGAGTGTCATCGCCGCCGCGGTGATCGGTGGCACCTCGCTGGCCGGCGGCACCGGCACGATCTCGGGCGCCATCGTCGGTGCCGTCTTCATGCAAAGCCTGCAGAGCGGCATGGTCCTGCTGGGTTTGCCGACACCGATGCAGAACGTGGTGATCGGCTTGGTGCTGGTCCTCGCCGTCTGGATCGACAACAGCTTCCAGCGGAGGCGCCTGTGATCGGCCTCGCCATGGATGATCGTCCCACCGGACAGCCAGCGGATCGGGGTGTTCCTCTGGTCGAGATGCGCAATATCTCGATCCAGTTCGGCGGCATCAAGGCGGTCGACGATGTCAGCGTCGACCTCTATCCGGGGGAAGTGGTGGCCTTGCTCGGTCATAACGGCGCCGGCAAATCGACCCTGATCAAGATCCTGTCCGGCGCCTATCGGCTGTCGGGTGGCGAGATCCTGATCGATGGCGAGCCGTCGGTGATCCAATCGCCGCGCGACGCCAAGATGCTCGGCATCGAGACGATCTATCAGACCCTGGCCTTGGCCGAGAACATCGACGCGCCCGGCAATCTGTTCCTCGGGCGGGAAATCACGACCCGCTGGGGCACCCTCGACGACGCAGCGATGGAGCATGCGACGCGCCAGGCAATCGCCGAGCTCAACCCGAACTTCACCCGCATCAAGGAGCCGGTGAAGAACCTGTCGGGCGGCCAGCGGCAATCCGTGGCGATCGCCCGGGCACTGTATTTCAATGCGCGTATCCTGATCATGGACGAACCGACGGCGGCGCTAGGTCCCCATGAGACGCGCCAGGTCGCCGATCTGATTCTGCGGCTCAAAGCCAAAGGCATCGGCATCTTTCTGATCAGCCACGACATTCACGATGTGTTCGATCTGGCCGATCGGATCAGCGTGATGAAGAACGGCAAATTGGTCGGCACCGTCCGTACCACCGATGTCACCCAAGACGATGTGCTCGGTATGATCATCTTGGGCAAACGGCCGACGATGGGCACTTAAGGAGGAGCCAAAGATAAAGTAATAATAAAAAGTATTTCCAGGGAATTTTTTCCCCTACGGCTACCCCAGAACCTTATCTGAAGGCGCGAACACCGGAGAATTTTCAATCGACCGTCTTGGTTGAGCGAGTGAAGTATTGTCCGCATGAAGCTTGGGGGAGGCATTTTCGGGTGCGATGCCGGCTCAACTCCAGGGGACCAAGTCAAGTAAGACCAAAAAGACGCATCTAGTAAGGGAGGAAGCGGTGATAAAATTTCAAACAAAGACCCTGGTCGGTGGGGTCATGGCCGTGACGGCCTTGGCGCTGATCGGCGGCGCCACGCCGGCGGCCGCCCAGGCGACCGCCACGGAGCCGGGCGGTGCGATGACCTCGATCGGCAATTCGCTGCTCGCCCACGGGATCTATCTGCGCGGTGACTATATCGGTGAGTTCGCGGCGAATCCGAGCGGCGGCATTAAGCAGAGCGACCGGTATGCGGGCCAGGTCGATGCCGGTGCCGATTTCGACCTCAACACCATAGCCGGCATTCCGGGTGCCGCGGTGCACCTGACCTTCAGCCAACGGCATGGCCAGAACCTGGCGGCCAAGGATATCGGCAGCAGCGTCTCGGTTCAGGAAGTCTATGGCGGCGGCCAGACCTACCGCCTGTCGGAATTGTCCTGGGATCAGGCGCTGTTCAACGACAAGCTGGAATTCCTGGTCGGGCGCATCGATGTCGGCTCCGACTTCGCGGCATCGTCGATCTACTGTAATTTCCAGACCAACTCGGTCTGCGGCAATCCCAGCCTCTTCGGCCAAGACAACTCGCTGACCTATTTTCCGGTACCGACCTGGGGCGGCCGCTTCACCGTCAAGCCCACCCCGCAATACTATATTCAGTCCGGAGCCTATGAGGCTTCGGCTTATCAAGGCCTTAGTACCCAGCACGGCTTCGATTTTTCGACCGACAAGTCCACGGGCGTGATCATCCCGTTCGAGGTCGGCTACCAGACGAGTTTCCGGACCGATGCCATGCCGCGGCATTACCGGCTTGGCGGCTTCTACGATTCGGCGCAGTATAACGACCCGTATTTCGATACAACGGGCCGTTCTCAAGCCGTCACCGGCGGAAGCTTCCAAACGCATAGTGGCCGCACGACCCTTTTTGCCCTGTTCGATCAGATGATCTGGCGGCCCGATCCGGCAAAGGAGCGTGGCTTGATTCTGTTCGGCGGCCTGACCACCGGGACATCGAGCGATCAGGTCGCCGATTACTATCTGCAGCTTGGCTTGCTGCAGCGCGGTACGTTCGAGGGGCGTGACGCGGATACTGTCGGGTTGGTCGTGACCGACCTTAAATTCAGCCAACGTACCGAGAATTTCATCATCGATAGCCGCCGTTTGGCCGGCGGCACCGGTAGCCCCAATGCGAACATGATCATGATGGAAGTGAATTATGGTGCGCAGGTGACGCCCTGGCTGCGCTTCGTGCCCAACCTGCAATACATCATCAATCCGGACAACATCAACGAGCCGACGCGCAAGACCAATATTCCCGACGCCTTCGTCATCGGTCTCAAGATGGCGGTCAGCTTGCCCAGTCTGATCGGGTTGCCGACCAGGAGCTACAGCCACTAGGGCAAACCCGAGGCAGATAAGGCAACCACCTGGGCGGAGCAGGCCGGAATCGATCGTCGTCGTTTCCGGCCTTGCCTGTGTATCGTGCTCGGGGGCGGGATCTATGCAACCAATTGGAAAGTGGGCTGTTTGCTCCTTTGACGCACCACGTCCGGCTAACAGCGGTCGATAGAGCCGCGGGAAGAACAGGGGGAAGAGATGAAGCGCGCGTTGGATTTTGTGGCGGTCGCCGCTTTGGTGGGCGCGCTGGGTACCGGCATCGCCGCCCGGGCAGCGGCCGAGACGATCCCGGTCATCGTCAAGGATACCACGGCGCAGTATTGGCAGATCGTGTTGGCCGGCGCGCGCGCCGCCGGCCGTGATTTGCATATCGACGTGCCGGCCATGGGCGCCCAGAGCGAGAGCGATATTTCCGGTCAGATCTCGGCGCTCGAAAACGCCGTTTCGGGCAAGCCGGCGGCGATCGTCATCGCGCCGACCCAGGCCGCGGCCCTTGCCAACCCGATTGCCGAGGCGTCGCAGAAGGTCAAGATCATCGGCATCGACAGCGCCGCGAACACCGACACCTTCACCGCGTTCCTGTCGACCGACAATACCCATGGCGGTGCCGTGGCGGCGGACGCGCTGGCCGAGGCGATCAAGGCCAAGACCGGTGCCGCCAAGGGTGATGTCGCCCTGATCGTGTCCCTGCCCGGCGTCGGCTCGCTCGACCAGCGAACCAAGGGTTTCAAGGACGAACTGGCGCAGAAATGGCCCGACATCAAGATCAAGGCGGAGCGGATCGGCGATGGTCAGGCGACCAGCGGCCTCAACATCATGACCGACCTCATCACCGGCAACCCCAACCTCAAGGGCGTGTTCGCCAGCAACCTGACGATGGCGCAGGGCGCGTCGCAGGCGCTCGCCGAGAACCGTGACAGCGGCATCGTGATGGTCGGTTTCGACAGCGATCCCAAGCTGGTCAAGATGCTGTCCGATGGTGTCATCGCCGGGCTGGTCGTGCAGGACCCCTATCGCATGGGCTATGATGGCGTGAAAACAGCCTATGCGGTCGCCAAGGGCGAAAAGGTCGATAAGCAGATCGACACCGGCGTCACCCTGGTCTCCAAAGCCAATCTCGGCGATCCTAAGATCCAGCAGCTGGTGAATCCGAAGACCGATTAGGCCGAAAACCGAAAGGGTAGGCGCCTTGAGTGATGTCACGCTCCCGACCAAGCCGGCCGATGGGGGTGTTGATAGCCTGCTGGAACTGCGTGGCATCGAAAAGCGCTTCACCGGCACGTATGCGCTGAAGGGGATCGATCTCGATTTCGCGGCCGGCGAGATCCATGCCATCGCCGGCGAGAACGGTGCCGGTAAGTCGACCTTGATCAAGCTGTTGACCGGCGCTCATGCGAAGAGCGCCGGAACGATGCGCTGGCGCGGCGTCGAGGTCGAGTTCAAGGCACCAGCCGATGCCCTGGCGCTCGGCATCAATGCCGTGCACCAGGAGGTCGTTGCCTGTCCGCACCTCAACGTCGCCGCCAATTTGTTCCTGGGCGACGAGACCTGTCGCGTCGGCTTCCTGCAAAAGCGGGTGATGATCCGGGAGGGGCAACGCATCCTCGACGGCTTGGGGTTCCAGATCCGCGCCGATGCGATGCTGGGCGATCTCACCATCGGCCAGCAGCAACTCGTCGCCACCGCCCGCGCCGCGCATCGCGGCACCCGGTTTCTGATCTTCGACGAACCGACCGGCTATCTCACCCGGCAGGAGACGCTGCAGCTGTTCCGGCTGATCCGTTCGCTGCACGACGAAGGGGTGACGATCGTCTATATCAGCCACCGGCTGGAGGAGATCTTCGAGCTGGCCGATCGCGTCTCGGTGCTGCGCGACGGGCGCTTGGTTTCGACCCGGCGGATCGCCGACACCTCGGAAGCCGAGCTGATCCGCGACATGGTCGCCCGCTCGCTCGACGAGATGCATTACAAGCGTGAGGTGCCACGGGGCGAGGTGTTGGTCGAGATCGAGGGTGCTTCGGGACCGGGCTTCGAGGATGTGTCGATGACCGTCCGGCGGGGCGAGATCGTCGGTCTTTACGGGCTGGTCGGGGCGGGGCGCAGTGAATTCGTCCAATGCCTGTTCGGCCGCCATCGAATGACCGCCGGCCAGGTGCGCTGGAAGGGCCAAAAGGTGATGATTCGGCGCGAGGCGGATGCAATCGGCCGCGGCATCGCCCTGGTTCCGGAAAGCCGGCGCGACCAGGGCCTGTGCCTCAATCTTGGCGTCGGTTTCAATCTGGCGCTGCCAATCTATGACCGGTTGAGCCGCGGCGGCCTGATCGACCGCCGGGCGGAGCGGGCGGCCGCGGCGCGTCAGATGATCGATCTGCGCATCGTCGCGGCCGGCCAGCGGGTCCATGCCGAGACGCTGAGCGGTGGCAATCAGCAGAAAATCGTGGTCGGCAAATGGCTCGCCCATGGCGCCGAGCTGTTCATCTTCGACGAGCCGACGGTGGGTGTCGATGTCGGTACCAAGGCGGATATCTACCATGTCTTCGCCGATTTGCTGACGGCCGGCGCCGGCATCATCCTGATCTCGTCCTACCTGCCCGAGGTCTATGATCTCAGCGATCGCCTCGCGGTGTTCCGCCGCGGCCGGGTGGTGGCGGAACACACCCATAAGGCGGTCGGGGTCGAAACCATTCTGACGGAGGCGATCGGTGTCTGACAATGTCGCCACGGCGCCACTGCCCGCGCCAAAATCCCGCGGCCTGCGGCTGAATTTCCTGCTCAATCTCACGCTGCTCGGCCTGTTGCTGCTGCTCTGCGGGGCGCTCGCCCTCGGCACCGAGAACTTCGCCACGATCAACAACCTTTCCAACCTGCTGCGCCAGGGTTCGATCTGGGCGATCATGGCGATCGGCCAGACTTTCGTGATCATCACCGCCGGCATCGATCTGTCGGCGGGGGCCGTGGTGGGCGTCGCCAGCACGGTGGTCGGCTTGCTGATGGTCCATGGCGTGCCGGTGCCGCTCGCCGTGCTGGCGACGATCGGGGTTGGCATGGCGATCGGCTGGTGCCATGGCTTCGGCATCGTGCGCATGGGGCTGCCGCCGTTCATCATGACGCTCGCCTCGCTGACTGCGCTGCGCGGCATCGGCCTGCTGCTGACCGGCGGGCAGACCCTCTCGGGCTTCCCAGCGGAATTCGGTGCTTTCGCGCGCGGCGAGCTGCTGGGCATCCCCAATCTGTTCGTGGCGGTGATCGCGGTGGCGGTACCGTGCCATCTGGTGCTGCACCACACCAGATGGGGCCGCTACCTCTACGCGGTCGGCTCGAACCGCGAGGCCGCCCGGCTGAGCGGCGTATCGATCAATCGGGTGATCTACCTCGCCTATATCGTCTCGGCCGGCCTCTCGGCGCTGGCCGGCGTGCTGACTGCCTCGCGCATCGGCGTCGGCGTCGCCACTACCGGCGATGGCTGGGAGCTGCAGGCCATCGCCTCCTCGGTGATCGGCGGCGCGAGCCTGTTCGGCGCGGTCGGCAGCGTGCCCGGCCCGCTGCTTGGCGCGATGCTGCTGACGACCATCAATAACGGCGCCAACCTGCTCAACATCAACCCGTTCTGGCAACGCATCATCACCGGTGGCCTGATCGTGCTGATCGTCTATCTGGACCAGTTGCGTCGGCCGAAGCGATAGGGGGTCGAACAACGACGTCAGGGGACGCCGTTGCGGCCGTGCTCGATGAAGGCGGGGCGCTGGCTCAGCCTGTCGTAGTAGGACGTTACCGCGGGATAGTCCGGCCGCTCCATGGGCGTCATGAACCAACGGTTCACCGACAAGCCCAGGACGATATCGGCGAGGGAGAAGACCCCACCGCCGACAAAGCCGGCGGTGTGCGACAAGTGTTGTTCCAGGATGCCCATCTCGCGGTTCCAGTCCCGGATGCTCGCCTCGATCTGGTCCGGATCGGCGCAGGCTGGGTCGTCGCGGACCAGTGCCAGGAACGCGTAGCGCCAGGCCCCATTCAGCTCCGTGGCCTGCCAATCCATCCATTTCTCGATCTGCGCTCGCTCCCAGGGATCGTTGGGGAGCAAGTCCGGACGTCCGAAGCTGCTCGCGAGATAGCGGCAGATCGTGTTCGATTCCCACAGGAAGCCGTCCCCGACCTGCACGACCGGAATCTGCCCGTTCGGGTTCATGGCCAGAAAGTCGGGCGTGTCGGTAGCGCGGAAGCCGCTGCCCCAATCCTCGCGCAGGTAGCGCGCGCCGACCTCGTGGCAGGTCCACAACACCTTGCGGACGTTGATGGACGAAGCCCTCCCGAGGATGCGCAGGGGTGCGGGCGATGTCACCGCTTTGCCACCTGGTCGGTCGCATCCACCCTCTCAAGTGCGGCGAGCAGGATACAGAGTGCGATGCCTTCGGACGCCGCGCGGACCTCCTCCAGGCTGGGAAAGCTCGGCGCCAGGCGCAGGACTCGGTCATGTGGGTCATTGCCGCCGGGCCATGTGGCCCCGGCGGGCGTCAGCGTGATGCCGAGGCCCTGGGCGAGTTCGACGACGCGGCGGGCCGTGCCGTCCATCGCATCGACGCTCACGAAATAACCGCCTTCCGGCCGCGTCCAGCGCGCGATGCCGAGATCGCCGAGGTGACGATCAAGCGCTTCCAGTGTCGCGTCGAATTTCGGTGCCAGGAGTCGTCGATGCCCCTCCATGTGACGGCTCAGCCCGTCCAGATCGCGCAGGAATCGGATGTGGCGGAGCTGGTTCAGCTTGTCCGGCCCGACCGTGCGCTTGCTGACCCGCGCCAAGTACCAGCGCACATTGGCGGGCGAGGAGGCGAAGAAGGCCAAGCCCGCCCCGGCGAGCGTGATCTTCGAGGTCGAAGCGAAGATGAACGGCCGGTCCGGATACCCGGCCTCCCGGCACAAATCCAGTATGTCCGGCACTGCCGGTCGCCGGTCCGTGAGGTGGTGCACGGCATAGGCGTTATCCCAGAACAGCCTGAAATCCGACGCCCCCGTCCGCAGGCCGGCAAGCCGCCGGACCACCTCGGCCGAATATACCGTCCCGGTTGGGTTGGAATATTTGGGAACGCACCACATGCCCTTGACGGCCGGGTCGGCGGCCAGCGCCTCGACGGCGTCCATGTCCGGACCATGCTCCGTCATGGCCACCGGCAGCATGCGGATGCCGAACTCCTCACACAGGGCGAAATGCCGGTCGTAACCCGGGACGGGGCAGATGAAAGCGGGCGCTTCGGTGCGCGACCACGGCGCCACGGAACCGGGAACACCCTTCAGGAGCGCCCAGACCAGGCAGTCATGCATGATCGCCAGGCTGGAATTCTCGCCCACCACGACCTGCTCGGCGGGTGCATCCACCACAGCCGAGAACAGCTGCCGAACCTCCGCCAACCCTTGCAGCCCGCCATAGTTGCGAACGTCGTCGCCGGCATCACTGTAATGGTCCCGGTTGCCGGGCAGGGCGAGCATGCCGGTCGCAAGGTCGAGTTGCTCGGGCGACGGCTTGCCCCGCGTCATATCGAGCTTCAGCCCCCGCATACGGAACGCCTCGTATGCACCGCGTGCCCGCTGTGTCCGTTCGCCGAGTTCCTCGGCAGGAAGATCAGCGAGGATCGGCATGGTCAACTCCAGAATGATGGTGCCTGGGCGAAAGCGGCGACATGCCGTCAAATTCGGTAATCCAATCGCTCAAAGCAACCTCAACAATGTCCTGGGACAATGTGGTCGTGGCTTACCCTCGCCGCGTCAGGCCGTCGCGATCGAAAACCGATATTCGGTAGCCGAGGTGAACGTCTCCCCCGGGCGCAGCACCGTGCTGGGGAAGCCGGGATGGTTTGGGCTGTCCGGAAAATGCTGGGTTTCGAGGCAGAGGGCGTCGCTCTGCCGATAGGCCCGGCCGCTCTTGCCGATCCGGTTCCCGAGCAATTGATTGCCGGTATAGAGCTGCACTCCGGGCTCGGTCGTGAACACCTCCATCACTCGGCCGGATCGGGGCTCGACGATTCGGGCGGCGCGGAACGGTTCCGCGCCAGGAGACGGGCGCAGCACATAGCAATGATCATAGCCGCGCCCGACCATCAGTTGCGGATCGTGGCCGTCGCGGATGCGGTCGCCGATCCGGTGCGGTTCCCGGAAATCGAAGGGCGTGCCGGCGACCGGTCGAAGCTCCCCGGTCGGGATCAAGGTCTCGTCGACCGCGACGATCGCATCCGCGTCGATCGTCAGCTCATGATCCAGCACATCGCCGGAGCCTTCGCCCGCCAGGTTCCAATAGGCGTGGTTGGTGAGGTTGAGCACCGTCGGCCGGTCGGTCGTCGCCAGATACTCGATGCGCAGTCCGCCGGCATCGGTCAGCCGATAGGTCACCGCGACGTCGAGCGTGCCGGGATAGCCGCCCGTGCCGTCCGGGCTGTGGTGGGTGAGGCGCACCGAAGCGTCATCGGAGCTGGCCTGCCAGACCGCCTTGTCGAACCCGTCCTCGCCGCCATGCAGCGCGTTCGGCGGTTGGTTCACGTCGACGGCGTGTTCCCGGCCATCCAGCGTGAAACGTCCGCCGCCGACCCGATTGGCATAGCGACCGATCAGGGCGCCGAAATACTGGTTCCGATGCACGTAATCGTCCAGCCGGCCATAGCCCAGCACCACATCGGCGAGCCGTCTATCCCGGTCGGGCACCAACAGCGACAGGAGAGTGCCGCCATAGGTCAGGATTTCCGCTGTCATCCCCCGCCGATTTACCAGCGTGAAGACTTCGACCGCCCGCCCGTCGGGCAGCGTACCGAACGGTGCCCGACGGACGGTCATCGCGGTCTAGTGTGAGTCGCGCGGGATCGGTGCCCCGCTGCCGCCGACCAGGAAATCCAGATCGGCGCCATCGCTCGCCTGCATCACATGCTCGACATACAGCCGCGCCCAACCGCGTTCGGGCAGGGCCGGCGCCTTCCAGCCGGCCAGCCTCTGTTGCAGCTCGGCGTCCGAGATCTCCAGCTGCAGCAGGCGCTTGGAAACGTCCAGCGTGATCATGTCGCCGGTCTGGACGACCGCCAGCGGGCCGCCAGCCGCCGCCTCGGGCGAGGTGTGCAGCACCACGGTGCCATAGGCCGTACCGCTCATCCGCGCGTCGGAAATCCGCACCATGTCGGTGATGCCCTTGCGCAGCACCTTGGGCGGCAACGGCATATTGCCGACCTCCGCCATGCCCGGATACCCCTTGGGCCCGCAATTCTTCAGAACCAGGACGCAGGTCTCGTCGATGTCCAGATCCTCGTCGTTGATCTGGGCATGGAACTCCTCGATGCTCTCGAACACCACGGCGCGGCCGCGATGCTGCATCAGATGCGCCGTGGCGGCCGAGGGCTTGATCACCGCGCCATCCGGGGCGAGGTTGCCGTGCAGCACCGCGATGCCCGCATGGTCCTTGAACGGCTCCGCGAAGGGATGGATCACCTGGGTGTTGTAGCAAGGCGCCTCGGCGATATTCTCGCCGATGGTCCGGCCATTGACCGTCAGCGCGTCCTTGTTCAGCAGATTGGCTTCACCCAGCTCGCGCATCACCGCGGGCAGGCCGCCGGCATAATAGAAATCCTCCATCAGGTATTGGCCCGATGGCTGCAGATCCAGCAGGCATGGGATTTCCGCGCCCAGCCGGTCCCAATCCTCAAGCTTCAAGGGCACGCCGATGCGCCCGGCGAGCGCCAGCAGATGGATCACCGCGTTGGTCGATCCGCCGATCGCCGCGTTGGTGCGGATGGCGTTCTCGAACGCCTCGACCGTCAGGATCTGCGACATGCGCACATCCTGGCGAACCATCTCGACGATTCGCCGGCCGGTCAGCTGCGCTTGGGTGAAGCGCCGGGCATCGACCGCCGGAATGGCCGCGTTGCCGGGCAGGGCCATGCCGAGCGCCTCCACCATGCTGGCCATGGTCGAGGCGGTGCCCATGGTCATGCAATGACCCTTGGAGCGGTGCATGCAGGATTCGGCCGCGATGAAATCCTTCAGCTCCATCTGGCCGCCGCGCACCGCTTCGGACATCTGCCAGACGCCGGTGCCCGAGCCGATATCCTGGCCGCGGAACTTGCCGCTCAGCATCGGCCCGCCGGACAGGCCGATCGTCGGCAGGTCGCAGGACGCCGCCCCCATCATCAGTGACGGCGTGGTCTTGTCGCAGCCCATCAGCAGCACGACGCCGTCGATCGGATTGCCGCGGATCGATTCCTCGACATCCATGCTGGCGAGGTTGCGGAACAGCATGGCGGTTGGGCGCAGCTGCGTCTCGCCCAGCGACATGACCGGGAACTCCAGCGGAAAGCCGCCGGCTTCCCAGACGCCGCGCTTGACCCATTCGGCCAGCTCGCGGAAATGCCCGTTGCACGGCGTAAGCTCCGACCAGGTGTTGCAGATGCCGATGACCGGCCGGCCGTCGAACAAGTCGTGCGGATAGCCTTGGTTTTTCATCCAGCTGCGGTGCACGAAGCCGTCGCGGTCCTGCCGGCCATACCAGCCTTGGCTGCGGAGTTTTTTCTGTTCGGACATGTTCGGTTCCGTTTCGGGTTTAAGGTCGATGGAGAAGCGGCTGGGGATGCGATCAGGTCCAGCCGCCATCGATGACGAAGCTTTGCGCGGCGACCAACCGGCTGTCATCGGCGGCCAGCCACAACACCATACGGGCGATATCGGGAGGATACAGCTTTTCCGGGATGCATTGGCCCTTCAGGACCTCGGCCTCGGCCTCCGGGTTCAGCCACAGCGCGATCTGCCGCTCGGTCATGATCCAGCCCGGTACCACCGTGTTGACCCGGATGTGATGCGGCCCGAGATCGCGGGCGAGGCCGCGTGTCAGGCCGATGACCGCCGATTTCGCCGTGAGATAGGCCGGCATGCCGCCCTGGCCCAGCAGAAAGCTGACCGAGCTCATATTGATGATCGATCCGCCGCCGGCGGCGATCATCTCGTCCTTGACCGCTTGAACCGCGAAAAACTGGTGGCGCAGATTGGTCGCCATCCGTTCGTCCCAGTATTCGGGCGTCACGTCGTCGATCTTGTGCCGGTCGTCGCGCGCGGCATTGTTCACCAGCACGGTGATGGGGCCGCCCAATTCGGCGCGCAGCTCGGTGATGGCGCGCTTCAGGGCATCGATATCGCGCAGATCCGCGATCGCGAAGCGGCATAGGGCCGCCTTGTCGCCCAATCCCTCGATCAGCTTGCTGGCGGCGTCCCGGTCGAGATCGATGAAGCCGACCCGGGCGCCTTGGGCCACGAAATGCTCGACGATGCTGGCGCCGATCCCCGAGGCACCGCCGGTGATCAGGACGGTGCGTCCTCGGAGGCTTGGATAGGTTGCGAACTCGGTCAAACTCAGTCTCCTTTGGCTGCGACGGTAGTCTGCCGCGTCATCGACGCGTCTGTTTCCACCGGTCGAACGCTACGGCGAGCAACAGGATGCCGCCGCGGATAAGGTACTGATAGAAGGTCGGCACGTTGAGCAGGCTCATGGCGTTCTGCACGCTGCCCATGATCAAGACGCCGACCAGCACGCCCGAGATGGTCGCGACCCCGCCGGTCAGCGACACCCCGCCCAACACGCAGGCCGAGATTACCGCCAATTCCAATCCGACCGAAGTCTTAGGATCGCCCAACCCCATGCGCGAGGTCAGCAGAACGCCGGCCAGACCGGTCAGCAGGCCTTGCAGGGTGAATACGATGATCTTCAGCCGATCGACCGGTACCCCCGCCAGCCGCGCCGCCTCGGTATTGCCGCCGATCGCCAGCACGTTCTTGCCGAATGCCGTGAGGTTCAACAGCACGCCGAACACGACGAAGCTGATGATGGTTACCCAGACAGGCGCCGATAGGCCGAAGACGGAGGCGCTGCCCAGCAGGAAGAAATCATCTTGGCCGATCGGCAACGCATCGCCGTGGGAGGTGATGTAGGCGAGGCCGCGCACGATCTCCATGGTCGCAAGTGTCGCTATCAGCGAGTTGATCCTCAGCTTCGACACGATCACGCCGTTGACGAGGCCGATGACGCCGCCGGCCAGCACGCCACCGATGACACCGATCGTCGAGCTTTCCGTGGCGTTGGTGATCAGTGCCGCCGCGACCCCGGCGAAGGCCACGATGGAGGCGACCGACAGATCGACCTCGCCCAGGGCCAGGACCATCATCATGGTGACCGACACGGTGCCGATCAGCGTCACCGACAGCAGCAGGCCGATGATGTTGCGCTCGGTCATGAAGTTCGGCACGATCGCCGAGAAGGCTAGGAACAAGACGACGAAGATGATGACGATGCCGGAGTTTTCAAGCCAACCGCGCAGCGTGGCGCCTCCGGTCTTGCGCGACACTTCCGGGGTGGTCGCGATATCGGCCTGAGAACTCATCCGATGATGCCTTTGCTGATAGTCCGGTATCGCTTCCGTCTCTCGATGCGGGTCATGTGGGCAGTGCCATGGTGAGCAGCCGTTCCGGCGTCGCATTCGCCCGGTCGACGATGCCGACCAAGCGGCCTTGCCGCATCACGGCGATCCGATCGCAGACCGACATGACCTCGGACAGGTCGCTCGAAACGACGATAATGCCTTTGCCTTGCTCGGCCAGGCTATAGAAGATCGAATAAATATCGCTGCGGGCGCCGACATCGATGCCGCGCGTCGGTTCGTCCATCACCAGCACCTTGATGGTCTCGGCCAGCCAGCGGGCGATGATGACCTTTTGCTGATTGCCTCCGGACAGCAGGGCGATGCGCGTTCGGGCGTTGCGGGTCTTGATTTTCAGCCGATCGATGAACCGGTTGGCATTCGTCGTCTCGCGGCCGGGATCGAGGAATATGCCGAGCCGGTTGAAGAACCGGCGACAGCTTATGTTGAGGTTGTCGGAGACGCCGGCGACCGGGAAGATGCCCTCCTGCTTGCGGTCTTCCGGGCAAAGGGCGATGCCGGCCCGGATCGCATCACCGGGCGTGGCGAAGCGGGTCGGCCGATCGTCCAGCCGAACCGTGCCGCCGCTGGCTCGGGTGGCCCCGCAGACGATTTTCATCAATTCGCTGCGACCGGCGCCGACCAGGCCGAAGAACCCCAGGATCTCGCCCTGCTTCAAGGTAAAGCTGACCGGTTCGACGACGCCCGGACCGATGACGTCCTGGGCCTCCAGCAAGGTCGGCCCATGCGGGCGGGGGCGATAGCCGTAGATGTCCTCGATCGCCCGGCCGACCATCCGGGTGACCAATTGGTCATGGGTGACGCCGCCGATCTCGTCATAGGTCTCGATCTTCTGGCCGTCGCGGAACACCGTGACCGCGTCGCAGAAATCGAACACCTCATCCATACGATGGGTAACGTAGATGATCGCCCGGCCCTCGTCGCGCAGCCGGAGGATGATGCGCTTCAGGTTTTCGGTCTCGCGGATCGACAGGCTGCTGGTCGGCTCGTCGAAGGCGATAACCTTGGCGTCGCGTAGCAGCGCCTTGCCGATCTCGACCATCTGGCGCTGACCGATCGGCAGGGATCTCACCCGTGTATCCGGGTCGATCGCCTCGCCCAAATCGCGCAGGATGGCGAGCGCCCGCTCGCGCAGCCGGCGGCGATGCAGCAGCCCGGCACGGACCGGCAGATGGCCGATCATCAGGTTCTCCGCCACCGTCATGTTGGGGACGAGATTGAGTTCCTGATAGATCACCGCCAAACCGGCGGCCAGCGCCTCGCGGGCGTTGCGGAACACCCGGGGTTGCCCGTCGAGACGGATCGACCCCGAGGTCGGTGTATTGACGCCGCTCAATACCTTCAACAGCGTCGACTTGCCGGCGCCGTTCTCGCCCATCAGGGCGTGAACTTCGCCGGTCTTGACCCCGAAGCTGACCCGGTTCAGCGCTTTGACCCCAGGGAACTCCATCGAGATGTCGTCGAACGCCAGATAGGGCGCGCTTATCGCCGCTGTTGTCACGGTATGCCCAACTCGTTTCGGGCCAACTCGTTTCGGGCCGTTGGGATCACAGACCCAGCTTGGTCTTGACGGCCTGCCAATCGGCGCGGGTCATCAACTCGCCGGTGGTCTCGGTCAGCAGCGGCGGCTCGGTGCCGTCCTTGATCCATTTCACCAGGTTGACCGCGGTCTCGCGGCCGTGCCGGGTCGAGCTTACCGCGATCGTGCCGAAGAAGCCGGTCGGCTGCGACTTCTGGAATTCGGCGAAGGCGGCGCCCGAACCGTTGATGCCGACGCCGATGACATCGGTCGCCGGGATCTTGAACTGCTCGGTGGCGCGCACGCCACCCAGCACGCTTTCCTCGTTCAGCGCGTAGATCACCCATTTCTTGAACTGGCTCTGCTTGGCCAGCACCGGCGAGGCCGCGGCGAAACCGCTTTCCGTGTCGGTCGAGCGCTGCGGTGCGTCGAAGATGTTGTCCTTGAGAAAGCCCGCCGCAAGCAGCGCCTTGGTGGCGCCGTCGGTCCGCTCCTTCGCGGTCGGCAGCTCGTAATTGCTCAGCCGGATCGCGCCGACCTCCTCGGGCTTCCAGCCACGCCGCTTCATCTCGGCGGCGATCGTCTCGCCGACCTGGGCGCCGATTTTGCCGCCCGACATGCCGAGATGCGGCACCGCCGAAATCGGCTTGCCCGATCCGTCGACGAACTGATCGTCGACCGTCACAACCTTCATCCCCGCGGCCTTCGCCCGTGCCGAAATCGCCGAACCCAGCCGAACATCGGGCGGGCAGATCACGAAACCCTTGGCACCCTGGGAGGCGAGATTGTCGATGGCGTTCAGCACCTTTTCGCCGTCGGTCCCGTCGAGTTTCACGACGGTGAAGCCCATCTCCTTGCCGGCCGCTTCGGCGGCGTTCTGCTCGTTGATGAACCAGGCTTGCTCGGGCAGCTTCACGATAAAGCCGATCTTGATCGGATCGGCGGCGTGACTGGTTGTGACGCCCAGCGCCAAGCCGCCCAGGGCCAAGGCGCCCACCGTCGCGGCGGTGATGGTGTGTTTCCAGTTTTTGAGCATGGGGTCGGCCTCCCTCTGTTTTGTTCGGCCCGCCATTCAGCGGCGGTTGTCGACTGGACGTTAAGAGTCCTTCGGTATAACCGTCCAATACATTTTTTCGAAATATTGATATCTATATAGATATGTATGGTCTAGCCGAAGGATGCCGTCCCTTGAAACGTCTGCCTGTCGACTGGTTTTTGCGCATTCGCTTGAAACTGCGGCATCTGCAATTGTTTCTGGCCCTCGACGACCACCGCAACCTGCATCGCGCCGCCGCCAGCCTCCATATCTCACAGCCGGCCGCGTCCAAACTGCTGGGCGAGGTCGAGGAGATGCTGGATGTTCGGTTGTTCGAGCGTCTGCCGCGTGGCGTCGAACCCAATACCTATGGCGAGATCCTGATCCGCCACGCCCGCATGATCTTGTCCCAATTGGCTCAGGCGGGCGAAGAGATCGAGTCGCTGAACAGAGGTGATAGCGGTGTCACCTCGATCGGCACGGTCAATGCGCCGGCGGTCGAGTTGGTCGCCCCGGCGGTCGAACGCGTGCATCGCCTGCAACCGCGCCTGCAGATCAACGTCCAGGTCGATACCAGCGATGTGCTGGCCCAGCGCGTGTTGGACGGCAAGCTCGATTTCGCGCTGGCCCGCATCCCGGTGGATTTCGATCCGGCGGCGTTTTTCTATGACGAGATCAGCGACGAGAAGCTGTGCTTCATTTGTCGCGCCGGGCATCCGCTGCTGGCTCGCGAGGCCGTCACCTTGAGCGATCTCGACGGGCACAGCTGGGTCTTGCAGCCGCGCGGTACCCTGCTGCGCCGCAAGATCGACGAGATGTTCCGTTCCCGCGCCCAGCCCTTGCCGGAGCGGGTGATCACCACCGCCTCCGTCATGGTCACCATGGCGGTGGTCGGCAAGACGGACGCGCTCTCGGTCATCCCCGTGGCGGTGGCGGCGCTGTATCGCTCGCCCGGCCGCTACGCGGTGCTGCCCTTCGCCGAACCCTTCGCGGTCGAGCCCTTTGGCGTGCTGCGCCTGAAGGATCGCGCCTTGTCGCCCGGCGCCTTGACATTGTTGCGGGCGATCGGCGCCATCGCCTGGCCCGGGCGGGCGGCGCTCGTGCGGTGAGGGGATTGCCGGCGGCATAAAGCTTTACTGGTGGGACGCGGCGCGAAACAGCATCGCATCCATCTCATCGGCGACCTGCTCGAACCGTCCCATGAGCACGGCGAGCGTCACCGGATCAAGCATTGCTCCATCCCTTTTAGGCTCGAGCTTAAGCCCTTTTTGCCAATCGCTTGGCCAGATGCGGCAGCAAGCCGCCATCGGCGATCATCGTCATCAGATGGTCCGGCAAGGGCTCGCAGGTCCAGGAACGGCCGGTGTCTTGGCCGGCGCCGTCCAACTCTCGTGCGCGGCCGGCGATCGGATCGACCGCCAGGCGGATGCCCGACGGGATCTCCACGGCTGCCGGGCAGACCAGCACGGGCAGGCCCAGATTGAGCGCGTTGCGGTAGAAGATGCGCGCGAAGCTGCGTGCCAGGACCGCCGCGATGCCGAGCGTCAGCAGTACCTGGGCAGCCTGTTCGCGCGACGAGCCGGTGCCGAAATTGCCGCCGGCGACGATGACGTCGCCGGGCCTCACGCGGGTGGCGAAACCTGGATCGAGCGCTTCCAGACAGGCCGCCGCCAAGTCGTCGATCGGCCGTTTCATCAGGCGGCCCGGCGCCAGCATATCCGTGTCGATGCCGTCGCCGAAGCGATGCACCACGCCGCCGCCCGTCCGCTCGCCGCTCATGCCACGAAGTCCCGCGGGTCCGCGATCCGACCCAGCACGGCGGAGGCGGCCACCGTATAGGGCGAACCCAGATAGACCTTGGCGCTATGCGCGCCCATGCGGCCCTTGAAGTTGCGGGCGGTCGACGAGATGCATACCTCGTTCTCCGCCAGGACGCCGGCGCCATAGCCGGCACAGGCGCCGCAGCCGCTGGACAGTAGGATAGCACCCGCCCCGGTCAAGGTCGCGAGCGTCCCATCGGCGGCGGCCTCCGTGGTGATCCGGGTCGAGGCGGGTGCGATCAGCAGCCGCACGCCGGCGGCGACCTGTCGCCCGGCCAGGACGCGCGCCGCCATCTTGAGGTCGACCAGCTTCGCCCCGGTGCAGGCGCCGATATAGGCCTGGTCGATCGCGACGCAGCCGTGGTCGTCGACCGGCGCCGAATTCGTCGGGCTATGCGGTGCCGCCACCTGCGGGGCGAGTACGGAAGCGTCGAACCGGTGGACCGCCTCGTATTGGGCGCCGGGGCTATCGGCCCAGTCGGCGACATCCATCATCTCGCCCGCATCGGTCGCGGCGAGCGCCTCCGCCGTCATCCGGTCGGGTGCGATGATGCCTGTTTTGGCGCCCAGCTCCGCCGACATGTTGCACAGGGTCATCCGTTCGGTCATCGGCAGCGCCGCGATCGCCGGTCCGGCATACTGTACGACCTTGTAGGTCGCCGAATCGAGACCGAGGGTGCGGCACAGATGCAGCATCATATCCTTGGCGGCCACGGCGGGGCCGAGATGGCCGGACCATTCCAGCCGCAGGGTGGGCGGCACCCGCACCCAGATCTCGCCGGTCGCCAGCACGCCCGCCATCTCGGTGGCGCCGATGCCGATCATCACGGCCCCCCAGGCGCCGCCGGTCGGCGAATGGCTGTCGCCGCCGACCGCGAACATGCCGGGCCGGATCAACCCGCGCTCCGGCAGCACCACATGGCAGATCCCCTGCATATCGTAGAACCGGGCGATGCCTTCGGCGCGCACCCATTTGCGGGTGAGGTCCAGGATCTCGGCGCTGTCCGCGTCGAAAGCCGGTACGTAATGGTCGCTTACCACCACGACTCTCTCCGGATCCCAGACACGGACGCCAAGCTGGTCAAGCATCGGCTTCACCCGCCGAGGCCCGCCGCTGTCATGCATCATAGCGAGATCGACCCGGCAGGTGACGATCTCGCCGGGAACCACCCGAACCCGGCCGGCCGCGCGGGCGATGATGCGTTCCGCGAGGGTCATGGGGCGGCGGATCCTATCGTGGCCGTTGCAGGACGAAGACGCCCATCAAATGCGGTTCGCGGGTGCCGCTGCAAGCCTGCATGACGTAGTCGGCATAGGGCTGGGCAGCAACCATGATGGCATCGGCGTCTTTCCTGCCATACCCCATGCAATAGCACAGGTAATCGCCCATGAAGCGGTCGAAGACCATCCGATCCTTTATGACCCGATCGGTTTCGAAATCTTCGAATTCATGATTGGAAAAAAACTGGGTCTCAAGTGACGCGGCTTTTGCCCAGTCGTAGATTTGCTCGGGGCGAAACAGATGCTTGTCCTCCCAGGCCGATTTATCCAGATCGACGCGATTGTAGGCGGCCATGGTGTCCGCCATCTGCTGCGCCTTTTGCCGCTGTGTCGGCGTCAGTTGGTCCGCGGGGGCGTCGACAACGAAACGAGACAACATGCCCATCAACAGATACCCGCTGGCGCATGGTTCCTGAAAGATCAGCGCGCCGCCCGGGCGTAGCGTCGCCCCGGCGTCGCGGATGAACCGAGGAACATCGAGGAAGTGATGCAGGGCCGACCGGATGATGATGGCTGACAGGCTGGCGTTGGGAAGCCGGTCCATGTCCTCGTCCATCAAGGTGGCGAAGCGCGTGTTGGCCGGCAATGAGCCGTGATCCCGCAGCTTTGCCTTGGTCAGATCGAGGAAGGCTTGCGAACCGTCCGTAATGAGATAGGACGGGAATGCCAACGACCGACAAAGCCCGATGGTCAATTTCCCCGAGCCACATCCGAGTTCGAGCGCCGGGCCATCGAAATCCGCCTTGCAGGAACGAAGGAGATTGACGACGCCGCGCCCACTCGCTTCGTCCGAAGGATCGATTCCATAATAGCTGTCATATTCGCCTTCGGCGAACTGGTATGGCCGATTGGCGGAGATTAGCGAGACGCCACCATCGGAGGCATAGTTCGCAATCCAGCTCGGGAATGCATCGGTCGATCTATCTGCGGGGGCAACGAGACTCATGATGTTAGCTCCGAAGCAGTGGGTGTGCGGGGGGAGATACCCGACGCGGCGTCTGGGGACCCGCCGGGGGCGTCGCAGCGCGTCGAAGGTTTAAACCAAGAACAGGTTGCCGATCCACTGCTGTTCGGGTTACCCAGCGATCCCAGTCCATCACCCAGCCACCGATTTATAGAAAGGTGTGGGAGAAACGGAAAGGGTCAGGACCGAAAAGGTCTACAGAATCTACATTTTTCTATGGTATTGTAAGATATCTCTCGGCGACCTCAAGCACAACGATATCCGGGTGAGTTTCATTTATGAGATCGTAGTCTAATGTTGTCCCATTGTGATGGGTATATATCGGATCTTTAAATGTTTCATAGAGAAATAGCGGCCCCATCACGTAGTCGGTAAAGGAGTCTCCCTGAACTAAAAGTCTTGGTTTGTCGGAGAGGTCGGTTTTAATGTGGTTTTCCGGCCATCCCCATGGCCGTTTTCCAGGTATTCGGGAGACCTCTAACTGATGGGATTTGCCACGCCAATAAAAACCATCCTCGGGATAGAGTAGCACGTCATACAAGCTGAGTTGCGCCGCGAGGTCGCCCGGCGTGGGTTCGACCTTGATGTCGTAATTGTCGAGGGCGACGGGCTGGGCCGATGGAAAACGCAAACGAATGCGATCCATCAGCATCTTGTATGCGATGAATGCGCCGCGTGGGCCCCAATGACTGTCAGCGTAAGGATAGATCCGATGCTCCGCCTTCGCCGCGCGCAGCTCCTGACGAGGGTCTATCAGTTCCAAATCGGGGCTTTTCTGTAGTCGAGCGACCAACTGATCAAGTCTCGTGGTCGAATTCGGGAGAGGTGGATAGTCAGGCAAATATTCCGGGTAGATCGTGCTCTTATCGGGTGCCACGACGATGTAATACGCGATACCGCGTTCGGCCAGCCATTTCCGATTTTCCTCGGCCGTCGCGACCCAACGTTCGAGTTCGGCCGGTTTGTAGACATCCTCTCCCGTGTGTTGCTCCAATAGTCGTTCCGGATGATAGGCATAGAACAGAAAGTGCTTGCGACCGATCGCAACTGCCGAGGCGCTGCTCACGCCGAGTTTGAGGCGTACCATGCTGTTCCAGCGGATGAGCGTGGTGCGCAACCCAAAGCGGTCATCGAGGAAGGCATCGATTTTGTGAGGCAAGGCGATCAAGGTGGCTCTGTCCACCGGCATCTGGGGCGGTGCCGCGAGGACCCGATTTTCCTGGGTGCCAATGGTCCCCGCGCCGATCAACTGCAGGCCACCGGGGATCGCCAGCAACACGAAGAAACAGCCGACGAGAAAATAATCGGCGACCGAACGGGACCGTGCCATGGGTCGTTCGGAGCGGGGGTGTACGGTCGTCTTCACACCGCGAACCGCGAGTGGATCGACAGGGTCGTTTGGAGCGCGGGCAGGGACCGATTTCAAAGGGGGCGACATCGCGGGAGCCGATCAGAATCGAAAATAGATGAACGGGTTATAGGCGCCACCCGCGATACTCATCGATGAAAGCAGCAGGAGTACGAGCAAGGCGACTGCGCTGGCGAAGCGGCGCGGGCCGATCGCTACATGTCGGCCCAATCCCGAGCCAAATTCTGCCAGCCAAGGGCCGCTTGCACAGATCCCCACGACAAGTGCCAGGGCGACATCAGCATGTAGGAGGCGGCTTGCGGGTATGCCGGCAGCATAAGTGGCGCCAAAACCGGTCATGGCATGGAGGAAGGTGGCGGCATGGGAGAACGAGTCGGCCCGGAACAACACCCATCCGGTCATGACGGCCAGGATGACATAGGTTCGGCGAATGATCGGCGGAACGGTGAGCAGAGCGCGACCCAACCCGGCACGCTCCGCTGCCAGAAATGCGCCGTGAAACAATCCCCAGGCAACGAAGGTCCAAGCGGCGCCGTGCCAGACGCCGCACAGAAGGAAAACGACGATCAGATTGAAATAGGTCCGTGGAGGTGAACCACGGTTTCCGCCCAGGGGGATGTAGACATAGTCGCGGAACCAGAACGATAGCGACATGTGCCAGCGCCGCCAGAAATCCGTCATGGATACAGCCGAATACGGGTAGTTGAAATTTGGGGGGAATCGGAAGCCGATAATCAGCCCGAGCCCGATCGCCATCGTCGAATATCCGGCGAAATCATAGTAGATCTGGATCGTATAAGCGCTGATGCCGATCCAGGCGTCGATCGTCGACAATCGGTCCGGCGATAGTCCGAACACCGCATCGGCGGAGGCGGCAACGGAATTCGCGATCAGGACTTTTTGTCCCAACCCGATCATGAACAGACGAATTCCTTGAGCCGTTCGCTCCAGATTGATGGCGGGGTGGTGCAAATCCTCAGCGATCGTTTTGAAGCGGATGATCGGCCCCGAGACGAGTTGCGGGAACATCGCGATATAGACGGCAAGATCGAGAAATCGTCGCTCCGCGGGCACATCCCGTCTGTAGACATCGATCAGATACGACATGGCGTGGAATGTGTAGAAGGAGATGCCAAGAGGCAGGGGTACGTCGCGAAGTATCGGGAGAAGACTGCCCTGCCAATTTTGGCTTAGCAGGTTGGTCGCGAGAAAAGCCGAATACTTGAAAAAGATCAATGGCAGCAAATTGACAACCAAGCCGATGCCGACGACTAAACGATCACGGCCGGCAGTTCTCGTCCGCTCAATCAGCAACCCCAATCCATAATTCGCTATGATTGAACCGAACATCATCAAGACATAGATCGGCTCTCCCCAGGCATAAAAAACCAAACTGAAAGAAAGAAGGATAAATTTTCTTCCGATTCCTGTCGCGTATAGAAGGAGGAATGCCGGTAAAAAATAAAAAAGAAATGTTATTGAGCTGAAAACCACTATGGACCTGTTGCCTTGCTACATTCGAGACCGTGCTCTGTATTTGCGAACGCCTATCGCGATGGCCTTAACATATAGTAAGGTAGAGGTTTGAACTGAAAGGACCTAGTGACAGTCCTGTGTAGCCGACACGGTATGATTTGCCCTCGGGAACGAGCGACGACAGGAGCCGCTTCGACATGAGGGTTAGTTCCTCTTCCTGAGTCCATTTGTGTTTTCCGGTAAGGGCGCAGGCCAGCCGGAAACTGCTATCTGTCCAATGAGCCAAAGGGAGTGCCGTGTGGTGTTCGATTGGAAAAAAGCGATTGGGTACGGTTATGAAGACCTGACGCGCTACACGCACCATCTCGCTTATGA
Organism: Allostellaceae bacterium; assembly: GCA_035555315.1. Taxonomy (GTDB): domain Bacteria; phylum Pseudomonadota; class Alphaproteobacteria; order ATCC43930; family CGMCC-115725; genus DATMGU01. The sequence goes on from DATMGU010000046.1 coordinate 90,604, forward strand.
AATGGGTCTGCTTCTCTCGATTGCCGACATGCTCCAATACAGCATTGGAGGCGGCGATATCGAATTCCTTGTCGGTATATGGTAGCGCTTCGGCGGGGGCCAACTGGAGATACCGAATCTGCGGGAAAGCAGTCTGGAATTCCTTGGCCTCACCAAGCCCACAGGCAGAGATCTTCTCCGGACGCGGATATAGTCGTTCCAACAGGTTCGCGCCATCGGTCAGCACATCTGAAACGCCGATATCGAGGATGGTGTCTTCTGCGGTAGGCGAGCACATCGCCATGAAGTCAGCGTATATGCGGTCTCGCGCCAGGATCAAGGCGCGCTCACCAAAGCTCGCTGGCTTCGCAACTTCGTAAAAGCGAGTGTCTAAGACACTAGGAAAGGCTTGGCGTTCATTGGCCATGATGTATCACCTATAGCGATCAACTGCGGTCTGGTCGGAGTACGCCGCCGATCTAATAGTCTTATTGCGACGACGAGGAAGCTGCGACGTGGATATCTTGTAACCCAGGCTGCTCCCAGGTGCCCTGCATTAGGTAGAGCAGGCGTTTCACTTCACGTCTACCTCGGCTGACGCTGTCAAGGATAATCCCCGTAAAGATGCAGAGGCAGGCTAGCAGCATGACCGACGCGGACAGAATCGCCGTGGGAAAGTGCGGCACTGTACCCTGCTGGAGAAAATCCGAGATTGGAATAATCCCTAGGCCTAGGCCGGTCGCACTCAAAATGGCTGCAATCCAGCCGAAAAAAAATAGAGGCCGAATTTCCTTAAGTAAATAAAAAATAAACAATAGAATCCGAGATCCATCACGATAGGTTCTCAACTTGCTTTCGGAGCCATCATCGCGGCTGGAATATCCAACGTCTACTTCCAAAAAGCGAAGCTTGAGTTCCAATGTATGGATGCTTATTTCAGTTTCAATCTCAAAGCCAGATGAGAGAGACGGAAATGATTTGACGAAGCGGCGGGAAAACACCCGATATCCCGAAAACATATCGGCATACTGCTCGTTAAAAACGGCCTTGACCACCCAGTTGAACAGACGGTTGCCGATGATATGCCCAAGGCGATACGCCGAATCGTCGATATGGCGCCTGACACCCACTACCATGTCGAGATTTTCGTCGCGGAGCAAAGCCGTCATGACGGGAGCTGCGTCAGCATCGTAGGTCCCATCGCCGTCGGCGATGACGTAAATATCCGCATCGATATCTGCGAACATCCGGCGCACGACATGACCTTTGCCTTGCAAACGTTCGCTTCGAACTTTCGCACCCGCGCGCTTTGCTTCGCTCACAGTATTGTCGGTCGAATTGTTGTCGTAGACGAAGATATCGGCCTCGGGGAGCGCGCGCCGAAAAGCCTGTACCACCGAGGCGATAGGTTTGCCTTCATTGTGACAGGGCAATAGCACGGCGATCCGCTCGGCGCGTCGGTGCACAGAGGGGCGCCCTCCCGTCATTGCGACAGAGGACCCATCTCCCATGGAGGCGGGTGCCTCAGTTTCCATCATCGCCATTCGGGTCAAGCCATCTTCATACGAGCCGTGGGCTGCAATTAGCATAATCGTCCACCAAACGCCATTGCTGCCGACACGCGGTCGGCCGATGGCGCGGTCTTGTAAACGCCCGATCTATCCCGTCGCCGGAATGAGCGTGAGCGAACGCAGCATCATCACGAGCGGCCGTGCCTCGTCGCCATGAGCGGGCTGAAATCTATCGTACCCGATCTCGATGACCTGATCCTCAGCGCCGGTCAAATCGACCGGCACGGTGACGAGGGTACCTTCGTCCGTCTGAGGCAGGGTCATTTCGAGCAGGTGGCTGCCATTCACCGCTATGGTGATCTTAAGTCCGATCAGCCACCGGTTGACGCAGTCGATGATTAGGATGTGCCTGCCGATTGGCGCAGCACCCAGGCCGATGCGGGTGGCTGGCGCGAAGCACCAGAAAAACGCTTGGGAGATGCCGAGTTCGGGATAAGGTCCTTCTCGTCGAGACAAGCCGGACAAAGCGTACCAGCCTGTCGCAGCCCGTCGTTGCAGATCGATCGCCGTGCCGGGGCCCGTGGCTTCCTGTGAGAACGCCACCTTATGCGGCAGGCCGATACGATCGATCAGACCGAGGCGACGGAGAGCGGCGTAAAGCCGTTGGCCGCAGGCCTCGAGGGACCACTCGTTCTCGGCATAGACGCGCCCCCAGAAGGCCATGGCACGGCGCGTCCGTGGCCGATGATAAAGGTCGAGAACCGCGGCCTCGAGCTCTGCGGCCGTGGCGGCCCGGGTTACCAGACCGGTTAGGCCGTCGACGATGGAATCGGCCGTGCCGGTCAGTCCGTGGCTGATCACAGGGGTGCCGCAGGCGATGGCCTCGGCGAAGACCTGACCGAATGTTTCCTCGGTGCTGGGGCCGACCAGCAGATCCACGGCCGAGTAGATTAATGCCATCTGATCTTCGGTTTCGACATAGCCGAGCGAGCGGAACTTATCCGCCGGGAGCCCGATCTGTTCGGCGGTGCCATGTCCCGTCGAGACGAACAGCACATCGGGAAGGCGCATATTTAAAACCAGCGAGCGGACTTGTTCGCCGCCTTTGCGGCTATCGAGGATCGATGAGGCGCTGAAAAGAATGAGGAAGCGATCATGGGGCAGGCCGAGCAGGTCGCGGCTCGCTGCACGGTCGCGGGGACGTAGCACGTTCAGGTCGAAGCCAAGGCTTATCCGATCGATCTTCGGTCGGTCGGCTTCGCCGAAGGCCGCCTTCGCGAATTCGGCCGCCCAGGCCGATTGGCAGAGCAGGATCGGTGCGTTGGGCAATTTGAACAGCAGTCGTTTGCTGGACCAGGCCGCCGAGATTTCCTCGGGGGGAAGTGACGGATACTCGTCCGGCGTGGGGCACGACGCGTCACAGCCGGTGAGAAACTTCTCGCAAGGTCCTGTATAGGCGCAGCGGCCGGTGAGCCACCAGAAATCGTGGGTGACGATCAGACTTGGCCACCGTTTGAACACTTCGGTCATGACGAGGGCGTCAAGTTTAACGCCATGCAGGTTCCCGAGCAGGATGATATCGGGATTCGCGGCGCCCAGTTCGGTCATCAGCTCGTTCGTCCCGACGCTGACCGTACTCCGACTCCACAGTTCGCCCTCGCTGAACGCGATGGAAACAACATCATGGCCCGCCCGTCGCAGCGCGGCGGCGAGGCGCGATTGAGCGATGCCGGCGCCCCAATGCCAGCCGTGATCGTTGATGACGGCGACCCGCAATCGGCGGGTGAAATCCGGAGGACTTCGAAGGCTTACTTCCGGCGCCCTTCCAAGGGCCTCGTAATAGGCCGCGTTCAACGTCTTCAGCTCTTCCGTGAAGCCATTGGCTACATTGGTCTTTTGGTCGTCGTGATGGCGAAACAGCGCGATGGGACGGCCGATGACGTGGAGCCGCGCGCCGATCTCGGCAAAGCGGCGCCACAAGTCGTAGTCCATGCTGTAGGTAAGATGCTCGACCACGTGGCCACCAGCGGCATCCCAGATCGCCCGGGAGAAGAATACTTCCGGTTGGTAGAAAAACTGGCTCCCGTTCCAGCCGTGATCGAGATCGAGCAGGTCGTTGAGGGGCAACGGCCCGTCGTCGCAGGATGTAATGTGCTCTCTGACGAGGCTGCCGTTGCGGTAGATCTCCACGATGCCCGCCACCAGGTCCGCATCCGAGGTCGCGAAGGCGAGCGCCATGGAGAAGAGGGCGCCGGGGGCCAGCATGTCGTCACTATTCAGCCAAGTCAGGATCTCTCCCGTCGCCAGTCGCATGCCTTTATTGATTGCGTGGCTCTGGCCGCGATCAGGTTCGCTTACCGCATGGGTGAGCAGATCCCTATAGCGCTCCATGATAGCGGTCGTCCCGTCCGTCGAGCCGCCATCCATGACGATGTGCTCGACATTCGGATACCCCTGCTGTGCCACCGAGAGGAGCGTCTCTTCGATGAACAGCCCTTGATTGTAGGATGGCGTCACGATCGAGATGCGCGGCCATGGGCGGCCATCCGGAAGGGTCTCGGGCACCGCGGCATCGACCGGGCGGACATAGGGCCAACGGCCGTATCCGCTCGGCGAAAATGGGCCATCCATCAACCAGTCCTGACGGAATGGTTGCAGCAGTGTGGCAATATCGCAGTCGGCGGTCGGCTCCTTCAAGGATTGACCGATCAGCGCGGCCCGGGTCAGGGACCAGTTGGCCGGCCGCCGAGTGGCCGGCATGCGGGGCAGTGTACCGGGCCCGGCGAGCATACATTCCGATGCCAATGTCGGATGCGCGCGAGCGTGGCCCGTGCTGATCAGCCGGGCGATCGCCGAGAGTGCCGTGGCGTCCGCGCGGTGCCAGAGCAACTCGCCCTGTGCCGCCAATTGATCGACCAAGTCGCGCAACGCGCGTATCGGAAGCGTGCTCCCCGATCCTTCGATCACCGCAAGCTGCCAGCGGAACGGCACGTCGCGCAACACGTCGCGCAGGGCGCCATGGTAAACAATGACAGATTGGTGCCGGTCGAGCAGTGCGGATTGGGCGACCAACTCGCGACAACTCGCAAGATCTTCATCGATACAGACGATGGCGAGCGATGCGGGCTCAGGTGCCAGGGCCAGAAGGTCACCCAGCATTTTAAGCGACGGCCGAATCAGGAGAACCGCGTCCTGCGCGCGTTGCAGGACAACCGCTTCCAAGGGCGCCTCGATGGTTCCATCATGCTCGGTCAACCCAACATTCTCCAGTTTGCCAGCCAGATCAGCTGGCGCTAACTGTTCCGAACCCATTTCCATCCTCGGAACTGCCTCTCGCACGCTCATTCGGGGCCCTGTACGTCTCGTCGTCGGATCAGCGTTCGAACGACGCTTTCCGAGCAAGACCTAATCGCTTCCCCAAAGCACGCCAACGCGAATTCGTCATTTCGAAAACCAGCTCTTGCTCCCGCGCCTGGCAAGCCTCGAGCTTTTCACTCAAATTCTGATTGCGGGCGCTCAATTCGGTCTCGCGGGCTTTCACGGCACTCAATTCATCGACCAGCTTGGTGATGAGAGGATGAAGCCGAGCGGCTTCTTCCTTCGCGGCGGTGGTGGCCTCCATCTGCATCTTCGCGGCGAGTTCATGTTGTCGCCCCGACAATTCCGCCGCGTGCAGCGCCGCTGAGAGATCGGCATATTGCTGCATCATGACGTCCAGTGTCGTCACTTGAGTCCTTAGCGCCTGGAATTCCGCCTGCAGGAATGACATCGAACCCGCCATGTCGTGCATCGGTGCGAAACTGTCGAGCAGCAGAGCGTCGTGCAGCGTCGAAGTCGCCAGCGAGGGGACCGCCTTTTCGATCGTGTGTGCGAGCGTGGGCGGGGCCAGCACCACGCAACCCCGGCGAGCACCCGTCTCGCCGGCGGAGGGCTGGCGTGGGAAGAAGATTGCCATGTCGTCACCCAGGTTTCGTCGCAGGTTCAAGGCCGACAGCGCCTTCTCCGGTCCCTGATCGTCGTAGGAATAGCCGGGATCGCCTGGCACGCGGAAATCGTCGATCATGATGACCGCGTTTGGATGCCCCCGCAGAATGAGATTGATCTCAGCCCAGACGGGCAAATCCTCTTGCGAGTTCGAGGCGAGATAAAACAGCGTCGGCTTGTCGGAGAGCACGTTTCTTTCGAATAGGGCGGATAAGAAGATAGAGTGCTCGCCGCAGAAAATCTCGACGTTCTTGAAGGGAGCCAGACGAAGCTTCGCATATTTACAATATCGAGGGTGCTTCTCGCAGGCGAATATACGGAGATTTGCTTCCGCCATGAATGTGGTGGAGGTGGCGCGGAAGGTGCCGGTCTCGACAACGGTGGAAATGCCGAGGCCGTTCACCAGCTCATTGAAGATGGTGCGCCGGAGCATCTGTCCGTTGAATGGACCGATCGACGCATCCATGTTGGGATGCATTTTGAAATCGAGCTCGGCGGCCATTTTGTAGGCGGTATTCGCCGCCACGGGAACTCCAAGGCGGGAGAGCACGACCGCCAGAGCATCGAAACTATCCGGGGCGGGGGACAAGTTTATCAAGGCGTCCCCGATGGCTCGATATGCCTCGATGAACAAAGGCACGCCATCTACATCGGCCAGAATTGCGGTTACCGTTTCAGAAAAATCTTTCGGCAGTTTTGATGCGACGAGTTGGAACACAGTCTCGGTTTGGTGAGTTCTTAGAAGATAGCCGATATAGTCGCCCGTCTTCTCATAAGTGTGTTCCGTCATCACGTCGATATGCCCTGTCTTGAACGGTGGAAATACGCAAGGGATGATTTAGCCTAAGCGGATCGTGCGTTAACCAAGCTTGCTCAGCACGCAGAAATGTCCGGCGAAGGGCAGGGGTATCTGGAAGCTATAACGGCCGCCCATGGCTTTGACGAACTCATCGACCGCGAGCTGGGCTCCCTCCGAGAAAAATCCGTAATCATCCACGACTATCTGACCTCCTGCCGGCATGACGCCATCCAGGAAATGCAACGCATCCTTGATCGGCTCGTAAAAATCGAAATCCACATAGGCGAACGCGACATGGGCCGGCAGATCGGCGCTCTTCAGCGCTTCGTTGACCCACCCCTTCTTGATGATCGTTCGGTCGCGAGGAAATTGGACCTGGGCTAGCTTGTCCAAAACCTCGGTCTCGGGGGAGGCCATCGTGCCCTGATAGCTGCTCATCGATCCAAGATTGAAGATATCGTCGATCAGACGGTCTTCCGGCCCAGGGGCCGGCAAACCTTCGAAGCTGTCGAACAACCAGAGCTTGCGGTCGGTCAGGATGATTTCGGTCGCGAGCATGCGTGAGGTTGCGCCTTGGGCGACGCCGAACTCGCAGATATCGCCGGGCACACGCAGCGCCTGATGCAGGAATTCAATAATGTAGATCGCTTCGCTGATCGTCGTTCCGATAAGATCGTTCAACAGCGCCGCGCGGCCCTCCCGCTTGGGCAGGTCGGGAAATACGAACTGGCGATACAGCGCCTCGATTTCCACCGCGTCCTGCCAGTGGATCTGTCGCATCGTCTTGCATTGGCTGAGTTCGTCGGCGACGCGTTGGCGGTCCTCGGATGCGACCTGCGCGGCGGCACTTGCTTCCGACCTCGCCTGCGCCTCAGCCGCGGCACTGGCTTCCGCCGCCGCTACCGCCTGGACCGCCGCGCTCATCCGTTCTTCTAACGCATGGCTGCTCAGCTGTGCGGCCGCCACCACATGAGCCGGCAGAATTTCGTATCCGAGCGTGCGAACGACCGAAAGAATCGTGGATTTCAGAAAAGTCAGCATTTCAGCCTTGTTGGAGGAAAAAGTGGACAGGTGGAGCCAGGCGAGGCGGGGGTTATAGAATGGAAACTTGGCACATCACATGCCGTCGGATGAGGCCGAGGTTTTATACCGGCTCGACGATAAACTATAGCGCTTTCCCCGGGGTATCTTGGGCAGTTTGCAAACCCGTCGTTCGGCTTGGCGGGAACACCGGCAGGAACACCTTGGGCATGCCTCGACGATCCTACCGATGCGGTAAGAGCTTTGGGCGGGGTGAGTTTTACGTTATGGCATCAGCCCTGACGCCCTCATTCGCACTTGGGAGCGCTTGGCGGTCATGCCTGCCAAATTTCTCCCCGATTTGGATCTGACGCAGAGAATGCCTGAGCTTAATCCGCCGAATCCGCCGAGCATCGACACGATACCGCTTGATCGATGCTGGTGCGGCTCCGACAGCTTTCAGCCGTTCAACGACGATTATCGGATCTGCGAGCGCTGCGGTACCTTGCTCTGCCGTTTCAAGCCCAGTGAAGGCGATCTGGGCGGCAGCGACGACGGTGATTTATACAGTAAGGAGTATTGGCTCGCCCACCAGACCGAAGGCTTGCATCAGCCCACGGTGGTGGAACGGGCGCGCAGCGATCTATCCGAGCGCTGCCTATATTGGCTGAGGACCCTGCTGAAATATAAGCAGCCTCCCGCGCGGGTCTTGGAAATAGGCTGTGCCCATGGCGGGTTCGTCGCGACGATGAAGGCAGCCGGGTTCGATGCGGAAGGTGTCGAACTCAGTCCCTGGGTCATCGATTTCGCCAAGCGAACTTTCGACATCAACGTCCTGCAGGGGCCACTCGATACCAGCAGCGTCGCACCCGGCAGTCTGGACGTCATCGCCTTGTTCGACGTCCTCGAGCATCTGACCGATCCGTCGGTCGCGATCAACGAATACCGCCAGCTATTGAAACCCGACGGCATCTTGCTGATCCAGACGCCGTGCTGGCGTCCGAACCAGACCTATGAGGAGATGCTCAGCAACAAAGCGCCATTCCTTCACCAGCTGATGCCGCTTGAACATCTGTTCCTCTTTACCGAGGCATCGGTCGTCGAATTTCTGACGGGATGTGGGTTTGCGCATATCGCGTTCGAGCCGGCACTCTTCAGTATCTACGACATGTTCCTGATCGCGTCGCCGGCACAATTGCGGCCCGCCGAGACCGAAGCGATCGAGCGTGCCGTCAACGACGCCGCGTCGACGAAGCTGATCATACCCATGCTGGACCTCTATGCTCGCGAAGAGGCGCTTTCGAAAGAGCGGCTGATGCTGCTTGATCAGCACTTCGAGACGGTCAAGGTCATGACCAAACTGGAAGCCGACGCCAAAAACATTATCGATGCGTTTTTCGCCAAAGATAATGAGCTGCGCCTGAAAGATGAAGAACTACGCCTGAAAGAGGTGGAATTGCAGGCCAGATATGAAGATGCCCGCGCGCGGGATCTTCAGTTGCGTTCCAAGGACGAGGAATTACGCAGCAAGCAACAGGTCATTTCCGAAGTTAATCGGGTGAATGAAGAGTTGACGGTGAATTTACAGGAAGCTCTGCACCCTACACCAAAAAAAGTAGTGACCATGGGTAAGCATGTCATAAAATATGGAATATTGTCGAGGCTGAGGATGGTTCGCGCCAAGATATCTTGGCGTCGCCATTTATGACGCTTGCACCCGTGGAAGTCCTCCGTTCGACATCGAAGTCGGCTGGGTCGGTTCAATGGTTCGGTTCTTTCTGTCGTCGACGGCCTTAAATGCAATATCTCGCTTTAGTACATTTTTTTCTGCTTGTTGCCGTCCTTTCGGCAGGAGTCCGAACCCACCACCTGCCGCGCGATGCCAAAGTCATCGCGGTGTTCGTGCTGGGTTGGGCGGATTTGGCCATCACGGCGCAGATATTGTCGCCCTTTTCGGCCTTGAACGTGACAGCCGCTTACCTGCCGCTTTCGATCGCGGTCGGTGCTCTCGCGTCGCTTGGGCTGCGGGCGGTTCGACCGACCTGTGGCGTGCCCCTGGCAGAGGCCTATGGCGTCATGCCGAGACGATGGGCCGGCCTTTTGATGGCTTTCTTCCTGGCGACAGGCGCCGTCGCCCTGATCGGCAGCCTGCTGATCGCCGGAACCCATTACGCGAGCAATCCCGACAGCATCGTCTACCGTTTTTCCCGCGTGTACTGGTATTTCGGCGGCGGCTCGCTGAGACATTTTTCAAACAGCCTCGATCCGAGAGTCGTCTACTATCCGGTAAACGGCGCCTTGGCTTATTTGCCGTTCATCCACTATCGGCTAAGCCCCCTCATGTTCAACGCGCCGTCGTTGCTGTGCTGGGTCATGGTAGGCGTGACAACCTGGCGCTTTGCACGCGAGTTGGGGGGGGGCCGGATCGCCGCTGTGGGAACAGCGTGGCTGGTTTGCCTGACGCCGAATATTCTGGTGCAGGCGACGTCGACCAATGATGAAATCATCGCTGCTTCCGCGGTGCTTGCCGGCCTATATTTCCTCCATCGCTGGTTCAAGGCGCGGCAGCATTTCGATTTTCTTTTGGCGGTGACCGGCATCGCGCTGGGCGCCGGAACAAAACTTCATCTCGTCTTCTACTGGCCGATCTTCCTATTCATCGGTGCGGCACTGATCGTCCATCGCTACGAGACGGGCAGGGAAATCCGGCGGTGGCTCAATCGCCGCGGTCTGGCGGTGCTCGGTGTTTCAACCGTCCTTGTCGCGACGCTATTCCTAACCTTCATGATCTACAATTATCAGGCGACCGGCCAACTGATGGAAGGGAACCTTGCCTCTCAGATCGTGAATTCGCCGTTTCATGTTCGGGTGGCCATACAGAATATCGTTGTCTATGCGTCGCAGATCGTGCTCGCGCCCTTCCCGGATTTGATCGTATCGGGCGATAGCGGGCCCCGTTCGGCCCACTATGCGGCCTGGAGCGCGTTGCTGCAGCCCCTGTTCACCTGGGTTGACAACGGACCGGATTTCGTATCGGCCAGCTATCGGTTCACCGGAATCGAAAGCCTCTCCGCCACGTTGTTCAACGAGCAGACCATCTTCGTCGGCTTTATCTGGGTCGTCGCGCTCATCGCAGCGGCTAAACTGGCCGCGCGATCGAGCGCGCAAGCCGTGTGGGGCCGCTTCCAGCTTGCGGGATTGTTCATCTGGTTTGTCACCTGGGCCGGATCGACGCGGTACATCGAAGGCATCTCGGTTTACCTCAGCTACGGCGTCGTGCTCGCCGGGCCGGCCTTTGTTTTTGCTTGGGCGCCTATCCGGAATGTTTTCCTGTCGCGCCTGCGATGGTCGCTTCTGGGCCTCGTTATCGTGGCCCATGGCATCATTACCGTGAACATTCTGGCGAATAATTCATCGCGCAACCTCACCTATTTGCTTCAGGCTGTAAAATTGCCGATCTCACGCGGTTTCCTGGTCGATCAATCCGTAACCGACGAAATCGCACAGGCGAGCACGGGGGTTACCGACCATACGATCGCCTGGGGCCAGCCGCATTGGGCCTTCATGGCTTTCACGCCGCGGATCAAACATTACCTTGCCGGTGTTCCGCCAGCCGCGGAGACGGCGGGCCTGGATTTCAATACGGCGATGAGCTTGAAGATGACGATGCCCGGCAATCCCCGGGACAAGACGCTCCACATCTACTCATTTCGCAAAATCCCGGCTTATGGATTCGTGCCGCTTCATATCTCTCACAAGGCTTCCCCGGGCTTGACGCTCATCGGTACCGTGCAGTTCGCGCTCGGGCCTGAATGGGTTTTCGCGGCCGGCGACAGCATCGAAACCAAACATCCTGGCCATGGCGACTATATCGTCCTGAACTTCGGCGAGGGGGTGGATGCGACGGATCCGACCCGCCCAACACTCAATGTCATACCGTACATGTACGGTATGGGCCCTAAAGACAAATTTTCGTACCACTACACGTTGAGGATCGGCGATCACCCGCCCGTGGTGAGCGCATGGGCCGGCAATCCGGGTGTGTCGCTGGATACCACCGGACTGACCGCCGATAACGGCCGGCTGCTCATCGAGGTGCGGAACGATAGTGCCGACGGTGAGATCGATCGAGTCGAAGTCAAGCTGCGTAGTGCGACGCCGATGACTCTGGAATGACGACATCCGTTTGCGGCCGTGGTGTCCGCTCGTCCGGGCTGCTCGACGCCAGCCTTCAGAGCGTGCATTGGGTGGGAATTATCCGCGACAATGCCAGGGATTTGACCGTATGACTGATCAAGGTGTCGGTCAATTGTTCATCCAGTGTGGCAATTTGTCTTTGGTTTTTGCCAAGTGGCGGTGAATTTTGAGACATTGTTCGGATTAGGATCGAAAGTGAACAATATTGCCTCTTGGTTTCGTTTTCAGGCCAGCGACGTGTCGCTAGGCGTGCAAATACCGATTTATCCCCGCCGTGCCATCGTCATCGCATTGATCATCATCCTCGCGGCACTAACGGCGCTGTGGTCCCGGGGGAGCACGCAGAATTTCCTGCTCTGCGATATGGAGTGTGGTGAGACCGTGCTCGCGGTAGGCGCGGCCGATCAATTCAAGGCACAAGGCGTCCAATTCGGCCTGCTTGAAAATTTTGGCAGCGCTGAAAATCCAAAGCTGTACACGCATAATGTCAATATCGGTGACTTTTTATTTATTGCCTTACAAGCGGCGGGAATCGACAGTTTCTCGATGAAAATGATTGCCCCCCTTCTCGTTTTTGGGGGAGGTCTTCTGTACATATACTTTACCGTATTAATATTCAGCAAATCTAAGTCCGCTGCACTAATCACTCTCACCGCCTTTTCCACGACATATTGGGGATTTGGCGCATTTGCGCTAAATCCCCTTCGCTCTTGGCATTCCCTCGCTTTCTTCATGGTCTGCTACCATGTCGGACGCTGGACAACCGTCAGAAGACGCTCAGTGGCCGATCTTATAGGCCTCTGTATTGGAGCCGCTCTGGCGTTTGGGTGCGGTTATGACTTCTGGGTTATTTGCGGCGCCGCTGCAGTGAGCATCTTGTTGATGCAGGCCTCGGGGTATGCGGAATGGCGGCTGATGGTCGTTCGTCTCGCTTCGCTCGGTGCGGCCTTCGCGTTTCCATTCATCCTGAGGCAGCTCAACATTATTTATGTTTTGGGCGCAGCCGACTGGTGGCAAGATCTCGTTTTCAGCCTTGCAATCAAGATCCCGGGCGCAAGCCGTATAATAACGATCCCATCCATGGCTGAGATCGACGCCTTTTATACGGCAAGTCACATTATGCGGGCGCCGGCAACTCCCTCCAGCGACTGGCTTCCGATTTTCAATGCTGGTATACACATGGTCCAGTCGGTGACGATACCTCGTTGGGGGATTGTCACTGTGCTTATCTACTGCTTTTTATTGCTCGTCGGTGTGATTGACAGGGTTGGTCTACTCCCTCGGCGTATTGCACCGCCCCGCGAGGTCGCGTGGCTTGCTGGCCGACTGTTGCTTCCCATGACCATCGGCATCGCGATCGGTTTGGCCGCGCTGTCACCGTTTTCTCTTCACGTCTATCTGAAACATGAATTCCCGCTCATCGCCTTCCCGCTATTGTTGGCCAGAGGGATAGCGCTTTATTGGTTGGCGTCCCTGACGTTCGCGTATTGGCGGCAATCCGTCAGCTACGTCGCTGCCGTAGCATTCGTGGCTATGGTAATCGATGCTGGAATGGTCCACTGGAATGCGTTAACGATGGGGCATTATCTGAATTCCGATTTCAGACGCTTCGTTATTGAGCGCCCTAACTCGAAATTTCTCATATCGAACTATTGGGGCAATTATGGGAGAGTAAACCAACTTCTCGGGCTACCCGATAATCCCCATACATACGCCTACCACGCTAACGTTCGAGAGACATTGGCGACGTTGAATACCGGGGGGCCGGACGCTCCGGATTTTTGGATCTATCAACCGGACGACCAAGTCGTGGAATTCGATTCCGATCACCCGACATGTCGGTGGCAAGATTGGATTTTGCACGAAGTTTCAGATGTCCAGTTCGGTAAGCCCCGTCTTTCTGGAGCGTGGATGACACCAACCACGGCAGGACCTGGAACGACCATCAGTTTCGGCGGAAGCGTGAAGCATTTGAAATCCTCGGATACAATCTCGCTTGCCGTCTCGCCGCCGTTGTCTCCAGTACCGAGCCTCACATATAATTGTATCTATGGAACACTTTCTGCCTGGGCGACTGTAACTGAGCCTACTTCGGTCGTATCGAACATGAAACTGTTCGTTAGGCGGCAAGACGGCCGTGAATTTGACCTACATGATTTTCGAATTCAAACCAATCTCGTACCATATGTCGTGCAACCGGCCGGCCCTTTTCACCAGGCACAACTGTCAATTTCTGACGCTATCATGATCGCCGGTCACTTGAAGGTGGTGGAGCGAAGCGACAAGGGAATTGGGTACGTGATTTTTGAAGTGCCAAAGTGACGTTCTCAGAAAATCTTCCTCATAAACATAACCTCTCTTGACCGGATTTTTATTTCGGCAGCTCAAAAATTACATAGCCTATTCCCGTGTCGCTGCGTTCCACCACCTTTAGGTGATTGGCGAGCCCGATCATCTCCGACACGGTCGGTTCCTTAAGTCGGCCGAAACTCACCGGCCCTACCGATTGGTTTGTGGCGTTGGCCTGTACGGAGAAGCGATAAAGGTCACTGCTGCTTCCATCCGGTCGTCGAACCACCAATTTGATCCCGAGTTCGCCGGAAGCTGGTTGATCGAGTGCCTGCCAGCCGACGAAGGTTTTGTAAATGCAGCTGTACCGAGGCGGCGCGGTCGTCAAGAGCGGCGGCGAACCGATGACGTCGATCGCCTCGGCAGGATCGAGCCCACGGACTTGACCGCCGAAGCTGATCGTCGTGCCTGGTCCGGCGGTGGAGGGCGTCACCCAAAACCCGGTGAGCCGCGGGCTGCTCACTTTGTGGAAAGGTGTCTTGGCGTAGCCGCGCAAAATCCAGTCGCCCCAACGACACGTCGGATGTACCGAATCGAAATCGACCGCTTCTTCCGCCGGTTGATAAATCCAGAAGTCCGCGCTCGGGGCCGCTTCATCGCTCAGCATCCGAAGCGTATCGCGCGCCTTGGCTGGATCAGCGAATTCTTTTTTTATGGTCGCGGTGTCCGAGACCCGATCCCCCGCCGGAAATTGGGCAACCGTAGACAGCAAGAATTTCGAGTCCGGATGATCGCGGACGAATTGCCGCCATTTGAAATTTGGGTAGAGACCCGTCGTGGAAGCGTTCCAGTGGACCATGGCGGCATCGACCACGAACGCCGCGATCACGACCGTCGCGACATACGCAACGGGACGCCGCCAATACCTGACAGCGAGGGACGCCAGCCAAGCGAGGGTTAAGCCCTTTGCCAGGAGGAGTGGGAAACCGACCAGCGGAAATTCATGTTTAAAATAAACGTGAAACGAAAACGGCGCGAGGGCGGCCAGGCCCAGGGCGCAGCCCAGGGTCATCGGCAGCAGCAACCGTCCCGCGATCCCGGCGATTCCGTCCGGCGCGGAGAACCGTCGGGGAAGAATGTGGAGCCTGTCGAGGAGACCGACGCTTAACAGGATGCAATAGGTCGAGATCGTCACGATCCCCCACCGCGGAATCGTTACCGATAGGATCATATGCCTAAGGGTATCGAGCATCTGAAACCAATCATTCGACGGGCTGGCGGGTGCCCGAAGGATATGGCGGCTGGCATAGAAGGCGTCGATTTCCGCGAGGGATGGAATGGCGATGACCTGGCTGGCGCCGGGGATCTTGATCGCCAGGCTGAACACGATGTCCTGCCACCAGAACGCCGGACCCAAGGCATAGAGGATCTGAAACTGGCGTAGCACGAAGGGAAACGCGAAAGCGGCGCCGACCGCGGCCGTCTGACCGACGATCGGCCGCCAACCTGTACGCCGCGAGATCCGTGACAGGATCATCATCCCGCCAACGGCCCCGCAGATCAGCCAGAAATCGTACCCACAGCCGAAGGCTATCATCGCGCTCAGACAAAGCCCGACGATATCCGCGCGTCGGTACATGCCGCCGGAGGTCAGCCGGCCGACATGATAGCAGACGCCAAAGAAGGCCAGCATGTGCCACACCCTCAAGGCGTTGAGAGCATACGCGCCGATTCCCCAATACGTCGTCGCGAAAACCGCCAATACCACTAACCCGACAACACGCGATCGACTGAAGAAAACAACGGTCAAATAAACGTAGAAAAGTCCTATCCCATATGCCATGAGAGACAAAAGACTTTTTCCCGCGAAACTATGGATACCCACTCTTTCGAGAACGACAAATGTTAGCTCGCCGATATTTACGCTGTGAGTATAGAGCAACGGCTTTTCGTAGGAGCCGACATTTTCCAATAGACCATATTGCACGCCATGGGCGGCGAATTGATCGCCTGCGTCCACCGCGAGGAGGGTCTCGCCGCATTCCATGTCGCAGAGCAGGAATTTGTCCTGGCGGCCATAGCTCCAAATCGCGATGAGCGCCGCGGCGATGATGACCAGCGCCACGATGACCGCGCGACGGGAATTGCCGGCATCATCAAGTGCATTGCCATGCGAGAACTGGAACCCAGAGGAATTAGCTTCCATGCATCGAAGATCCCAGAAGTCGATATGCCCAGCGATCGAACCAAGCCCGGCGAGAGCACTACCCCACGGGATTGAGCTGCCACAACATAAATTTTTTCAATGTCACCGCCCCATAATCGCAATTATGACAAATAGAAATTGGCTAGTTCTGGAAAATTTTATCATAAAATGATGCGTTATTATTCCGGAAACGGAAATAGAAAGGAAATTGTCCAATTTTTTACGATAAGTTTCGCATGTAATTAATTTGATGGATCTATATTTACCTTTTATGTACTTTACGAATCGGTATTTTTATTGAGGCGCTGCCCACGGTTTTTTCATTGAATGGCAAGCTTCGGCTGACCGCGAAGTTGCTTGTTGGCCCGCGACCGATCATGCTACGCCTCAAAATAAGCCGCATCCGTGAAAGGCAGTTACGTTGCAACCAGATCGACATGAAAGCTCGGCGTTCTCCCCTTCCGGGGAGCGCTTGGTGGCACTTCACCGTGAGTTGCTGAGGATCCGCAGCTCCGAAGAAACGATCGCAGCGCGATACAAAGATCAGGAAATGCGGACGCCGACACATCTAGGTACCGGTCAGGAGGCCGTGGCGGTCGGCGTCTGCCAGGCGCTGCGCCTCGATGATGTGGTGTTCAGTCACCATCGCTGCCACAACCACTTTCTGGCCAAAGGCGGCTCGGTGTTCCAGCTGGCGTCGGAGCTTTATGGGCGCGCGACCGGCTGTTCGGGGGGGCGTGGCGGATCCGTGCATCTGACCGATCGCGAGAGGGGCGTCGTCTTCACCTCAGCGATTCTCGGAGAGGCGTCGGCGGTTGCCACCGGTGCCGCGTTGTCCTTCCAGATGGACGGCGGCGATCGCGTCGCAGTAACGTTTTTCGGCGAAGGATCGATGGACGAAGGCGCGATATACGAATGCCTGAATTACGCCGCGATCAAACGGCTCCCCGTGCTGTATGTCTGCGAGAATAATCTCTACGCCACGGAGACCCGGTTGGATGTCCGCCAGGCTCCGGGGAGCGATCTGTGCGAGCGGGCGCGGTCATTCCGCCTTACCGCCGAACGGATCGACGGAAACGACATCGTGGCAGTCCTCGAGGCAAGCCAAAGGGCGGTAGACCAGCTGCGCCGCGGCGAAGGTCCGGTGTTCCTGGAGTGCATGACCTATCGCTGGCGCGAGCATGTCGGCCCCTATTTCGATCATGAACTCGACCGAACCTATCGCAGCCAGCAGGAGGTCGAGGAGTGGATCGAACGGTGCCCGATCAAACGCAGCGGGGAACGGCTGGTCCAGCAAGGGTTGGCGACGCGCGCGGAGCTCGATGTCTGGGCCGAGGCCATCCAGGCCGAGGTGACCACTGCCTTCGATCAGGCGCGTCAGGCGCCCTGGCCGGAAGTCTCCACCCTGTTCGATTTCGTTTAAGGCGCCAATCTCGATGAGGACGCTCACCTACGCCCAGGCACTCTCCGAAGGTCTGGTTCAGGCGATGGACCGTGACCCCGCCATCTTCGTAACCGGCATCGCCGTCGATTATCCCTCGGGCATCTTCGGCACCACGGTGGAAGCAGCCCAGAAATTCGGGCCCAAGCGTGTGTTCGATTCGCCGGCCATGGAAAACGCCTTGACCGGCATTTGCATCGGGGCCGCCGCGATGGGCAAGCGCCCGGTCATGGTACATCCACGCAACGACTTCATGTTCCTGGCGTTCGACCAATTGATCAATGTGGCAGCCAAGTGGAGCTACATGTTCAACGGTCGCACCGGCCGGATGCCGCTGGTGGTTCGCGCCGTCATCGGCAAGGGCTGGGGGCAAGGTGCCACTCACTCGCAAAGTCTGCAGGCACCGCTGGCGCATTTCCCGGGGCTAAGCGTCGTCATGCCGACATTTCCCGAGGACGCCAAGGGCCTGACCATCGCGGCACTCCAACATGACGGCCCGGTGATCATTCTCGAGCATCGTTCGCTGTTCGGTGTAACCGGTCCTGTGTCGGAGGATCCCACCCCGACGCCGATCGGCAAGGCGAAGGTGGTCCGTTCGGGCAGGCATGTGACCATAGTGGCCACCTCCTTCATGGCTTACGAGGCGGTTCACGCCGCTGAGGAGCTTGCGCGGCAAGGTGTCGAAGCCGAGATAATCGACCTTCGGTCGATTCGCCCCTTGGATGAGGAGACGATCCTGGCCTCGGTCCGCAAAACCGGTCATCTGGTCGTCGCCGACACCAGTTGGGAGCTGTGCGGAGTGGTGAGCGAGGTAGCCGCGTTGGCCGCCGAAAAGGCGTTCCAGTATCTCAAGGCACCCGTCAAACGCATCGCCCTGGCCAATTGCCCCGCCCCGGTTTCGCAAAAATTGGAAGAAGTTTTCTATCCGAAGGCTTCGACGATTGCCCGAGCCGCGCTTGCGACGCTCGGCTACGATCCGGGCAATATCGGCGAGATTGATCGAATGGATCAATTCAAGGGGCCGTATTGAGGTGTAGGCGCGTCTTGATCGGTCGGCCTTTGATGCAGTCGATTCTTCCCGCGAAAGCTCCCGTCTAGTGGGCCAAGCGGCGGTGTTTCTCGATCGGGACGGCGTCCTCAACCGGTCGGAGGTGCGCGATCGAAAGCCCTATGCCCCGCGCCGCCTGGAGGATTTTCGGCTGCTTCCGAACGCCGCGCGCTCGGTCGCCCGACTGAAGCAAGCCGGTTTTCGGGTGATCGTGGTTACCAATCAGCCGGATATTGGCAATGGTTTGGTTGGCCGGGAGGTTGTCGAAGCCATGCATGAACGGCTTCAGGCGCGCGTTCCGGTCGACGCGGTGCGGATGTGTCCACACAGCCAGACCGCGGGCTGCGATTGCCGCAAGCCTAAGCCAGGCTTGCTGTTGCAAGCGGCCATCGAGTTCGATATAGATCTCCCTCGAAGCTTTATGGTGGGGGATCGCGCGAGTGACATCAGCGCGGCGAATAATGCTGGTTGCAAATCAGTATTCGTCAATCGCGGCTATGCAGAAACACCTCCGAAATACGCCGATGGTGAAGTGACATGCTTGGCGGGGGCCGTTCGGTTCATTGTGAATTCTTCCTCGATTGAAGCCAACTTGCTCCGCGATGACGGGCATTCCTTCAATCCGCGCAGGTCTGGTGATCAATGGTGAAGAGACCTTCCACCACCGGCCGGAATGACTGTCTAATCGATCACCGATGAGGAGAAGGCCAGTGGCCTATGAGCGCGTGTTTGTTACCGGCGGTGCCGGTTATGTGGGAAGCCTGCTGGTGCCGAGCTTGCTCGACAAGGGATACCAGGTCACCGTCTATGACGTGCTCTATTATGGGGATAGCTTCCTACCCAAGGATAACCCGGGCTTGGCCATCATCGAGGGCGATATTCGGGATGTCGCCAAGCTGGCGGCGGCGGTAAGGGGGCATGATGCCTTCATCAATCTCGCCTGTATCTCCAACGACGCCAGCTTCGCGCTCGACGAACATCTCTCGACATCGGTCAATCTCGATGCGTTCGAGCCGATGGTGAAGGCGGCCAAGGAAGCTGGCGTGAAGCGCTTCGTCTATGCGTCATCGAGTTCGGTCTATGGTGTGTCCGACGAACCTGACGTGACGGAGGACCATCCGCTCGTGCCCTTGACTCTATATAACAAGTACAAGGGGATGTGCGAGCCGCTGCTCCAGAAATACACAGATGACGACTTCGTCGGGGTGATCTTCCGTCCCGCGACCGTCTGCGGCTACGCCCCTCGGTTGCGCCTGGATCTCTCGGTCAATATTCTGACCAATCATGCCGTGACGAACAACAAGATCACGGTGTTCGGCGGCAGCCAGCTCAGGCCCAACCTCCATATCGCCGACTATGTGGAAGCCGTTCACCAGCTTCTGGAAGCGCCGGCGGAAAAAGTCCAAAATGAGATCTTCAACGTCGGCTATCAAAACATGTCGATCAGCGACCTAGCGGTACTGGTCAAGAAGGTGGTCGCCGAAGAATTTCCGGACAAGCCCGAAATTGCGATCGTCACCACGCCGAGCGACGACGACCGCTCGTATCACATCAATTCGGGCAAGATTAAGCGGGTGCTGGGCTATGCGCCGACCCATACGATCGAGGACGCGATACGCAGCCTTTGCCAGGCGTTCAAGGAAGGCAAACTGCCCGACAGCATGACGAACGACTGGTATTATAATATCCGCACGATGAAAAAGCTGAACGCCGCATGAGCAAGTCGGTCGCTGTTGTCAGTGGGGGGGCAGGCTTCATTGGCTCGCATATGGTCGATCTGTTGCTGGATCGGGGCTATCGGGTTCGGGTGATAGACAATCTGGTGGGCGGGCGAAAAGCCAACCTCGACCACCACGAAGGCAATGCCGACCTGGAATGCCATTGGACCGATATCCGGGAGTTGGAAGCAGGCTCGCCGATTTTTGACGGCGCGCGTTTTGTCTTCCACTTCGCCGGCATCGGCGACATCGTGCCGTCGATCGAGCAGCCGATCGACTATATGGACACCAATGTTCAGGGTACCGTCAGGGTGCTCGAATGCGCGCGCCACGCGCGGGTGGAAAAGCTCGTATATGCGGCGTCGTCTTCCTGCTATGGCCTAGCCGCGACACCTACCCGTGAGGATCATCCGATCCAGCCGATGTATCCTTATGCGCTGTCCAAATACCAGGGCGAGCAGGCGGTCATGCATTGGCACAAGGTCTATAAGCTGCCGGTGAACTCGGTCTGCATCTTCAACGCCTATGGCACGCGGGTACGGACGACCGGCGCCTATGGCGCGGTGTTCGGGGTCTTCTTCCGACAGAAACTCGCGGGTAAGCCGTTCACCGTGGTTGGCGATGGCTCGCAGACCCGCGATTTCATCTACGCGTCGGATCTCGCCACAGCATTTCTCGCGGCCGCCGAAACGGATATTGTTGGCGAGCGGTTTAATGTGGGAAATGGCAAGCCGCAATCGGTCAATCATCTGGTTGATCTGCTTGGCGGCGACGTCGTCTATGTGCCGAAACGGCCTGGCGAGCCGGATTGCACCTTTGCCGATATCAGCAAAATTACGACGCAGCTGAATTGGCGACCGGTGGTCTCCTTCGAAGACGGTGTCCGGCGCATGGCCCAGCAGATCGACCACTGGAAAGATGCCCCGCTCTGGGATCCGGAATCGATTGCGACAGCCACCAAGAATTGGTTCAAATACCTCGGCACCTGATATTCCCGTATATCTTTGGATCACGACCGGCACCATGATTGCTTCTCTAACCGATCAATATAAGTTCAAAATCAAGACGGCCGCCGAGTTGGCGGAGATCCTTGGTCCGCGGCCAAGGAACAAGAAGGTCATCATGTGCCACGGCGTCTTCGACGTGGTGCATCCAGGCCATCTGCGTCACCTGATTTATGCGAAGAGCAAAGCGGACATCCTGGTCGCCAGTCTCACCGCCGATCGTCATATCGCCAAAGGCACTTACCGGCCCCATGTCCCACAGGACCTGCGAGCGCTGAATTTGGCGGCGTTCGAACTGGTCGATTACGTGCTGATCGACCCCAACGACAAGCCGTTAAACAATCTCAAGGTGTTGCAGCCCGATTTTTTTGCCAAGGGCTACGAGTACACTGCCACCGCCTTGCCGGCCAAGACTCAGGAAGAGAAGGACGTGATTACCGCCTATGGTGGAGAGATGATCTTCACGCCGGGTGACATTGTCTATTCATCTTCCAAGCTGATCGAACTTGAACCGCCCAATCTCCACACGGAAAAGCTTCTGACCCTGATGGATTTGGAGGGATTGACCTTCGATAAGCTGCGGAACGTTTTGGGTCAATTCGCCGGCAAACGGGTGCATGTCGTCGGCGATACGATCGTCGACACGCTCACCCAATGCACCATGATCGGTGGTCAAACCAAGACACCGACCATGAGCGTGCTCTTCAACGAAAGACAGGATTTCATCGGCGGTGCCGCCATTGTCGCCGAGCATCTTCGGGCGGCCGGGGCCGATGTGGTTTTTTCCACAGTGCTGGGCGATGATGCCTATAAGGACTTCGTACTGGAGGGGCTGAAGAAAAGCGGGGTCGACGTCCGCGCCGTTATCGACAGCACTCGGCCGACGACCAACAAAAACGCCATCGTTGCTGGCGGTTACCGCTTGATCAAGGTTGATACGCTGGATAACCGGTCGATTTCAGACGAAATTCAAGCAAAGCTCGCCGCCGTGATCCGTGAGGTGCCGGCTGACGCGGTGGTGTTCAGCGATTTTCGCCATGGAATGTACAACCGCCGCACCATTCCGGGTTTGGTGGAAGCCATTCCGCCAAATGCCTTCAAGGTTGCCGATAGCCAGGTCGCCAGCCGCTGGGGCAACATTACGGAATTCCAGAATTTCGACCTGATAACGCCCAATGAGCGCGAGGCTCGGTTCGCGCTTGGCGATCAGGATTCAGGGATCCGGCCGCTGAGCAGTACGCTTTATGACGCCGCCAAGTGTAAGACGCTGATCCTCAAGATGGGTGATCGCGGCGTCATCACCTGCCGCTCGGCCGACCATGTGGCGCTCGACAGTTTCTTCGTCGTGGATAATTTCGTCGATCGTCTCGTCGACGCGGTCGGGGCCGGTGATGCCTTGTTGGCCTATGCGACCCTGTCCATGTTGACGACCGGTTGCGCCGTGACCGCGACGATCATCGGGAGCATGGCGGCGGCGGCGGAATGCGAAGCCGATGGCAATTGCCCGATTCGCCCGATCGATGTGCTCGCCAAAATCGATGCTGTCGAGAAGCGCGCCAGTTACGAGGGCTAAAGCATGCGTGCCATCGTGGTTGGTTTGGGTGTCCAGGGTTGGAAGCGTCGGAAATTCGCCGGCGGCGACTTCGTCTGCTCGGTCGATCCGGTAAATCCGGAAGCCGACTATCGATCAATCGAAGAGGTGCCGCTTGGCAGCTACGATGCGGCCCTTTGTTGCGTCCCGGATGACCCAAAGGTTGAGCTGCTGACGTTTCTTCTGGGGAACGGCAAGCATGTGCTGGTGGAAAAGCCGCTCTGGGCGGCCAGGAACGAAGACATCATGATTCTCGACGCGCTGGCCAAGGCCAAGGGCGTCGTTTGCTACGCCGCTTACAACCACAGGTTCGAACCGCATTATATGCGCATGAAGGCCCTGATCGCTTCCGGCGAGCTGGGTCAGATCTATCGCTGCCGGATGTTTTATGGAAACGGCACGGCCCGTTTGGTGCGCAATTCGGCCTGGCGCGACCAGGGGGCCGGTGTTCTGCCCGACCTCGGATCACATTTGCTGGACACCTGTCGTTTCTGGTTCGGTGACGCGGTCATGAGCGACTTCAAGGTCATCTCCGCCAGCCGCTTCGAGAATTTGGCGCCGGATCATGTCGTGATCGGATCCGAGGGCAGCCTCCCGAAGCTCGAACTCGAGATGACCTTGCTGATGTGGCGCAACCATTTCGTTTGCGACATTCTGGCCGAGCGCGGCACCGCCCATATCGAGTCGCTCTGCAAATGGGGCCCGACGACCTTTACTCGGCGGACCCGCATGCTGCCGAGCGGACGTCCGCCGGAAGAGAGTGTGACCTTGGTGCAGGACGATCCAACCTGGGCGCTGGAATACGCGCATTTCAAGAAATTGGTTGAAGACGGTACGCAGACCGATCTTACCGATAATCTGTGGCTGCAGGAGACCCTCCGCGAGCTGGGTGAAGAGGCGCTTCATGCTTGATCCCAAAGTAGCGTTCGTCGGGATGACCCATCTCGGTTTGAATTCAGCCGTCGCCGGGGCGGGACGCGGCTTTTCGATGGTGTGCTTCGATACCGATGTGGCGCTGATCGAACGATTGAACGCGGGTATCATGCCGGTCGTCGAACCCGATCTTGACGCCTTGGCGGCAAAGCATCGCGATCGGCTGACCTTTACGGCCGATCCAGCATACCTTCGGACCTGCGATGTCGTGTATGTGGCGCCCGACGTCGCCACCGACGACCAGGGCGGCAGCGATCTGTCCGTGCTGGATCGCCTGTTGAGCCTCGCTTTCGACTGCGCCCGCGACGATGCGGTGATCGTGGTCCTGTCGCAGGTGCCCCCTGGCTATAGCCGTGCCCACCAGCGCCCCGGCCGCCATTTGATCTATCAGGTGGAGACCCTAATCTTCGGACAGGCCGTCGCTCGCGCGCTGAACCCGGAACGGACGATCATCGGTGTCGCCTCGCCTAACGATCCGCTGCCCGCCGCCTATAAGGCCTATCTGGACGGACACGGCAATCCACCCCTTTTGACGATGCGCTACGAAAGCGCCGAGCTCGCGAAGATCTCCATCAATTGCTGCCTCGTCGCTTCGGTCAGCGTCGCGAACACGCTGGCTGAACTCTGTGCGAAGATCGGGGCCGACTGGTCGGAGATCGTGCCGGCTCTGAAGCTCGATCGGCGAATCGGCCCCTATTCCTACCTGACGCCCGGCTTAGGGATTTCCGGCGGCAATCTGGAACGGGATCTCGCTACCCTCGTACGTTTTGCCGATGAGCGGGGAACCCATGCCGGGGTCGTGCGGGCCTGGATCGACAATAGCCGCTACGCAAAGGATTGGGCTTTGCGGACCTTGCATCAGGTGGTGCTCGACCTGGTGAAGCAGCCTTGCATCGCCGTGCTCGGGCTGGCCTATAAACAAGACACCCATTCGACCAAGAATTCCCCGTCGCTCGCGCTGATCGGCAGCCTCGGTCCTTTCGATGTCGCGGTATACGATCCCGTTGTGCCGGCTACCGCGGCGCCACATCCCCAGGTTCGGGCCGCGAGTTCGGAACTCGATTGTATGCGCGGGGCGGATGCTTTGGTCATCATGACGTCCTGGGGCCAGTTCAAGACGCTGGCGCCTGCCGCCATCAAAGCGGCCCTGCGTGGGGATGTCGTCATAGACCCCCATAGGGTGCTCGACCCCGCCGCGGTGCGCGCGGCGGGCTTACGCTATTTCACGCTCGGCACATCCTAAAGAGGGTTACCACATGCTCATCAACCAAACCGCGGTACTGCCGGAGCGGGTGGTCATCCTTGGCAGCCGCGGGTTCGTCGGGCGCGCGACGGTAGACTTGCTTCGCGACCGGGGCATTCCGCTGCTGACGATCACGTCGGACGAGATCGATCTGTCGGTAGCGGGTGCCGGTGATAAACTGGCCGAGCGTCTTTTGCCGGGTGACGCGGTTCTGCTGCTTTCGGCCCTCACCCCTGACAAGGGCCGTGACATAGCCACCGCGCAGAAAAACCTGCGGATTGGCGAAGCCGTCGCCGCTGCTCTGATCGCTCGTCCGGTCGCTCATGTCGTCTATTTCAGTTCAGACGCCGTCTATGGTTTCGACACAACGCAGATTAGCGAGAGCACGGCGGTGGCGCCTACCGACTGCTATGGCGGCATGCATCTCATGCGCGAATTGATGCTTAAAAGCGTCGTGAAGGCGCCGCTGGCCATTCTCCGCTGCACCGCTGTCTACGGTGCGGGCGATACCCATAATTCCTACGGTCCCAACCGGTTCCGGCGCCAAGCATACAAGGAAGGCCGAATCCCGCTGGGTGGCCAGGGGGAAGAGACTCGCGACCATATCTACATCCATGACGTGGCGCATCTGGTCCTCGAAGTGCTGATGCATAAGAGTGCTGGTTTGCTGAATCTGGCGAGCGGGTGCTCGATCACCTTTTGGGATCTCGCGACGAAAATCGCAGAGGCCGCCGGCAAGCCGGTCGAGATCGCGCCGTCGCCTCGCGGCGCGCCGATCACCTATCGCCACTTCGACGTCACCGGCACGATGAAGGCCTTCCCGGCCTTCGTCTTTACCCCGTTGGATCGGGGGCTGGCCGAAGCCCGAGCGGCCGAACTCGGCTAATGGGTCAGTACAACCTGCTGAGGACGGTACCGAACATCCAGCGAGACGTTTCGGCGCGTACCCATGACAAGCAAGTCAATCGCGCCGCCGCGCTGAAATTCGGCGTCGAATATTTCGATGGTCCGCGCGAGCAGGGTTATGGCGGTTATCGCTATGATGGCCGATGGGTTGCCATCGCCCAGGACATCATCGGGCGTTACGGCCTGAAGCCGGGCGACAGAGTGCTGGATATCGGATGCGCCAAGGGTTTTCTGGTGAAGGATCTGGTGGAGGCCGGCATCGACGCTCAAGGTCTCGATATCTCGGCCTACGCCCTAGAAGCATCGCCGCCCGAGATGCGCCACCGGCTGCATCTCGGCAATGCCCTCTCGCTGCCTTTCGCCGACCACTACTTCGATGCGGTGCTGTGTATCAACACGATCCATAATCTTGATCGCGGAGGATGTCTCACGGCCTTGCGGGAGATCAATCGCGTCCTCCGCCGACCTGAGGCGGCGTTCGTCCAGGTCGATGCCTTCACCTCGCCGGAGGAGAAATCGCTTTTCGAAGATTGGTGCCTGACCGCCTTGACTTATCTGCAGCCCGAGGAATGGGTTGCCCTGTTTCACGAGGCGGGGTACGTCGGCGATTATTATTGGACGATCCTGCGCCTCGATTGAGCTGCGCGCGCCCGATTTTCGCCATAGTTATCGCTTGGCGAATGTCTGTCAAATCAGTTACGATAAAACGATGGACTGTAGAAAAACGCCTTGAATCAACCTGGGCGTGGTTTGGTGCGGACTTGTTAAATCGAGGAAAAGCATAGATGGGGCCCGCAACCAAAGAGCCGCAATATCAGGGCATGGTCGAACAAGCTGCTGAGCTCGAATCGTTGGGGCTGATGACTAGTTTTGCTTTCGACGACGATCCGAAGCGGCTGACCTTTACATTTTCACGATACAAGTTTGTCGCGAAGTTGCTCGCCGGGCGTGAACATGTTCTGGAGGTCGGTTGTGCAGACGCATTCGCCACCCGTATCGTGCGTCAGGAAGTGCGGGCCCTAAGCGCCCTCGACTTCGATCCGCTGTTCATCGCCGATGCGAAGAAGCGCATGAATCCCCGCTGGGCATTCGATGCCTTCGTCCATGACATGCTGTCCGGACCCGTGCCGGGAAGTTACGACGGAATCTACGCATTGGATGTGCTGGAGCATATCGACCAGGACAAGGAAGACCTGTTCCTGGCTAACATGCTGTCCGCGCTAGCTCCCCACGGTGTGGTCATACTCGGCATGCCCTCGCTAGAGTCGCAACTTTACGCCTCGAAGTTGAGTAAGGAAGGCCATGTCAACTGCAAGACACAGCCTGACTTTCAGAAGCTCATGCAGAAGTATTTTCATACCGTGTTCATGTTCGCCATGAACGACGAAGTGGTACATACCGGCTACCACAAAATGGCGCATTATCTCTTCGCCGTATGCGCCGATCGGAGAGTTTCATAATAATGACCGGTGATTACGGCAGGGCAGAACAGATGATCAAGCGGCCCATTAGTGTGAGTTTTATCGTGCCCGCCTTGAACGAGGAGGACGTGATATCCTCGGTCATCCACGAAATATGGTCGACGGTGTCACCGCGCTTGGCGACATTCGAAATCATCCTGATCGATGACGGCAGCACGGACGGTACCGGGCGGATCATGGATCAGCTGGCGGTCGACCTCCCTTTCGTCAGCACCGTGCACAATGGGACGAATATCGGGTTGGGCGCGGCCTATACGGCGGGCGTCAAACACGCCAAACATGACTATGTGATGATGCTATGCGGGGATGGCGGTTTGCCGGCGGCGAGTTTGCCCCCGATCATTGAAAAGATCGGTGCCGCCGACATCGTCGTGCCGTATATGAAAAACTTAAAGCGCATCAAGACGCCGTCGCGTTTTTTGTTGTCGCGGGCTTATACCAAGCTGCTGAATTTCGTCTTCGGCTTTCACCTGCGTTACTATAACGGCTTGCCGGTGCATCGTCGCGCGCTGCTGCGCAAAATCGAGATCCGGAGTTCGGGCTTCGGATTTCAAGGTGAAGTCCTGATCAAGCTGCTCAAGTCTGGCGCGACCTATGCGGAAGTCGGCGTCTTGGGCGCTGAGAAGACTAATCGTTCCGCAGCACTCAAGCCGCGGAACTTGGTGAGCGTGGCGGCGACGTTTTTGCGCCTGCTGAACGAACTCAAGAGCTATCAGCCGGTGGATGTGAGTTTGACGCCGTCTGCTGCGGCGCCGAACGATTAGATGTTGATGGGCTGACGACTACAACGCGGCGAGGCCGCACTCCTCGCACGGCCACCAGCAGCCTAGCCGCAATGCGGCCCGGCTGCGCGCCCCCGGACAGCTTCGCCGCCTGCCTGTTGCTCTCACCGAACCGACCCAAGCGAAGCAAAATCGCCCATTTGGGCGGAGCCGGAAGCGGGCTACAACGGATCCGAGCACCGAGCGTATCTTTTGGTCTCTCGGTCCAGTTCGCGTAGCCGATATCTTCCTTGCCACATGCGATACCGCAGTGTACCAACAGATCGCTCCGTTGCAGGTCTTCTTACGATTTCGCATGCAATGCGACGCTAATTGTCTGCGTGAATATAGGATTTATCAATGAGTCTGGTTACTTCAATAAAACGAAAGGGGGCAAAATTTGTAGAAACGCATCCCTTGTCTTGGTATTTCGCATGGATTTTGGTTCACAAGCTTCATTTTCTGTTGCCGCACGATCAATCTTACATGGCCGTCCGATATTTTCCAGATACTGACGGGACACTTCTTCTCGACGTTGGTGCCAATGATGGGATATCCGTCCTTTCATTCCATAAAATAAATCCCACCTTGCGATTTATATCCCTTGAGCCGAACTCGATTCACAAAAAAAGCCTGGAAAAGCTACGAGGGAAAATCAAGGAATTCGAGTATCGCCTCATTGGGGCCGGCGACAGCCCCAGTGAAATAGATTTGTTCACGCCGATCTGTTTTGGTGTCACGCTCCATACGGCGACTTCTTCCGATAGAGATCGGCTTTTATCTTGGGTGGAAGCCCAATATGGCAAATTTGCTCGCAAACATACCTCAATCCTGCACTGCAAGGCATGTCTCGCCACGGTAGATAGCCTCAGTGTTGATCCAAAAATCATAAAGATCGATGCGGAAGGTTTCGACTATAATGTCTTGCTCGGTAGTCAAAAAACTATCGCGAGAAATAGGCCGTTCATCATCACAGAAGTGAGTCATTATAAGGACTCTGAGGAATTCATTTTCCTAATGAACGAAATTAAATATAGCATATACGGTTTTGATATCGGGAATAACAAATTTTATGTGCCTGATGTTTATGAGGATAAAAATATCCCAGGTCATCGGAATATGTTCTTAATTCCAAACGAGTATGTGGATCGTATACCTATTTAATATCATTATTTGTGAGAGTAAAATACCAATTCTTACAAGAAGACGTTCAGAAAATGGATTTAGATTTCACTTCATATTCCCGTCAAGGTTACAATCGCGGCTTATTTGTCGTGGCTATTGCGTATGCGTTGATCTTTTCCTGGTTTATTTGTGCCGGACATGGTGTGCCTTATGTGATGGACGGAAACGAATCGTTTTCTGTCTATTGGCATTCACACAATTTATTTGAATACGATCTGCGAAAAAGCTTTGGTCTTTCGGATGATGCATACAGTCCGGAGGTTGATGCCCACCCTGTGGTTCATCCGCATCAAGGTAACTGGCCTCGGGTTTTCGGCTTTCTGATTTATCTATTGGGTGCCCGGAGCGTCGAAGCGCAAACTATCGTAGCCACTTGCACTGTGGGCGTCTCTGCAATTTTTCTTGCCTATCACTTTTTCGCGAGAAGAATAAATCCGACATTTGCCGCGATATTTTGCCTATTTCTCATGAGCGATTACGTCCTTTACGCCCAGTGGCATGTTGTAACCTACCGCGTCTGGCATTTATTTTTTGTCTTCTCAAGCCTGCTTTGCGCCACCGGGTGGAGGGATGGCAATAGATGGCGCTGTTTTGCGCTGACCACGTTGAACTACGCCTGTTTGTACTACTACGAGTTCGTCTTCGTTGCGTATCTGTCCGTATTCGTGGGTCTTTACACGGTCTACCTGTACTGGCGGCGGCCGTTATTGCTGACCATAGCCGTGTTCAGTCAAGTGATCGGCGGAGCTCTCAGCTTGACCCTGCTGGTCTGCCAGTTGATAGGGTTTTATGGCATCGAGGGGCTCAAGGCGGACTTCTATTACACGTTCCTGGCCCGCAATCATGTCTCTAGTCTGGCGGATCTTCTGGAAAATATGCGGGATTTTTACCAAACGCATAACGTTGCCTTTTTTTACAATCTGAGTGACAACACATCGTATTTGACACCTCTGGCCTTTGTCAGATCATTTTTTTCATTTGACTTTCAGACGCATACACCGGTCTTTACCGCGCTTGCGTTGATCCTGGCATTGCCGGTCATCCTCTATAGGGCCGGTGTCCGCGCCGCTGACACCGGCTTGCCGCGGCCGCTCGGATGGATTGTGGGCGGTGCCCGATCGTTTTCCGGCTCTCTGGATCGACGAGCGGTCCGTTGGCTGTCCGTGTTGGCCTCGGCTTCGGCCAATCTCGTTTTCGCGATCGGTTTTGCTCTCCTGTTCCTATCGGTAACCTCTCCATCGATGATCGATGCGGTCGCTCCCGTCGACCATCTGATCGTAGGGAGGCCATATCTCTGGGGGGTGGCCGCGGGCGTTAGTCTTGCCGTCGTGACCAAGTGGCTGGCCGGGTTGCCTCCGTGGGGCGTCCCTGCGGGAGCCAGGACGCGGGTCTTGCTGGCGTCGATCATGCTGCTTGCCATAAGCTTTTTCCTGCGCCGGCACTCTGCTCTTTATGCAGCCGATGGAGCCGATATCTGGCACAAGCTCGATGCGATGAACTATCCCCCAGTCGTCTTTCAGGGGGCGATTCTCACGGCCACAATTCTTGCCATTATCGCGCTTCTTGCACCCCATTCGCGGCGCCTTCACTGGCACCATGTCCATGACCTACGCGCCTATTTGATTTGTGGTCTGCTGGGATATGGCTTCGCCTACGGGATGTCCGCCGGCTATGTCTACTCAGGTTATCTGACGCGCAGCACACCGTTCACGGTGTTTCTCACTAACGCTGTCCTCGCCGCGGCCGCCTATTTCTTGATTGACGGCTTGCGTGTCGGCTTTTTAACCGTGACAGGGGGCGGGGGTGTGCCGCGCCGACTGGTCGTCTCGGCGCTGTCGGGCAGCCTGATGCTTGTGCTGGTCAGCAGCTGGATATGGCAACAGGTGGATTATATCCGGCTGCTACCGCCCGATTATCTATCCTTTATGAGTCGACTGGAGCAACCGCCATACAAAGGGGCATCGTTCGCCGTGGGCGCCTACGCGGCGCCGGTGGCGGCATATACCGGGCAATGGGCCTTTGATTCTGAACAGTGGAATTACTGGAATATGCGCCAGCGGGAACCTGCTGAAAGCGTGCTCGGGATGTTCGATGCCGCCGAGACGGCGCCAAACGATTTGCCCTATCTGTGGATGGCGGATCGTCGGCAGAATACGAGTTATCTCCGGCCCCAATACTATCTGTGTTTGGCCAATCAGAGCATGAAGACCCTCTCCGAGAGTCTCGCCGTACCGCCGGGCGGTGCTTATTCCCGAGTTTGCCGCGACGTTATCGCCTCGGTGCAATCGGTAGCCCGACAGCCGTGGTTGGCATTGACGCCCAGCCTGGTGGATTATGATCGGGATGGCATCGTCCTGCGTGGGTGGCCCGCCTGGGCTATCGTGAAACTGGACTGGACGATGCCGCCGTTCTTGCAGCCGGTGCCTCAGGGAACGGTCGCCAGACCGGTGCGAATGGAGGTTTCTCGCAGCGGAGAAGGATATTCCCTCACATACCGCTATAGCTACGCCCAGGCAGATGATGTCGCGGAACAGGGTACGACGATTGAACTGGTGCAGTTCGGCGCCAGCGCCGCCTGCGGGGACACCAATTGGGACGTCAAAGTGCTCGCTGCTCATGGTCAGGGGGCGGTCGGCAGCTTCAAACTGCCCCATGGCTTCGTGGGTAGGGTGGGCGTGCGCGTCACGCCGCGAACCACGGCCAAGGCTGGCCGCCCGTACTATTCCAATGTCTCTGCTCTCGCTGAAGATGGAAAAGACCCGATAGCGTGTCAGGAACCACCGCTACTGAGTGGTGAGCCAGGCCCTCAGCAACAGAACCTGGAGGGCTATCTCGTACCCGGATACGCAATCGATTTCCGATCGTCTTCGGCCGACAATCGCTATTTCGGCGAAGGCTGGTCGGCTGTGGAAGAACCCGGCACATGGTCGGTGGATAACATCTCGACGCTGCGGATGAGGCTGCTAACCCCTGTGCAAAAGCCGCTGCGATTGACGGCGAGAGTACTGCCTTTCGCGGCCTCGAATCATCCCTTGGAGGTGACGGTCCTCGTTAACGGCACAGAGGTGGGAATTTGGAGTTTCGATACGCAGGGCTGGGCCACCGTTACAGCCGACATCCCTCCCGAAGTGCTGGAGGGAAGCCGCGAGATGACAATAACCTTGAAGGCTGCCGCCGAGAATACCCCGGTAGCACTAGGCGTCAGCACCGATTCGCGCCGTCTCAAGCTACTGTTCGAGACCGCGACCATCGCCGAAATTCCGGACGGCGTCGCGACTCCGGCTGCGCTCAGCCCGGCTTATTATGTCTTAGGCGATGTCATCGATTTTCGCTCCTCCGGACACGGGGAGCGCTATTTAGGCGAGGGGTGGTCCGCTTCGGAGGCACCTGGAACCTGGTCGGTCGGACGCTCAAGCTTGCTCCACCTCGATCTTGATTCTCTGGCCCAAAAGCCGCTGCGCTTGACCGCCAAGGTGCTGCCCTTCGTGGTACCAGGACATCCGCGTCAGGTCGTCACCGTACTGGCAAATAACCGGGCCGTGGCGACATGGACCTTTGACAAGGGCGGATGGACGACTGTCACAGCGGATATTCCGGCCGACGTCATTGGGCAAAACGGTGGTTTGGTGATCACCCTCAAAGCAGCGGATCCGGTCACGCCGGCATCCATCGGCTATAGCAAGGACACACGTCTCCTAAAGCTTCTCTTCGAAACGGCGACGATCGGGATACCGTAGCGGGCGCATCTCACCGATGAGGTGCCCTTGGGAGGGCTCCCAAAATACGACGCCGGTTCGCAATTAATTAGAGCTGGACAGCGACGGTCAGCTTTTAGCCCGTCGGTCGAAAAGCCAGAAGATCCCGCCCGGTAAAGTGCTGACCAGATTGACCAATCCGAACAGGACGGAAAGTGACAGGGCCGAGCTTGCCGTTACGCCGATAAAGCCGAACGCGAATACGAAGCTCGCCTCTCGCAGCCCCCAGCCGGCGATTGAAATAGGCAATGCCGTGACGAGGGTAGCCGATGGAACGATCAAGAGGCAGTCGAAGATGCCGATCGGGATATTGAGGCCGCGCGCCAGCACATACACACTCAAGGACATGAGAATGGCAACGATGGCGGACACGCCGATGATCTCGCAAGCCGCCCAAGGCCTAAGGTAGACGCGGCGGCAATCGCCGGATAGAGACCAAAAGCCTCGGACGATCCGCCATTGTCCATACCGTGCCGGCAGGCGGTCCATAAGCATGATGACACCCAAACCGCCAAAGGCTGCCAAAGCCAGAACCGGGAAGGCATAGGCTCGCCACCCGAAGGTCGTGGTCAGCGGAGCAAACAAGGCGAGGATCAAAACCATCAACCCGAGCAGCGTCGAGATCCGGTCCAACACCACTGAGTTGATGGATTTGGCGAGGGTCAATCCGGCCGCGCGGGCTCCCCAGGCGCGGACGAAGTCACCACCGACGGAGCTGGGCAGCAGCGTACTGAAGAATGCCGCGACATAGAAAATTCGGAAAGCGTCAGGAATTCTCATACGGCAGCCGATTTTGGCCAGTATCCGGCACCACCTGAGGCTGCCGAGAGCGGTCTGCAGGACCGTGAGAAGTAATGCGACCGCTAATGGCAGGATGCCGACATTGGACAGCTGGCGCCAGAAATTCTCGATGCCGACCTTCTGCACCAACCAGATGATGACGGCGGCCGACATCGCCACTTTTAACAATAAAACGAGCCCCTTGCGTCGACCGCTCTGGGCCGTCGTTTTGGTCTCTGACCCTTGAAGCACCGCCGGAATGCTCGTCTCGTTTATCGATTGTTGCCCGGCGATATCGCCACCCATGCTAGGAGCACCCTGAGAAATATCCGTCACCGCTCATGCTCCCGGTGGAGCTGTGGCGGTGAAAAATTGTCGATCCGACTGTCATGTAGCCCCGTTTACCGTCGCGAAATTGTCTATCAACGTTGCAGATCGCCACGCTGGAATGGGCATCTCCGGCCACCGCCCGATACGCTTATACTCCGGTCGCCATTCCATCAACCGTCCTTCTATCACCGTCTTTCTATCATGGGCGAAATGCTTTTCCGCGATCGGCCTCGCACCTTTAAGATGCGCTTCGAGCGATCCCGCAGAATCGAGATCGGCTTGCAGATAGATTATCGGAGGTTCGGCCAGTTGAGGCACGTATGTTCGCGACGGTCGATCGACAGGGGAAAACCGGCGTTGGGGGCGATGGAATCGCGTATAGGGTTGCGGCAGCCAAACGGTTCATGAACTAGAGGCTACCGCTCGATCAGGTCGCTGGGCGATTTATCGTCGGGGCTCGGGTCGATCGGCGATAGACAGATGCTGATAGGGGGACATCGGTGCGGGATCTGGCATTTTTGTTAATAAATTTAATATTGGTATTTGTATCTTCCTATAAAATTTCCTCTTATTTTCGATGTGGCATCTCTGTTCGATTTGTAGCGTGCTTTTTATATTTTTGGCTTTCGGTGGCTGTCACAGCTTATATTCTCAGTATATTCGGATTGCTCGGTCGGCCTTGGATATATCTGGCGGTATCCACCGGGATAGCCGCCATTCCGGCGGTCATCTTTCGGAAATGGCTACCAAAACATCGCTCTCCGCAGTTAATCAGGCAATGGGCCGACCTATTCGACGGGGACCGGCGCGATACGGCTTTTCTTGCCATCGTGCTGTTCTGTACGGCGGGCGCGGTGATCGGCACATTGCTGCTAGTTACACTCTACGATCCGAATAACTACGATTCGCTTGCCTATCGTTTTCCGAGAGTGCTGTTGTATTTAGCACAGGGAAACCTGCGGCCGCTCAATTCATTCGACTACAGACTATCCAGCTACCCATTTTGCGGAATGTTTCTTTACTTCCTTCCCGGAACGTGGGGCGTGGACGGCCGTCTATTCAATTATGTCAGTTTTGGCTGTTGGCTGGCAGGCGGAGTGGCCGTCGTGGCTGTGGCGCGCGAGATGGGTGTCTCGCGGCGTGGGGCGCTGATTGCAGCGTCGCTCTATTTGACGGCGCCGGCAGTCCTGATTTCGGCGGCCTCGACCAACGACGACATGATCGCCGGCGTGCCGATGCTGTGCGCTGCTTTGTTCGCGCTGCGTTGGTGGCGCACGCGCGGTTGGGCCGACGCCGGCCTGGCGGGCGTCGGCGCGGGGCTCAGCGTTGGCACGAAGCTTCACGGGCTGTTTTACGACTTCACCGTCATGGCGGCGGCCATCGTGATTTTGTTGCATCCGACTCTGCGTAGGGTCGCTTTTCAGACGCTGCGGCGTTCCTGGAAGCAATTCCTGGCGGCTGGCACGATAGCTGCGCTTCTAGCGTTTCCGCCGCAGGCGATCAATCTGTTCACAAGCGGCAGCATGATGCCCATGGCGAGTGGTGCCGTGGAAGCAAACATCACGCTGGCAACACTGTCCAATACGCCGTTCTCGCTGGTGACCGCCGCTGCCACCACCGCAATGAATACCGCCCAGCTATTTTTGGGTGACATTCCGAATATGCTCTTCTTTGAAACCTCGGAATCGCGGTTGGCGGCTTTGAGGTCGTTCAATGCCTTCTTCAATCGACATTTGTTTTGGTGGTTGCGGGATGATGCGTCCTATTGGATGCCGTTTTACAAATTCCGCGGTGTCGCCGATGTGGAGCCCGGAACGGGCGCCTGGGAGCAGTCTGTAACCCTTGGGCTGATGCCATGGCTATTGATCGTCACTTTGGTGGTCAGTGGTGTTCTCTGGCGTCGTCGTGCCGGTGCGGGGATTGCCTTCTGGCTTGCCCTCAGCCTGCTGCTCCGAGACGTTTCCTACAGCACGCATCTGAAGTATGGCGAAGCGGCCGGCATCTATTACGCCTTCGTCATCGCGCTGGCGGCACCGAGCCTTGCGTGGTTGTGGGATTCACGCGCCTCGCTAGGTAGGCGCGCGGCCGGGCTGGTGACCGTCGCGACAATCCTCGCATTCGGCGGCAACGTTATGGTTGGGCTCGATAGTTTTCTCAACAACCCCCAACGCAATTTGCGCCAGCTCGCGGCGGGGTCGGTCTCGGCAGCGTCGCGGGATACAGTCTCGGCGGATTTGGCTGGTACCTTAGGAAAAATGAATAAGATCGACATACTCCCCGCCCATCTTGAAGTCGAAATGTTCACGCTGATGATGAAGAATATGAAAGCACGATATTTTATATCGGAGATGCCAAGTACAGATGCGGACATGTTGAATATTTATTCTTACCCGAGTCGCGGCGAATACGGCAACATTCCGGTGCGGGTGGCCAACGATTCAGCAAAACGGTTGACGCTCCTCGGCTCCTACATGGGGGTAGGCAAGGAGCTCGTTTTCGGCGAGGGCGCGCTGCCGCCTGGCCTTGATTCGGGGCACTCAGGGTATGTGGTGTTTCACTCGGAACTGGTGCGGGACAAAACCCAGGCAGAGATGGTCAAGGCGATCGAAATCTATGGGCTGGTGGGCGCATTGCCTGACGACGCGCTCGAGTTCCGGTTGATACAGCAGGCATCCAAAGGCGACCACCCGATCATCGCCGATTGGCGGAGCGTCGAGGGATTGTCCGGCAGAGTGAGGGGGATCTCGGCGCAGGATGCGGGGCGAACCGGCGCGCGGGTCAGTCGCGACTTTACCTTTCCGCTGCCCCAGCCGAGCAAGAGCGGTTTCGTCGAGCTTCAGCTTCGGCAACGCCAGCAACCGGAAACGATCTGGTCCGCGAAAATATCCCTCGTTCGCGGCATCGACACCGTTCCGGCGGAAGCGATAACCATCCCCTCCTACGCCCTTGGGCAGGTTATGGATTTTCGGTCGTCCGGAGGTGGCGCCCCATATTTGGGGGGAGGCTGGTCGGCCGCGGAGGGGCCAGGGACGTGGTCGGTGGACGAGACATCGACGCTGCGATTGCAACTGCCACCCAGAAGCGGCGAGCCCATAAGGCTGACGGTGAAGGTCATGCCCTTCGTAGCGCCGCGGCACGCTCCGATGACCATCCGAGTGCTTGCCAATGACGTCCGTGTGGCGACCTGGGTCTTCGACCGGTCCGAATGGACGACGGTCTCGGCGGATATCCCGCCCGATGCGTTGTCGCCTACCGGCCTTTTGACGCTCTCGTTTTATTGTGACGACGTAGTGGCACCGGCCTCCGTCAATTTTGGAGCCGATACGCGTCGTCTCAAGCTGCTGTTCGAGACGGCGAACATCGACCGTCGTTGACAAATCCTCGCCTCAGCCAGGTTGACCTGCGCCAGATTGCTCCGAGTTCGGTACACATGTGGTGGGGTGCTGCCCCGAGCCTACTCTTGTTCCTCGGCGATGGCTCGCACCCTGCGGAGTTCCTTATCGAG
Organism: Allostellaceae bacterium; assembly: GCA_035555315.1. GTDB lineage: Bacteria > Pseudomonadota > Alphaproteobacteria > ATCC43930 > CGMCC-115725 > DATMGU01. The sequence continues at coordinate 128,270 of DATMGU010000046.1, forward strand.
GCGGTTGATCAATTCGAGACGTTCGGCGCAGGTCGCGGCAAGAAGCGTGATCTCGCCGTGCTGCGCCTGCATCAGCCGTTTCGCCGCCGCGAGTTCGGCTGTTTCAAATCGATCGAAGATGTTCGGAGGCAATCGGAAGGCGGTTCGAAGGGCGATGTCCTCCTCCCGCAGATAGAAATTGTTGAGACCATCGAACCACACCTTCTGATAACGGGCATCCGTCAGGATCGGCTCCCATGCTTCCCAGTTTTCGTCGCGCGAATTTACGGCCGTAGCCTCGACGATCAAGAGGCGGGGGCGGTACCTGTTCCAATCCCCGCTCCGTATGACGCCGAGCTCGCCGCCCTCGACATCGATCTTCATGAAGTCGATGGTTTTATCTTGGACGTGCAGGTCGCAGAGCGTGTCGAGGCGGATGACCTCAACCTCATGGGGCGTCGAGGCCAAATTGGTCGAGGCGAGCGTGTCGGCAACGGCGGCATTGAGCGTCGAATTTTCGGCAAACCCCGATATTTCGTAAAAGGCGGCGCGGCCCGCCTTTTCGCCGATTGCGCAATTCAGGTTCAGATCGTTCGGTCGCGCATCGCGCAATAAGGGATAAAACTGCGATGTCGGCTCGATATTGATACCCGACCAACCTTGCTTGTAGAAATGGCACGTAACCGACAGAAATTCAGGATGCGCGGCGCCGATATCCACGTAGAAACCACGATGTTCGGCGCTGAACAACCGCGCGATCATGATGTCTTCAAAATTTTGCGCGTAGGAAATCACGGAACCTCCCTACGGCATCCCCGAAGGGGCCGGTGACCTTGACTCGTCGGGATCAGCTGGTCCGACCGAGGCCGCCAGCCTTGTTTTCCAGAAACCACGCATAGGTATCGCGAAGGCCCTGATCGAGTGAGATTTTGGCCTGCCAGCCCAGCGCCGTCAGGCGTCCGACGTCGAGGAGCTTCCTCGGCGCGCCGTCAGGTTTATCCGTTTCATTGACGAAGCGTCCGTCGTAACCGACCGCGGCCGCGATGGACGCTGCCAGTTCGTTGATCGTAACGTCGGTTCCGGTGCCGACATTGACATGGCCTTCCGCCGAATAGCCTTGCATTAGGAAGACGCAGGCATCAGCCAGATCGTCGACATGGAGGAACTCGCGACGCGGCGTTCCGGTGCCCCAGATACGCAACTCCGGCTGACCGTCGATCTTGGCTTGGTGTGCCTTGCGCATCAGCGCCGGCACCACATGGCTCGCCTGAAGGTCGTAATTGTCGTAGGGGCCGTATAAGTTGGTCGGCATCGCCGAAATGAAATCGCAGTCATATTGCCGGCGATAGGCTTGGCACAGTTTGATGCCGGCGATTTTCGCGATCGCATACCACTCGTTGGTCGGCTCCAAGGCGCCGGTCAACAGCACGTCTTCGCTCATCGGCTGCGGCGCGAATTTCGGATAGATGCAGGACGAGCCGAGGAACAGCAGCTTCGTCACACCGATCTCTCTCGCCGAGTCTATGATATTGGCTTCGATCATCATGTTGTCGTAGAGGAATTCGGCCGGACGGCTGTCATTCGCCAAGATGCCGCCGACCGTCGCCGCCGCCAGGAACACTGCTTCGGGTCGCCTATCGCGCATCCATTGTCGGACCGCCCGCTGGTCGCGGAAATCGACCTCCGGGCGCCCCACCGTCAGAATCTCGCAATCCTCGGTCGCCAGGCGCCGCACGATGGCGGACCCGACCATGCCCCGGTAGCCGGCAACGAAGACGCGTCGACCGCGCAGGTCGAAGCCTTGTCCCGAAAGTCCCGCCGCCACTATCGGTGCGCCGCGCCGCGCACGGCGACGACGTAACCGGCGCCATGCAGTGTCGCCTCCTGCTTCGCCAGGTCGAGGTCGTTCTCGACCATCATCTGAACGAGCGATTGGAATGAGACCTTCGGCTGCCAGCCGAGGAGCTCGCGCGCCCGCGTGCTGTCTCCCTGCAGAAAGTCCACTTCCGTCGGCCGCATATAGCGCGGATCGAATTCGACGAATTCCTGCCAATCGAGATCGACCGCGCCGAAGGCAAGCTCGAGAAATTCACGCACCGAATAGGCTTCGCCGGTCGCGACGACGAAATCGCCCGGCTCGTCATGCTGAAGCATCCGCCACATCGCCTCGACATAATCGCCGGCGAAGCCCCAGTCGCGCTTCGCATCGAGATTGCCAAGATAAAGCTGGGATTGCAGGCCCAGCTTGATGCGTCCGACGGCGCGGGTGATTTTGCGCGTCACGAAGGTCTCACCGCGCCGCGGGCTTTCGTGGTTGAACAGGATGCCGTTGGACACGAACATCCCATAGGCTTCGCGGTAGTTGATCCCGTACCAATGGGCGGCCACCTTGGACACGGCATAGGGGCTGCGTGGATAGAACGGCGTCGCTTCGCTCTGGGGTGGCGACGCGGCTCCGAACATCTCGGAGGAGCCGGCCTGGTAGAGCCTAACCGGCTTGTCGAAATCCCCCATGTAATCGCGCACTGCTTCAAGCAGCCGGAGCGACCCGCTGGCGACCACGTCCGCCGTGTATTCCGGCACGTCGAACGACACGCGGACATGGCTCTGTGCCCCGAGATTGTAGACCTCGTCCGGCTGGACTTTTTCCAGCACCCGCCGCAGCCCGGTGCCATCGGTCAGGTCGCCGTAATGCAGCGACAGGCGCGGGCCAGCGACATGCGCGTCGTGATAGATGTGGTCCAACCGTTCGGTGTTGAAAGAGCTGGCGCGCCGCAACAAGCCGTGAACTTCATAGCCTTTAGCCAGAAGCAGTTCGGTAAGGTAAGAACCGTCCTGCCCCGTGATGCCGGTCACCAACGCGCGTTTCAATGCACTTCTCCATTTTCGGATGCTGCCGCAACCGCCGTACATATAAGGTTGTGAATCATAAGGCCAAGCCGCTTGATCGGCCACGAATGCAGTGTCGATATTCCATCAGAATGTCCCGATGACGCAAGGTGCACGGGGAGATGAGCGAGATCGCCCCGCAAGGGCGATGCCCCAAAACCCCCACATCCCTCCCCCGGTTATTGCCGGCCCAGTGCCTTCAGCACCTGTGCCAATCGTTGCTGCGCCACATCCTGGTCCGGTTGTAGGGCAAGGGCGGCGGTAAGATCGCTCTCCGCACCGTCAAGGTCTGCACGCTGGTAGCGCAGGTACCCTCGGTTGCAGAGCACCCAGAAGCGGTCGAAGCCTAGCTCCAGCGCGCGATTGTAATGCTGGAGCGTCTCGCCGCCATCGCCCCGTGAATTATGGAGTGCCTGTGCCGCTAGGTAGTGCCATTCCCCATTCTCGGGATCGCTGCGCAGGTGCTGTCTTATCTGCTTCAGCGCTGCGCGGTACCTGCCGGCGTTGAACAGGCGCCAAGCGGTAGCCTTGCTGTCTTCGAGCGCTGACTTGCCAAGTGCCGGATCCTTCCTGCTGAGCCAATTGCAACGCATCCGGTCGATTTTGGCGGCGATCCTGCGACCGAACTGGCTAAGGATCCGCGCGCGATGGTAGCGCACCCAATATTCATTGAAATTCGCCGCCAGGGCCCGGTTGTAATGATCGAGCGTTTCCCAGGGTTTCGTCCCCTTGCTCTGCAGACAAAGCCCGGCCAAGTAATTGGCCTCGCCATCGGCCGGCTGAAACCACAGCATCGGTTTCAGCAGTTCCAGCGCGTCGTCATGCCGTGACGCATAGAAAAGCTGCCACGTCATCTCCATCCCGCGCCGCCACCCTGACGGACTCTGAAGCTGCTTTGTGTGCAGGGCGATCACCTGCCGGTCCTCGGTATCGGCCTCGGCGCGTTGGGCGAGGGTGCGTAGCAGCCGACTCCGATCCAGACGAATGAAAAAGTTCGTCGGGTCCAACGCCACCGCCTCGCCGTAGTGGGCCGCCGCCTCGGCCAGATTTCCCTGATTCTCTGCCATTTTGGCCAGCATGAGTACTGTTTCGGACGCCATGCCGTGCCGGGCGAGCACGTCCTGGACCGTTTTGATGACCAAGGGATCGGCCGCATCCTGCTCGGCGACCTTCTGCCCAAGCTTCTTCAACATCCCGGCGGCTGACGAGATGCGGGAAGGGGCTTGGGGTGAGGCTGTTTGATCGGGCAACCCCATCAACGGCAGATAGGCTGCATTCACGCGGCGATAATCGTAGCTTTCGGCGAATTGGCGAGCAGCGGTACGGATTGCCTCCGCCTTGCCAGGTTGAGTAAGCATCTCCTGAATGAGTTCGGGATAGCGATCCAGCGAATCCTCGACTAGACAATCTCGTCCCGAGACGATCGGATAGCCTCGGAAGCTGAGGGCGGTGCCGATCACCGGCTTACCCGCGGCCATCGCTTCGATCGTCTTGATTGAGGCGCCGAGTCCGTGGCGCAAAGGGATGAGCACCAGGTCGGTCGCTTCGTATAATAGCCGCAATGCCACGTCATCGACGCTGCCGAGGGCGATGAAATTGTCGTGGCGCTGTGGCTCGGCGCAGGACCCCGCCACAACGAACAGAGGGGCGTTTCCAGCGAAGCGTTCTCGGGCGATTTTTGCCAAATGTCGAAGTTCGATGACGGCGTTTTGGTTCGGGATATGGTTACTTCCGACGAACAGGCAGGTATGCGAAGCGTCAAGATCAATGCCGTAGAGCTCGCGGAGCAGTAGCCTCGATTTACCGTCGGTCAAAGGCGCAAGGCCTGCGATATCGACAGGCATGCGGATCTCAGTGGATGGAACATTCAACGCGGCAAGGGTCTGTCGATCCTCAGCTGTTACCGTAACCGTCGAATCGGCTGCTCGGGACCATGCGATGTCGTAGCGCAGCAGCGCGCGGCGCAGCGGCGCGCAGTCGGTGGCGATCTGGTGCATCATGTCGTGATGCGTGAGGATCAGCTGCTTGCCGTGCTGACGGCATGCCTTGGTTACGACATCGCCCCAGAACGGGTATTCCAGCAAAACGATGTCCGCCCAGCGGACCACCTCATGGATCCGCAATCGGAATTGCCGATCGCCTCGATGACGCAGGTGGTACCAGAGATAGATCGGCAATCGAGCTTGCTCGCCGCGGCAGAACAACGCCCACCATCGTTGGAAGAGCCAATGGAAAACCGGCCGGCGATCGCGGATCTCGACTGATTCGTACGTCACATTGTCGGTTTGATCGGTCGGGGTCCTGCCCTCCTGGACGACACGGAGATGGTCGACATGATCGCGCAGGAAATCGACCATCAAATTGGTCCGGACACTGGCTCCGGCTCGGCGCTGCAGGATGTCGCCCCAGGGATAAAACACACCGACGCGTGTCCCAATGCGCCGAGTCGCTTCCGAAGAACGACGACCGAACAACACATCGATGAGCGTCTTCGGGCTGTGCCAATCGAGACAATCGACCTGCCTGGTCCGTGCGGCCTGTCGGTAGTGCGCCAGGCTCGCTGTCAGATCGAGAATCGCCTGGACGAGTGCGGGCGGATCCAGATCAGCGCAGACGATGCCGGCGCCGAACCGCTCCAACTCGTCGCTCATCCAGGTATCGGCCGTTACGATCATCGGCTTGCCGGCCGCGGCGGCTTCGACAAATACGCCGGAGCTGCGGGCCTGATAGACTTGCCTCCTATAGGGTAGCAGGACGGCGTCGGCGCCGGTCAGCAGGGCCTTATACGCTTCGCTCGGCAGTGGCGCGCGGATCAGGTCGACGGAGGCAAAGCCACGCCGGGCTAGATCGTCGACGGCCGCGTCGATCGCGGGATCCGTGCTATTGCATTGGAGCGTGAAGGAAAGGTGCCCGGCCTGACCCTGCTCTTCCAGTTGGATGATCGCGGCGATGAGCTCGAAGATACCCTTCTCGCCACGCGCTCCGCCCAAGGCAACGAAGCGGATCCGACGCGCGGTACCCACCGGTTGATCGAGCGGCTGTGTGTCAGGTTCCGTGGACTGCTTCCCGGTCAGCGGAATCGGGAAAATGCTGACAGGGGCTAAGGTCAGATGCGCATAGGCCTCTGCCATGCGTGCACTATCGGAGACGAGTCTCGCTTTACCGCGCCGTGCCGCCCATTCGAGCAAACGGAATGCCCGGTCAGCGCCGGGGCCTTGATAAAAGCTGGGCTGATACCCGAGATGCAGGACGACCGGCCGTCGCCGGTTGCCGAACAGGGCCGCGAACCAGGACCATGCCAAGAGCTGGTGCAACGTCACCATGGGGGCGAAAATCACCCCTGTACCGGCCGAGGCATTCGGCGCGGTGGCAGCGCGTCGAGCTTGACGCAGGCCGCGTCTGATCTCGACGAAATGAAGCAGGTTCAACCACAGCACTTCAAGCAGCGGGGAAATCCGCGCCAAGGCTGGATAGCGTTTCCATATGTCGTGAGAGAAGCACCGTACGCCGTGAATGCGGCGTTGGATCTCATCCGGCATCTCACTATGGCCGAGCGTTGTGGCACTTAGGCCGGCTTCCTCGGCGGCCCGGACGATGGCTTCATTATATTCGAGGTGATGGCCGACGAAATCCCGGACGCACGGGTCGACGATGATCAAGTATTGGGACAAAATAAACGCTCGAGGTGAATGGGTTGCATCGATTCGTTCACGCCAATTCGTGCTTCCGGCTGCGGATGTTTCAACCACGTTTCGATGACATGTTGTTACTAAAGAGGCGGGAGCCTCGGCGCAAGAAGCTCAGACGGGGAGCACAATCATATTCCGGGGCCGATCGACGGAGCGGCCGCCCTGTGGGAGCCCTCCCTGCCAACAAAAATGTTTGGCGGTCATAACTGCTTCTGGCTAAACAGGAGGGCTAGAGGCGCGCATCAGCCTGAGTCCTAAGACCCCCGCTCGGGTCAACCTATCATTAGCTCGGGAGAAGGTGAATGTTTCTCAAGATCAAGAAGTTTCTGCGGCTATTCCCACCATTTTCCAGCTATGTACTGATCCGAAAACTCGATCGGATGCGGCCGACTCTTGAGCGGCTGGTTGAGGATTTCTCAAAAATTGACGAAATGAATCGGATCCGGACGTCACTCCAGGATTTCAGCTCCCTATTGGTTAATACATACGTTGCTTTGGGCCGTACGACGGCTCGGCATAGTCCTCGAGAAGCGATCGACTGTTTTCAACGTGTATTGAGTTTCGATCCCGACGCTCCGCAAGCCCGGCGATATTTGTCTGAGGTCTACGTTCAAATCGGAGATATGCAAAACGCGCTCAACGCAATTTGCCAGGCGCTGAGAATTTCACCGGTGAGAGCGGTTCAGGAGCCAAGCGAGGCGAGTCGTCTGCCCGCTGGGACACGGCCGGCAAAAATTTATGAGCCGCACGCCCGCATCACGATTGCTACATCCCTGATGCCTCGACGGATCAGCGAGCAAAAGGCCGCGGTGCGATCATGGAGGCGATTGGGAATCGATGTCATATCGGTTAACAACGCCCATGAAATTGCTATCTTAAAGCCGGAATTTCCGGAGGTCACGTTCAAGGAAGCCGCCTGGACCGCCGAAGCACAATGTGGCAAGCCGGTTGTTCCAACCGACGAAATAATTCGATTTTTGAGCGAAAGCGACTCGCCCATCGTCGGCATCTTCAATTCGGATATCGTTATTGAGGAGGGGGACGGCTTTTTGGATGCGATCCGGCGCCAAGTTCCGGGCAGCCTTGTTCTCAGCAATCGTATCGACGTGGACAATGCCGGGTCTGCCGATGGCAGGTTGTACGCAGGGGGCTACGACCTGTTCTTCTTTGAACGGAGTGCATGCGCGATTTTCGCGTCATCCGGGATGATAATGGGAATGCCGTGGTGGGATTTCTGGATGCCGCTGGCGGCGCATCTCGGTAGCCTGAAGCTGAAAAAGCTCACCTCGACGCGGGCCCTCCACTACACCCATCCGATCGGCTACAGTTTCGAACTGTTCATGAGTTTATCCGTGCCCTTCTCGGATTCCCTGGCTTCCATCGCGCGGGCATATCCCCTTATGCCGGGCAGCGAACTTGCGACGCTGACGCGAGGGCTGTTCGAAGCCATAGACGCGTCTGTGGCGGCCTCCGGACAGGCGCTGGAGCCGTACGAGGTTGGGACGCTGTGCAGCTTCGTCAATTTTCTGATCGACCATATGTCGACTTCCATCCGGGGCGATGGCGGGTCGCAAACCGTTGTCGGCGATGAAGAGGTCCTGGAATCGATCTGATGGGGCAGGGGTGGTTGGGGGCCCCGCTTGGATTTTCTGCCACGCTGTTGGAGCCGCTAGGGATCCCGTTTGCCGAGCCGAACCGAGGTGGGAGCTAGGACGACGAGCTCTCGTGTATCCGCATTCATCCCAAGCGCTTTTGGTACGAAAAACGCGTCGAAGACCAGATGAATGATGATTTGATCGGATTGGGGGAGCGCCACAGCCGATGTGTCTACCAGGATCTCGTATCCCGCCGCATTGACGCGACGGAGTGACGCGGGAACCAAGACGTCGCCAGATGCCGTGTTAATCGTGGCGGAGATAGTCGGTACTCGCGGCAATTGAGGCACATAACCGGATGTGCCGGCCAGCCGGATCATTGGAAACCGCTCAAGGGTGGTGCGCTTGGCGTCGATCGTCATCCCGCTGCTTGTGATCCACCCGGCCGAAATGCCCGCAAGCAGCGCTGTGGGGCGGGCATAGGTGGTAACGGTGTACTCTCCCGACACTCCAACCGGTTCCGCGACCATGTTCTCATCCGCCCAACGCTTGAGTTCGGGCTGGTAGGTAACCACGTCGTTATCAAATGGGTAGGGTGGCTGAGGCAGGGTTGTAGACAGGAAGAAATCGCTATCGGCCAGTAGTCTCAGCGCTTCCTTTTTGTCCGTGGAAAAGATGCTTCCGCCCAGCATGGGGCTGAAGCGCAAGAGCACCCGTTCTTTCTCATAGCCTTCCACTGCCAAGGTGCCGGCATTCAACCAGTCGGATATTACGTCGAAGGACACTTTCGGCACGGTCCAGCCCCGCTCATCGGCATATTTGGTCATCCATCGTTCGAGCGTTACGATTTGTTCGATGGTCTGTCGGTCGGCATATTCCCGTTCATGGTGTGACGCTCTTAAAAACATATGGCCGATGCCGAGGACAAGGGCCACGGCCGAGGTGGCGATCGATATCCTGGCCAGCCGGTTGGACTGGGGCGCTTGGCGCCATGGTGCTAGCCTATGGGAGAGCGCGACCAGCAACAGAGCCGCGGGCCCTCCCACGACACCGCCGACAACGTTGGATTTCGCCACATCCGTCGTAAGCACGATAAGCGGCCCGACGATTGCTCCCAAAAGGAAGAGAATTTGAAGAAAAAATGTTTCATCTCGGGGACTTGGCGGCGTCGGGCCGGCGGATAGCGGCTGGGATGGTTTGCAAAAAAGACGACCCAGGAGTCCACCGAGTAATGCCAGGGCGGCACAGAGGAGGAAGCTTACTCCCCAATGGTCAAAAATCACAGATTTTGGATAAAATAGAAGAGAGGAAAGGAGCTCTGTGGTGCCGCTCACGGCGGCTCGAATATCTTTTTCTTTTCCGATAATGTGGCCGACCACATAATATCCATAAATACTATGTCGACTGATCCAAATCGATGGGGCAACGATGAGGCCGGTTACCGCAAAGGAAGCGCACAAATTTATACTTCTGCGAAGAAGTCTTTTTCTTGCCAGGTGAGTTCTGTCAAAAAACAATCTCGAGGTGAGAAGTATTGCAAAGAGGCCAAACAAAACGCCAAACATATAGACGATGATAAAGTATCGATGCAGAACTAAAATGGCGGCGACCAACGCTACGATCATCGATCCACGGCGACTGTGGAAAAGGTCGGAGCGGATGATGCAGCAGGCCCAAATCCCATAGAAACAATAGGCAAAGAAATCTATGCGGAAATCAAAGAGACCGCCCACGAAATACCACAGCGTATTTTGACAAAGTACAAGGCCAACCGCGAGATAACCGTATGAGTAGTGTTTCCAGACAATGCGCGCAGTCTGGAAGATGACGAGCTGAAAAGCGATGAAGGCAAGGAAATTTACGAAAAGCTGGGGAAGGCGAGTGCCGCCCAAGAGCAAGCCGGATAGAGCTCCGTCGATCGATAGAGCTATGCCGGTGGCAACCGGTTCGGAAATTTCCTTCCAAAGTGCCCCAAAGCCATAATTGAGGATCTCTTCCTGAAGTCTATACGAACCGATCAGGTAGCTTGTCTGGTCCATATATCCCGGAATGCTCCAGGATATTTCCCTTATATAGTGGGCATGTAAAAGTATCGCTTCAAATAAAATTAGCGAAACTATTATATAACGATGCAGCTTTCCGCTTGAGTTTGTCACAGTATTGGCCCTGGTTTTGGATTCAGGTTTTGAGGAAAGGTGGTCCATGGCCAACAGGAAGTACAACCATTCCCCGGATAAAAAAACGCGGGCGCCAGACCCGGATGATCGCATGCTCTGAGAGCATGCGGTTACTCAGCTGTATGAAAAGATCGCGCGAGTTGCGACCTTTCCAACAGCGTCATCTTCCCGGTGCCATGAAGCCGCTGCTTCTCAGTGAAGCTTGTAGCCAGCCGCCTTGGCATCATCGAAGAACATTTTGACAGTTTCAAGCGAATAGCCGGTCAAATCCTTGCCGACAAGGGATAGCTTTGCCAATACGTCCTTAGTGGCTGTGATGATGTGACATCCGACTTCGTCGGCCTGAAATACGTTGAGCAGTTCGCGCGGACTGGCCCACAGCAGTTCGGCATTCGGATTATCAGCGAGAATATCCACGGCTTCCCGCATCAGAGGCATCGGATCGATGCCCGTATCGGCAATCCGGCCGGCAAAGACGGAGACTATGCTCGGAGTGCTGGGCGCGAGTGCGTCGGCCACTGTCTTCACCTGATCAAGTGTAAGGAGCGCCGTGACATTAAGCGCGATCCCCTCATTGGAGAGTTTGCGAATGAGAGGGGCTGCGGAGTCGCCCCGCGTATTGGTCACCGGGATTTTGACATAGGTGTTTCCACCCCAACTCCGGATCACGCGCGCCTCGCGCTCCATCTCCTCGAACTCATCCGAAAACACTTCGAACGAGATCGGCAGATCGCCGACGACCTCGATAACCTGCTTGGCAAACGCCGCATAATCGCTGATGCCGGCCTTTCGCATCAGCGATGGATTGGTTGTGAAGCCCTTGATCAGGGGATTGGTCTTCACCGTGTCCTGAATCGCCGACAGTTCGGCACCATCCTGGAAAAGCTTGATTTTCAAATTATCGGCCTTCGACATTTTGGTCCTCCCGGACGCTCATAGCGATATAATCTTGGGTTTCGAGTAGCCCTTGGGGCGACCCGATTTCATAGAAACGTTGATCGACTTCAAACCCGGCCAAATCTTCGGCATGGGCTAAATTCTCATACACTTCCGCGAGGTCGAAACTAGCACGCTGTTGGAACGGGTTTAAGACGTTCGCGCGGAGCATGCCCAGGCCATAATCGATAAAACGCATGTCCGGCCGCTTCTCGCGCTTGCTGTAGAAGCGGACACGATCATCGGCGTACACCACGTTGCTAACGTCGAAGCGCCCCTCGTTCCGATAAACCGTCATGAGACCGCTAGCTCTCGAACGTTCGAACGCCTTTGCGACGGGCAGGTAATCGATATCGAGGTAACTGTCACCATACAGAATCATGAAGGGGTCGCTGAGCAATGGCAATGCCTTGCGCAGGGCTCCCCCCGTTCCAAGCAATTTGTCCCCATCGTAGGAATAATCGACTCGCAGGCCGAAGCGGCTCCCATCGCCGACGAAGGCTTCGACCCTTTCGCCGAGAAACCCAAGGCACAAGACGACGTGTCCGGCGCCTTCCCGGGCGAGTAGTCTCAGCTGATGGGCGATAAATGGCTCACCGCCGATGTCCAGCAAGGCCTTGGGTACTTTTTCGGTCAGCGGCCGCATTCGGGTCGCAAGGCCGCCAGCCAGAATTGCAACGCTGGGGAGCACCTGATCGGCCGAAGCGATGGGAAAGTTCATTGCCAACGATCTTCCGTGCATCAGGTGATCACTTGGGTTCCACCAAAATCGAAGCCAAACCGGACTTCACGCATACCTGCCGTGGTCAAAGCGTGACGGAGCCGGCGCTTGTCCTCGGTATAAAACATGAGGAAGCCGCCACCGCCAGCGCCGATCAGCTTGCCGCCGACGGCACCGTTTTCCAGGGCGACTGTGTACCATTTGTCAATCTCGGGATTGGACATCCCGCCCGACCGGTGCTTTTTGTGTTCCCAATGCTCATGCATGAGGCGGCCGAACTGATGCAGATCGCCGCTTTCCAGGGCTTCCTTGCTGCGGAGCCCCAACTGCTTCACGTAGTGTAGATTGTCGATCATGCCCTGATCGCGCTGCTTGGTCTTGGCATCCTGCTCATTGAGAATCGAGCCGGCTCGGCGGGAAAATCCAGTAAAGAAGAGCATCAGTCCATCTTCGAGGTTGTACAGCGTCTCGGCGTCCAGGTTGAGGGGAGACGCCTTGACCGTACCATCTCGCCGAAACTCGAAGCAGGTGAGGCCGCCATAGGCCGCGATATATTGGTCTTGCTTGCCGATCGGCTCGTCCAGCAGGTCGATTTCTATGTGACAGGCTTGCTCCGCCAGTTCCGCAGGTGTCAGCACGTTCCGCCGGAACGTATGCAACGCCTTCAGCAGGGCCGTCGTAAAACTGCCGGACGAACCCAGACCCGTCCCTGACGGAATATCCGCCATGCTGGTCATCTCGAGGTAGCTGCCGTCGAGCCCGACCAGCCGGAAGGCCTCGCGGATGATCGGATGCTCAAGTTCATCCAGCGATCGAACGCGCTCCAGCTTCGAATATTTGACGATCAATTCTTCCACGAATGTCTGGTGCAGCGTGATGCAGACATACTTGTCGATCGCCGCCGCGATCAGAAAACCCTCATGGTCCCGGTAATACGACGGCAGATCAGTCCCTCCGCCACCCAGGCTGATGCGGAGCGGGCTGCGCGTGATGATCATTCGTTTCCTCGGCCGTAAGCTTTGTCGATGATGTGATGCATGGCGAGCGCATCGCCGATATCGCCGCAGGGACGCCGGCCTTCCGCGATCGCGGCGGCGAATTCGGCAAATTCCAAATCCCATGAGCGGTCGGGGAACGGAAACTCCCAGGTGGTTGTCTCGGGTGGTCCCATTTCCGGGTGCATCTGATAGAGCGTCAATCTCTCGGTGCCATAGCTGCCGCCCAGACCGTCGATCACCAGCTTGCCAACGCGCCCATAGATCTCCATGGAAAACATGTTCTTCCATTCGGTCCAACTGGCATGCAGCCACGCCATCCTGCCGCTTTCGCCACGCAGCGCCAGGAAGGCGTTGTCGTCGACCGGGATGTCCCAGAAATATGTTGGTGTCGCCGCATATTCGAGCGTGAGCTCACCCAGGAACCAGCGAGACAAATCGATCAGATGCGATCCCTGATCGACCAACTCGCCGCCGCCGGAGATTTCGGGGACGCAACGCCACTCTTTCTCGTAGCCGACCCGGCCGCCATGGCCATATCGGCCGCGGATATAGAGCAAGGGTCCGACGCTGCCACTCGAGACGATCGCGTGGGCCTTCAGAACGGCGGGGTGAAAGCGGTGGTTGAAGCCGACCTTGACGATGCGGTTGTGGCGCGCCGCGGCCGCGGCTACCGGCGCCACCTCGGCGGCGTTCCGTCCCGCGGGCTTTTCGACCAGGACATGCTTGCCGGCCTCGACCGAGCGAGTCGCGAGAACCGGCAGCGCGTCATGCGCCGTGGCGATGATGATCACGTCGAGATCGGCACCGATTAGCGCTTCGGCCGACTGGGCGACAGTGGCCCCGGTGGTTTTTGCCAGAGCGGCGGCCGCGGCGGGATCGCGGTCATATACCAGCGTTATCTCGTGACCCCGGGCCGCCGCGGCGCGTTTGCGGCCGATCAGGCCGCAGCCGATAATTCCGATGCGCATCAGACGTCGCCCCAATCCTGCCCGCGGTCGCTCGGAATGATCCGTCTCAAGGTATAAATATCGGAAGCCTTCAACGCATCCCGGTGTTCGTGCAGATCGGCCCAAGGATCCCAGAGGGCACTGATCAAGCGGCCAGTGATTCCGTCGCTTTCGGCCGAAGCGAGATAGACGGCCAATCCCGCGGCGGTCTCGAGCGGCGTGCCGCCTTCCCCCTGGATCTTGACCATGCGCGCATGAAATTTGGCGCCCGCCCGATCGGGGCCCGCTTCGATCAGTTGGTCCATCAACCGGGTCAACAAAGTCCCGGGAGCGATGGCATTGATATCGATGCCGAAATCTTCCACCTCGACCGCGAGGCTCTCCGAAAACCGCACCACGGCGGCCTTAGATGCCGCATAGGCGCTGATTCTCGGCATTGGACTGGTAGCGCCGCCACCCGAGAGATTGACGATCTTGCCGTATTTCCGCTCCTTGAAATGCCGAATGACGGCGCGACAAGGGTACACGGTGCCCAATAAGTTGACGGAAATGGCATTAGCCCATTCTGCCCAGTCGATATCCTCGATAGCGCCGATCGGTCCATAGACGCCGGCATTGTTCACCAGGATATCGAGGTGTGGAAAGCTCGATAGGGCCGTCGTCACGAGCGCGTCGACCTGGGCAGGATTGGCGACATCCGCGGTCTGGATGAGGATCTGCTGACCCGACGCCAAACGAGGTTGAAGGCGGTCGCGGACCTCCTCCAGGGAGGCCGCCGTGCGGGCACAGAGCAGAACCGAAGCGCCTTCGGCGACGAAGGCTTCGGCGATTGCAACGCCCAGGCCCTGACCGGCGCCGGTAATGAGCGCGTAGCGGTTTTCGAGCTTCATAGGGGGGTGCCGACTGTTACGTATTGAAAGCGCGTATCCCGGGCCAGACGATCCCCGAGGAAGCGTCCCTGATCCAGGATCAAGGGGCGGCTCATCGCGGATAGCAGGGTCGCCGGCGCGAGATCGCGATACTCGGGCCACTCGGTCGCGATAACCGCCGCTTCGGCTTTTTCCAAGGCGGCCTGGACCGTTGTCGCCCGCTCCACCGTCGTCACCAGATCGGGCGGCAAGGATTCGGCTTCTGGATCATGCGCGACCACAACGGCGCCAGCCTCGGCCAATTGGCGGCAGAGCTCGATGCTCGCGGACCGACGCAGGGAATTGGTGCCTGGCTTGTAGGTCAGTCCCAGCACGGCGATCCGGTGCCTGGCGACCCCCCTCAACCGCGTCGTCAATTGGTCGAAGGACCACTGACGATGGCGCTTGTTGCTTGGGATGATGCCGGAGAGCAGCGGTAGACTGAGATCATGCCGACCGCCGATCTCGGTCAGGAACATGACATCACGGGCAAGCGTGCCGCCGGCGAAGGCGCCGCCCGGGCGGATATAGGCACGTTGTCCGATTCGCGGTTCCGATCTCAGCGCCAGTTCGACCTCGGCGGCATCGGCACCCACCCGCTCGCAGACCGTCGCAACCTCGTTCATGAAGGTCACCGAGGTTGCCAAAAAGGCGTTGATCGCGTGCTTGGTCATCTCGGCGGATTCGGTCGAGATCCAAATGAGCGTGTCGCAGAACCGCGCCAATACGGGTTCCAGAACGGCGCGTACCCGCGCATCCCGGCTGCCGATGATGATCCGCCCCGGATTGGTGAAGACCTCGATCGCCTTGCCCAGCCGCAAATTTTCCGGCGAACAGGCGAAAGCGACCTGCCGGCCCTGCGCTACCGCTGCAAAGGCGACATCGAGCTCCTGCACGCTGCCCACCGGCAATTGCGACGATATCAGGATGACGGCGCCATCCTTGACGTAGGGGAACAATCGCTGAACCGCTTGGATCACCGCGTTCGAATCGGCGCGGTCCTCCTCGTCGACCGGCGTATCGAAGGTGACCCAGATGATGTCCGCATCGGCCACATCGGCTTGGTCCGCCGTGAAACTAAGCTTGCCGGAGGCGAGGCCCCCCTGCGTCAGCGCTTCGAGCCCAGGCTCGAACAGTGGCGGATGGCCACGTGATAATTCAACAATCGTCTCGGGCCGGGGATCCATGCCCAAAGTCGTGAAGCCAGCATCCGCGAGGCATGCCGCCGTCACCGATCCCAGATGCCACAACCCATAGACGCAGATCTTCACGACCGCTGCTCCAGGACCCACTGATTTTCCATCAGCCAGGTTAGCGTGCGCACGATTCCCTCGCCGATGGAATGGCGCGGGGTCCAGCCAAGCGCGCGAATTTTTGTGGTATCCAGGAAGATGAATGGGCTGTCACCGATCCAGCCACGCTGGCCGCCGGCGAACTCGATCTTCGGTTCGATACCCAGATGGGCGGTGATCCATCTGATCGAATCCCGCACCTCGCAATATTCCTGAGCGCCCAGATTGAAGATATTGAGCTTGCCTGGCGCCTTGTCGATCGCGAGCAAGATCGCATCGATCGCATCATCGACATGTAGATAGGATTTCCGTTGCCGGCCATCCCCCAGCACCGGCAAACGGGTCGGATCGGCCAATAGTTTCTTGTAGAAATCGAAGACATGCCCATGGGTGTAGCGAGGCCCGAGAATCGACACGAACCTGAAGATCGTCCCCTGGAATCCGAAGCCCTCGCAATAGGCCGATACCATAGCTTCGCCGGCTACCTTGGAGGCGCCATACAGCGAAGTCTGGATCGGGAATGGTGCATCTTCCGGTGTTGGAAACACGGCGGCCTCGCCATAGACCGAGCCGGTCGACCAGAAAGCAATCCGTTTGACGCCATTGGCCCGCATTGCCTCCAACACATTGTAAGTGGCAATGGTGTTCTGCTCGAGATCCTTGCGCGGATGCTCTGTGCCGAAGCGGACATCGGCATTGGCGGCGAGATGAAACACGAAATCCGCGCCGGCCACCGCGGCATTCAGCGCCGGCTCGTCTAGCAGGTCACCTTCAATGAAGCGAAACCGATCGAAACTCCGCGCGCCGGCGAGGAAGCGGGAGAAGCCCGTGGAGAGATTGTCATATGCGATCACCTCGTGACCGCCAGCCAGCAAGCGATCTACGAGATTGCTCCCGATGAAACCCGCCCCACCGGTAACGAAATAGCGCATTCAGATTATCCTGGATCAGTGCCTAGGGTTTAAATGGGTCAGTGTTGTCCGGCCGTCGAATGCGCCAATAGCACAGACGAGCCGCTGACGCACGGCGGAGTGTCAAAGCGGTGGTTCGGCCGCCCCGGGCTGGTGACTGGGAGGCGTGCCGTCGGCGAACACCCAAAACTGGAAAACGATGAAATTTAACGCGGGCAGGACGAGCACCACGGCACAGATGCCTATCGCGTAATGCAACGAGTAGGTGCTGACCAAGTAGGTAATGCCTTGCGATGTGGCATATCCAATCGCCGCCTGGATGATAAATCGCGGCGCCGCCTGCTGATGCGGGACCGCCGAACGAAAGGTCAAAAGCCTATGGCCAAAATATGAACTCGCCATAGCCAAGAGAAATCCCGTCGCGTTTGCGAACGTGGGCGGCCAGTGCAGCCAGCTGACGGCGAACGCCACCGTCGCTCCGTAGAGCACCGCGCCCGTGATCCCGACGACGCCGAACCACGTCAATTTTGGCAGTCGCCGATTCATTGGGCGAGCACACCGACGCACAGGTTGAGCGAGATTACGGGTATGCCGAGGGGGAAGTATTCGCGCCGGCTTAGCGTGAACCGTTTGCCCAACTCGGTCTCGATCTCGCCGGGGCTGTTGATGTGCTCCCGCCGAATCAGCCAGCCATAGGGGAGGTGGTAGGTCCGCCGGAAAATCCGCTCGGCAGAAATTTTACGGGCGACTTCATAGGCAAGTCCGGGATCGCACGGATAGACAATCGCGAAAGATCCGCCGGGCCGGAGCACCCGTCGGATCTCGTCCAACGCCTTGGGCAGGTCCGGAAGGTGCTCCAGCACATGGATAGCCACGACTCGGTCGAAATGGTTGTCGGGAAACGGCAGCCGCTTCTGGCAATCGGCGACGACCGCGCTGACCGACGGAAATCTTTGCTCGATCGCCTCGGCCATGATCGGGCGAAGTTCGAGGGCGTGGTATTCCTGAGTGCTCAAATCCTCATAGGCGATATGCTCGCCAAGCCCCGCGCCGATTTCCAATGTACGCGAATTTTCCGCAGGGGGAGCCGCTCTCACCGGGTAGGTATGATTGAAGCGTTCGACAATGCCGTATCGCTGCGGCAAGACCTCGTGCCAGAGGCGCATGAAATCATCATTGATCCGGCTTTGCTCGGCAGTCATGGGCGG
Source organism: Allostellaceae bacterium (assembly GCA_035555315.1). Classification (GTDB taxonomy): domain Bacteria; phylum Pseudomonadota; class Alphaproteobacteria; order ATCC43930; family CGMCC-115725; genus DATMGU01. Next base: position 146,520 of record DATMGU010000046.1, read on the forward strand.
TAGTTTCTTCGGCCACACGTTCCGTTCGATACGGGGCGTCGACCAGTCGGATCGTGACGTCATGCTGAGACCACCTGTCGCGCTAAGAAGCATGTGCCCTCCGCCCGCGACGGAATGAGGACGGGTCGGTCGAGGACGTGCCCCGTGGTTGGGCTCATAATTGCCCGCGACGCGGCTTCGGGAAGGACACGCCTTCGCCCGTCCGCCGGATTGCCGTGACATTTGGCTTGTCTCTGGTCGCCGTTGCCATGCGTTGTCGCCCGTCGTCCAGCACATCCATATTGTAAATGCGATCAACGATGTAGCGGGGACGGCGGCGGACTTCTTCGTAAACCCTGCCCAGATATTCGCCCAAGATGCCGATGCCGACGAGTTGTACGCCACCGAGGAACAGCACCAGGACTGTAACCGTCGGAATACCTAACGGGTAGCTGTCGCCGAGAATGATCTTGGCGACGATCATAGCGACAATCAGCACCGTGCTCACCGCGGCGATCGAGAAGCCGAGCCACAGCAGAAACGACAGGGGGATAGTGGAAAAGCCAATTACCCCGTTGAGGCCGATCTTGAGCGAACCGAGGTTCCGATTGTAATTGCCGACCCCCGAATGCCGAGGGTCGCGATCATAGAGTACCGCCGCTTGTCGGAAACCGACCAGTGCGACGAGACCGCGCAGAAACCCGTGGCTCTCCGGCAGAAAGCGCAATTCCTCAATGACCCGGCGATTCATGATTCGAAAATCGCCCGTGTTCGGTGGGATCGGGCAATCGGCGATGGCATTGATCAACTTATAGCCCAGGCTCGATATGGTTTTCTTGATCCAAGTTTCGCCTTCACGGCTGCGCCGTTGCGCATAGACGACGTCATTGCCTTCTTTCAGTTTTGCATAAAGCTCGGTGATCAATTCGGGAGGATCCTGGAGGTCTACGTCGATCACGACGCAAGTCTCACCGGAACAGTTCAGAATGCCCGCCATCGTCGCCGCCGGCTGCCCGACCCGACGGCTGAATATCATGAGCCCTATGTTACCGTTTGCTGCGATGTGCTGCTCGATCACCTCTTCGGTGCGATCCGGTGAAGGATCCATGCAAAACAGAATTTCGTAAGTGCCGATCCGCTCAAGCACCGGAACGAGCCGGGCGAGGCAAGGACCTATATTCTGTTCCTCTTTATAGACCGGGATCACCAATGAGATATCTGGCGGTTTCCGATCAACTTTATCGTCCGGCATTCAATTTTCTCCGTTTGCGCGTGCCGTCCGATGACAAACAGCCAATTTCTCCTCTCCAGCGACGAGATCGCACAGCCGTTCGGTCGACGCCCATCAAGCCGTACATCTGCCAAGCCGTCCTGGCGAGGGCGGATCAATACCGAACAACATGGCTGGCTGTCAAAACGGTTCGGGCACAATGCAGGCTGCCCAGGACCATCTGCGGTCAGCGACGTTTCAAGATCTCCTGTGCCCAGCTATCCTGGCGCGACCGGCGTGGTGCTAAAGTCGCTTGGCCTAACCGGCGCGCCGGCCTAAACATCGTTCCCGTTCGAAGCGTCGCGCCCAGAACCGGCTCGCGCTTGATTGGCGGGTACGATTCTTGCCTCGCGTCGAGCAGAATCGCGCGGCCTATGCGCAATTAAGGAGAGACCCCCATGCCTCGTATCGTGACCGTGGCCGCCGCCCAGCTCGGGCCGATCGCCCGCTCCGACGGGCGGGGCAGGGTGGTGAAGCGGTTGATCGAGCTGATCGAACACGCGCATGCCCGGGGGGCTCGTCTCGTGGTGTTTCCGGAACTCGCTCTCACTACGTTCTTTCCGCGCTGGTACATGGAGGATTGGGCCGAGGTCGACGGCTTTTTCGAGCGCGAGATGCCGGGGCCGGAGACGCGACCGCTGTTCGATCGGGCGGCCGAGCTGGGGGTGGGTTTCTATCTGGGCTATGCCGAGCTGACCCACCAGGACGGCGTGCTGCATCGGTTCAATACCTCGATTATCGTCGACCAATCCGGGCAAATCGTCGGCAAGTACCGCAAGGTGCACCTGCCCGGCCATGTCGAGCTTGAGCCCGAACGGCCCTGGCAGCACCTGGAAAAGCGCTATTTCGAGGTTGGCGATCTGGGCTTTCCGGTCTGGCGCACGATGGGCGGCGTCATGGGCATGTGCATCTGCAACGACCGGCGCTGGCCCGAAACCTTCCGGGTCATGGGCATGCAGGGCGTCGAGTTGGTCATGCTCGGGTACAACACGCCGAGCGGCAACGCGGTCGGACCGGAGCCCGGCCATGTCCGCATGCTGCACAATCATCTCAGCCTGCAGGCCGGCGCCTATCAGAACTCGACCTGGGTGGTCGGCGTCGCCAAGGCCGGCCGTGAGGAGGGTGTCGATATGATGGGCGGCACCGCGATCGTCGCCCCCTCCGGCGAGATCGTGGCCCAGGCCCATACCCTGGACGACGAGCTGATCGTCGCCGATTGCGATCTCGACGAATGCGCCTTCGGCAAAGCGACGATCTTCAATTTCGCGGCCCATCGCCGGCCGGAGCATTACGGCATCATCACCTCGCAGGCGGGGGCGACGCCGCCGCCGTGACCCTCAACCAGCCATAAGGAGCCTCCGCCATGGCCGATCGCATCCTGGTGATCAACCCGAATTCATCCGAGGCGGTGACCCGTGGCATCGACGCGGCGATGGCGCCCTTGCGGCTGCCCGGCGGCCCGGCGATCGATTGCATGAGTCTGGCAGAGGGGCCGCCCGGCATCGAGACCCAGGCGCATGTCGAAAGCGTTGTCGCCCCGCTGGTCCGAACCCTGCGCCAGAACGATGATGCCGCCGCTTTCGTCATCGCCTGTTTCAGCGATCCGGGCCTGTTCGCCGCGCGGGAGGCGACCAGCCGTCCGGTGCTCGGCATCGCCGAATGCGGTATGCTGACCGCCCTCACCCTGGGCGAGCGGTTCGGCGTCATTTCGATCCTGCGGCGCTCGATTCCCCGACATCTGCGCTATATCGGCGCCATGGGCCTGACCGGCCGGCTGGCCGCCGATCGGGCGATCGGCCTCGGCGTGGTCGAGCTTTCCGACGATGCGCGGGCCCTCGGCCGGATGATCGAGGTCGGTACCGAGCTGCGCGACCGCGATGGCGCGGATGTGCTGGTCATGGGCTGCGCCGGCATGGCCCGTTTTCGCGACCGCCTGGCCGATGCGGTTGGCATCCCGGTGGTCGAGCCGACCCAAGCCGCCGTGGCGATGGCGATCGGCAGGGTGCGGTTGGGCTGGTGATCCTCAATCGATAGTCGTTCTGAGCTTGCGGTTCGATCGTCGGGCTCCGATGTCATGACGACACAATGGAGACACCATCCCATGCCCGCCCTCTCGATCCTCGATCTCGCGCCGGTGCCGCAGGGTGCCACGCCGGCGGAGGCGCTGCGCCGGTCGCTCGATCTCGCCCAGCACGCCGAGCGCTGGGGCTATCGCCGGTTCTGGTTGGCGGAGCATCACAACATGATCGGCATCGCCAGTGCCGCGACCGCCGTCGTCATCGGCCATATAGCCGGCGGGACGCACACGATCCGCGTCGGTTCCGGCGGCATCATGCTGCCCAACCATGCGCCGATGGTGATCGCGGAGCAGTTTGGTACGCTGGAATCGCTCTATCCCGGGCGGATCGATCTCGGTCTCGGCCGGGCGCCCGGCACCGATCAGCGCACGCTACGCGCACTGCGCCGCGACCCGATGGCCGCCGACAGCTTTCCGCAGGATGTGCTGGAGCTACAGGCATTGCTTGGCCCGCTGCAGCCCGGTCAGGCGATACAGGCGGTACCGGGCACCGGGCTCGAGGTGCCGATCTGGATCCTGGGATCGAGCCTGTTCGGTGCGCAGCTCGCCGCCATGCTGGGTTTGCCCTATGCCTTCGCCTCGCATTTCGCGCCGGACGCGCTGCTGGAGGCGATCGAGATCTACCGCGCGCGGTTCAAACCGTCCCGCCAGCTCCAGCAGCCCTACGCGATGGTCGGCGTCAATGTGATCGCCGCCGACACGGACGCCGAGGCGAAACGGCTCTTCACCTCCGCCCAGCAGAGCTTCACGAACATCTTCCGCGGCACGCGCGGCCAGCTACGACCGCCGATCGACGATATCGAGACCTATTGGTCGCCGATGGAAAAGGCCCAGGCGTCCAACATGCTGGCCTGCTCGATCGTCGGCTCGCCGGAGACGGTCCGGGATGGGCTCGCGCGGTTCATCGAGCGCACCGGGGCCGACGAGCTGATGGTCGCCGCCGCCATCTACGACCACTCGGCGCGGCTGCGCTCCTATGAGATCCTGGCCGAGGTGAGCGAGATGCTGTCGATGCCGCGGCCTGTCGCGGCCAGTGCCTAGCGACCTCCCCTTCATCACAGAGAAGGACGGTGTCCGCCTCGCGGTGCGGCTGACGCCCCGTGCGAACAAGAATCGCCTGGATGGTCTGATGCGGGGTGTCGACGGGCGCCCGGCCTTGAAGCTCAGGCTGATGGCACCGCCGGTCGAGGGAGAGGCGAACCGCGCGTTGATCGCCTTCGTGTCCGGCGCCCTGGGCCTGCGGCATGCCGATGTCCGAATTCAGTCGGGCGAGACCGCGCGCCTCAAGATCCTGCGTCTCTCCGGCGACCCGGCGGTGATCACGGCGCGGCTCACAGCCTGGATCGGCGCATCTCTCGTCAATTCCGGCTTGCCCAGGATTTCCAATTGATCAAGCGGCATCGGCCGATCATAAGGGGAGGAGCGGCGCATCGATCGGGCGCCGCCAACCCGTTATGACGGTACAAGCACATGACACGGTCGATCTGGACGGCTTTTTCGATCCTTGCCTTGGTGGTTCTGCTAGCTGCTTGCCGGTCGCCCATGCCGGTCTTCAACGTCCAATCCCATCCCTTCGCGACGCCGCTCGCGGCACTCGCCGAACGCGACATGCAGATCAGGCGGGCAGGGGCCGGTCTTGGCTGGGTGATGAACGATGTATCGCCGGGACGAATCCAGGCGGTCCTGAATATCCGAACCCATCAGGCGGTCGCGGACATCACCTTCTCCCAGACGGCATTTTCAATCACCTATCGGACCAGCAGCAATCTCGACTACGACGGCCACACCATCCATCCGAACTACAATGGTTGGATCGAGAACCTGGAAAAGGCGATCATCATCCAATCGGGGTTCTGATCGTCGCCGGATCGACGAAGGCCCTTTTCGCCGAATCACACCGCCGGCATGGCCGATGCCGAGGCCATAGCGCCGCCTTCATGCGGCGGATGCGTCACGAGGGATTTCAGGGCTGGGACGGGTTCGCGCAGCCGGTCGAGATCCGGCCTGGGCCGCTGCAGGCCGGGGATGCTTGCGAAGGCCGCCTCAAGGGCGCCGCCCACCCCCAGCAACTCCCGATCGCCGCGGAACCGCCCGACCACTTGTAGCCCGAAGGGCATGCCATGCGTGTCCGTGCCGCAGGGCATGGATAGGGCCGGGTTGGTGACCAGGGTTATCACGTAGGTCAAGGCGAGCCAGCGGTAGTAGTTCTCCAGCGGCTCGCCGTTCATTTCCTTGAGATAGAGCTCAGTCCAGGGGAAGGGCGAGACCGGGGTGGTCGGGGCCAGAACCAGATCGTAGTCTTTGAAAACGGTCTGAAAGCGCCGGAAGATCTTCGTCTGTTCGAGCTGCGCCCAGGCGCAATCGGCCAGGGTCATGGTGGCGGCCATTTCGTAATTGGCCCGTGTGTTGGGGCCAAGCGACGCCGGATCCCGGGCATAGGCGTCGCTGAAGCCCGCGACCACGTTTACGGCACGGACGACGTCGAAACAGCGATGCGCCTCGCCGAAATCGAATTCGACCTCGTCGCAGGCGCGGAACAGGTGCCGCATCGCCGCGATCTTGCCGCGGAACGTCTCGCGTATCCCGCGATCGACAGCGCAGACCCCGAAATCCTCGGTCCAGGCGACCCTCAGCCGGCTGAGATCGATCGAGGGCGGCATGGCCATCGCGGTGCTGTCCACGCCATAGGAGAGTGGATCGCGGTCATCCTGCCCGGCCGTGGCGGCGAGTTGGAGTGCCACATCCGCCATGGTCCTGCCCATGGGGCCCACGACCGAGATCGGTGCCCAGCCGAGCAGGCGGCGCTCCACCGGCACGAGACCGGGCGAGGGTCGAAAGCCGACCACGCCGCATTTGGCGGCCGGAATGCGCAGCGAGCCGCCGGTATCGGAGCCGCTGCAGAGGGGCAGCATGTCGCAGGCGAGCGCCGCCGCCGAGCCGCCGGACGAACCGCCGGCATTCAGCCGCGGATCGAAGGGATTGCCGGTCGCTCCCCAAACCGGGTTGCGCGAATTGGCGCCCGCCCCGAACTCCGGCACATTGGTCTTGCCGGTGACGATGGCACCCGCCCGGCGCAGCCGCTGGACCAGCATATTGTCGCGTTGCGGGATATGGGCGCGAAACAACGGCGACCCGAAGGTCGTGAGCAACCCCTCGGTCTCCTCCAGGTCCTTGATGCCGATCGGCAGCCCGTGCAGCAGGCCGAGCGCTTCCCCCGCGAGCACGGCCCGCTCGGCCGCCCGCGCTTCCGTTCGCGCCCGCTCATAGCAGGTCGCCGTGACCGCGTTGACGGCGGGATTGATCGTCTCGATCCGCTCGATGCAGGCGTCAAGCAAGTCGACCGGCGAGATCTCCTTCGTGCCGATCAGCCGGCGGAGTTCGACGGCCGGCTTTGCGAGCAGGGCAGCGGTATCGGTCATCGGTATTTCCTTCGTTCGATCGGTCCGGGTGATTGGTAGTGTCGGTCGGCGACCTTCTCTAATCCTCGCCGGCCGCCTGCTGCGACGCCCGCCACGCTTGGTAATCGGCGATCGGCAATTCGAAGCGATCGCGGGTGCGCATATAGCTGCGCCCTTCCAGCCGACCGACCGTGCGATAGGCTTCCCGGTCGACCCGCAAGGTGACGGGATCGATGATCGCATCCGAGACGTGCATCCACAGTACCTCGCCCAGCACGATGGTCCGCCCGGGGGCCGGCTCGATCAGCGTATGGACGCGGCATTCCATGGCGACCGGCGCACGGGCGATGCGCCGGGCCTTCACCACCCGGCAGGGCAGCATGGCGAGGCCGGCGGCATCCACTTCGCTTTCGCCCGGCGGGAAATCAGCCGAGCAGAAATGCATCTCGGGCGCCATGGCCTCGTCGACCAGATGCACCACGAACTCGCCGGTCTCGCGGATCAGCCGCTCGCTGTCCTTGATGCGGCCGGCGCGGTTCGCGCCGAAGCTGAGCACGATCAGCGCCGGTTCCTCGCTGAGCGCGTTGAAAAAGCTGATCGGCGCGGCGTTGTCGACACCCTCGGGGCTGCGCGTCGTGACCAAGGCGATCGGCCGGGGGACCACCAGCCCGGCCAGCAGCTTGTAGCGCTGGGCCTCGCTGGCGGCCGCGAAATCGATCTCCACGCCTCAGAACTCCTCTGGGGTCGCCGTCGGCGGTTCGGCCGCGACGCGCTCGGTGATCAGGCGGTAATGCTCGATGCGCCGGTGCTTGGCGAAGTTGAATACGGTCCGCTTGATATAGGCGCCGAGTTCCAGATCGGCCTTGACCGCGATGACCTCGTCTTCCTCGGTCAGGGCCTGCGCCGCGATCTCGCCGGTCGGCGCGATGATGGCGGAGCCGCCGATCATGCCGTAACCGTCTTCCCGGCCGGCCTTCGCCGAGGCGACCACCCAGGTGCCGTTCTGATAGGCATTGGCCTGCATGGTTACCAGATGGTGGAACATGCGCAGATGCACCGGTTCCGGGTGATGGATATTGTCGGTCGGCGTGTTGTAGCCCAGCACGACGATCTCGACATCCTGCAGCCCCATGACGCGGAACGTCTCGGGCCAGCGGCGGTCGTTGCAGATGCACATGCCAAGATTGGCCCCCATCGCGCGCCACACCTTGAAGCCGCCATTGCCGACCTCGAAATAGCGCTTTTCCAGATGCTGGAACGGTGCTTCCGGCAGATGCTCAGCATGGCCGGGCAGGTGGATCTTGCGGTACTTGCCGATCAGCTTGCCGGTCGGATCGACCAGGATCGAGGTGTTGTAGCGGTGCATCCGGCCCGCCTCCTGGGTAAGCTCCGCATAGCCCAGATAGAACCCGATGCCCAGTTCGGCCGCCCGGTCGAATAGCGGTTTGGTCTCGGGGCCGGGCATCTCGCGCTCGAAATAGGCATCGATCTCCGCCTGATCGGTCATCCACCAGCGCGGGAAGAAGGTGGTCAACGCCAGCTCCGGAAACACCACCAGGCGGGCGCCCCGGCCATGCGCCTCCTCCAGGAGGTCGATCAGCCGGCGCACCGCGCTGGCACGGCTATCGGCGCGATGGATCGGGCCGAGCTGGGCGGCGGCGAGAGTCAGGCTGCGGGTCATCGATAATCTCTCCAGAACTAAAACAACGTGGCGCCGAGGCGGCTCATCAGGGCGATCTCCGGCACCGGCCGGCCCAGCGGCTCGGCGGCCTTGGGCTGGGCGCAGGGCAGGAATTCGCCGCTGCCCCGCGCCGCCGTCAGGGTGCCATGCTCGACGACGACGCGACCGCGGCTGATCACCGTGACCGGCCAGCCGGTCAGGTGCCGGCCCTGATACGGGCTATAGCCCACATTATCGTGCAGGTCTGCGCTATCGACGGTCACGGTCTTGTCCGGGTCCCAAAGCGCCAGATCGGCATCCGAGCCGATCGCGATGGTGCCCTTGCGCGGGTAGAGGCCATACATCTTGGCGTGGTTGGTCGCGGTCAGCGCCACGAACTGGTTATGGTCCAACCGGCCTTTGCGCACGCCCTCGGAATAGAGCAGCGGCAGGCGCAGTTCCAATCCCGGCACGCCATTCGCCATCTCCTTGAAGGTCGTCTTGGCACCCTTGGGCAGCTTGCCGGTCTCATCGAACCGATACGGCGCGTGATCGGACGAGAACACCTGGAAGGTGCCGTTGGCGAGGCCGCGCCATACCGCCTCCTGTGCCGCGGCATCGCGCGGCGGCGGGCTGCAGCAATACATCGCCCCGTCCAGGCCCGGCCGGTCGGCGTCGTCGGCGGTCAGAAACAGGTATTGTGGGCAGGTCTCGCCATAGATGCGGAGGCCGCGCGTCTGAGCCGACCGGATCTGATCGATCGCCTCGATGCCTGAGACATGGACGACCAGCATCGGCACGTCGATCAACTCGGCGAGCGTGATCGCGCGATGGGTGGCCTCTGCCTCGGCCAGCCGCGCATGGCTGACAGTATGGAAGATCGGCGCCCCATGGCCACCCTCCAGCAGGCGCTTGGACAGCCATTTGATGACCTCGTGATTCTCGGCATGAACCATGACCAGCGCCCCTTCGCGCCGCGCCGTCGCCAGCACGTCGAGCATCTGCCCGTCATCCAGCTTCAACAGGTCATAGGTCATATAGACCTTGAACGAGGTATAGCCGTCGCGGATCAGCGCCGGCAATTCCTGGCCCAGCACGGTCTCGGTCGGGTCCGACACGATGAGATGGAACGCATAGTCGATCACCGCCTTGGGACCGGCGGCTTGGTGGTACTCGGTCACCACCCGGCGCAGCGACTGGCCCTTATGCTGGGCGGCGAACGGGATGATCGTCGTGGTGCCGCCGAAGGCCGCCGACACGGTGCCGCTGTAGAAATCATCGGCGCACATAACACCGGAGGACGACCGCTGCTCGATATGGCAATGGCTGTCGACGCCGCCGGGCATGACCAGCAGATGCGCCGCATCGATCTCCCGCGTGCCGCGTGCGAGGTTGCGGCCCAAAGCCGCGATCACGCTATCCTTGATGCCGATGTCGCAAGCCATGGTATCGGCTGCGGTGATCACCGTGCCGTTGCGTATCACCAGATCGAAATCAGCCATGCGGCGGGACTCTCCAAGCGATGGGGAACCTGTACAGTGCCCCGCCAAGCCGTGCGCCTCAAGGGCTTAGGGCATCCTATATCGTGTCGGACCGATCGCTGATGCGGAGATGCTGGCACCCACGTTGCATCGTCTAGGCGATCGAGGAGAGGAAATTTTGATGCGTGGATGGTGGATGGCGGCGCTGCTGGCCGTGATGATACAGGCCGGGACGCCCGCCCATGCGGAGACGACGCTGACCGCGGTGCTGGAGGCGGAGGTGGTCACGCTCGATCCATACCTCACCGGCGCCTATATCACGCGGACCTTCGGCTACATGGTGTTCGATACGCTGTTCGCGCCGGACAGCCAGGGCAATTTCAAGCCGCAGATGGTCGGCGCCTGGACTACCTCAGACGACAAGCTCATTTGGCGCTTCACCCTGCGCGACGGCCTCCGGTTCCATGACGGCGGTCCGGTCACCGCCACCGATGTCGTCGCCTCGTTGAAGCGCTGGGCAACGCGCAACGCGCTAGGCGGCCGGCTGCTGGCTGCCACGGTCTCGCTGGAGGCCGCCGATCCGAAGACCTTCGTGCTGACGCTGCGCGAGCCCTACGGCCTGGTGATCGAGACGCTCGGCACCACGCTCGGCCCAGGGCCCTTCATCATGCCGGAGCGTCTCGCCCGCACCCCGAGCACCCAGCAGATCACCGAGATTATCGGCTCCGGTCCCTTCGTCTACAGCCGCGCCGATCACCGGACGGGCGATCGCATGCGGCTGCGGCGCAACCCGGACTATGTGTCGCGCGCCGAGCCCAACGATTTCCTGGCCGGCGCCAAGCCGGTGAAGGTGGACGCGGTGGAAATCCGCGTGCTGCCGGACGGTGCGACCGCCGCCGCCGCCCTGCAGCGCGGCGAAATCGACTATATGCAATACGCGCCCTTCGACCTGATCCCGCTGCTGGAGCGGGACCCCAACATCCGCATGCTGAATTTCACCGGCGCGCACATGTTCACCGGTCACTACCGGATGAACTTCACGCAGAAGCCGTTCGACGATCCGGCGATCCGCCGTGTGCTGCTTGGCCTCGTGGACCAGCACGAGGTGCTGCAAGGGCTGGCCCTTGATGAGCGTTTCTCGCGCAGCTGCGACTCCTTCTTCATCTGCGGCTCGCCCTACGCGACCGAGAATCCGGCAGCGCCGCGCGACCATTCCATCGAGGCCGCCCATGCCGCCCTCGCCGCCACGGCCTACCATGGCGAGCCGGTGGTGGTGATGGTCGCGAACGACTTGGAGGCGCCGCGCGTCGCCTCGACCATCTTGGCGGATCGGTTGCAGCGCGCCGGTTTTACCGTCGATATGCAGGTGGTGGACTGGGCGACGCTGCTGCAGCGCCGCACCCAGCGTACCGGCTGGAACGTGTATGGCGTGCACGCGCTGGGCCTCGACCTGCAATCGCCGCTGACCAGCTCGGTGATCAATTTCAACTGCCAGGATTCGCCAGGTGCCGGTTTCATGTGCGAGCGCCGCCTCGTGCCGCTGTTCGACGCCTTCGCCCATGCCCCGACGCGCGCGACGCAGCAGGAGATCGCCGGGCAGATTCAGGCTATCATCTACGAGCAAGCCCTGGCGGCACCGTTCGGCCAGTTCGCGCAGCCCGCCGCCTACCGCGCCAATTTGACCGAGTTGATCCCCTCCGCCATCCCGCTGTTCTGGAACGTCGAGAAGAAATAGCGCCGCCATGTATGACGTGATCGTGGTGGGGGCCGGTTCCGCCGGCGCCCCGCTCGCCGCCCGCCTCTCGGAAGACCCCAAACGCCGCGTTCTGCTGCTGGAGGCCGGGCGGGACTGGCGCTCGGCCGAGGCGCCGCACCCGCTGCGCTCCGCCAATATCATCCCATTCATGTACGACCCGGCGCATCAGGCCGAGTGGCAGTGGCCGAAGCTGATGTCGCGCCGCACCGCGGTTCAGCAGCCGCGCTTCTATTGGCGGGGCCGAGCGCTCGGCGGTAGCTCCACGGTGAACGCGCAGATCGCCATCCGCGGCGTGCCCGGCGCCTTCGACGGCTGGGCCGAGGCCGGCTGCGAAGGCTGGGCCGCGTCGGATGTCATGCCGTTGTACGACCGCATCGAGGACGACGCCGATACCGGTACCGTGCTGGGCACCCGCCATGGCGGCCCGCTGCCGGTCTACCGCGCCCCGTTCGAGCAATGGGGCGCCGTCGATCTAGGTCTCCGCGATGCCGCCCTCGCCTGCGGCTATCCGTGGAAGGCGGACCTCAACGCACCGCTCGGCGAGGGCGTCTCCTGCAATCCCATCAACAGCCGCGACGGCAAGCGCGTCACCACCAATGACGGCTATCTGGAGCCCGCACGCGGCCGAGCCAATCTCGAGATCCGCGGCGGCGCCCTGGTCGACCGCGTGCTGTTCGACGGCGTTCGCGCCACCGGCGTCCGCGTGCGCTTCGAGGGTGGGGATTGGCAGGAGATCGCTGCCCGCGAGGTGGTGCTGTCCGCCGGCGCCATTCATTCCCCCGCCATCCTGCTGCGGTCCGGTATCGGCCCCGCGACGCAGCTGAAGTCGCTGGGCATCGGGGTGCTGCGCGACCAGCCATCGGTCGGCCGCCATCTGATGGACCACCCGATCCTACGCGCCACGCTGCACCTGAAGCCCGAGCACCGCGCGCGCGGTGCGGATGCCCGACACACCAATTGCTGCGTCACCTACAGCAGCCGTTTGGCCGGCGGTGGCGAGCGGGACATGATCTTCATCGGCTACAATCATCGTCTGTTGGTGGGGCCGGAGCCGGGGCCGCAGGGGGCCGTCGGCGTCGCCCTCTATGATGCCTTCTCCCGCGGCGAACTCACGCTCGCCTCGGCCGATCCCGAGATCGATCCGGTGGTCGAGGAGAACATGCTGTCGGACCAGCGCGATCTGCTCCGCCTGCGCGATGGGGTCCGCCGTCTTGGCGTGCTGACGGCGCAGCCGGCATTGTCAGACCTCTGTGAGTCCATCCGCTTTGGCGACAGCCCGCTTACCCCCGCCGAGGCCGCTGCCCTGCCGGAGGCCGAGTTGGACGCGCTGATGCTGCGGGAAGCCGGCGACATCCAGCACGCCGCCGGCACCTGCCACATGACCGCCCATGAGGATCCGCGTGGCGTGGTCGATCCGGAGCTGAAGGTGCGCGGCGTCACGGGCCTGCGCGTTTGCGATGCGTCCATCATGCCGACGGATTGCCGGGCGAATTTGCACTTCACCTGCGTGATGATCGGCGAGAACCTGGCGCGGCGCATGCGGCAGGCGTGAGCGCTGGGGCTCTATGCGGAGCCCCATCGACGCGGGATCGGTTGCCACGGCCGGGCAGGCAGCTTAGACAGCACCCATCGTGAGGGGTGTGATGGGCGTGACCGACGGAGAGGCCGAAACTTTGCCGACGGGGCGCCTGCTCGCGGTGCTGCGCTTGGTCGTGGCGCCGTTGGCGATCCTCGTCGTTGGCGGGTTCCTCTATCTCGCGGTCCACCATCTGGGCGATGCGCTGAGCTATCGGGCGTTGTCCCGCGCGGTGCGCAGGACGCCGGTGACTGCCCTCCTGGGGGCACTCGCCGCGACGATCCTCAGCTATCTGGCCCTGCTGGCGAGCGATTGGTGCGGTGTGCGCTATGCGCGCGTACAGCCGCCGCGCCGGGCACTCCTGCTTGCCTCGTTCTGCGGTTATGCGCTGGGCAACGCCGCCGGTTTCGGCTCGCTGAGTGGTGGCGCGGTACGCTATCGGATTTATTCGGTCGCGGGATTGCTGCCCGGTCAGATCGCACAGATCGGTGCCTTCCTGGCCGTCGCGTTCACCGCCGGTGCCCTGGTGACCACGGCGGTGGCGGTGCTGATCGCCGGGGCCGCCGTCTCCCGGCTGACCGGGCTGCCGCCGTACTCGCTGCGCATCGGCGCCGGCATCATCCTGGTGCTCGCCGCCGGCTTCGTCGGTTTCGCCGCTTGGCGTCGGACGCCCATCGCCATCGGCCCGTGGCACCTGCGCCTGCCCAGCCCGGCACTCACGATCGGCCAATTGGCGTTCACCGTCCTCGACATCGCCGCCGCCGGCACCGTGCTCTGGGTGCTGCCGCCGCCGGGGCAGGTCGCCTTCGTGCCGTTCATCGCCATCTACGCGGCGGCGGTGACGCTGGGCGCGCTCAGCCATGTGCCGGGCGGCATCGGCGTGTTCGACGCGGCGATCCTCGCGGCACTCGGCACCAAGTTGCCGCCGAGTTCGGTTGCGGGCGCGTTGGTCGTCTATCGGGCGATCTACCTGCTGCTGCCCTTGTGTCTCGCGGCCTTGTCGTTGGCGATCTACGAGATGCGTCGCGCCGCCGCCAGCGGCTTGGCGGAGCCGGTGACCAGGGCGGCGGCGCGGCTGACGCCGACCTTTCTCGGCGTGTTGGCCTTTGCGATCGGCGCGGTGCTGTTGGTCTCGGGGGCGACGCCGGCCATCGGCAGCCGGCTGGCGCTGCTGAAGCAGGTCGTGCCGCTCTGGGTGGTCGAGGCGTCGCAACTGCTCACCAGCGTCACCGGCGTGCTGCTGCTATTCGTCGCGCGGGGGTTGTTGCATCGGCAGGATGGCGCCTGGTGGATGGCGATGGGCCTGACGGGTGTCAGCCTGTTCTTCGTGCTCGCCAAGGGGGTCGCGATCGGTACGGCCAGCCTGATCGCTTTCTTCATGATTATTATGGTGCTGGCGCGGCGGCAGTTCCGGCGGCCGGCCTCGCTGTTGCGGCAGCCCTTGACGATCGGTTGGCTGGCAGCCTTTGGTGCGGTCGTCATCGCCGGCATCTGGCTGCTGCTGTTCGCCTATCAGGATGTGCGCTACAGCCGCGATTTGTGGTGGCAATTCGAGTTCGACGCCCAGGCGCCGCGCGCGTTGCGCGCGGTGATGGGGGCGGTGGTGATCGCCCTGGTGCTGGCGGTCTGGCAGTTGCTGCGGCCACCCTCCGGGCGGGTGGCGCCGCCGACCCTGATCGAACTGCGCACCGCTGCCCGCATCCTGCGCCTGCAGGACCGCGCGGATGCCAATTTGGCGCTGCTCGGCGACAAGAGCTTCTTGTTCTCCGACAGCGGGGCTGCCTTCCTGATGTATGCCAAGCGCGGCCGGACCTGGGTGGCGCTGGCCGACCCGGTTGGGCCGCGCGGCGAGTGGCGCGAGCTGGTCTGGCGCTTCGTCGAGCTGGTGCATTCCCATGGCGGCCGCGCCGCGTTCTACCAGGTGCGCCCGGACAGCCTGCCGCTCTATCTCGATGCCGGCCTCAACATCTTGAAGCTGGGCGAGGAGGCGCGCCTGTCGCTGACCGATTTCGACCTGCGTGGCGGTTCACGCACCGATCTGCGCTATGCCCTGCGCCGCGGCGAGCGCGATGGCCTAACCTTCGAGTTCGTGCCCGTCGAGGCCGTGCGCGCCCTGCTGCCCGATCTCGCCGAGATTTCCGATGAATGGCTGGCGCAGCGCGGCATTCGGGAGAAGGGCTTTTCGGTCGCCGCCTTCGATACCGATTTCGTCGCGGCTCAGCCGGTCGCCCTGCTCCGCGAGAATGGCCGCATCACCGCCTTCGCCACGGTGATGACCACCGATCTTAAGGCCGAGGCGACGATCGGCGTGATGCGCCAACGCTCCGATGCGTCGCGCTTCGCGATGGAGTTTCTGTTCGCCAGCCTGATCCTGCATCTCAAGGCCGAGGGTTTCGCCAGCTTCAGCCTGGGCATGGCTCCGCTTTCCGGCCTCGACTCCCACCCGCTCGCCTCCCGTTGGCACCGGATCGCCGGCTTCTTCCGTTCCCATGGCGGCGCCCTCTACAACTTCCAAGGGCTGCGCACCTTCAAGAACAAGTTCGATCCGGTGTGGGAGCCCCGCTACCTCGCGGCGTCCGGCACGCTGGGCCCCTATCTGGCGCTGGCGGATACCGCCGTGATCGCGGGCGGCGGCGTCAAAGGAGTGTTTGCACGATGATCCGCGGGTGTGTTTTAGCGGCGCTGCTCGTCCTGGCCGGCGTGTCGGTCGCCCGAGCCGATGACGCCGATCAGTTGGGGGACGGGCGATTCGGCGCGCTGCATGTGGTCGAGCCGGTCGGTCCGGTCACCGGCATGGTGATCCTGTTCTCCGACTCGGCTGGCTGGGATGCCACCGCGGATGCCGTCGCGGCGGCACTGGCGAAAAAGGGTGCGCTGGTTGCGGGGGTCGATACCGCGGGCTATCGACGTACCCTCGACGGTGCCGGAACCGGTTGCCACGACCTGGTGACGGATGCGGAGACGACCAGCCGCGGCCTGCAGCGCAAGCGGGGCTACACCACCTATCACTCGCCGATCCTCGCCGGACTGGGCGAGGGCGGCACCCTGGCGGCGGTCATTCTGGCCCAGGCGCCCGATGCGACGCTGGCCGGTGCCGCCTCGCTCGATCCGACCGTGACGATCAGGACGCGCCAGCCGCTCTGCGCCGGCGCGCCCCCGACACCCGCGCCGGGTGGCGGTTTTTCCTATGGCGCGGTGCCCGCCTTGCCCGGCTTTTGGACGGTGGGCTTCACCGCGTCGGCGCCGCCGGATCGGGCGGCCCATATCGCGTCGCTGAAGGCCGCCGGCATGCCGGTCGATATCGTACCCGTGCCGGCCGGAGCGGCCCTTGCCGAGGCGTTGACCACCCTCGTCGCCCCCCATCTTCAAGCCGAGGCCGAGGGGGACTCCAATGTGGCGGGCCTGCCGCTGATCGAGCTGCCGGCCGCGAAGCCGCTACCTGGCGGAGCACCGCTGCTCGCCATCATCCTGTCCGGCGACGGCGGCTGGCGCGATCTCGACAAGAGCATCGCCGAGCAATTGAGCCAGGATGGCGTGAACGCCATCGGCTGGGACAGTTTGCGGTATTTCTGGGGCCGCAAGACCCCTGACCAACTCGCCCACGACCTGCATCGGGTGATCGCGACCTATGCCGCGAAGTGGCGTGCGCAAAAGGTGCTGCTGATCGGCTATTCCTTCGGTGCCGACGTGCTGCCCTTCGCCTATGGCCGGCTCGGCGCCGCCGACCGGGCGCGGGTCATCCAGCTCTCCCTGCTCGGGTTTTCCAAGGCGGCGGATTTCGAGATCAGCATGACCGGCTGGCTCGGCGGCCCGCCCACCGCGGCGGCTCTGCCGGTCGACCCGGCGCTGGCCGCCATCAAGCCCAGCCTGATACAATGTTTCTACGGCGAGGAGGACGGGGACGACACCGCCTGCCCATCGCTCGCGGCACGCGGGGCGGAAATCATCCGCACCACCGGCGGCCATCATTTCGACGGCGACTACGCGGCCTTGGCCAAACGCATCCTGGACGGCGCCCGGCGCCGGGCGGGATGACGCGATCGTGACCCCGACGGTGTGGGGCACGCCCCGGAGAGCACCCCGGTTTAAGCCCAGCCGCTTAGGTCGACCTTGCCGCGGGTGGGGCCGTCAATATTACATTTCGCAGTACGGAGAGTGTCGTGGACACAGTCACCCTGCGCAAACAAGGTAACGTGATCGGTGTGAACTTTCCGGCAGAGACTTGCATCCGAATGGGCTTCGAGGCGGGGCAGGAACTGACCTTGGTGAAACTCGCCGATGGCGTGAAGCTGGTCAAACGCAACCTGAAGCTCGAGCGCCAAATGCACCTCGCCCGCGACGTGTTGCGCGCAGACCGACGCCTTGCAGGAACTCGCCAAGCGGTGACGGAACCGGAGTTTCTCGACAAGGATCAGCCTCAGGCCGCTACCCAATCTTCCGCGCGCAAGCCCTCGACTCGGGTGAATTCGCCCAAATTGCTGGTGACGATGACGAGACCTCTACTGCGCGCGTGACCGGCAATCAGCAGGTCATAGCCGCCGATCGGCATGCCACGCCTCTCCAGCGTGGCGCGGATCTCCGCCGAATGCGCCGCCGCTTGGCCATCGAAAACCAAGGTTTGAAGCCGCGCTGTGAAGCGTCCGATCTCATGCCGGTTTTCGACCGGTCCGGCCGATTTTTCGGCGCTGTGAAGCAACTCGGCAAGCGTGATCGCCGAGATGCACAAAGTATCGGCCTCGGCGTTGAAGCGCGCGCGGAGTTTCGGCATCCGGTTCCGCAGAACACGGATGCACAGATTGGTATCCAGCATATAGCGCAGCACCGTTGGCGACACCCTAGAAGGTCTCGCGGACCTGCGCGGGGGGCTCCTCGCGCTCTCCGAGATCGATGCCGGGTGCGTCGAAAAAATCGTCCCACACAGCATCCGCCGGCACGATCACTCGACGCGCGCCTTCCCGGAGAATGACCACTTCGCGGACATTCTCCGGGAAGGCGACATCCTTCGACAAGCGAACCGCCTGCGAACGGTTGGTTAAAAAGAGGGTGGTACGCGTCACCACATGATCCCTGTACGATTGAATATACCAAATGTATAGGGCGGCACGTATATATCAATGGGATGTACGTTGGGGTGTGCCCAATTTATGTCAAGCTGCGCAAAATTCACCTCCCCGCGGCGGCACGATCGAACCCATTGGCCGGCCGGCCGAGGCCCAGATGGTCGCGCAATGTCCGCCCGGTATATTCCCGCCGGAAGAGCCCGCGGCGCTGTAGTTCCGGCACCACGAGATCGACGAACTCCTCAAGGCCGCCGGGATGATAGGCCGGCATGACGTTGAAGCCGTCGCAGGCGGCTTCGGTGAACCATTTTTCCATCTCGTCGGCGATCTGGACGGGGGTTCCGACAAACGAGGCATGGCCGCGCGCGGCGACCAGCCCGGCGCTGGCCTCGCGGATGGAGAGGTTCTCGCGTTTCGCGCGATCGATGATCATCCGGGACCGGCCCTGCTCGCCGTTCGTCTCGGGCAGGTCGGGGAGCGGACCATCGATCGGATAGGCCGAAAGATCGAAATCGAGGAGATCCGACAGATAGGCCACGGCGATGGTCGGATGGATCAGATCGTCGAGCTGCCGAGCCTTGTCCCGCGCTTCCTGGGTCGTCGCCCCGATGATCGGCATGATGCCTGAGAGGATCTTCACGTCGCTGGGCGATCGCCCGGCCGTGCCGACCAATTCCTTCAATGTCCGATACCGAAGCTTCGCATCCGCCAGTGAGGGATTGACGACGAAGACGATGTCGGCGATCCGCGCCGCCAGGTTCTGTCCGGTCGGCGAAACGCCGGCCTGAATGATCACCGGATGCCCTTGCGGCGGGCGCGGCACGTTGAGTGGCCCGCGCACGGTGAAGAACTCACCCTTGTGATCCAGGCGATGCACCTTCGCCGGGTCGGCGAAACTACCCTCTTCCCGGTCGAACACCAGGGCTTCATCCTCCCAGCTGTCCCACAGCGCTTTCGCGACCTCGACGAATTCCTGCGCGCGCCGATAGCGGGTGGCATGTTCCAGATGCTCGGCTTTGCCGAAATTATTGGCTTCGAGCGTGGTGCTCGACGTCACCACATTCATGGCGGCGCGTCCGCCGCTCAGGAAGTCGAGCGTCGCGAATTTGCGGGCGACATGAAACGGCTCGTTATAGGTGGTCGAAATCGTCGCCGCGAGACCGACGCGGTCGGTGACGGCAGCCAGGGCGGAGAGCAGGGAGATCGGCTCCGGCCGGATGGTCACCGTCCGGCGGACGATGTCGTCGTAGCGGTCGTTGATGCCAACGCCGTCGGAATGAAACACCAGATCGAACTTGCCCCGCTCCGCCGTCTCCGCGAGCTTGCGATAGAAGGGAAACGTCAGGAATTCGCTTGTCTTTGTCGGGGGATACCGCCAGGAGGCGATGTGATTTCCCGTATTGAATAAAAACGCGGCCAAATGCATCTGGCGTTGGTTTCCAGTACCGGTCATTTTTCGATCCAAGGACGATAAAGAATGGGCGGTTCAGCCGAATGGGGTGGAGTGTAGTCCCAATCACTGTCTCGGCCAAAGGGGCGGTCCAGCTATCGTACCGTCTCCCGCCGAGCCCCGACCTTGCCCGCTCTACCCGCCTCGCCGGCGCCGAGAAAATTCATCGACAGCGTGTGATAGAGCGGGTGCGGACAGATAAGCTTGGAGGCGCCATGGCCGATCAGGGCGGTCGCCAAGATCGGGATGGTCATGGCCCGGCCCGCGGTCATCTCGAAGACGATGACGGCGGCGGTGATCGGCGCCTGTACTACCCCGGCGAAGTAGCCGACCATGGCGAGCAGGACGACCGCGCCGGCGGGCTGGTCCGGCATCGATTGGGCCAACACATTGCCGAGGCCGGCACCCACCGACAGAGCGGGGGCGAAGATGCCGCCGGGGATGCCGCTCAAGGTCGATAACAGCACCGCGACCAGCTTCGCCGGAGCGTAGCCCCAGGGCAGGGCGCCGCCCTCGAGGATCGCGCGCGCTTCGGTATAGCCGGTGCCGTAGACCAGCCCGCCGGTGGCGAGGCCGAGGATCGCCAGCGCGAGACCGCAGCCGGCGGCGAAGCCGGCGATCCGCCAGGGCCGGCCACCGATCAGCCGCCGCATCAGCCGGCCGATCTCGATCACCGCCCGGCTGAAGATGCCGCCGAACAACCCGCCGACAATCCCGCAGAGCGGCACGATCAGCCAGTTTTCCGGGCCGCCCAGACTGGCGGTGCTCTGGCCGAAATAGGTGTAGTCGCCGGCCAGTGACAAGGCGGCCAGGCCGGCGATGATTACCGTGGTCAGCACCACGCCGTTGGTCCGCTGTTCGAAGCTGCGGCTCAACTCCTCGATGGCGAAGACGATCCCGGCGAGCGGCGTGTTGAAGGCGGCCGCGACCCCCGCGGCTCCGCCGGCCAGGATCACGCCACGTTCCTGTCCCATCCGGCCGGTGCGGGCGGCGAACAGCATCAGGGCGGCGCCGACCTGCACGGTCGGCCCTTCCCGCCCAATGGCGGCCCCGCAGGAGAGACCAACCAGGGTCAACAGGATCTTGCCGGTGGCGAGCCGCATCGACAGCAGCGACAGCCGCGCCGCCGGCTCATGCAGATGCCGGGCGGCAATGACCTGTGGGATGCCGCTGCCCTGGGCGCCAGGGAAAAACCGGGCGGAAACGATGGCGCAGGTGGCAAAGCCCAGCGGCGTCAGCACCAGCGGCAGCAAAGGGGAGACACCCAGTGCCAGGCCGAATACCGCCTGCGCCTCCTCGCTGGCCCGGGCGAAGCCGACGCTGACGATACCGACCGCGATGGCGCCGAGCCAGAACACGATGCGCCGCCGCCATAGCCGGGGCGACAACCACAGCCGACGGCGGAGCGACGGGCGTGGAATCGATAGAAGGCGCGGGACGCGAAAGCGCATCATCGGTCGACGTCTCGGTTGCCGGGGGCTCGTCCCCCATCCGCCAAGCCCATCCGTGCCATCCCTCTCGATCCAGTGTCCCGAGACAGGCCCGGTCAGGCAGATTCGCAAATGTCCAGGATCAGCGCCAGATAGATGCGGATCATGTCCAGGTAATCGATCCGGTCGACCCGCTCGTCGGGCATGGTGTTGTAGCGGCCGCCGGGGCCGCAGACGACGCCTTCCATCCCGGCGCGCGCATGGAGATGCCCCGCATCGGTGCCGTAATAGGCGGGGGGCGTGATCGCCCCGGTCGGCTGATCGGTGCCGCGTACCCGGCGATAGGCCCGGTTCAGGGCCTGGACGATGCGCGCCTGCTTCGAGACCTCGAAGGCCGGCATGGTCCATTGGCCGGCGCTGGGTTCGCTGGTGACCGTCGCCTTGAGCCCCGGGAATTGCTGCTCCAATGCATCGAGCACCCGGCGGATGTCGCGCAGTGCCGAGGCTTCCGTCTGCCCCGGCGCATAACGGCCGGAGCCCTTCAGGCGCACGAAATCCGCCACTTGCGGCGGCCGCCATTCCTGCAACTCGCGGCCGAGCGCCCCGTGTAGTACGCCGATATGGGCGCGGTTGATCGATCGATGCTCCTCGCTCGGGGCGTCGGAAAAAGTCATGGCGTTGATCGTCGGGACCAGCGCGCAGGCGGCGACGATCGCATCCACCGCCATCTCTCGCTTCGACAAATGCCGCGTATTGCCGACGAGTTCGATCACGAAGGTGAACGCTGCCGCATGCATGGTAAGGGCGACGAGATCGGTCGGCTCGCTGTTGACGAAGTAGTCGGCGCGAATGCCCTGGTCGATCGCCGCCGCGGTACCGACACCGCCCTGCAACTCGCCGACGACGTAGGTCAGAACGATGTCGCCCTTGAGCCGCACGCCGGCATCGACCAGCGTCTTCACGGCGCAATAATACGCGGCATCGCCCGCCTTCATGTTGGAGACGCCGATGCCATAGATGAAGTCCTTGTCGATGACGCCGCCCCAGGGATCGACGGTCCAGCCCTCGCTTACCGGATTGGTGTCCAAATGGCCGTTGAACAGCAGGCTTTTGCCGCCGCCGGTTCCGGCAAGCCGGCCGATAGCGTTGACCCGCTGGCCGACCACCGGCCGCAGTTCGGCCGCGAGCCCCAGCGAACGCATCCGCTCGACCATGAAACCGGCCAGCGCCCGTTCGCCCTCGGTCTCCGAATAGCTTTTGTGCCGGACCATCTCGGCCAGGAAATTCAGCGCCGCCGTCTCGTCGACGCGGGCCAGGAGCGTATCGGTATCCATGCTCAGTCCTCGCGTTCTTCAGCGGCGAAATCCCGGCTGAGATACAGCAGGATGGCGCGGGCGAGGGCGGTCACATCGTCGATCGTGGTGAATTCGTCGGCGGCATGGTGCCGGCTGGTCGGCCGCACCAGCCCGCCCAACAGGATCTCCCGTACCCCGGCCTGCTGCGCCCAGCCCATATCCGAGCTCGATGAAGCGCCATGGGTGACGAAGCTCTCGACCGGGAAGCCGAAACCTTCGGATACCGCTCGCACCCAGCGCGGCCAATGCGGCCCGGTCGGGTCGTCGACCGGTGGTAGGTGACCGATCGTCTCGATCTCCAACCCTAGAGCGCGGGAGTCGGCCATGGTGCCCTCGATGGTGGATCGCAGCTCGTCGAGCACGGTCGCGAACCGTTCCTCCGGCAGATAACGGCGATTGACGATGAGTTCCAGCGCGCCGGGTAGCGACGAACCCTTCTGCCCGCCATGGGCGGCGGCGATGGTCAGCCGCGCATGCAACTGGCGCCCGGCGTAATGCGGCGGCGGGGGTAGGGCCGAGACCCGCGCCTCGACCTTGGTTTTGAGGTCCATCAGGGCGACCAGCAGCGGCACCGCCTCCTCGATCGCATTGATGCCCTCCAGCCCTTCGCCGGAATGGGCCGAGCGGCCGGTGACGCGGATCACCAGATCGACGCTCCCGAAGCACCCGGCCCAGATGCGCGGCGCCGCCCCGCCGTTGAAGCTGAGCAGATGGCCCTCGATCAGGTGCTGTTCCGCCAGATAGCGGATACCGGGATAGAGGCCGCCTTCCTCGTCGGTGCAGAACAACAGGATCGGATCGTAGGCGAGGGCGACGCCGCAGGCATCGGCGGCGCGCAGCGCCAGCAGGGTTGCCGCGATGGTGCCCTTCATATCGGCGGTGCCACGGCCGATCAGCCGATCGCCGTCTCGCGTCAGGGTCAGCGGCGGACGGGTCCAGCCAGCTCCCGCCGGCACCGTGTCGACGTGGTAATACAGCGAGCAGACCGGTCGGCCATCCGTTCGTCGGGTGGCGATTAAATTGGTGCGCTCGCCCGCCGCCCCACCGGTTTCGGTATGCCACAGCGGCCGCGGCACTACGACCCGGCGAAACGCGAAGCCCAGCGGCTGCAACAGCTCCTGCAGCAGATCGGCGAAGGCCGGATAGCCGTCGCCGGGCGGAAACGCGGTGTCGACGGCGATCAGCCGGGCCAGATCGTCGACCATCCGGGTCGCATCGTGTCCGATCCGATGGAGAGCCGCCCCTAACGGTGTATCGCCGCTTGCTGCCACCTGCGCTTCACCCACCATGTTTCCCGTGATCTCGAATTTCGCAAAGCTAGGAGGAAGGTAGCGGGGTCTGTCAACCGGCGTCATAGCCTGCCGAAAGCTTCGTCGGGGATGTTTCGCGCCGAGGTCGCC
Organism: Allostellaceae bacterium; assembly: GCA_035555315.1. Lineage (GTDB taxonomy): Bacteria > Pseudomonadota > Alphaproteobacteria > ATCC43930 > CGMCC-115725 > DATMGU01. The sequence goes on from DATMGU010000046.1 coordinate 170,412, forward strand.
CAACAATCTAACGAGGATTGGAGGCTGCTCGATGCCGTGTTCCCGAACCACACCCCTAAAATCGTCATTCGCCCTGCTTGTCGGCTTGGCGATTTTGGCGCGGGCGCCTTCCGTCCGTGCCGAGAGTGCCACGCTGGGACAAGAGGGGGCGGCGGCCCATGCGCTGGATCGGCTGGGCTACGGCCCTCGCCCCGGCGATCTCCAGGCCGTGACGGCGGAGGGTGTGGATCGCTGGATCGACGTACAGTTGAACCCGGAGCGGATCCCGGTGCCGGCGGACCTCCAGCAGCGGCTGGATAGCTTCGAGACCTTGCGGCTGAGCCCAGTCGAGCTCTTCAAGCAATACGGACCGCCGCGCGCCGAACGGGGCGTCAAGCCCACGCCGGAGGAGATGAAGGCGTCTCGGCAGCGCGCCCGCGTCATCATGGCCGAGGCGGTCCAGGCCCGTTTCCTGCGTGCCGTCGACAGCCCCCGGCAGTTGCAGGAGGTGATGGTCGATTTCTGGTTCAACCATTTCAACGTCTCCGCCGCCAAGGGCCTCGACTATCTATGGACCGGCTCGTTCGAGGAGACGGCGATCCGGCCGCATGTGTTCGGCCGCTTCCGCGATCTGCTGGAGGCGACAGCGAAGCATCCGGCGATGCTGTTCTATCTGGATAACTGGCAGAACACCGAGCCGGGCAGTCCGGGCGCCAAGCGGCGAGAAGACGGGCTCAATGAGAATTATGCCCGTGAACTCATGGAGCTGCATACGCTGGGCGTCGATGGCGGCTATACCCAGCAGGATGTGATCGCCTTGGCGCATATCCTGACCGGTTGGGGTCTGCCGCCCGGTCGCGGCGGCGGCCGTCCAGGTCTGCCGCCGCCATCGCCGGATGGCTTCTATTTCGATGCCGAGCGGCATGACTTTTCGGACAAGGTCTTCCTCGGCCATACCATCCGCGGCAGCGGTCAGGCGGAGGTCGAACAGGTCTTGGACATCCTGGCGCGCAGCCCCACCACCGCTCATCACCTCAGCTATCAACTGGCGCAGTATTTCGTCGCGGACGAGCCGGATCCGGTGCTGGTCGATGTATTGGCCAAGCGGTACTTGGCGACCGACGGCAACATCCGCGAGGTGCTGCGAACCTTGTTCCACAGCGAGCAGTTCTGGGACCGCAAGACTTTCGAGGCGAAGTACAAGACACCTTACCAGTACGTGGTGTCCGCCGTGCGCGCCGCCGGCGTGCCGATGCTCAACGCGCGGCCGCTCTATGGCACCGCCGCGCAAATGGGCATGCCGGTTTATGCCTATCTGACACCCGAGGGTTACAAGAACACGCGCGACGCGTGGCTCAGTCCTGATGCGACCGCCAAACGCCTGACTTTCGCGACGGCGCTGGCCGCTGGTCGTCTCCCGGTCGATCGGCCGCCACCGCCCGAGGCGGCGCCGGGTGAAGCTCCCATGCCGAAACCGCCGGGTGGCGCTCTTGTTGGCCTCGCCATGCCCGCGAGCGACGGCGTGGCGGCCGAACCGGCGATCAAACCGGTGCCGCTCGACGCCCAGGCCATATTGGCGGGTCTCGGGCATCGCTTCGGTCCGCGCACGCTCGATGCCATCAATACCGCCGATCCCAAGTTGCAGGCGGCAATGGTGCTCGGCAGCCCCGAATTCATGCAACGCTAACCTGGCAGCGATAGGAACCCATCATGGACAGACGTTCATTCCTCAGGCTATCGGCGCTGGGCCTCGGCGCCGGGCTGATCCCGGTCGGGCGTAGCGGTTGGGCGGCCCAGGGCGGTACCGGCGGCAAGCGGCTGGTCGTGGTGTTCCTGCGCGGCGCCGTCGATGGGCTCAACGTGGTGGTGCCTTACGCCGATCCCGCCTATCACGATTTGCGGCCGAGTATCGCGATCCCACGGCCGGGTGCCGCGGTCGGCGCCCTTGATCTGGATGGGCATTTCGGCCTGCATCCGGCCTTGGCCTCGCTGATGCCGCTCTGGCAGCAGCGTAACCTCGCCTTCATCCATGCCTCGGGTTCGCCGGATACGACGCGCTCGCATTTCGACGCGCAGTTGGATATCGAAACCGGGACGCCGGGACGGCGGACGACCGATGGCTGGATGAACCGTCTGTTGGCGGTCTTGCCGGGGCCGCATACGGCGAACCAGGGTGTCGCCTTTGGTCCGACCGTGCCGCGCATCCTGTCCGGCAAGTTACAGGTCGCCAACCTGCCGATGGGCAAGGAGATGGGCAAGGCCTCGATCCTCGACCAGCCGGCGGTCAGCAGCGCCTTCGATAAGCTGTATGCCGGCACCGACGCGATGAGCGTCGCCTATCGCCAGGCACAGCAATCCCGGCAGGAGGTCATGGCGACGATCGATCACGAGACGCAGGAGGCGGATAATGGTGCGCCACCGCCGGACGGCTTTGCCGGGGATGCGCGGCGGCTCGCCCGGCTGATCGCCAATGACCCCAGCATCCAATTGGCGTTCCTGGCGCTTGGCGGCTGGGACACGCATGTCAATCAGGGCGGCGCCACCGGACAACTTGCCAATCGATTGAAGCCGCTCGGCGACGGGCTTGCCAGCTTTGTCGAGGGGCTGGGGCAGGCGTATCGGGACACGGTCATTCTGGTCGTCTCGGAATTCGGCCGGACGGCCCATGAGAACGGCAATGGCGGTACCGATCATGGCCATGGCAACGCCATGTGGCTGTTGGGCGGCGGTGTTGCCGGCGGCCGGGTCTATGGCGCGTGGCCCGGCCTCGGTACGGGCCAGTTGCATGAGGGCCGCGACCTTGCCGTGACCACCGATTTCCGCAGCGTCATCGGCACCATCGCGCAGCGTCACCTGCGCTTGCCCGACACGGCCCTCAACACGATCATGCCGGCGATGCCTCAGGCGCCGGGCGAGATCACCCGGATCGTCGGTGCTTAGAATTACCGCGCTGTTGCCGAATATCTTGGCAATCGGACGGGACGTTCCATCTATACTGTCATGCATTTTTGGAGTGGAGCTTCGGCTATGACCAGAGATCGTGTCGCCAAGGTCGGGCGCAGGGTCCTTTTGGGGACCGCCCTGATCGCTGGCTTGCTGGCGTCGAGTGTCGTGGGCAGCACGCCCGCTTCGGCGCGTGCGTTCTTTTCCGTTGGCGTCGGTCTGCCCATGGTGGCGCCGCCGCCGCCCTATTATTACTACCCGCCGGAATACTACGCCCCGACCTACTATTACGCGCCGCCGGTCTATGCGGCCCCGGCCCCGGCCTATGCTCCGCAGCCCGCCGCGGCGGTCTCGCATGATTACTGCCGCGAGTATCAGTCGACGCAGGTGATCAACGGCCAGCCGCAGAACGTCGTCGGTACCGCCTGCCGCCAGCCGGACGGAAGCTGGCGAATCGTTCAGTAGGCGAGGCGGCCAGTAGGCGGGGCCTATCCGGTTGTCGCCGGTTTTGGTCCGGTGGAGCGAAGCTGAACCAGATGCTGCAGGGCGTCGAACCAGAAAGGCGCGCCGAACAAGGCTGCCACTGCGACGATCAACCAGCCTAGAACCATGGTGGCGGCGCTCAGCGGATCGCCGAGCCGCGCGCTCCTGGTCGCCGGGGTCCAGCCGATCGGCAGGGACAACCCGTCCAGCGTGGCAAGCACGGCGATGGTCTGCTGGCCGGGCAGGCTGATCGAATTGGCGAGCGTCGGCTGCTGCCACAGCGTCTTGGCGACGTGCAGCGCGTCGATGTTGAGCACACCGGCCACGAGGAGGGCGACCGCGAAGGTGACGACCTGAACGCGCCGCTTATAGGTGCCGCTCAGCCGATTCATGCTGCTGTCGAACCAGGTCGCAACCTCGGTGTGGAAGCGATCGAGTTCGCCGCCGGCCTGTGTATAGAGCCGCTGGAGCCCTTGTTTGATCTGAGGGTCAGAGATGGTGTCGATCGCCTGCTGCAGCGAGGCGCCCGCGGCTTGGCGCTTCTGGATGGCATCGATCAACGCGCCGGCAAAGGCGGCGGACCCGATATAGGATGGCTTCACCGCCAGATCGGCTTCACCCGTCGCCTGCCCGGCCGAGAGCGGATTGACCAGGCTGTGATTGTAGAGATCGAGCGCCAGGCCGCTGAATTGCTGATCGTTCATCAAAGACTTGATCCCTGACAGCAGCGTATTGGCACGCCAGTTCAGGGCGGATGACAGGCCTTCGGTGATCGTGCTGACGGCAAGGCTGATCGCTAGAAACGTGAAGACCAGCCCAACAATGACATCCAGAATGGTGCTGTTGAACATCGGACCCTCCTCTTACGGCATTTGCCCAATCGGTCGTAGGTGTCGCTTCAGTTCCGCCGGCTGATCCGGGCGCCATTGCACTCTATGGTGCCGGCTATGGCTCTGTCGTGATGTGACCTGTCTCACAGGGACTCCTAGGATCAGAATCGCACCGGCTCTATTCGCAGACGGTTGCGGCCTGGGCGCTCGGGAGTGCGATATGGAGCATATCGGCCATGGCGTTGCCGACACCGTCCAGGATCTCCCGCGCGGTCGATGGGACGCGCTGGACGCCGGGGGTAGCGACCTGTCTGCCCAATTCGATGTCCTCTCGCTCGGCGAGCAGCCAATTGGCCACGTCGGCCGGTTGCGGCAGGCCCGATATCTCATAGATTGCCGAGCGCGTCGGCATGGCGCCGATCGGCTGATCGAAGGCGCCGAAATAGATGCCGTCCGGACGCAGGTCGGACGGTTTCATACGACCTTGCTGCACCAGATCGAGCAAGCGGTCATGGGCGGCATAGCTGTCATAATCCCGCATCAGGCGATCGAGATCGCCTGGACCCGGAACGGGGTAGTCGGCGGCCTTGGTCGCGACGGGGACGATCAGCGCGCCCTTGCGCGGGGTCGCTTGCCCCGTACCGGCGGCGCGGATATCGCACAGATAGACGTTGAGGACGGCGCGACGTCTTGCCGGATCGGCCGATCGCTCCATCAGCAGATAGGCGTAGAGTGCGTAGCCCCCCGGCTCGGCGCGATCGGTAAAGATCAGGGCTCGTTCCAACCGTACACCGGAAAAGGGTGCCACGGCCCCAACGGATGGCGATGCCGCAGGGGCCAATGAGCGGGCCAATTCACGATGCACCCCGTTCTGCTTGGCGGCGATGGCCTCGGCGGGTGGCGGGGTTGCCGTGGTTGTAGCTGGTGGCGTGCTGGCTGGGGCCGGCGGGACGGGAGGCGGTGCCGGGGCTGGCGGCGCTGGGGCGGGGGCTGGCGGCGGGATTGGGGCCGGAGCCATGGCGCATGATGCCAGAATTAGGGTTGCCAGCATCGCGGCGAGGGGCTGTCGCCACAGGATTTTTCGCCGCCGCCTCATTTCTCGTTGTCGGCCGTGCCGACGCCCAACCGGCGGCGGCACGGCGGGCATACCAGCAGGGTGATCCAGGCGATGGTGGCCGCCAGGATTCCCACGCCGAAATCGAAGGCGAGATCGGGTGCGCCGATCAAGAGGGCCTCGCCAATATAGGCAGCGATCGTGCCGCCGATGACGACGCCGACCGCGACGCCGAAATAGGGGATGGCTTTCAGGATCTCCGACATATCCTTGTCCTCCCGGCTCCTTGTCCGCCCGGCGTCGGACGAGTGATTTCGAAGGCAAGTCGCGGCTTGGCCGGCAAGTGCTGTCTTCCCCGGGGGAAAGCGCCTCACTTGCCGGCCATCGTGGCGAGATCGATTAAGCCGCCAGGACTGTTTCGACGGCATCGATCGACGGGACGAGGAAGTAGCCTCCTCCGGTCGGGACGATGAAGTCGCTGGCCAGCGTGATCGGGTCGCCGGTCGGACCCGTTGGGTAGTTCACCACGGCCCCGCCGAAATTCCGAGCACGATTGTCCGTGCCGGGGCGTCCCAGCAGGGGGTCGGCGCCGGCTTGCCCGAGGATCGGATCGAACCCGGCCTTGCCGCCGCTGGCCGGTGGGAAGCCTGGGTTGTTGACCCAGGCTTGCAGGATGAACTCGAACTGGCCCGCGATGGAGCTTTGATAGCAGACGAACATCAAGCCGCGATCGATCAGGGTTTTCTCCTGTTCGGCTTCGTCATCCCCGACATCCCCCCCGAAGGGGATGCCGCGCCGCATGATCCGGCGGGTCTGTGTATTGGCCTCCGATGCCGCGCGCCGGTCGAAATCATTGGTCTTGGCGGTCCCGGCCGGCGTGATGTCGTTGCGTGGGTAGGATTTTCGGATATGCGCGGCATAGGGACAGCGCCGGCCGGCCGCATCCTGCGAGAATTCGAAATCATTGACGAGCAGGTCGTCCTCGGCCAGCGTCGGATCATCCTGCAGCGGGGTGGTGACCATCGGCGCCCCACTTTTCCACCGCCCGACCATGCGCGCGGCCAGCAGATCAGCATCCATGTTGAGGGTCGCGGCCGAGGCGGCGACAAAGGCGTCGAATTCCGGAACCAGCTGCTTCAGCCGGCGGAATACCATGAAGGTACCGTTCTTCATCCAGCCGAGGCCGCCATCGACGGCCGGGCCGGGATTGTCCATGTCCGCCGATTGTTGCGACGGATAGCCGAACACGAAGGCGCCCGGCCAGAGCAGATCCGATCCCGGCAATCCCTGCCCCGGGTCATCCGGGTTCTGGGCGGGGGTGAGGAATTTCCGGTGCGGAAAGAACTGGTCGATCTGGCCGCGGACGCTCGGCTGCGAGACGCCGTCCAGGAAGCCGAAATGCTCGTGGCCGCGATCCTGCGCGCGGGTCAGCCCCAGCTCGTCATAGACAACTGTCCAACTCGTGCCGGCCAAATCGCTGATCACGGTTCGGGCATGATCGACGCTGTCCTTGGATGGTCCGGTGATCAGCAGCAGACCATGCAGGACCTGGTTGGTGCCGCCGACGACCCATTGCGAGGGAGCACCCGCTCCGCTGGCCGGATCGCCCAATCCGGCCGATTGCTGCGCCAGACCGTTTTTGAACGAGGTATCGCTGATCTGGCTGAGGTCGGCGACGCCCAGGGCCTGCAACCCCGTGATCGTGAAGCCGATATTGGTGCCGATGAAGTTGAGTCTGTCGTGCTTCTTCGCCGTGTGTTGCGCCTGGATCAGGAATTCCCGTTCCAGGACCGTGCGTGCCGTCGTCAGATGCGGCGTCAGATTTTTCAGGAAGATCTTGAATTTCGCGACATCCGCGATCGTGAATCCGATGAACCACTGGAAATCTTTTTGCAATCCGACAAGGACATCGCCTTGTACTTGATCCAGGTCGAGTTCGACTTCACCTTGGCTTCGATCAAACGCCATGACGCCCTCCGTTGTTTTTTCTTCGGGAACGTACGTGTAGATCCAAAGCGCAAGAGTAACGGTGGCGATGGCGGCCGAGTGTGAGCTGGCTCACACGGCCAAGCGACGGGTGGTTCAGCTGGTGGCGGCGAAACCCATGCCGGACCGCTTGCCCAGATCGCGCAGGATTTCCCGGGCGGAATTATAACCGGGAATGCCCGAGACGCCGCCGCCCGGATGGGTCGAGGCGCCGCAGAGGTAAAGCCCGTCGATCGGCGTCCGGTAATCCGCGTAACGCGATATCGGCCGTTTGAAGAACAGCTGGTCGGCGGATAGCTCGCCGTGAAAGATATGCCCTTGCGGCAGGTTGACGATGCGCTGGATATCTTCCGGCACCAGCAGCTGCGAGGCGATGATGTCGCTGCTGAAGCCCGGCGCATACTGTTCGATGGCATTCAGCACGTTCCGCTCGAAACGCGGCTTCTCCACGGCCCAATCGCCGTCGCGCAGCGTGTAAGGCGCGTGGCCGCCGAACAGGTTCACGACATGCTTGCCGGGCGGCGCCAAGGTCGGGTCGACGATGGTCGGCACGACCGGCGTGACGAAGGGGGCCGATGAATACCAACCCGCCTTGGCCTCGTCGAAGGCGCGTTCGAGATAGTCGATGTCAGGTGCTATGTGCACATAGGTCGGATAGGACCAGGAGCCCAGTGCCTGGTCGGCGAGCGCGCGCTGCAGACAGCGGTATTGCGGCGGCCGTTCGCAGGCGATGTTCATCTTGAACGCGGTGGAGAAGGTCCGGTAGCCTGAGATCTCCCGCACCACTTCATCCGGCAGGTGCTCGGCCCCGACCATGTCGAGATAGAGGATCTTCGCATTGGCGTTGGAGATGACGACTGGCGCGTCGTATTCGTCGCCCCTCTCGGTGACCACGCCGGTCGCCCGACCGTTGGTCACCTTGACCCGGGCGATCGGGTTGCCGGTCTTGATCTCGACGCCCGCCGCCCGGCCGTAGCTGGCCAGCGCCTGGGTGATGGCGCCCATGCCGCCCTTGATGAACCCCCAACCGCCGGCACCGGCATTCTCGCCCATCACATGATGCATGATGACATAGGCCGAGCCGGGGGTTTTCGGGCCGGCGAAGGTGCCGATCGAGGCGTAATAGGCCAGCACCGCCTTGATCCGATCGTCTTCGAACCATTCCGACAGGTAATCATAGGCGCTCATGGTCAGCATGTCGGCGACGCGGAAGAAGCGGTCGCCATAGCGCCGGTTGCGCCATAGGAAGCCGGCAGCCTGCTTGGCCGTGCGCCAGTCCCGCCCGGTCGGGTCGAACGGCGTCTCCCACAGCAGGCGGCGGAACACGTTCGCGGTCTCGGTCAGGTGCCGGTCGAATTCCGGATAGATGTCAGCATCCTTGCGGCTGAAGCGCGCGAAGCTTGCCTGGGTGCGGGCGACGTTGTCGGAAAACACGATGTAGTTGTCGTCGTCGATCGGCGACAGCATGTCCGAGCAGGGCATCACCTCCAACCCATGTCGCTTCAGCTTCAGATCGGCGATGATGCGCGGATGCAGCAGGCTCATGAGGTAGGAGAAGATCGAGGCGCGGAAGCCCGGATGGATCTCCTCGGTCACCGCGGCCCCGCCGACCACGTCCCGCCGCTCCAGCACTAGCGGCTTCAGCCCCTGGCGCGCGAGATAGGCGGCGCAGATCAGGCCATTATGGCCGGCGCCGATGATGATCGCGTCATAGCGGGAGGGCATGGGCAAGGTCCAACAGGAGGCAGGCGAGGTCGGTCAGGCGGTGGCAGCGCGTAGCGGCTGGACCACCGATCCCCGACCCGGATCGCCGCCGTCCAGGGCCGCCACGACCATGTGCTGGAAGCCCAGAACGGCATGTTCGTGTCGCGGCGACAGGATACCCCGCTCGTAGATGCCGGTTGTGAGGTTGCGCTGCACGCCGGCGATGATGGCCAGATCCTCGGTCACGATCTGCGCCGACCATTCCACTGAGCGCCGGTTTTCCGCCGCCCGTTCCGGCGAGACGTCCTGAAAGAAGTACCAGTTGATATGGCGCAACCGGCCTGGCCCGATCGGTTCGATCGTGGCGATCGAACTACCCCAGTCGTAGAGGTTCAGCATCAGGTAAGGGAAGCGGTAGAAGTAGAGGCCGCGGGTCAGCCCGCCCTCGCGCCGGGGCGCGTGCAGGTGGAAGAACCCGTCCTCCGTATGCACGTCGATGCGGTAGCGCGCCATGTCGAGCGACTGGCACAGCCCGGGATGCATGGTGCGGCAATGGTAGCATTCCAGGTAATTCTCGCCGTAGACCTTCCAGTCAACCGCCGCCTCCTGGCTCTTGGTCATGAAGTGATGCTGGGTATCGAGCGGATAATCGGCCGCCATCCGGTCGATCGGGCCGAGCCAGGTCTTGAGGTCGGGGCCGGTGCGGGCGATGCGCACGAAGACCAGGCCGCGCCATTCCTCGACATCGACGGGAAAGAGGCTCCAGCCCTCCGGATCGGGGGCGCCTTCGCCGAAATCGGGTGTGCGCAGCAGCGTGCCGGCACGATCGTAGCTCCAGCTGTGATAGGGGCAGATGATCGCCCGCGCGCAGTGCCCGGACTCGCCGTCCAGCAGGCGCGCGGCGCGGTGGCGGCAGACATTGTGAAAGCCGTGCAACGCCCCATCGTCGCCCCGCATAACGAAGATCGGATACCCGGCGATCTCGCCGACGACATAATCACCAGGTGCCGCCAGCCGCTCCGCCCAGCTGAACAGCGACCAGTTCGCCGTGAAGATCTCCGCGCGTTCCCGGGCGTATTGCGCCGGGTCGCGGTACAGGGCGGCCGGCAGCGTCATCTGCGGCGTGGTGGTGTCCGGGTGCGGTGGTCATGGCGAACCTCCGAATATCGAGGGCCTAGTCGGACGTAAGCCATCGTCTCCGGCCGGTGCTGCAAGCGCAAGGCCGGAGTATGCCAGACTAAAGTTTGGCCGCCGATTGCACGCTTTCGTCGCCACCGGCGTTACTGTCATGATTGGCTATTGTGTCGAATAAGCGCTCATCGGCATGACCAGGGCGATTGTAAGAAAGCTCGATAAAGAATAACGCCTGCAACAAGGGGGCATTTCGTCTTGGATCCTAGAAAGATACCCATCGCGCCGATCCTCCCGACAGCCGCTTTGCCCCACTCGGTGATCAAGCAGCCCGAGCGTCCGAAGCTGCTGCAGATCATGGGGCCCGGCTTGATCACCGGCGCCTCGGATGATGACCCCAGCGGGATCGCCACATATTCCCAGGCGGGCGCGCAGTTCGGCTATGGCATTGGCTGGACGTTGCTGTTCACCTATCCTCTGATGTGCGCCATCCAATTGATCAGCGCGGAGATTGGTCGAGTGACCGGCGTGGGATTGGCGGGCAATTTGCGCCGCCACTTCCCGGCCTGGCTGCTGTACGGCGCGATCGCGTTGTTGCTGATCGCCAATACGATCAATATCGGCGCCGATCTTGGGGCGATGGCAGCGGCGCTGAAGCTGCTCGTGGATGGCCCGCAGATCTTATATCTGGCGGGTTTCGCCGTCCTTACTGTGGTGCTTGAAGTCTTCGTCCGCTATTCACGCTACGTATCGGTGCTGAAATGGCTGACGCTGTCGTTGTTCGCTTACGTCGCCACGGTGTTCGTCGTCGGCGTGCCATGGGGCGAGGTCGCCCTGGCCCTGGTGGTGCCCCACATCTCGCTCGGCGGCGACTACCTGACGGTGGTTGTGGCGATTTTCGGCACAACGATCAGCCCCTACCTCTTCTTCTGGCAGGCGGAGGAGGAAGTCGAGGAAGAGAAGGAACAACTGGGCGCGCGTCCCTTGAAGGAGGCGCCGGATCAGGCACCTTATGAAATGGAGCGGATGCGGCTCGATACGTTGGTTGGGATGGGACTGTCCAATCTGGTGGCGTTGTTCATCGTGATCACCACGGCGGCGACCCTGCATGCCAGCGGCCATACCGACATCCAGACCTCCGCGCAGGCCGCCGAGGCGCTTCGGCCGATCGCCGGCCGCTTCACCTTCACCGTGTTCGCGCTGGGGATCATCGGCACCGGTCTGCTGGCGCTGCCGGTCCTGGCGGGGTCCGCCGCCTATGCGCTGGGCGAGGCCTTGAAATGGCCGGTCGGGCTGGGCAAGACGCTGCCGCATGCGAAGGCGTTCTACGGCACCATCGCGGGTGCGACCGTCATCGGCGCGCTGCTCAACTTCACATCGCTCGATCCGGTGAAGGCGCTATTCTGGAGCGCCGTCATCAACGGTGTCGTCGCGGTTCCGGTGATGGTCGCGATGATGCTGCTGGCCTCGCGATCCAAGGTGATGGGCCAGTTCTCCCTCAAACTGCCGCTGAAGATCCTCGGCTGGCTCGCGACCGCGGCGATGGCGCTGGCCGCGATCGGTATGTTCGCGACATGGGGCAGCTGAGGCGACCGTCGGGGCTGGTCGGCATAACGCGGATGTTCGACATTCCTCCGCCGATCCTTGGCAGGCCGGCCCTCCGTATGCGAGGGTGTCGCACAAGCGAACGATCAACAGAGGGTAGGTGGAATGAGCGGTCTTGTGCTGCGCAATGGTCGGGTGCTGGATCCTGGCCGCAATTTCGATCAGCGCGCGGATATCCTGTTCCAGGACGGCCGGGTCGCGGCGATCGGGCCGGGGCTGTCGGTCCCAGCCGGCACCGTCGCGCAGGATGTCGGCGGCCGCACGATCGTCCCCGGCCTGATCGATCTGCATGCCCATGTCTATTGGGGAGGCACCTCGCTGGGCATCGATGCGGTTCCGATCGCGCGGCGCAGCGGCACCACCACCTTCATCGACGCCGGAAGTGCCGGTCCCGGCATATTCCATGGCTTCCGCCGCTTCATCATCGAGCCGTCGCCGGTTCGTATCCTGGCTTATCTCAACCTGTCCTTTCCCGGCATCTACGCTTTCAGCAAATCCGTGATGATCGGCGAATGCGCCGATATCGAGCTGCTCGATCTCCGGGAATGCCGGCGTGTCGCGGATGAGAATCGCGATCTCATCGTCGGCATCAAGGTGCGGGTCGGCCGCCATGCCGGCGGCAATTCGGGCATCATGCCGCTGGACATGGCGCTCGAGGTCGCCGATGCGGTGGACATGCCGGTGATGTGCCATCTGGACTACGCGCCGCCCAGCCGGCTCGAAGTGGTTTCGCGGTTGCGCCGCGGCGACGTGTTGACCCACTGCTTTCGGCCGTTTCCGAACGCACCGGTGCATTACGATGGCCGGATTTGGGAGGATATCCAGGCGGCCCGCGAGCGAGGCGTGATCTTCGATATCGGTCATGGTGGCGGCTCGTTCGGGTTTCGCACGGCGGAGGCGATGCTGGAGGCCGGGTTCGAGCCCGATGTGATTTCCAGCGACGTCCATGCGATCAGCATGGAGGGGCCGGCCTATGATTTGTTGTTCACTCTGTCGAAATTCCTGTCGCTGGGCATGAGCCTGGAGGCGGTGATCCGCTGCGCCACCGCAGCACCGGCCCATGCCGTCGGCCGGCCGGAGCTTGGCCGGTTGGAGCCGGGCGGGATCGGCGATGCGACGGTGCTGGAGGTGGAGAATGGGCGTTGGACCTATTCGGACGTGCTGGGCGAGAACCGGATCGGCACCAAGCGGCTGTCGCTCGGTGGCATGGTGGTGGCCGGCCAATGGTTCGAAACCACGCCCGAGGTGCCGGCCGTCCCGGCTTGACACTCAGAGGCTTGACGCTCCCGCTCTGATGCTCGCCTAGGCTTTTCCCTGGTTCGCAGCCCGATGTGACGTGCGTCACATCGGCGCGGGCGGCGCGCCTGCGAGGATCGGTCTCGCGGCGATGACAGGAGCCATCGCCCGACCGAACAGCCAGATCCTTCGCCTCCACTACTCCCGACGATCCGGAGTTCAGAGCATGGCGAGCATCCATATTCTCTATCCGACAGGTTCGCCTCGATCGGCAGCGCCGTCATTGTATAGGCAGATCCGTGACTTGCCCGGCATGCTGGCGCGCCTCGTCGAGGGTCGACGTCGGCGTGCGATCGCGCAGCGCGATTTGCTGGCGCTCGATCGACAAACGATGCTGGACATCGGCATCGACCGCACGGTCGTCATGTGTGACGTCTGGAAGGCGCGCGACTGATCCTGCCCTGGTTTTGGAGCGTGATTTTTTCATCCGCGTGAACGGATGACGATGCCCCCATCAAACGTTATATACCCGCCGTGCCATCGCGAGGGCCTACCGTCCAAGCAATCGGCCGTGTGGTGACCCAGGCGATGGATGAAACGGCTTCGACACGCGGCGTACGGCGGCACCGGCTAGGCGACGAGTTCCGTCGCCGCCTTCGGCTGCGGCTGCATCTGGCCAAGCGGTCATTGACCCGTGACGGTTTCCGCAACAGCGAGACGGCCCTGGTCGGCTTGTCCGCCGTGATCGGTATCGCGGTCGGCCTTGGCGTGGTGGTGCTTCGACTGGCGGTCTCGGAACTGCACCACCTGATCTTCGGTATACCGCTCGACGGGCATCTCAGCGACGGCTTCCAATACGATTGGCAGGCGATCATCGCGGCGACGGTGCTGGGTGGCCTGCTGACGGGCGGCATCGCCTGGCTGATCCGGCGCTGGCGACCACGCGATCCGGTCGACGCGATCGAGGCGAATGCCCTGCATGGCGGCCGCATGTCGCTCACCGATAGTCTCAACATCGTGCTGTTGACGGTGTGTTCGGTCGGCGGTGGCGCATCGGTCGGTCTGGAGGCCGCCTATACCCAGCTGGGCGCCGGGTATGCCTCGCGTATCGGCAGAATGCTTAAGGTCCGCCGTAAGGATTTGCGGACGCTCGTTGGTTGCGGTGCCGCGGCGGCGATCGCCGCCGCGTACAACGCGCCGATGGCCGGCGCGTTCTATGCGTTCGAGTTGGTGCTGAGCAGCTATACGACGTCGGTCCTGGCGCCGGTCGCGGTCGCGGCGTTGAGCGGGGCATTCGCCGCGCGGGCAACCTTTGGCGCCGATCCGGTCTTCGTCATATCGGCGCCAATTCAGATCCATGACCATGATTATGGGCTGTTCACCCTGCTCGGCGTTGTCGCGGCGGGGCTCAGCATCCTCACCATGATGGGCGTCACGGCGGTCGAAGGCTGGTTCCGCGCCCGCGCGCTGCCGACCTGGATCAGACCGGCCGTCGGCGGCCTGCTGGTCGGGGTGATCGCCCTGGCTTATCCCGAGGTCATGGGCAGCGGCCATGGCGGCATCCTGTCGAGCCTCAACGCCAGTTACGATCTCCCGCTGCTGCTCGGCCTGATCGCGGCGAAGATGGCGGCATCGGCCGTGTCGATCGGCTCCGGTTTCCGCGGTGGGTTGTTCAGTTCGTCGCTGTTCCTCGGCAGCGTGCTGGGCAGCACCGCGGCGCTGGTCATCAACATCTTCGCCTCCGCCACCGTCGTCGATCCGGTTGCCTTCGCGCTGGTCGGCATGGGGGCGGTCGCCGCGGGCATCATCGGTGCGCCGGTTACCATGATCCTGCTGGTGCTGGAGACGACGGGCGATTTCGCCGCCAGCGTCGGAGTTATGGTCGGCGTCATCACCAGCTCGCTGATGGTACGGCATGCCTTCGGCTATTCCTTCGCCACCTGGCGATTTCACCTACGCGGCATGCGCATCCAGGATTCTCACGATGTCGGCTGGATCGACGATTTCACCGTGGCCCGCGTCATGCAGCGCAAGCCACCCGCCGTCCGCGATACCCTGCCGCTGGCCGAGTTTCGCGCCACGTTTCCCCTGGGAGGGGCCAAATATGTGGTGGCGGTCGATGCCGAAGGGGGTTGCGTGGGCGTCGTCGACCTTGCCGAGGCGCATACGGCGGACCGGGATGGCGAAGCGCTGCTGGTCGCCGATGTGCTGATGCCGACACCGCAGGTGCTGCGCGCGGGCGACAGCGTGCGGTCCTCGCTTGAGTTGTTCATCCAGACCGAGACCGAGGTGCTGCCCGTGGTCGACACCGTCGATCGCCATCGCGTGGTCGGGCTGCTCAGCGAAGCCTACGCCTTGAGACGGTATAATCAGGAACTCGAACGTCGCCGTTCGGAAGAACTCGGCGAGAGCAATCTGTTCAGCCCCAGCAGCATTCCCTGAGGCTGCAACACCCGGTCAGACCGCGTTCCACAGCACCCGCAGGCCGATCTCGGCGGCGACGGCGCCCAGTCCCAGCAGCGAGAAGATCACCAGCAACCACAGCCAATGGATGCGTCGCCCGGCACTGGGTGGTTGCACCGCCCTGGGCGGCGTTTGGATGACAGCCGGCTGTGGCGGGCTGTCCGGCCCGCCGGCGGTTTCGCGATGAGGCATCGGCCGACTGCCGACCCGCATATCCTCTTCACCGCGCGTGCGGCGAAACACCGTGAGGCCTTGGATCAGGTTGGTTCTGACATCGAGCGCCTGTTGGACGACCCGGACCGATTGCGGTTTCCACGAGGACTCCATGATGCGCAGGGCCTCGCTTTCCGCCAGATATTGGTCGTCGAAAAGCAAGCCAACCTTCCACTGCCCGCCGGTCAGCATATGGACTTCATAGGACATGACGATCCATGCGGCGGTCACGGCTGGGGCCCCCCGGACATCTGGGCGGTATCGCGTGCGATCGGATGGTTAGGTAAGCCCCTGAGAGTTCGCCAATAGTTCACCACTCTCAAAACTAAGCGGTGTTCCGCTGGAATGGCCATATTAGCTACCCAAAATGTATCTACCGAATACAGTTGGCTACTCTACTTAAATTTTTCTTAAATATGTTGCGGAAAACTCGGGAAACGATAGTGATTTCCGTTGTTTATCAAATTTTTGGCGTATCCGAAAAAGGGTGGTCGGATCGCTGATGGATCATTCCTGATCGAGTGCGGTCCGCAGCGCCACGGCAAGTTCGTTTCGACGGAACGGCTTCAGCAGCGTCGGGATCTGCGGCTGCGTCTGCTGCAGGCGGGCTCGTTCGGTCGCGGCGTAACCGGTGGTCAGCAGGATCTTGAGGTCGGGTCTGCGCTGTTGTGCCTCCTGAGCGAGCTGCAGGCCGCTCATGCCGCCCGGCATGACGATATCCGTCATCATCAGGTCTATCCGCTCGTCCTCGGCCAACCGGTGCAAGGCGTCGGCGCCATTCGCCGCCAATATTGGCCGATAGCCGAGCGATTTTAGGGAACGGTCGAGGACCTGCCGGACATGCTCATCATCCTCTACGACCAGCACGGTTTCTGTTCCCCGCTCCGCGGTTTTCTTTCGGCGCGGCGACGGCGTCGCGGCGGCTGCCGCGCGCGGCAGGAGGATTCGAGCGGTGGTTCCGGCACCGGGCGCGCTCTCGATGATCAGAAATCCGCCGGATTGACGCGCGAAACCGTAGACTTGGCTGAGCCCGAGGCCGGTCCCCTTGCCGACATCCTTGGTCGTGAAGAATGGTTCCGTCGCGTGCGCCAGGGTCTCCGGCGTCATGCCGACACCCGTGTCGCTGACAACCACCATGACATAGCTCATGCCGGCTTCGGCATGGCCGGCCAGCAAAGGGTCTTTCGGGGGGACGTTGCGTGTATGGATCAGCAGGGCGCCACCATCGGGCATCGCATCCCGCGCATTCACGACGAGATTGAGCAGGGTCGAGCCGAATTGCGCGGGATCGACCCAGCAGGCGCCGGTATCGGCCGCAAGATCGATCTGGAGATCGATCGTTTCGCCGACCAGACGCTGCAGCATGGTGACGGTTTCTTGCGTCAATTCGCCCAGCGAGCGGGTTTCCGGTCGGAGCGCCTGGCGTCGCGAGAAGGCCAGCAAGCGGCTGGTGAGCTGTTCGCCTCGTTGGGCACCATGCTGGGCCGCTTCGATCAGCCGCTGGATTCTCGGATTGTCGCCGACCATCGCCGCGATCAAATCCAAGTTTCCGGTGATCACGGTCAATAGATTATTGAAGTCATGGGCAATCCCGCCGGTCAGTTGGCCGACCGCTTCCATCTTTTGGGCGTGCTGCAGCGCCTCTTCGGCCCGGCGGCGCTCGGCGATCTCGGTCGTGATGCGTTGTTCCAGCGTCTCGTTCAGCGCGCGGAGCTCTTCCTCCGCCAATTTGCGTTCGGTGATGTCGAGCGACGCGCCGGTCAGGCCGACGATCGTGCCATCCACCCGGCGCAGCGGCTCCATGGTGACGTCCCGATGCGACACCGTGCCGTCGTTCCAGCGAATCTCGATTTCGCGCCGGCCTCCCTGACCGGATGCGATCACTTCGCGCTTGAAATCCGCGAATTCTCCGATGATCTCCGGATCGGTCAGGTCCTCGTCACGACGTCCCAGGATCTCGGTATTCTTGAGACCGTCGCGCGCATTCGCCACCCAGGTGTAGTGCAGATCCAGATCGCAATTGAAGACGACCAGCGGGGCGCTCAGGACGGCGACCCGGAAACGTTCCTCGCTTTCGAAAAGCGCGTCGTCCGCTCGGCGTCGTTCGATCGCGACAGCCAGCAGATTGGCGACATTCTGCAGAAAGCCAGTATCGCTCTCACTGAACGCGCTGCCGTCTTTCGCATCGGCTTCCAGCACGCCGAATGATTTCTGTCCGGTCGAGATGATGACGTTGACGGCCCGATCGATGCCGTGCTCGCGCAACAGCTCCGGCGTGCGAAAGCGGCTTTCGGTCGAAAGACTGTTGGTCAATACAGGCAAGCCGCTTTGCAGGGCGAAACCTGCCGGGGATTCAAGGTCGGCGCCGACCGTCGCGTGGCCGACGACGCCGGGCCGCCACCCGACCCCGGCCCTGACCAACAGCCGGTGCTCGCTTGGCATGTATTCAAGCACCTTGGCGAAGCGTGTACCGAGCCCCTCCGCGGCGATTTCGGCGGCGCGATTCAGCAGGTCGTCCAGGCCACCGCCCGCCAAGGCCTCCCGACCGAGATCCGCCACCAGAGCCTGTTGCTTCAGTCGGTAGGCATCACCGGCTCTGGGCGGGTCACGCTCTGTCATTGTCGAAAAACCCGCGGCCATCTGATCGGCAAGCGGGCGAGGGCAATCCCCGCCCACCATCCGTCCAACGAGCAAACACCCGGAGATTGGATTCGTAGCAACGAACCAGCAAATATTTTGCCGGAAAGCACTATTTGGCGTTGTGCTGGGCGGATTTCCCCGCGCCGTGGGCAACGGAGACGGCGACCGCTTACTTGACGCTCACGTAGCGGAGTTGCAGGAAATTGTCGCCGGTCGGCTTGATGTCGACATTGGCGCGCGCCGCCCAAACCACCGTCTGCTGGTGCAGCGGTATGATGGCGATGTCGTCCTTCACGATCTTCAGCGCTTCGGCGATCAGTTGATCGCGCTTCGGCTTGTCGATTTCGACCTGGATCTCGGTGATCAGCGTGTCCAGCTTCGGGTTGGA
Organism: Allostellaceae bacterium; assembly: GCA_035555315.1. Lineage (GTDB taxonomy): Bacteria > Pseudomonadota > Alphaproteobacteria > ATCC43930 > CGMCC-115725 > DATMGU01. The sequence goes on from DATMGU010000046.1 coordinate 189,067, forward strand.
ATAGCGTCCGGAATTGTTCAGGCCGATGCCCTTGTCGTGGTTCTGGGTACCGACGATGTTCAGCAAGGCGTTGTGAGCGTCATAGGTCGAGGGCGTCCAACCCAGCATGTAGAAGCTGGTGGTATTGCCTGGTTCGCCGATCTTGGCGAAGTGCTTGGCACGGTTCTGGGCCAGCAGGGTGACCTTGATGTTCACCCGCGCCAGCATGGCGACGATGGCCTGGCAGATCTGCTCGTCATTGACGTAGCGGTCGTTCGGGCAATCCAGCTCGACCTCGAAGCCGTTCGGATAGCCGGCCTCCGCCAGCAGCTTCTTGGCGGCGACCGTATCGTAGGGAAAGCGCTTGTTCAGCGCCTCGTCGAAGCCGTTGATGCCTTTGCCGACCAGCAACGCGGTCGGCGAGGCGTAGCCGCGCATGACTTTCTGCGTGATCGCTGCCTCGTCGATCGCTTGGTAGAAGGCGCGGCGGACCCGGATATCCTTGAATGGGTTCTTGCCCTTGACGCTGCTCTCCAGCAGTTCGTCGCGATACTCGTCCATGCCCAGGAAGATGGTCCTGAGTTCGGGCGTCTGCAGCAGCTTGAGGCCGCCGGTGGCCTTGATCTTGTCAAAGCTCTCGGTTGGCGTGGTGTAGATCATGTCGATCTCGCCCGACAGCAACGCCGAGACGCGGGTCAGCGGATCCTTGATGACCGAGAAGACGATCTCGTCCAGATTGCTCTCGGACTTTCCCCACCAATTGGGGTTCTTCACCAGAGTGGTCTTCACGTCCGCCTGGCGGTCCTTCAGGATGAAGGGACCGGTGCCGTTCTCATTGCGGGTGGCGAAGCTTTCCTCGTTCTTGGTGATGTCGGGCGAGGCGGTGGTTTTGTTCTTTTCGCACCATGCCTTCGACATCATGTACCAATTGGTGATCTCGTTGGGCAGGATCGGATCCGGGCCGTTGGTGACGAATTCGACCGTTTCCTCGTCAACCTTGCGGATGGATGCCACCGTCGCCAGCGTGCTGTTGAGCTTGGAGCCGGGCGAGCGCACGCGGTCGTAGGAGAACAGCACGTCATCGGCGGTGAACGGCGTGCCGTCATGGAACTTCACGCCCTGTCGGATGGTGAAGCGCCAAACCGTCGGCGATGTCTGCTGCCATGCGGTCGCCAGCATCGGGATGAGCTGCAGGTTCTGGTCGCGCCCGACCAGCGGCTCGTACATGGCACCATCCATGCTCAGCAGGAACGTCTCCTGGCGGGCATAGGGGTCCATCGAATTGACGTCGCCGTCATTGGCGAACCGCAACCTCGCCGCGTCGGCCTGCGCTGCCGACAGGAACGCGACGAGCGCCACCATCCCCGCCAAAAACCGCTGCTGCATCTGATGTCCTCCTCGAGGGGAATTGGTCGGAAGAGGCCGAGCATCCCGGCTTTTTCGCTGAACGCAGACAAGCGAGTGCAAGCCCAAGGCCAGTTGGCCGAGGTGGTTGCCACGGATTCAGCCCTGCGGCACAGTCGCGCCCGTGAATTTGGTCAGCGGGGATAATGATGCGGGTGGCGGTTTTAGGGGCCGGGTCGATCGGGTTTGGAACAGCTGCTTTCCTCGGCGAGCGCGGTCACGAGCCGGTGCTTTGGTCGCCCTCCGGCGGGCGCACCGTAGCACTGGCCACCGGCGCGGCCCTGAAGGCCACCGGGGCGGTTGTCGGCGAATATCATCCGCGTATCGCCCAGAGTTGCGCGGATGCCGTGGCCGAGGCCGACGCGGTCCTGGTGGCGGTACCCGGCAACGGCCATCGGCGCGTGATCGATGCGCTGGTCCCCGTGCTGGGCGAAGGACAGCCGGTGTTGATCAATTCGCATTGCTCGTTGAGCGCGCTCTACCTGTCGAAACGTCTGGCCGAACGGGGGATCGCGGCACCGATCGTCGCTTGGGGCACCACCGTGCTGACCGGTCGCGCGCTCAGCGGCACCGAGGTCGCGGTGAACGCGGTGCGCAAGCAGATCGACATCGCCACCTTGCCGGTCGCGGCGGGCGAGGCCGGGCTGGCGCTGTGCCGAAGCTTGTTCGGCGACCGGTTCGTGCTGCGCGCCGATGTGTTGGCGATTTCGCTCAGCAACCTCAATCCGCAGAACCACATGGGCATGGCGCTGTGCAACCTTACCCGGATGGAGCGGGGTGAGGCCTGGGGCAATTACGCGGGGATCACCCCGGCGGTCGGCCGGCTGATCGAGGCGCTCGACGCGGAGCGGCTGGCGGTGGCGAAGGCCTTCGGCCTCGCCGTGCGCACTGTGCACGAACATTTCCACCTATCGTTCCATGTGCCGCTCGGCTCTCTCGGCGAGATGGCGCAACGCATTCATGATCGCGACGGCGGTCCGCCGGGCCCGACCACGCTCGACAGCCGCTTCGTGACCGAGGACGTACCCTATGGGCTGGTGCCGAGCGAGCTGATCGCCCGGCTGGCCGGCGTGCCATCACCGCTGCACACCTCCGGCATCGAGCTGTTCTCGGCGCTCTACGGCCGGGATTTTCGCGCCGAGAACGATCTACTGCCGGAACTTGGCCTCGCCGATCTCTCCGCCACCGGGCTGCATGCCCTGGCTCGGGAGGGATGGCCAAAGGTCTGACGTCTCTCTAATGCCGCAGCACTTTGGAGAGGAATTGCCGCGCCCGTTCGGTCACCGGTGCGGCGAAGAAGTGTGCCTTATCGGTGTCTTCCAAGATCTCGCCATGGTCCATGAACAGTACCCGGTCGGCGACGCGCTGGGCAAAGCCCATCTCATGCGTCACCATCATGGTCATGCCATCCTGTGCCAGCGCCTGCATCACCTCCAGCACCTCGGTGACCATCTCCGGGTCGAGAGCCGAGGTCGGCTCGTCGAACAGCATCGCTTCCGGATCCATCGCCAACGCGCGGGCGATCGACACGCGCTGCTGCTGACCGCCGGATAGCTCGGCCGGCCGGCTGCGCAGCTTATCCGCGAGACCGACGCGGACCAGCAATTCCTCCGACCGTCGATCGGCTTCCGCCCGTCGTCGTCGGCGGACATGGATCTGCGCCAGGCTGACGTTCTCCAGCGCCGTCATATGCGGATAGAGCTCGAAGTGCTGGAACACCATGCCGACGCGCGCCCGCAACGCCGGCAGGTCGGTCGCCCGGTCGCCGACCGATGTACCCCCCACGAAGATGCGGCCCCGATCGAACGGCTCCAACCCATTGATGCATTTGATCAAGGTGCTTTTGCCCGAGCCCGAGGGGCCGCATACCACGACGACCTCGCCCGCATCGATGTTGGTCGAACAGCCGCGCAGTACCGGCGTGCGGCCATAGGATTTATGGACGTCCTCAAGCAAGATCATGGACCGACCATCCTCATCGGTAATTTAGCTTTCTCCGCCGCTGCAGGGCGTACGAGCCGACGAAGCAGATTGCGAAATAGACGACCGCCACCAGCGTGTACATCTCGATCGGCCTGCCGTCGCGCGACGCGATGACGCTGGCGCTGGTCATGAAATCGCGCAAGGCCACGACATAGACCAGCGAGGTGTCCTGAAACACGATGATGATCTGGTTCAACAGTACCGGCACCATGGCGCGCAGCGCCTGGGGCAGGATCACCAGGCGCAACGCCTGCCAAGGCCGCAGGCCGGTCGCCGCCGCCGCCTGGCTTTGACCCCGCCTGACATTGGCGATGCCGGCGCGGATGATCTCGCAATAGAACGCCGCCTCGAACAGCACGAAGGCGACTAGCGCCGAGGTCAGCGCGCCGATCGGTCGGCCGATCGCCAGCGGCACCAGGAAATAGAACCAGAACAGCACCAGCACCAGCGGGACCGAGCGCATCACGCCGACATAACCCGCGGCCGGTGCCGATAGGAAACGCCGGGGCGAGCGGCGTAGCGCGGCCAGACCGGCGCCGCCCACCACGCCGCCCAAGGTCGCCACCACCACCAGCAGCGCGCTGAGCGCCATGCCGGCGGCGAGGAAATCCATCGAGCGGGCGATCACGCCCCAATCGAACGGGTCCATGGCTAATCGGAACCTGTCATGTGGGGATGGCGGCCGGGCGCAGCCGCCGGTCCAAGGCGCTCATCGCCGCGCTGATGAGCAGCCCCAGCACCAGATAGACGGCGGTTGCGACGGCGAACGCCTCGAAGCCGTGGAACGTATAGTTCTCGATATGGCGGCTCTCGGCGGTGAGGTCCATCACGCCGATGGTGAGGCTGATCGACGACATCTTGAAGATGACCAGGAATTCCGAGGTCAGCGGCCCGACGATCGCCCTGAGGCCGACCGGCAACAGCACCAGGCGATAGGCCTGCACCGGGCGCAGTCCGGTGGCGAGCGCCGCGGGTAGCAGATGCCGGCCGACCGCGTCGATCCCGGCGCGAACCTGTTCGGCGACCCTGGCACCGCCGAACAGGCCTATGGCGACGACCGCCGTTACCAGTTCCGGCTCCGGCATGTCGCGCTTGATCCACAGGCCGACCGCCTTGGGCACGATCTCCGGGAACACGAAATACCACAGGAACAACTGCGCCAGCGGCGGCACATTGCGGAACAGTTCGACATAGCATCGGGCGGCCAGCCGGATCAGCCGGTTGGGTAGGCCGCGCGCCACGCCGATCAGTAGGCCGGCCGCCAATGCCACGACCCAGCTCCCGGCGCTGACCAACAGCGTCCAGCCGATGCCCGAGATGAGCCAACCGGCATAGGGCTCGCGCAGGAGGACGCCCCAATCCCACTGATAGTTCATGCCCGGCGGCTCAAAGAGACGGGTTCGTCCTGATCGCGACTATTCCGGCAGGGAGGCCGCGTCCCAGGCGGCGCGCAGCCTGGGGCCGACGCCCACGCCGAACGGCCCGAACCACTTGGCGATCAGCTTGTTGCCCTCGCCGGACTGATACATCTGCGCCATTGTGTGATTGGCGATCCATAGGAAGGTCGGGTTGTTCTTCGGGATCATGAAGCCCTGCGGCGCGTAGCCGATTTCCGGTCCGACGATCGCCAGATTTTCGGGGTGGCGCGACTGCTGGATCAGCGCGAAGAACGCGCTGTTGTCGCTGAAATAGGCATCGCCGCGATGGCTCTCCAGCGCCAGCAAGGCGGCCGGATGATCATCCACCTTGAGCACGCGCAGGGTCAATTTCTGCTCGGTCATGATCTTCTGCAACTCGGGCTCGCTGCTGCCCGCGGTCGCGACTAGCACGACCTTGCCGTTTAGGTCGGCGAACGATTTGACGCCGGAATCCTTCAGCACCAGCAACTGGTTGGACGCGACGAAGCTGATCGAGGTGAAATCCACCTGCTTGTTGCGGGCGAAGGTGTTGACCGTGCCGCCGCACTCGATATCGACCGTCCCGTTCGCCACCAGCGCCTGGCGCGTCTGGATGTTGACCGGGACGTAAGCGTATTTCAGCTCGGGGAGCTTCAATTCCTGTTTGGTCGCTTCCGCGATGCGCCGGCACATGTCGACCGAATAGCCGGTCGGTACCTTGTCCTCGCCTAGAAAAGACATCGGCACCGACGTCTCGCGATAGCCGATGGTCAGCGTATGGGTCGCCGTCAGCTTCTTGACGATCGCGTCGACGTCTTGCGCCCGAGCGGTGCCGCCGGACAGCAACCCCGCCGCCAGCACGCCGCCGAGGACAAGGCCACGCCCCGCGAGACCGGCCCGCTCCGAGAGACCGACCCGCTCCGCGAGACCAGATAGCGACCAGACGATTTTCCCCAACATCACCATGTTCTCCTGACGCCCCTGCTTCTCTTGACGATTTCCGACGGCTGCCCGCGCGCCATGCGCCGCCTCAACCCGCCTGGCCCTCGCCCCGATAGTCAACCTATCTTGCGAGGCCATATCTTGCAGAGACGGTGCCATCGACACAACGTGACGTGACTGGGGTGACGCGACTGGGCGGGACCGGCATGCATACCCGCCACATAGTCGCGATGACGCGCGGGAGTGTCCAACATGCTTCAACTGGAATAGCTGACCGGCTTGAAGCGACTCAGGCTTAACCGGTCTCGCTCGATTGACCGACCGCGACGCTGGCGGTCTGATCGGTGCTGGCAAGCGCCTGGCGCAGCTTGCGGGCGAAGTCGTTCGACCGAAACGGCTTCTGCAATACCCATTGTTCGTTGTCGAGCGGCGCGGCGACGGCATAGCCGGTGACGAATATCACCGGCAGATTGGGGCGCATCTGGCGTGCCGCCCGAGCGACTTCGGCACCGTTGATGCTCGGCATCGCGTAATCCACGACCATCACGTCGATCCGCTGTGGATCCTGCAGCTGCTCGAACGCCGATTTCCCGTTATCCGACTGAATGACGGTGAAGCCCAGATCCGTGGCCATCGTCGAGAGTGTCGTGCGGACACTGCTGTCATCGTCGACGATCAGGGCCACGGCGCCGGCGGTTACCGGAATACGCGTCACACCCGCGGGCATTGCCAAGGCGTCATGCATCCGCGCTTCGGCACTCGCCCCTTCGGTGCGCGGCAGGTAAATCCTGACCGTGGTTCCTTCGCCCGGGGCGGTGTCGATGCGAACACCGCCGCCGGATTGCTGCGCCACGCCATAGACCTGGCTAAGGCCGAGCCCGGATCCTTTGCCCGGTTCCTTGGTCGTGAAGAACGGGTCGAAAGCACGGGCCAGAACCTCGGGCGTCATGCCGGTTCCGGTGTCGTTGACCGCGACCATGACATATTGGCCGGCCGGCGGCGCGCCCGGCCGATCCGGGTCGGCCAGCGATACATTGTCGGTTTCGATCGTCAGCACGCCGCCTTCCCCCATCGCGTCGCGCGCATTGATCGCGAGATTGAGGATAACCAGCTCGATCTGCGTCGGATCGACCAGTGCCGGCCATAGATCGACCTTGAGCCGGGGTTGAATACGGATGGTGCCGCCAAGGGTGCTGCGCAGCAACTCGCTCATACTGTCGACGATGCCGTTGAGATCGACGACCTTTGGCGATAGACGCTGCTTGCGCGAGAAAGCCAGAAGCTGCCCGGTCAGCTTGGCGGCGCGATCGGCGGCGCGTTGGATGGCGGCCAGTCGGCGGGCGTTCTTGCTGTTGCCCGCGAGATCGGTCTGCAGAAATTCCAGATTGCCGATGATCGCGGTCAGCAGATTGTTGAAATCATGCGCCACACCTGTGGTGAGCTGTCCGACCGCTTCGAGTTTCTGCGATTGACGCAGCTGTGCCTCGACCTGCTCGCGGGCCAGTACCGCGACCTCACGCTCGGCCATCGCCTTGGTCACCGCCTCATAGGCACCGAACTGCCGGGCGAGCGCCCATACGACCAGGCCGACCGCGATCGCGCACAAGATACCGGCGGCGCAGATGATCATCGCCGACCGCCGCCAATCGGAGAGGATCTCGTATTCCGTCCGGGTGACGTTGACGACGATCGGATAGTCCCGGACCGCCCTCGTGGCGACGACCCGCGCCACGCCGTCGATCGCCTTGTCGGTCTGATAGACACCGGCATTGGCGTGCAGCAGCACTTCGGTGAAGGATTTGATCGCGAAAGTCTTGCCGATGCCGATCAGCGTCGGATAGCGGGCGAGCAGCACGCCGTCTCGGCGCCATAGGCTAATGCCGCCGCCCTCGGCGATCTGCAGAGTGCGATAGAGATCCTCGAAATAGCTGAGATTGACGCCGCCCAGGACCACGCCGAGGAACTTGCCGGCGGGATCGCTGATGCGCCGAGCGACATACATCGTCCATGTGCCGGTGCCTCGGTTCTCGACCGGTACGCTGAGAAAGGGCTTGTCAGTCGCGGTGTCACGCAAGGCGGTGAAGTAATCTCGATCGGCGACGTTAACCTGGGGTATCGGATAGAACCGCGAAAAATTGATGAGGTTTCCGTCCGCGCCGATGATGGTTAGGGCGTCCAATTGTGGAACGCCGGCAGCCCGGGCATTCAGCAAAAGGTAGGTATCGCGCCCGGCCTTCGCCTGCTCCAGCTCCTCGACAGTGTCGACCCCCTCCGTCTGGAGTTGTTCCAGCAGGCTGCTGAGGACGAGGTCCACACCCTGGAAGGCTCGCGCGGTCTGCTCGGTCAGCGAGGTGTCGAGGGTGATCAACTCACGCTTGGCGTCGGAGATCTCCTTGGCACGCATTTCAAGCACGAGCAATATCGTCCCGGCCATAATCACGGCGACGGCTAGCGTACCCATCAGGACAAGCATGCGAATCGGGCGGCTCAATCGCCATTGAGCGGTCCAGCGCTTGTCGATCGAGCTGAGCAGCGATGCTTTGTTGGCGCTATCCTTCACGGCACTTGCTCACGTATGTCCCCCCCCGAGGACCATGTCATCCCGATTGTCATGTTACCTCGGGCCCATGATGTGACGAGGGTTGGCCCGACGGGCCCAATATCCGGACATTATACAAGCGAGGACGAATGTTGAACGGCGTGATGGCGTCAGTCACCGGCTGCGCCTCGCAGCTTTGTATTTCTCTCCCGGTATACTTAATAGTTGGTTAAAGCGATAGTTGTTAAACCGATGAACGCTAGGCGATGGCTGGCCGCGTCGCCCGTCGTGCCGGACCTACCGGTTCGCGCGCGAGATGATCAGCTCTTCGACCACCGCGGGGTCCGCCAATGTCGAGATGTCGCCGAGACTGTCATGCTCGTTGGCGGCGATCTTGCGCAGGATTCGGCGCATGATTTTGCCCGATCGCGTCTTGGGCAGTCCCGGCGCCCATTGGATGAGGTCGGGAGCGGCGATCGGTCCGATCTCCTTGCGCACCCAGATCGCGAGCTCGACGCGCAACGCCTCGGTCGGTGACGCATCCAGCACCAAGGTGACATAGGCATAGATGCCCTGGCCCTTGATGTCGTGCGGATAGCCGACCACGGCGGCCTCGGCGACCTGGGGATGGGCGACCAGGGCGCTTTCGATTTCCGCGGTACCCAGGCGATGGCCGGCGACATTGATCACGTCGTCGACGCGACCGGTGATCCAGTAATAGCCATCCTCGTCCCGACGGCAGCCATCGCCGGTGAAATAGCGTCCCGGATACGTCGAGAAGTAGGTTTCGACGAACCGTTTGTGATCGCCGAAGATCGTACGCATTTGGCCGGGCCAGCTGTCGACGATGCACAGATTGCCCTCGCAGGCGCCCTCCAAGGGGTGTCCCTCGGCGTCGACGATTTCAGGTTGGATGCCGAAATATGGCTTGGTTGCCGAGCCGGGTTTCATGGCGACGGCGCCGGGCAGGGGAGAGATCAGGATGCCGCCGGTCTCGGTCTGCCACCAGGTATCCACGATCGGGCAGCGCGCGTCGCCGACGACGTTGTAATACCACAACCAGGCTTCCGGATTGATCGGCTCGCCGACCGAACCGAGCAGCCTTAGCGAGGCCCGGCTGGTCGATTTGACCGGCGTATCGCCCTCCCGCATCAGCGCTCGGATCGCGGTCGGTGCCGTATAGAAGATCGACACCTTATGCTTGTCTATGACCTGCCAGAACCGCCGGCTGTCCGGGTAGGTCGGGATGCCCTCGAACATCAGGGTGGTGGCGCCGTTGGCCAGCGGGCCATAGACGATATAGCTGTGGCCGGTGACCCAGCCGACATCGGCGGTGCACCAGAACACCTCGCCATCGCGGTAATCGAAGACATGGCGATGGGTCAGCGCCGCGTAGACCAGATAGCCGCCCGAAGTATGCAGCACGCCTTTTGGTTTGCCGGTTGATCCCGAGGTATAGAGGATGAACAACGGGTCTTCGGCCGACATCTCGACGGCGGGGGCGTCGGCCGGCACCGAGGCGGTCGCCTCGTGATACCAGACGTCGCGCCCGGCTACCCAGTTGACCGCCCCCCCGGTATGGCGCACCACGATCGCGGTGGTGACATCCGGGCAGGCTTTCAGAGCGATATCCGCATTGGCCTTCAACGGCACCTTGCGGCCGCCGCGCACCCCCTCATCCGCGGTGATGAGGACGCTCGACCGGCAGTCCTGGATCCGGCCGATCAGGCTGTCCGGCGAAAAGCCGCCGAATACCACCGAGTGAATGGCCCCGATACGGGCGCAGGCCAGCATGGCAACGGCCGCCTCCGGAATCATCGGCAGATAGATCGTCACCCGGTCGCCGCGTCGCACGCCGCGCGAGGTCAACACATTGGCCAACCGGCACACGGCTTCGTAGAGGTCGCGATAGGTCAGCGTACGCGAGACCGACGGATCGTCACCTTCCCAGATGATCGCCGGCTGGTCGCCGCGCGTCGCCAGATGCCGGTCGAGGCAATTGGCGCTGACGTTGAGCGTGCCGTCCTCGAACCATTTGATGGAGACGTCATCGGTAAAGCGTGTGTTTTTGACCCGTGTATAGGGCTTCAGCCAATCGATCGTCCGGCCCTGTTCGCCCCAGAAGCCCTCCGGATCGTCGATCGAGCGCCGGTATAGACGTTCCCGCTCGGCCGCATCGATCGTGCTGGGTCCCGCGAACCCAGCGGGTACCGGCAACAGGCTATGATCTGACATGACGTTCAACTCCCATACGCGAAACATTCTTATCGTTGCCGACCCTTATCACGGCCGACTATCACGGGGTTTGGGGCCGGTTTCAAGGTGGCGAACGCAGCTTGGTTTGGCACCATGGGGCGGCGTAAGCTGATGCCATGAGAGATCTGGCCTTTACCATCTCACGGAGGAGCGCGCCTTGCTGCTGCACCACGCCACCTGGAAAGAAGTTGAGACAAGGCTCGCCGTCGATCAGGGCATTATCCTGCCGATCGGCTCGACCGAGCAACACGGTCCGAACGGTCTCGTCGGTACCGATGCTATCTGCGCCGAGGTGATCGCCCGCGGCGTCGGCGAGGCGGTCGATGCGCTGGTGGCACCGACCATCTCGGTCGGCATGGCGGTCCATCACATGGACTTCGCCGGTTCGATGACCCTGCGTCCGTCGACTTTGATCGCACTGGTCGGCGATATGGTGCTGTCGCTCGCCCGCCATGGCTTCCGCCGGTTTTTCTTCGTGAACGGCCATGGCGGCAACATTGCCACCATGCAGGCCGCGTTCTACGAGATCTACGCTGCGGCCGAGGGGATCGGCCTCGCCTCGGACGGGCGTGCGGGCTCCAACCGGCCCCCGGCGACTCCGCGCTGCGTGCTGCACAATTGGTATGACGCGCGTGGCGTGCGGGCGATCTCGGCGGAGCTTTACGCCGGCCGCGAGGGCAGCCATGCCACGCCGAGCGAGGTGGCGGTCACCCAATGGGCCTATCCCGAGACGATTAAGACAGTGCCGCTCGATCCGCCAGTGGCGCCGAGCGGCCGGTTCTTCGGTGCGGAAGATTTCCGCCGACGGTTCCCCGACGGCCGGATCGGCTCGGACCCATCGCTCGCGACGCCGGAGGCCGGCAAGCGCCTCTACGACGCGTCGGTCGCCGATCTGGCCCAGACGTATCGGGAGTTTTTAGCGGCGGAATAGCGGACCAGCGTCACGGCTCGATGCCGGCCATCTCGCAGAGCAGGGCCCAATCGGCGTCGTTCACGGGCACGACCGAGAGCCGGGACTGGCGGACCAGCGCGAGATTGGCCAGGCGCGGCTCGGCCTTGATCGCCTTCAACGTCACCGGCGTGCGAACCGGCTGCTTGGCGGCGACGTCGACCATGCCGAAACGCTGGGCGGGATCCGCCGGGTCCAGATAGAAGGGTTTGACGATCTCGACCACGCCGACGATCTCCAGCCCCTCGTTCGAGTGATAGAAGAACGCGGTGTCGCCGACCGTCATCGCTTTCAGATTGTTGGTCGCCTGGTAATTGCGCACGCCGTCCCAATGGGTCCGGCCGTCATGGACCATCCGATCCCACGCATACTTGAACGGTTCGGATTTCAGCAGCCAGTGAGCCATCGGTTATCGGTGCCTCGCGCGGGTGGCGCCGGGGGCAGGCGGCCGACCATCGCTGTCGACACGGCTTGTCGGGAACATCATGGGGGAAGGTGCCTCTGCTCGAGTGGTCGCCTGGTCGTCCGGCCATGCGACCATCCTCTCCAGGCATCGCGGGCTTCGCAATCGGTAGGTGCCCTTAGTGATAGGCGATCCGACCGAGCGGCGAAAGCGTCGCGGTTGCCGATGCGGTAGACCGGTTGGTTCGATCGGCCGGCTCGCGTGATTGATGTTTCCTGGGCTGCAAAGCGTCGCGCTTTGCTTTAGGTTGGGGCCTCGTTAGATTGCACCAGATTGGTGCATGGTTAGATTGCACCGCCGGGAGATCACGCCGTCGTTCGGGGCGATCTCCCGTATTCTCGTGCGACCGTCGGAACATTCGCCCTTTGTTCAGCGCTTGTGTCTATCACTGATGCTTGGAAACCGATGAAAGCACAGGTCATCATCGACGGCCTTCGTCTTGGGGCGACGCTCACCGGGATCGAGCGGTTTACCCTGACGATCATCAGCTATCTGCGCGGCAGGTCGGATCTCGCGTTGACCGTCTATGGCGGCGATCGTCTGGTGCTGCTGCATCATCTGCTGCTGTTGCCGCTGACCGTGTTGTTTAACCGGCGTGCCCGCGTCGTTCTGTCGCTGTTCCCACCATCCCCGCTGTTTTTTTTGTGTGCCAGACGCACGCTGTTCCTCGCGCATGACATGTTTTATTTGGATCGGAAAGATCTTCTGAACTGGCGTGCGCGTTTCTATCTTAGCCCGTGCATGCTCTTGGGCACGAAATTCCTCCGGCATTACCTGGTGAATTCGGAATACACCAAGCAGCGGCTGCTGGCCTATGTCGACAAAGACAAGGTGACGATCGATTATTTGCGGCCGATCATCGAGAATATCTTCAAGCTGACCTATGTCGAGCGGCATATCCGTCCTGCCGGTCCGATCAAGTTGATCGCCATCGGCACGGTCGAGCCGCGGAAGAACTATGCCTATGCGATCGATATCGTCGACCGGCTGCGCACGGTGCATCAGTTGGACGTGGAGCTGGAGATTTTTGGCCGGCGCGGCTGGAAGGTCGACGAACTGACCGACGGCAAGCCATTCGTCTCGGTGCGCGAGGGGGTGGACGACGCGGTGCTGAGCGCCGCCATCGATTCCGCCCACTTCATCGTCTCGACCTCCCTGGCCGAAGGATTGGGCCTGCCCATGCTGGAGGTGCAGCATGGCGGGCTGCCGGCGATCGCCTCGCCGATCGATGCCTATCGGGAGACGTTGAAGGGCGGCGCGATTTTCGTGCCGTTCGATGACGTCCCGGCGGCGGCGGCGGCGATTGCCCAGGTTATCGGATCCGCGGAGGCGTATGGCAGCCTATGCCAGGCGGCGGCGGCGAACCTGCGCGTTTGGAACGAAACCGCTGGTCCGGATTGGGAGCGGCTGGCGCAACGCCTGAAATCTTCGGACTTCGAGCAGCGCACCAGAATTCTCGTCAAGCGGCCGGCGGCGGAGTGATCGGATGAGACCGGGCTACGATACGTCCTTGGCCGGTTCTTCGCCGCGCGCCGATGGGAGCTTTCAACCCACGGGGTCTGCCGCTGGATCGGGCGGGCGCTCCTGGGGCATCTTGGCACGGCTCCCGGGGGTCGTGCTGGCGCTTGTCCTCCTGGCGGCCGGCTTGACGCTGACCACCGCATTCTTGCGGCGGCTGCCGGCGGATGCGGTGATCGCGGAGATCCGGTCAAGTCACGTTCCTTCCCAGGACGATCTGCGCCATGCGGTCGATTCGGCGCGAGCCTCTCTAGCGATCTTGCCGACGCCGGACGCCTCGACCGATCTCGCGGTCATCGGCGCCAGGCTGCCGCTCTCGGCCGGCGGCGTCGATGCGGCCGCGGCGGTGGCCTATCTGCGCGACGCGTTGAGGCAAGTGCCGGCCGACTCGCTGGTATGGAGTGATTTCACGCAGGCTGAGTTGCACGAAGGCGCATTGCCCCAGGGGGTCGAAGCTTTCAAGGTATCGATGTTGACCGCGCCGTTTCGGCCCGCCCTGACCTGGTGGCGCTGTTCGGTCGGGTTGCGCCTCTACGCCTATCTCGATGCCGACACCAAGGAATTGATGATCAGCCAATTCCGCTATGCCTGGGCCGAAAACCGCTGGCGCCTCATGGGGGTGGCGGTTGCGATGAGTGCCGTGGCGTTGGTGCGTCAGGCGATCACCCCGACCGAGCCGCATGCGGAGGAGTTCGACCGCATTCTAGCCAATACGCACATCTGAGAGTTGACGCGGGTCGCTTTCGCGGTGACCCTGTGCATCTGGAGCTAAGGATGACGATGAGCGATGCTGTCTTCGACTATCATAGGTCCACGCAGATATCAGCCTACCGTAACAAATATTACATCATAAAGCAGGGCGGTAGCTTTTACGAACTGACGCCGGAATTTAAGGAAGAAGATATCAGAGGGTCTCGGTATTTCATCCGTGCTCTGCGCTATTTGGAGGCGAACTCTACCATATCGGGAAAGGTGTTTATCGTTGTCGAAACCGGCTTCGAGGAATTGCCTGCTTATGGCGATAATGTAATAGTCCTCGTTGTTTCGGATTTTTTTCAACGAGTTCCCAGTTTCTCCCGCAATGTAAGTGCAATATTCAAGGTGGCGGGGATCTATCCCAGGGTGAACTGCAGTTTCTCTTTTGATTATCTGACTGCCCTGATGTGGCTCCGATTCTTTCGCTCGATCGCTCAAAATGTGAAGAGCCGCCTGGCTGTCATGCGGTCGTCAAAAGGTCGAATGGCGACGATATTTCCCATTCCCATTGGTGATCGCGATGTCTGGGATCTCGATCCCATTCCGGTGCTCGAACGTACCCATGACGTATCGTTCCTTGGCAGCGCCGTCGGGACCAAGCTGTCCAAACTCAGTGTGACGGGTATTCTCGGCACGCCGAAGGCGTGGTCGCGTGCGCGCATGTTCGAGACCCTGAAACGATATGCGCGGATGCGGCCGACCAGCGTCATCACGCTGCAAACCACCGCGACCTTCGCGGCCAGCCGCGGCACCGGCCCCGGGCCGTTCTCCGAACTTCTCGCGGATACCAAAATCTGCGTCGTACCCCGTGGCGACGTGCCCGAGACTTATCGGTATTTTCAGGGCCTTCGCTATGGTTGTGTGATCATCGCCGAGGAATTGCCTGATGAGTGGTTTTATCGGGATGGACCCGCCTTCATCCTGCGTCGCTGGGATGAGTTGCCGGCGTTGCTCGATCGATTGCTGGCCGATCCCGATCTCATCAAGCGGAAGTCCGAGGAAGGTCTCGCCTGGTGGCGAGACACGGTGTCCGAGGCGGCGCTAGGGCGTTATATCGTCCGCCAAGTCGAAACGCTCGGCGTCCCTAATTCCGCGTAGACCGGGGGTTCGGGCGCGCCACCCTGAATACGAGGAAATGCCGCCCGGGTGTCGGTCAGGCGTGGCGCCGTACCGGACGTTTCTGGATGACCTCTCCAAGACCTGCCGGGCCTTTCAGGGAAAGTGTGATAGGGCTGCGCCGTCTGGGCAGAGACTCTAAATTGGGTCGTTCCCATAGCCGAGCACTAGCGCAAGACTGACCAGAGAGTAGGATCAATGATCCGCCCCGTCGTAATCCTTCCGCGCTTTCGATAACTGGCAGACATGACGTATATTTTCACAATCCTCGTGAACTTTTCCTGCTGACAGGCGTTATATGGCGAATGTGCCTAACGAGGGAGCCTCGGGCGGCCCGACGGATCGAGGTGCGGGAAGTCGATGAGCAATGCATTTT
Organism: Allostellaceae bacterium; assembly: GCA_035555315.1. Classification (GTDB taxonomy): domain Bacteria; phylum Pseudomonadota; class Alphaproteobacteria; order ATCC43930; family CGMCC-115725; genus DATMGU01. The sequence goes on from DATMGU010000046.1 coordinate 204,745, forward strand.
TTTATTATGAAAAATATCCACCAGTGGCAATTTATCGCAACAAATATTACATCACGTCGGGGGGAAGCCGCTTTTATGAGCTGACGCCGGATCTCAAGGATCGGGATATCAAGGGGTCGCGTTATTTTATCCGCGCCCTTCGCCATATGGAGGCCACGTCAAACATCTCCGGAAAAATATTTATCGTGGTTGAGATGGGGGACGAGGAATTGCCGGCCTATGGAGACAATGTAATCGTCTTTGTGGTGTCGGATTCTTTCCAAAAAATCCCGATTTTTTCCAGAAAAGTTGGATTGGTATTTAAATCTCTTGGAATTTTTCCAAAAGTTAATTGCAGCTTTGCTTTTGACTATCTGACCATTCTCATGTGGCTGAGGTTTTTCCGTTCGGTGGCTCAAAATGTTACGAGCCGCTTTGCTGTCATGCGGTCGTCGAAAGGACCGTCGAAGCGCCGGATGGCGCCGATATCGCCCATTCCGCTTGGCGATCGCGATGTTTGGGATCTCGATCCCAAACCAATTCTCGAGCGTACGCATGACGTATCGTTTCTCGGCAGTGCAATCGGCGGTAAATTTCCTAAATTCGGCGTGACGCGAATTCTGGGCACGCCAAAGGCTTGGTCGCGCGCCCGCATGATAGGTGTTCTGAAAAACTACGCGGAGACGCGGCCCACCAGCGTCGTCACGCTGCAAGCTGCCTCGACCTTCGCGGCCAGCCGTGGGGCCGACCCCGGACCGTTTTCCGAACTTCTCGCCGACACGAAAATCTGCGTCGTGCCCCGCGGCGACCTTCCCGAGACCTATCGGTATTTCCAAGGTTTACGGTATGGCTGCGTGATTATCGCGGAAGAACTGCCTGATGAGTGGTTTTACCGAGGTGGCCCCGCCTTCACCATCCGTCAATGGGACGAGTTGCCGGCTTTGCTCGATCGATTGCTGGCCGATCCCGAGCTCATGAAACGCAAATCGGCGGAAAGCCTCGCCTGGTGGCATGAGGTCGTCTCCGAGCCGGCGCTGGGGCGCTATATCGCCCAGCGTGTGGAGGCGCTCGGTGAAGGAATATCGGCGTGACGCGCGGGGCCCGCCCCCGGTCGGACGGCGACCAGTTCAGGGCGTGCGCAAGAGCCCCACCGAATGGACAGGGAAAGAGCAGTTGTGCTGTGGATGGTAGAGGGATCGTCCGAGGGAATGCCGGAACCCCAAGAGTTCCCTCGGATATAACCTAAAAGTAGAGGGTGTGCCGATGGAGTTCACCCCATGGGTTTGTTTGATCTTCCCTTGAGGAAGATTCTCCGACAAGTCGTCGAGGTTACATTTTCTAGGTTGTGTTTGATGTCGAAGATGTGGCATTTATAAAGAAATATGAATGTTTTATGACCTGCCCTCTAGAAGAGCGGGCCAGCACCTTGAGGGTGGAGCATCATAAAATGCCTACGCAAAAATGTGACGCCATGAGTCGAAACGGCCCCATAAGCCGTTTATTGGAAGAATTTAATAAACGTTTCGCCAAAGATTTCGCTCTTTTACTGTGTAAATTTCCTGCCCGTAGGGCATATCAGTCGCGGTTACTCATCGCCTTCGGTGGCTTTGGGTCGGCTGCGCTCTATCGCTCGTCCGTAGAGTGGGCGCGGCGTGTGATCTACTTCATAGACGGCAAAGTTTTTCCGAAATATACCGCGATTATGACACGGCGCGGTTTTGTCGTTCATGTCGCGTCAAATGCTGACCGCTTTCCGGCTATGTGCCGCTAGGCCCCAGCATTTCGGCCAGAAGTTGGCCGCCCGTTCGGCGAGGTCGCTCGCCGATGCGGCATTGATAAGGCGCTGATCCAACGAGTTTTTACCGGGTTTTATGCGTCGAATCACCACTGCTTCGCCGAGGTTCGTTGAATGAGCCTGACACGGACATTAACATTTTAGTTGAGGCAATTATGATTAGCAAAAAAAATGGCCACCTGTTTTGGGGAATTCTACCCACTTCGCCGTTGAAAGCTTCCATGAGGTCTGCTCTTTATTGGGCGGCTGGCCTACTTCTTTTGATCAATGTTTTTGGTTTATTGAACGGCAATTTTCATATGATCGTGGATGGCGTCCAATGGCTGGATATTTCATTCACGCATGCGATCAACAAGTTGGCCCGGCGCAGCGAAATCTTCGACCAACTGGTCTTCGAGGTTTCCGGGAAAAATCTGATCAAGATGGTGCCGCTTGTGACCGTTCTGTGGTGGGCATGGTTTCACAAGCCGATACCGGCCCGCCATGAATTGGTCATCAAGGGCTTCCTCGCTGCCCTTTTCGCCGTGGCCGTGTCGAGGACGCTGATTTTCCAAATGCCGATGCGCCTCCGGCCGCTGCACGACCCGGCGATGGGCTTCGTCATGCCTTATGGTCCACCCGAGTCTATTCTCGAGCATTGGAGTTCGTTTCCCAGCGATCACGCCGCCGTGGCCTGCGCGCTCGCTACCGCCATCTTCCTCTGTTCGCGGCGCTTGGGCGTGGCCGCTTTCGTCTGGGCGGCGCTGGTGGTCTCGTTGCCGCGGCTTTATCTCGGGTTCCATTATCTGAGCGACGTGCTGGCCGGCGGGGCCATCGGGGTCGCGGCGATGTTGACCCTGGCCTGGCTGCCCACGCCGAAGCGATTGGGCGACGCCCTGGGCAATCTGGAAACGCGCCATGCCGGCGTCTTTTACGTCGGATTTTTCCTGATGACCTATCAGCTGAGCACGATGTTCGAGGACGTGCGGTCGATCGGTCACCAAGGCGTCAACATTATCTTCTCGCTCTTGGGAAGATCCTGATCCGGTAGGGAAATTTCCGCTCGGATACGGATGTCGCGATAAACGCCGGCTTGGCTAATTGGCCCGGCCCGCGAATTCAGGGCTCCAGATCGGGCCGTCGCGTCAATCTCGGCCCGAAGTATGCATTCCGAAACGATCAATAAAGCCGTCGATCACGGTCGATGGCTGAGCGCCCTGTAGCATAATGCCGCAATGCGGTCACTATCGTAGGTTATGACCCGTCCAGGGTGGTACGATAAAACCGGTGCAGCAGTGGCGTACCTCACAACATTCTGGGAACTTAGACGTTAATATAAGCGTCTCAGGCGTCGCGCGCCGGGTTCATACATCGTTTAGAGGCTCCAGCGTAGCATTGGTACGGGCTTAAAGTTTGATCCGAGCGCATTTTTAGATCTCGCGAGATGAGGAATTTATGAGCGAACTCGTCGAACCATTCCCCTCAGTTCCCGGGGGCCGCGCCGGCCAGCCCGGTCGGGCGCCCGACCAGCGGTCGCAGCCCGGCGGTGGTGCCGAGCGCGTTCGGCTGCGGCCCGTGAGCGGCGGCGAGGGCGGCCCCGAGGGCGATCTTCTGGATCTTCGCGAGATCCTCAATATCCTGCGCCGTCGCAGGATGTCGATTATCGGGACGGCGCTCGCAGTCACGGCCTTGGTGTTCGTGATCATCTTTCAGCTGACGCCCCGCTACACCGCTGAGGCACTGATCCTGGTCGATGCCCGCAAAACCCAGGTCATGGATGTCCAGGCCGTGGTGTCCGGCATCAACGGCGATCTCAGCGCGATGGGCCCGGCGATCCGCAGCGAGGTCGAGGTTATGAACTCGAACACGCTGGCGGAGCGCGTGGCGACGAAACTCGACCTCATGAACAATCCCGAGTTCAACGGCGCGCTCAAGCCGCCGGGTTTCTTCGCCGCGTATAACCCGATCCATCTGATTCCCGACGACTATCTGCTGGCCGTCGGTCTGGTGAAACCCGAGGTCCAGCTCACCGAGGAGGCCAAACGCCAGCGTCTGCTGACGCGGATCGCCGGCGCCTTGTCCGGCCACATGAACATCACGAATGATGGACGGTCGACGGTCATCCGGGTGGCGGCGCAGTCGGAGAGCCCCGGTCTGGCGGCGACGATCGCGAACACCTATGCCGAAATGTATCTGACGCAGCAGCTCGAGGATAAGTTCGAGGCGGCGCAGCGGGTCAACGCATGGTTGAACGAACGCACCAAGGAGCTGCGCGATAAGGTTCAGGAATCGGACCATGCGGTTCAGTTCTATCGCGAACAGAATTCGCTGACCGAGGCCAAGGGCTTCACGGTGACCGAGCAGCAGCTCTCGGAGTTGAACTCCCAGCTGATCCTGGCGTCGAGCGATCGGGCAGCCAAGGATGCCAATCTGCGGCAGATCCAGGACATGTTGAAGGGCCAGGGCGGGGCCGACGCGGCGGCGCAGGTGCTGGCCTCCCCACTGATCTCCAACCTGACGCAGCAGGAGGCGACCGCCCGGCAGAACCGGGCCGAGCTCGCGACGCGATACAAGCCCGATCATCCGGCGATGATCAACGCGCTGGCGCAGGAACACGACATCCAGAAAAAGATCGGCGACGAGGTCGCGAAGGTCGTGCGCGGCATGGCGAACGACGCGGTCGCCGCGCGGGCGCGGGAATCGTCGCTGCGGGCGAGCCTGGCGGAGCTGCAGCGTTCGGCCGGTGTGCTCGACAAGGCGCAGGTTAGGCTGGCGGATCTGCAGCGCGAGGCGGATGCCAATCGCACGCTGTATCAGGATTTTCTGTCGCGCTTCAAGCAGACCTCGGCGCAGAACGACCTGGAGATGCCCGACGCCCGCCTGGTCGCCCGCGCCTCGATCCCCGAGGCTCCATCCTTCCCCAAGAGGACGTTGTTCGGCGGGATGGGCGTGATGCTTGGTCTGCTGATCGGCGTGTTCGTCGCCTTCGCGCTTGAACGGTTGGATAACGGGTTCCGGAATGCCGATCAGCTGGAAAAATTGGGCGGCGTCGCGACGCTTGGGATGACGCCCAACCTGTTCCAGAAGGAAAGCGTGATCGATACCTTGGTGAACAAGCCGACTTCGCAATATGCCGAGGCGATCAGATCGATCCGGGCGACGTTGCGGTACTCCAACATCGACAATCCCCCCAAGATCGTCCTGGTGACCTCGTCCTTGCCCGAGGAAGGCAAGACGCTGTTCGCCTGCTCATTGGCGCGCAGCACGGCGCGGTCGGGCAAAAAAGCGCTGCTGATCGACTGCGATCTGCGGCGCCCCTCGGTCGGCAGGGCAATGGGTGTCGCGGCCAACAGCGAGGGGCCCGGTATCGTCGGGTTGTTCGAAGACAATCCGGTCCAGGACATCATCAAGGTCGATCAGATCACGGGGATGCATTACATCCCCTCGCCGCGCGGCGCGCTCAATCCGCAGGATCTGCTGGGGTCGCATCACATGCGGATGTTCCTGGAATCGAAGCGTGCGGAGTACGACCTGATCGTGATCGATGCGCCGCCGGTTCTGGCGGTGTCGGATGCGATCGTGCTGTCGCATCTGGTCGATTCGACGATCTTTCTCATCCGTTGGGAACGCACGCCGCGGCCCGTGGCGCTGGGTGCCTTGAAGGCATTGCGGGCGAATGGCGGTCACGTTTCCGGTGCCGTGCTGTCGCGCGTCAACGTCCGCAAGCACGCGCTCTACGGCTATGGCGATCATGCCTACTACTACGGGCATTATTCGAACTATTACTCGTAGGTCGATGCTTCCTATCGGGCGGGCATGACGTCAGACCGTCATGCCCGCCCGGGTGCCTCGCCAAGGGCGCGGGCTATCGCCCCCCAGGCGGGTTTGCGGTTCAGATTGATGTCGAACGGCAAGGGCCTCGGCAATGTCGCGACATCGTCGCCAGGCTTGCCGCGGCCATCCCGCAACTCCCACGTCTTGACCGATCGGACCTGGGGATTGCGCAGCGCTATCGTCAGGTACCGGTAATACACATCGGCCACCTTTCGGTCCCGATCGGCGATCGAGCTGCTTTCCTTCATGTCCGACACATCCAGTTCCGAGATCTGGATGGTCAGCCCCATGGCGGCGAGGTCGTTCAGAAAGCCCGAGAGGTCGCCATCATCGATCGCCGAGGTGGTCGATAGATGGCTCTCCAACCCGATGCTCTGCACCGGCACGCCGCGCTGCCGCAGGCGGCCCAGCAGCTTGAGGAGCGCCTCCCGACTTTGTTGGTCGTCGCGACTGGTGGTCTCGATGCCGGCCTCGTTGAGGATGAGCAGGGTGTTCGGCGCGGCCTGATGCGCCTCGTCGAAGGCAATGTCGATATAGGCTTCGCCCAGCGTCTCCAGCCATATCCCGTTCCGCAGGCCGCCGGGCTGGCCGTGACCCAGCCAGATCGGCTCATTGACCACATCGCAACTGACCATGTGGTCGCCATACCGCTCCATCACCGCGCGGATATGCTGCCGCAGGAGCTGTTCGGCATTGGCCTTGGTGATCTGGGATTTCAGCCAGGTTGGATTCCATTCCTCCCAGGCGAGGTTGTGCCCATGAAACGCGATATCCGCGTTCTCGCAGAACATCAGCAGCTTGTCGGCCCCCCACCAGCTGAAGGTCGTCGCGTCGGGGCGAAGCCACCCCCATTTGAACTCGATGTCCGGAACGATGACATCGGTCTCCTTCTCATAGACCTCGCGCAGGCCGGCATCGATTTGCAGCGCCTTGGTCCAAACCGCCGCGGCACCGAAGCGCAGACCCTTGGCCTTCGCCAAGACGCGCAGCGGCGGACCGTCCGTCGGAAAGGCCGGATCGATCGTCACCGGCATCTGTGGGGGAGGCGCGTCATCCGCCCGGCTTGCGCAAGCAGGGGCCACCAACGATGCCGCCAAGCCCGCCTTCAGGAGGTGACGGCGATCCAGCTTCACAGCAGCTCTCCATAGCTGCCCTTGACGGTCGCCGCCCAACTGAGCTCCGTCGCGTATCGCTTGGCCTGCGCGCCCATCCGGTCTCGCAGGCTCGGGTCCGAGATCAGCCGCATCAACCGATCGGCAAACCCCGCGACATCGAGCGGCTGAACGAGGAAACCCGTCTCGCCATCGACCACCGCGTCGGCGACACCGCCGATCTCGCCGGCGATGCTTGGGGCGCCCTGCGCACCCGCCTCCAGAAAGACCAGGCCGAAGCCTTCGACCAGGCCCGGGACCGGCTCGCCGGCCATGACGAACACATCGGTCCGGCTATACACATAGCGGACCGTGGGATCATCGACCTCGCCGACGAAATGAACCTCGACGCCGCTGGCGGCGGCAAGCTCGCGCAGTTCCGCTGCGTAAGGCTCATCATAGGCGGGCCCGATCACCAGATGGATGATCCGCTCCTTGAGCGCCGCCGGCAGGGCTGCGAGGGCCCTGAGAACGGTCCGATGACCCTTCCGCGGCGTGAGCCGGGCGACGGTCGTCAGCACGACCTTTCCGCTTCCGCCCGGCGAGTCATCGCCCAACACTCGATGGATCGCCGCGTCTTCCGGCGGGGGCACCGGCGGCTCGAACCAGAACTCGCGACATCCCAGCAGCGTGACCAGGGCGTGTGATGGATCGACACGGGGAAATCGCTCGATGAACAGGTTCCGCGTGAAGTGGCTGTTGCACAGCCAGCGGTCGGTTCGCTGGAACGTTCGCGATGCCGTCGTCATCACCCGGCGCGCAGGCGACCCCAGGCCATAGATCTCGCTGCCATGCAGGGTCGCGGCCGTGCGATGCCGGCCGCGCCAGCGCGTCAGCGCCATCGGCACGAAGAAGGGCCAATCCACGGCATGGACGATGTCGAACCGCCGCCGCCGCAACACCCGGTCGAGGGCCGCGACCTTGTGGCGGATATCGATGAAGCGGTGCCGGTCGGCCTGGGGATAGCGCACCGTCTCGAAGGGCAACTCGGCATCATCGGGATGGTCGGCGCCGCGCCCGTAATCCGGAACCAGGGCGACCAGCTCGATGCCCAGCTTATGCGCGGCTTCCGCCATGCCCTGCGCATAGGTGCCGATGCCCCCTCGAAGCGGCAAGAATTCGCTGGACGCCATGAGCACGCTGGACATTATGGGCTGGCCCCTGGGGCAGGTTGGAAAAACATCGCCGCTCCGATCGCCAATGATGCAAAGAGCCGACCATTTTTCGGAGGATGTGGTAGGAAGGTTATCCTGCAATGAGTCATATTTATGATCGATGCCCCTTCATTGCCCATGACTATCTGGTCTTTGTGAACAAAAATATCGTGATGCCCCGCTAATTTATGAAAAAAATACGAGCGATCATAGGTTCGAAATTTTTCTTTATTGTGTAATATTGATTCGGCGTATTTTTCTTGTCGCGCAGATGGCTGAATTTTTCTGGATTTTTCCACTCTCTTGACAAAATAGTTTTTTTAATATACCCAAGAATCAATCAATTATCAAAAATCACATTTGAGTTGGATCTTCGTTCTTCGGAGGTAGGTCGAGCGAAGGGTGTTCCGGCGTGTCGGGTTTTTCTAAGCATTTATCAAAAATGCGACGGGCGAATCTGTGGGAATAGTCGCCGCGACGATCTAGTCAGCATAGCAGTTTCGAAAGGAAGTCCATGGTCATGCCTGCCCCGATAACGCTTCAAGCAACCGGCTCCGTTGTTGGCGTGGCGCCCGCGGGCGGCCCCGAGCTCAGCGTGGTCGTGCCGACGCGGAATGAGCGTGGGAATGTCGGCGTGCTGGTGGAGCGGGTGGCCGAGGCGCTGCAGGGCATCCGCTGGGAGATCATCTTCGTCGATGACGATTCGACGGACGGGACGGTCGCGGCGGTTCGCCAATTGGCGCTGGACGATACGCGCGTCCGACTGCTGCACCGGATCGGCCGGCGCGGTTTGTCCTCGGCGTGCATCGAGGGCATCCAGGCCAGCACGGCGCCGTTCGTGGCGGTGATGGATGGCGATTTGCAGCATGACGAAAAGGTCTTGCCGACGATGCTGGCGGCGCTGAAATCCGACACCCTCGATATGGTGGTCGGCAGCCGCTACGTCGCCGGCGGCGGCATCGGCGATTGGGACAAGGGGCGGGCCCGGATCAGCAATATCGCGACCCGGCTCGGCGGGCTGGTCCTGCGCGTGAAGATCGCCGATCCGATGAGCGGGTTCTTCATGCTGCGCCGGGACGTGTTCGATGGCGTGGTCCGTCGTCTGTCCGGCATCGGCTTCAAGATTCTCGTCGATATCCTGGCTTCCTCCGAAGTGCCGATCCGGCTGCAGGAGGTGCCTTATCAGTTCGGCCTGCGTCATGCCGGCGAAAGCAAGCTGGATAGCCAGGTCGCGATCGAATATCTGCTGCTCATCGCCGACAAGGTGATCGGGCATCTCATTCCGGTCCGCTTCATCCTGTTTTCCTTGGTCGGCTTTGTCGGCCTGGCGGCGCATCTCGTCGTGCTGTCGCTCAGCCTGTCGGTGCTGGGCTTCAGTTTCCCCTATGCGCAGGGGCTGGCGACCGGTACCGCGATGGTGGGCAACTACACCCTGAACAATTCGCTGACCTATCGGGATCGACGGCTCAAGGGCTGGCGCTTTATCCGGGGGCTCATTTCCTTCGCCCTGGTCTGCGGCGTCGGTGCCTTCGCCAATGTCGGCTTGTCGTCGTACCTGTTCGATAGCGGCCGTTCGTCCTGGTGGCTCGCGGGGATCGCCGGCGCGCTGATGAGCTCGGTCTGGAACTACGCGGTGAGTTCGGTCGTCACCTGGAAGCGATAGTGGACGGCTCAACCCAGCCTTCGCCGGCGGTCGGGATCTCGTTTTCCGCCTCGCCGGCCAAGCTCGCCGTCGCGTTCCTGGTGGCGCTGGCCCTGGTATCCATCCCGGTGTTCAGTACGGTGCTGCCGCCGCTCGCCGATTATCCGAACCATCTGGCGCGGATGTATCTGCTGGCGATGGACGGGGCGTCGGGGGTTCTGAACGCCTTCTACGCGGTGACCTGGCATCCTCTGCCGAACCTGGCGATGGATCTGCTGGTTCCGCCGCTGTCGAAAATCATGCCGCTCGCCCTCGCCGGCCAGTTCTTCCTGGTCGCCGTCTTCGCGTTGACGACGGCTGGTGCGTTATGCCTCAACCGTGTGTTGTTCGGCTCCTGGTCGTTCTGGCCGTTACTGTCGTTCCTGCTGCTCTACAACAGGATTTTCCTGTGGGGCTTCGTCAACTACCTGTTCGGCGCCGGTCTCGCCATCGGCGGTCTGGCGCTGTGGATCGGCTTGCGACCCAGGCCGTGGCTGCGCATCCCGCTGTCGGTGGCGATCTGCCTCGCGGTGTTCTTCAGCCATATCGCGGCCTTCGGCGTCTATGCCGCGGCCGTGGCGGGGGCGGAGCTGGCGACGGCGCTGCCCGCCCTGCGTCGGGGCGAATTCGGTCGGGTTCTACGGCAGATCCTCCATGCCGCCCCGCAATTCGTGGCACCGATCGCCATCTTCGTGCTGTCCTGGCAGCCGGCGGCGGGCGGCACCCTGGATTATTCGGGATATTGGCGAAAGATCCTGTGGCTGTTCACGATCTTCAACAACTACAACCTCGCCATCGACGCCGTCAGCTTCGTCGTCTTCATCGGCGGTCTGGCCTATCTGGTGGCGACCCGACAACTCAGGATCGCCCGCGAAATCGGCTGGGCGCTGGTCCTGCTCGTTTTGTGCTATCTGGCGCTGCCGTTCGAAGGGCTAACCGGTTCGGGCCTGGATAACCGGCTGCCGGTGATCATGTTCGTTCTGGCGATCAGCGGCTCGTTGCCGGTGCTTCGGTGGCGGGCGGCGGCGTCGCTCCTGGCCGGCATCGCCGTCGTCTTGTTTCTCGGCCGCTTGGCCTTGGTCGAGCGGGCATGGCTCGCCGCCGATGCCGTCTACACGAGCGATCTGTCGATCCTCGACCGTGTCGCCCCGGACAGCCGGCTGGCGGTCGCCTATCCCCATGGCGGTCCGCCGTTCATCGCGATTCCGGAGACGCATCTGCCGAATTTGGCGATCATTCGGCGCAACGCCTTCGTCCAAAGCCTCTTCGCCTTCGCGGCCCAGCAGCCGATCGCCTTGGTGCCCCCCTATGACGGCGTGGCGGCGGCCGCGACGCCGAACGCGCTATGGGACGTGCTGGTGGATCATGCCAACCTCGACCGCTCGAAAGTGCTGGCGGCCCTCGATCGGTTCGATGCCGTGATCTTCGTCAACCGTAGCCCTGGAACATCCGTCGATCTCGCCTGCCTGTCGCCCGTCGCCAGATCCGGCACGGTCGAACTCTGGACGATCAACCGAGGCGCCGGCGGCAAGGGCAGCTGCGGCGGATAAGCACGTATCACCGGCGCGGTGGAGGCGGCTGTCATACCCCCGTCGCGGCGGCCGGGACGATCCGGCGCCGCGTAAGCCGCTTGCCCAGCCTCATCGAGGGCGCTTCGACAGCGCGGTAGAACAATTCGGCGGCGATCAGCGCGGTCGGCACGGCGATCGCCATGATCGCCCAGAGCGGCAAGACCGGACCGAGCCCATGGATGGCCGCCGTCAAGATCGGCAAATGGATCAGATAAAGGCTGTAGGAGACGCGACCGAGCCAGGCGGGAACCGGCGTCTCCAGAGCCGACGCGGCATGCCGGTTGCCGAGCAGGAAGGCGACGATGAGGACCGACGCTATCATCCAACTATCCGCGGCAAACGCCGACCGACCAGGAGCGGCGAAGAGTACCAGAGCAAAAAGGACAAGAATTACCCCGACGAACGGCGAGAGCCGGCCATACATGCTCGCTATAATATGTCTATATTGCGCGAGAAGCGCCCCAACGACAAAGAACAGAACGTAGAATCCGGTATCCGCCCAGGTGGCGGAAGGAAAGGAGTACACTGCCGGGAAGAATATCGAGCTTATCAGATGCAATATCACGGCGGCGACAAAGGCTGTAGCGGGTTTCCGAAAAACAAATAACATTAAAAGAGGGAATATAATAGAAACCCGCATTTCATGGACCAAGGACCACATGGGTCCATCAAGCAATCTATTCTCCGGCCCATTTATCAGCAGAATATCGGAAAAAACCAAACCGAATGTAAGCTGTCCCGGCGGGGTGTTGCGCCAGTCCGGTGTTGTGTCCATGCGCAAATAGTAATGCAGTGCGGCGGAGAAAAGTATCGCGCCCGCGAAGGGCAGCCAAATTCGGCAAATTCTCTTTAATAGAAATTGCCCGTAATTTACCCTTTGTTCGTTCAAAAACGGTATCGCCAAGACGAGGCCGCTGAGGACAAAAAAGAAAGCCACGGCAGCCTGTCCGGAGGCAAGCAGTCGAAGCGGCGTCACCCTAAACCAAGCAGGAGGATTGCTTATCAAATCCCCGAAAGAGGAAACGCTGTAATGATATGATGGGAAGGCAAGAGTAACATGGTATATAACGACCATGAGTGAGGCGATACCACGCGCACCATCCAGAAACTTAAGCCTCATTGCTCTGCCTGTATAATTAAGAATGCTGGAATTTTTCGCGATAAATGCTTGGTTGCACGAAGGGATGACATGATCATTTCTATGATGTGCGGGGGCGTGAAATTCATATAACGATCAGATAGACAAAAGTATTCTGTCAGCGAAGACGCGGATTATCAACTCTTTCTTGCCTTGGCAGATGTTGGGCAATCCTGAAGGCATGAATTGAATTGTCCTGTTTCGAGAGGGTGGATGACGGTTTCCTATCGCACAAACTCTGTGCCCGTCCCGAGACTGCGGACGCTGTTTGAAGCGGGGGCGGTCACACCCCTGTTGCGGCGGCGGCTGTGCGACGCTGAGTCAGCCATCGCCCGAGCTTCATCGAGGGGGCTTCCACCGCGCGATGGAACAGTTCGGCGACGATCAACGTCATCGGCACCGCGATCGCCATGATCGTCCAGAGCGGCAAGACCGGATCGAGCGCAAAGACAGCCGCGGTCAGGATCGGGACGTGGATCAAATACAGGCTGTACGATACACGGCCAAGCCACGTTGGAATTGATGTTTCCAAAGCAGCCGCCGCGTTCGGGTTTGCGAGTAAAATGGAAATGACCAGGGCTGCTCCGACCAAATACATGTCATCTATGATAATCGTCACGGCGGGGATCATGAGCAGAAGCAACGACAGGCCGATCAATCCCGCCTGCCGATAACGCGGAATCTGTTTCAGGGTGGCTTTGACTGTCTCCGCATGTGCGGCAAGCGTTGCCCCGACAACAAAGAAGAGAAGATAGAAGCCAGTTCCTGCCAGGCCGACAGTGAGAAATTCGTGGCCTCGATGGAGAAAATAGCCGCAAACCACGTTCAAGACGAAGGCGGCGAATATTGTGCGACGGGGCGAGTAAATAACGAGAAAAACGATTAAAGGGAAGATAATGGAGATTCTCATCTCGTGGACAAGAGACCACATGACAAAATCCAACGATATATTATCAGGGCCGTTCACCAGGAAAAGATGCGATGCGATGGATCCGTATGTGACGGGGGCGGTCCACGCATCAAATTTCCACAAGGGTGGTCTCGGATCCGTGTAAAAATAGAAGCAGAGAATCGCCGAAACCAATATTGCCGCCGCGAAGGGCAGCCAGATTCTACACACCCTTTTGATGAGGAAATCTGGATAGCTGCCTTGCCGTTGCGCCAGGAACGGTAGCGCCAATACAAAGCCGCTGAGGACAAAGAAAATCGCCACGGCAGGTCGTCCAGCGACGAAAAGCCTGAGCGGCGTTACCCGAAACCAAACAACCGGATTGGCTAGATCCGTCAGCGAGGCGACGCTATGGTGATATGCGGGAAAGGAGAATATTACGTGATCGATCAATACGATAAGTGAAGCAATGCCTCTTGCGCCATCGAGGAATTTAAGTCTCATCATTCTTCCCGTATAGTTTAGACTGCCCGCGCTTTTCACGAAAAGTGCTTGGAGGTGTCTAAGAGCGACATTATTTTGTCACAATGTACGGACGTATGAGATTCTACGTGGCGCTCACGCCTTTAGAAGTACTGTGTCTGTAGAAATCTAGCTTATCAACCCTTTTTCGTCACCCATAGGCTGGTAGGTGAATTCTCCGGGGCGCCGGGCCCATAAAAATGACATGAAGCTTTGGTTTTTGAGCGGACCAATGCTGGAGACGCGGTGTTGACAAGCTGTCTCGCTCCTGCTGCTTCGGAGCGCTTTGGCATCATCCGTAAACCTGCTAGGAGGGATTATCATGAGCCTGCTGCATGTGCGCCGGGTAACCGGGCTGGCGCTGATGATCGCGGTATCCGTTGGCTCCGCCCGGGCCGATACGGTCCCGGCCGGCCAGCCGGCGCAATCCGCCGTCGATACCGTCGCGGCCCTGCGCGCGGTGACGGGATCGGCCGGACAGCTTGCCATGGTGCGCGCGCTCGATGCCACCGGTCCGGGGCGTGGCGTCTTCTTTTGGAATGTGGCCAGCACCGCGGCGGATGACGGGGCGGGCGTGGTCAATCCGACCGGGCATTCGGGCGCCGGCCGGTGGCAGCATCTGACGGCGGGGCAGGAGGTGCCGGTGACCGCGTTCGGTGCCGCGCCGGGCCAGGACGACACCGCGGCGTTCACCGCCGCCTTCGCCGCGGTCAACGCGGTCGGTGGAGGCACGGTCTTCGTGCCGCCGGCGGACCGGCCCTATATCATCAGCCCGCTTCCGACGATCCCGATCTACTCCAATACCCTGTTTCGCGGCGCCAAGGGCAAGTCGGTCATCCAGATGGACCGAACCAAGATCGTCAGCAACATGGGACGCACGGGTTTCGTGGTCGGCCAGCCCGCCGGTTTCAGCCAGGTCAACGGACCGAGCGGCACAGGCTTCAAGGCCAATCTCATCTGGAAGACGGTCAATGGCGTTTCGTCGGTCGCCGGCTTCCCCGACCCGTATTTTTCAATCACCTGGGCGCCCGCCACGCCCTATGCGAAGAACGCCTATGCCAATGCCCATGGGGGCATCTACCAGGCGACGACCGCCGGTGTGTCGGCGCCGGGCGGCGGTCCCAGCGGCACGGGCTCGGATGTCGCCGACGGCACGGTCGTTTGGAAATACCTGCAGCCATTCACCGTGCCGACCATCGTCGATGGCGGGACGAATTATAAGCCGGGCGATACGGTCTATGTCGGGAAGCCAACCGCGCGCGGCGATGCCGGCGCGAGCTTGGATATCCAGGCGGTCGTCAGCTATCGGGGTGCCATCGCCCGCGTGAGCATCGGCCGGGCCGGTCAGATCACCGGTGAAGCGCCGACGAATCCGACGCCTCAGGATGCGTCGACCGGCCGCAGCCCTCAGGACTATTTCCTGAAAGATATCAGCAAGGTCGCCACCAACATCACTGTCGATGGGTTGGTGTTCGATGGCGGCTATGGCTCCGGCAATCCGTCGCCGGCGCCGGATTTTCGCTTCAAGGCCACGCTTTTGACGCTGGAGAACGTCAATACCGTCGCGATTGCCGGGTGCGAGTTTCGCTATGGGCTATCCTCGCCGCTCTATATCAATAGCTTCACCTCGGCATCGGTGAAGGACTCCTACTTCCACGATAATGGCGTCTTTGGTTTCCCCGGCTCGGCGCGCAACGGCCTGAACGCCGTCGGCCGCTATCAGGTCAATAACCCGGCCTTGGACGTGAAAAGTTTCGTCGTCACCGGCAACCGGTTCGACGATAACAAGGATGTCGGCCTGCAGTTCACCCTGATCCGTGGCGGCGTCTTCACCAAGAACACGTTCTCCGGCAACGGTGCTATCGGCATCGAAGGCGAGGCGTCTAGTTACAAGATGCTCGATACCCGCGCCGCCAATGGCGGTGTCGAGGTGCCGTCCGAGGTGCTGATCGAAGACAACGAGATCGATGGCCGCTCCAAGAGCAGCCCGCAAGCGCCGGTCACGCAATGGGGGCTGGATGGGATCTCGACGGGTGCCGGCAATGAGGGGACGATCACGCTGCGGCGCAACAAGCTGCATCACCTGCAGCGCTACGCGATCCTCGCGACGCAGCCGAATGACGGCTTCGTCGATCTTGAAAACAACACGATCGATACCGTCGGCTCGCCGGCGACCGCCAATTTCCAAGCCGTGTTTCTGGTGGTGGGCAGCGTCCATATCGATGGCATGGTCATCAGGAATGTCGGCGTCACGCCGATTCTGGCTACCGGAAAACTGGTCTCGGCCGACTTCAAGAACATCAAGATCGAAGGAAATACCTCGCCGCATCCTGCGATCGCTGTGTCTCTCAGCAACGGCCAGGGCAAGACCGTCGCGTTCAGCGATATCGACATCGCCTATTCCAGCCATGGCGGTATCTGGATCGAGGGGGCGGATTACGCTCTCGATCAACTCAGTTTCAAGAACGTCAAAGCGCAAAACTTCAATGTGGCGGGAGATCCGAATGCCGCGGCCTTCGCGATCGTCGGCAAGGGCTCGAAGTACCTCTCGGTGGAGCACGTCGTCGTCGACGGGTTGACCGCCACCGACGGGACGCGGATGGCGCAGAACGCCATCAACATACGCTCCGCCCCGAACGCCATTCGGGAGATGGTCGTGAAGAACAGCAATCTCTCCGGCGGCCAAACAGCCAAAGCGCCGCTCACGGCGTCGCCGGCGATCGGCAAATTCAGCGAGGCCAACAATCGTTGAGAGGGCTGCCCATCGAACTGAAGCAATCCAAGAGGTAGTACAATAAAGACCGTTTTAGTCCTTTCGGTTGCTCTGACATCGTCAGAAAAATTTAATGGAGATAGCCTAGCCAAAGGTGAAATTCATGAATATGGTGAATATTTAGCGGATTGAGTGCGCCTGAGCAGCTGTTCCCTTATCGAGGATCAATTGGAAAGAGAAATCAAATCCTTGACCTCCCTTCGGGGTCTAGCATCCATATGGGTGGTTCTGTTTCATCTCGTCGATACCATAGATAAGATAGCCGGCCGCGAGCATGTCGCGGGATTGTTCGACAAGGGGTATCTTGCTGTCGATTTCTTTTTTATTTTGAGCGGTTTTATTCTCTCAAAGAAGTATGCGTCACTATTTATGAGAAAAATTGATAAACAGGAGTACTATAGTTTCCTCCTTAAGAGGGTGGCGCGTATATATCCGTTGTATATTGCCGTGATCATTTTTCTGATTTTTTACACACTGATCGTGGCGGGAAGCTTCGTGGGTACAGCACCCCCTCCGGCGATCATCAGCCACAACTTTGCGATCATCCTAGCCACCAATATCTTGATGATACAGGCCTGGGGCATCGCCTACTCGCTGGTCGTTCCGGCCTGGTCGATCAGTACCGAATGGGCCGCTTATCTGGTGTTTCCCGCCCTGACGAAGTTGTGGTCGGCGAGCAGCCCTTCGCGCGTCTGTCTGGGCGCCGTCTGCCTCCTTGCCCTGCTCTATGTCCTGACGTTGCTCGGCCCCACGGGCAACCTGAACCTCAGTTACGAGCGTTCGCCTTTCCCCTTGTTCAGATGCTTCGCCGGCTTCAGCCTCGGCATGCTCGTCGCGCGCTGGACCGACATCGCGGCGTCGTCGTTGCCGGCTCTGCGCGATAGCCATTGGGCGGCGGCGGCGGCTGTGGTGATCCTGCTTTACATCTTTTTCCCGATCAACGACGCGGAATTGGTCGTGGCCTTTCCGATGCTCGTCCTGGCATGCGTGGCCGATCGCGGATGGTGGTGTCGTGCGCTAAGCTGGTGGCCGTTTTACTGGCTGGGCGAGATCTCGTATTCGATCTACCTGGTGCACCGGCCGTTGCTCGAAGTGGTCGAGCCCCTGTCGAGCCTGGTCAAGAACTGGGTGCCGGCCCCGGTGGTCGCGCCGCTGACCGAAGGAGTGGCGCTTTTGCTGGTCGTCGGCGTCGCTCAGGTGACCTATTCCGTCATCGAACGACCGGGACGGCGCGCGCTGCAAAGATTGTCCCTACGGCAGACTAGCCCAGCCGCGGTGTGACGGGCATCGAGCTTAGCCGCGCATCATGGCGCGCGCCACGGTCGATGGACCGAGTGCTGTCACGAAAAGCCCCGCGATGTTGCGGAGGCGACGCCCGGTGCTGAGCCGTGGTGTCGACAAAAACGCGGTGATGCCCCGCCATAAAATGCGAAAGCGTGAAATCCCCGCCAATTCCGGTGCCGACGGCATCAATCGCTTGATCAGCATCGCCGCCCGCCAGTCATAGGGACCCAGATAATCGAGGGCGTCTTTCGGGGATGCTCCCAACCGTCTGGCGTGATCCGCCAAACCCAGACGGTGAGCGAGGTTCGTCTTGAACTGGTTGCGCAGGCGAGGAAGCGTCACCCCCGCGGATAGCGACGCGTTCTCGCCATGCACCCGGTAGATGCCCAAGACGGTGTCGAGACTGCGGACATCGCCGTAAAGAGGGGCCGTGAAAATGAGATAGCCATCCGCGAAATTCCGGTCGCGATCGGTGTTATATTTAAAAGCATTCTCGATATGTTTGCGCGAGAAGGCGTTGCCTGAGGTCGGTGACGAGGGGAGATACCCGTGCGTCAGCACGAACTCTCGTTCGCCGCCATGCAGGAAGGGTTGATCGGGATATCGTCCGATGACCCGGCCCTCGCCGTTCCGCTTCTCCAGCGTGAACTGCAGCAGGCTGAGGCTTGGGTCCCAGTTCTCGGCGATCACGGCGCAGGCCGAGGGAAGGAGCAGATCGTCCGAATCCAGCACGATGACGATCTCGCCCGTAACCCGCGCCAGACCGGCCCTGATCCCCGAGGACTGGCCCCCGTTCTCCTTGAAGACGCTGACTATTCCCGGATATCCGGCAATAACGTCCCGGGAACCGTCCGTGGAACCATCATCGACGACGATCAATTCGACATGAGGGTAAGTCTGCTGAAGAACCGAGTCGATCGCCTCGCCGACGAAACGTTCGTAATTGTAATTACAGACGATCACGGAGATCGGGACGATACGGTCTTCCAAGATGCCCTCTCTATCGCCGCGGTGAGTCGCGGGGGTCGGTATATGGACCGAAGCCCGGCTAATTGCCAACCGCCGCCTCATCATCGTCCAGCCCGTAGAATTCGGCGTAGCTGATCCGTTCCGGACGCCTGGCATAGGTGGCACCGGACATCATCATGACGCAGAACAATGACAGGAGAGATGACTTGGTGGACAGCCCGACGGACGATGAAAGCCCCACTATCAGAACCATGGTGCAGACAAGGCTGACGAATGAATGCCGGCGGACGACACCACGCAAGAATAGGAAAAACACAATACAAAACGGGATAAACAGGAGGAGCCCGAATTTAAAGAACAGAGAGACCCACATGTTCTCGATGCCGTAAATTAACCCCATGAAACTCTGCATGTCGAAGCCGCGCGAGGGTGATGCGCCGATGATCTTTTCTTCCCAGGTCATCAGATTGATGATGTCGATACTGCCGATACGCGTGGAGGCGCTACCATTGTCGTCGGCGAAGCGCGAGAGGAAACTCTCGCCCAACGAGGTGCCAAACGCCACATAGATGCCGAGCAACGGCCCCACGAACACCCCGGCGAAACCGAACAGGAAATTGCTTGATGAAATCCGCTGGCCCTGCGCCATGCGAAGGAGGCTATGACCGACCAGGGCCGCGAGGCCGATAAGCATCATGACGGTCGCGACGCGGCCTTGGAAGGCCAGTTGCGATGCCAGCATGACGAGGACGCAGAAGACCTTGACGATGAGGTTGCGAAGGTAAGCGAAGGCGATCAGCCCAGCGAACGCGGTGTTCAGGGCGTTGGACAGCGGATGCCCGCCAAAGGCGGTCGACCGCACCTCGTCAAACGGGACGCCGTCGAGATATAGGGTGAATAGATGACGACCGGTGACGAGTTCGGCTAGGCCCGTGAGGCTATTGACCACATAGAATGCAATGGTAATTTTGAAGATAAGCTTCTGTTCTCGCTCGGACAGCAAAGGAAATAGGGTAACGTAAATGGCCGGTACAATGAACGAGAAGATATAATTGGTGAGCTGACCTTCTCCCTTGAGCAGCCCCTGAATCAGGGTGATTGCAATCATCACATACGCGAAAATCATAGCATGCGGATTGAGGGCGGCTACTCGGTAGAATCTTTGCCGAAACAGGACCGAGAAAAAGGCGGCGAACAGAAAATAGGCGCAGGGGTGAAGCTTCGTCAGCGGGTTTCCTTGCGCGCTGCCGTAGGGAATGCCGAGATTTTCCAATATCTGGTCGGAGAGATACAGCAAGCATATCGAGATGATGAACATGTAGCGTTCAAACGGCGTGAACCCGCTTATCCGGCTGCGATCCACAGGCCTGGCATCATAGGTTGCTGACGACATCTCGTGCACTGCTCTCCAGCTTCGGTCGTTCGGAAGGCGGCCGGCCCGCCGGGTCGCTGCCGGAACCCGCGCCGCCAAAACCCATGACCACCATGCGTGTGGTGTCCACAATCGGACGAAGTGGTAGAACTTTTTCGGCGGATTCGCAACGCCGGTACGCCATGGACTCGTGACAAAGCCGGTCAAGCCGGGTACGCCTGCGCTGAATTCGTCCAGGAAACTCTGGCTTAGAAACTCTGGCTAAATCGGCGGTGTGATGATTGATGCCTTGTGTTTGCACGCCTTGATCAGCGTGACGAAAGTCTTGCGCGCCCTCTTCCTCAGGGCGGCCTTGTCTTGAGTTCGAGGACGAGTGGCACGATCGGGGCCTTCTGGTCCGCGATCAGCAATGTTACGACCAACGCGCTGACCTTCGCCGTCACCACGGTGTTGGCACGGCTGTTGTCGCCGCAGGATTTCGGCATCGTCGGCATCGCAACGGTGTTCACCGCCTTCGCCCAAATCTTCCTGAGCGACACGGTCTCCGAGGCGCTTGCCCAGCGCAAAACGCTGGAGCCGGAGCATATCGGGGCGGCGTTCTGGAGCATGGCGCTGCTGGGTTTGGTGGGCACCACCCTGGGCATCATGATCGCCCCTCTCGCGGGCCGGATCTATGGCGAACCGGCCTTGGCGCCGATTCTTCAGGGCTTGTCGTTCCGTCTGGTGATGGATGCCCTGATGACGGTGCCGATCGGCCTGCTGATGCGCAAGCTGGACTTTCGCGCGCTGGCGCTTCGCTCCGCCCTCGCCAATATCCTGGGTGGCGCCGCGGGGATCAGCATCGCCGCCGGCGGCGGCGGGGCCTGGGCGCTGGTCGTCCAGCAACTCGTCAACGCCGCCGTCACCCTGGCGGTGCTGTTTTATTATGCCGACTGGCGGCCGTCTCTCAGCTTTTCTCCGCGCCATCTCAAAGATCTCGCCGGTTATTCCTTTCATGTCGCGGCGTTCCGCGTCTGGGGTTTCATAACAGGCACCTTGGATCGGGTGTTGATCGCCGGGACGATGGATCCACGGACCTTGGGTTTCTACAGCCTGGCGTCGCGGACATCCCAGGTCTCCGCCGTGATGATCGGCGGCTCGGTCGGCTCGGTCGCCTTGCCGCTCTTCGCCGGCCAGCAGGATGATCCCAAGCGGCTATCCGCCAGCCTGATGCGCGCGGCCGATCTCATGACGATCATCGGTTTTCCGGCGTTCATCGGCTTTTCGGTGGTCAGTCCGGAACTGGTACCGGTCGTGTTCGGCGCCAAATGGGCGGAGGCCGTGCCGATCTTGCAAGTGATGGTGCTGGACGGTGCGCTCGGCTCGCTCACGGTCATCCAGGCGGCGGCCATTCGTGCTTGCGGGCGCTCGGACTGGTGGTCCTGGGTCATGCTCGCCCGCGCCATCGTCACGATCTGCGGCTTCGTCATCGCCTCGCAGATCGGCGTCGTCGCCGTGGCGGCGTGCGGCGTCATCTCGGCTTTCGTCGTTCTGCCCGTGCAGCTCTGGATGTTGCGTCGCCTGCTGCGGCTCGATCTCTGGGCGTATATGGCGCGCTGGCTCCCGCCGCTGGTCGGAAGCGGCTTGATGACCGCGGCCATCCTCCTGGTGCGTGGGATGTCGTGGACCGCGGAATACCCGGTCTGGGTCGGTCTCATCGTCGAGATCCTGGTCGGCGCGTTGACCTATGCGGCTTCGATGGCGATAATCGCCTTCCCGCGATTGATGCAGGTTCTCCAGATCGGCCTCGCTCTGCGTCGCCGGGCTTCGTAACGGCTTCGGGCGGCGAGGGGGCGCCAGACGAATCGAGTCCAAGTCTACGTCGAAGAGCCGCCTCGTGGGTCTTTGCCCGTTCTGAGGGCCTGCGCTTCGCATTTTCCAATTACATGAAATGCCAATTTGCGTTATAAAGCGCCGGCTACGATTTGTTGTGGCGAGGTCCGCGGTTTGTTAATTAAGCTCATTGGAAATTCTTGACGTTTGGCGTCGGCGCACGCATTGTGCAGTGCACTAATCGAAAAGAGGTTCGTGATGAATATATTTTATAGATTTTGCGCTGTTTGCGCTCTTATTGTCGGTTTGACGCAGGGTGCCGCGGCGGCGACTTTGCCGACCGAAATCGCGACGCAGGTGAATACCCTGGCCGCGAGCGGCGACGTCGCCGGTATCGCCGCGCTGGCGGCGGCGAATCCTAGCTTGGCGATCGACATCGCGACGCTGGCGGCGACCGACCGGGCCGATCTGGCCGCCTTGATCGCGGGAGCCATCGCCGCGGCCGATCCCGCGGATGCCGCAGCGATCGCTCTGGCTGTTTTGGCGGCGCTCCCCGCCGATCAGCGCGACGCGGCCGGCCCCATTATTGCCGCCGCTGTGATCCAGGCCGTGCCGGGTTCCGAGGCCACCTTGACCGCGGCTGGTTTCTCGCCGGCGGCAAACCTCAACTCGACCTTGGCGGCGCAATTGACGGCGATTCTCGCGACCGGCTTCACGCCGCCGTCGGAGAATTCTCGGCAGGTCGGAAGCCCTGCCTGACCGTTCCGGTATCGTGATCGTTATTCGTGAGCACGTTCACCCAATGAACTGATTGCCTTTGGTGTCAGTTCGTATTACGGGCAAAAGTAATAATTGAGGTGTTGATGTTCAAGAAACTCGGACGCCAAGCCCGTATAACGAGGCTTCGTGCGTTGGGCGGTGCCGCTGTTGCGCACGCCGCCGTGTTAACCATGTTTGGCGGTGCAGCGGTTGCACAGTCGGTGCAGAGCGCCGCGCCAATCCCCGTCGAAAATCTCAGCGCGCCAGGCGCGGAGGACCGGCTGAGCGTGTCTCAGCGCCCCCGTCCGGACTACGACGAGCTCGGTGCCAGGGTCGGCGGCTTCATCATCAAGCCGGCGATGGATCTCAGCGAAATGCTGGATACGAATATTTTCGCGACTAAGGCGCCGCAGCAGAGTGATTTCGTCACCGACATCATGCCTGGCGTGGATGTCGTCTCGGATTTCTCGCGGCATTCCCTGTCGCTTCAGGCGTCGGGCGATATCCGGCGCTTCGCCAGAAGCCAGGCGGAAGATGTCGAGAATTTCGTAACGGCCGCGAACGGCCGGTATGACATCTCGGACTCCAACTTCATCCTGCTTGGCGGCGGTTTTCAGCAACAGCATGAAGACCGCGGTTCGCCTGATGCCGTCAACGGCATCAATCCGACCCAGTACCACGTCGCGAACGGGACGTTCGGGTATAATTACACGCCCTACCGGGTCGGTTTCACGCTGGATAGCTCGGTTACGCATTACAGCTTCGACAATGTCCCGACCTCCAGCGGCACGGTCATCAACCAAACCGGACGTGACCGTACCGAATACGGGGTTACCCCGCGTCTGTCGTATGAAATAATCCCTGCTTATCGGGCGTTCATCCAGAGCACCTACAATCAACGGGATTACGACCACAAGTTCGACGCGAGCGGTTTTCAGAGAAGCTCGCACGGCTATTCCTTCGCGCTTGGCACTGGTTATGAAATCAGTCGGATCATCAATGGCGAGGTCTATGTCGGTTATCAAAACCAGAGCTACGATGACTCTCGCCTGAAGGATAATGGCGGCGTGATCTTCGGTGGAAATCTGCTGTGGAATCCCACGCAGCTGACATCGGTGAAACTCAATATCGCCCGCACGATCGAAGAGACGACGCTGACCGGTGCCTCCGGTTATTTCCAGACGGTTTTGGCGGTCACTGGCGAGCATGAGTTGCTGCGTAATCTGCTGCTGTCGGTTACCCCAGCCTATGTCCGCAGCGAATATCAGGGTATTTCCCGCACCGACGATTATTTTCAGGTCAGCGCCGGAATGAAATACCTGGTGAACCATCGTCTTTCGTTGGGCGCTCAGGCGAGTTACCGGATGCGGTCGACGACCATCTCCGCATCCGATTATGATCGTGAGCAATACACCGTCAGCGGGCGGCTGCAGTTCTAACGCGGTCCGGCTCGGCTGCGCGAGAGCGAGATATTACACATGCTGACTAGGGTAGTGTTGATTTGCGCCACGCTTGTGGCGTTGGTGTTTGGGCTGATTGGTCCGGCGGGGGCAGCAGGTGATTCGGGCGATCCGTACAAGCTCTCCGCGGGCGACCGGATCCGCGTCACGGTATACGGGGAACCGGATCTATCCGGTGAATTCGATGTAAGCGATCAGGGCTATGTGGGGTTTCCTTTGATCGGCCAGATCGTGGTCCAAGGGCTAACCCCGACGGCCGTCGAAAAAATCCTTATCGACAAGCTCGGTAAGGATTACCTGGTCAATCCCAGGGTAAATGTGCAGGTCGTGAATTATCGCCCGCTCTATATCATTGGAGAGGTCAAGACCCCTGGTCAGTATCCCTATATCAGTGGATTGCGTATGGTGAATGCCATAGCTCTGGCGGGCGGCTATACCCCTCGAGCGAGAAAGTCGCCGCTCTACGTGAAACATGCCGATGACGCTACGGGAACCGAACATGAGGTCTCCGAGGACACCGTCGTTTTACCGGGTGATGTCATTCGGGTGGCCGAACGCTTCTTTTAGGGGAGCGGTGTCGGGTGATGCCCTGGTGGATCATATCATCCGGCCGTTCGCGTGAGGCCGGATGAGTTCCGCTGGATGCGGACCCCCAAATTTTGGTATGAAGTTCGCACTGTCGGAACATCGCAGCCGGTATCCAAGCCGCCTGACTTCCCGGCGGGGATAGCCCCGCCGTCGTCCAAGACGACCGGTGTGTTTTTACCGATAGCGAGGGGTTGGCTATAACCGTCGTGAAACCTGTGACCACTCCACCGCGGCACACCATCCTCGGTGTCGATATCAGCACCGGTACCCAATCCCAGGCGATCGAGACGATCATGGGATGGTGCCGCGACGGCCGCAAAGAAATCGTCGTCACACCGAATCTCGACCATGTCATGAAACTGGAGGCTTCGGAACCGTTTCGAGCCGCCTATAGCAAGGCCGAACTTGTGCTGGCTGATGGCTGGCCGTTGGTCATGATGGGAAAGTTGCTCGGCCGACCGATATCGCGCATTACCGGCTCCGACCTCATCCACCCGCTTTGCGCCGCGGCGGCTGCGAACGGTCATTCCATCTTCTTGTTTGGCACGACTTTCGACGCGTTGCAGAAATCCGCGCAGGTGCTGACCAGTCACTCCCCGACCCTCAAGATCGCCGGTATCTACTCGCCGCCACGCGGCTTCGACCAGGATAGTGCCGAGACTGCGACCATCGTCGAGATGATCAATTCGGTCGAACCCGCCATCATCCTCGTAGCGCTGGGGGCGCCCCGCCAGGAGATTTGGGCGGCCGACATGCGTGACCGTTTGGCGTGCAACGCGCTGGTCTGTATCGGCGGGGGGCTGGATTTCATCAGCGGCCGCGTACAGCGGGCGCCAAAGCTCTGGCAAAAGCTGGGCATGGAGTGGCTGTGGCGGGTGGTTTGCGAACCGCGTCGCTTGGCGTGGCGGTATCTCAGCATCCTGATCTACGTCCCGGTGATCATGATCCGACAGGCGCTCGGCAAACATCAGCGACGACTGACGCCGAGCCGGTTGGGATGATGCCCGCCCGGTGCTTCGAGCTGGTTCGCAGGGGATATATTTGGCCCCAGGGAGATATTCGGTCGAAATCGTTAGGTGCCGTGGCCACCTTGCTCCCGCGGCTTCTCCATGATTGATGTCGATGATCCGGAGCCCAGGGCTTCGAGGCCCGGGGGCCTTCGATTACCGCCATCGGCTCGCTCCGGACCGTCGCGGAACGATCCTAGCGGGCGGCGCAACGCCAGGCCGGTATCGATGATAGCGACCCGTATCGCGCAGGTCCTGGCGGTGGCGCTGATTGCCCTGGCGCCGTTGCCGTTCGGCAGCAACCGTCCATGGGCATGGTCCAGCCTTGGCGTCTTGGCGGCTATTCTGCTGCTTCTGGTTCACCTCACCCACATGCCGGTGAACCGGGAACATCCTCCTTCACGGTTGTTGACGATCGCCGCGGGTTTGTTCGGTCTCGTACTCATCTGGGCGGGGGTGCAAATCCTGCCGCTGACCCCGGAGGATCTGCATCATCCCTTCTGGGCCGACGCGGCGGCGACCCTATCCGAACCGTTACGCGGGACAATCAGTATCTCTCCTTGGCGAACGGTGCTGGGGATCTATCGCTTCGTCACCTACGCCGCGGTTTTCTGGTCGATGTATAAGCTGGCGAGCGACAGCCGAACGGCCCGGCTGCTGGTCAATGCCGTGGTGATAAGCGGTGCCGTTTATGCCGCCTATGGTTTCATCGCCTTCGTCAGCGGTAGTCAGACCATCCTATGGTTCGAGAAATGGGCCTATCAGGATGATTTGACGAGCGTATTCGTTAACCGCAATTCCTATGCGACCTACAATGGATTGTGCCTCACGGCCGCGGTCGGCATGTTGATCGTCAAGGTGTTCGGCAAACTGGATCTGTATCAGAGCGCCAAGGGTGTGGCCGCCGGCGTGCTGGAGATCGCAACGCGCGAGGCCGCGCCGCTTGTCGTCGCCGTCTGCTTGATGATGGCGACGCTGCTGCTGTCCCATTCCCGCATGGGCCTGGTTGCCACGATGGGCGGCTTGGCCGCTATGGTGGTCAGTGTCGCCCTGGCGCGGAGCGTTCCAGTGCCTCGACGCTGGCCGCTGGTGATCGTCATCGGGGTGGCGCTATGCGCCGTCGTGCTGGTCGCCGGCGGCGATACCCTTGATCGCCTAACGCCCGATATCGTCGCGAATGACGAGCGCGGGGAGATTTATCGCCTGACCTTGCAGGGCATCGCCGATCAGCCTTGGCTGGGTACCGGATTGGGGTCGTTCGGCGATGTATTCGGCTTCTATCGGACGCCGCTCGTGGGCGAATCCATCGATTTCGCCCATAACAGTTACCTGGAGAACGCCTTCGAACTGGGTATTCCGAGTGCCGCTTGCTTGATTCTGGCCTTGTTGCTCGTCTGGCTGGTGTGCGTGCGCGGCATGGTCATGCGGCGACGCGATGGGATTTACCCATGCATTGGGGTGGCCGCGACGGTTCTGGTGGGCTTGCATAGCATGACCGATTTCAGTTTGCAGATACCGGCCGTTACCGTGACCTATCTCAGCTTGTTGGCGGTGGGTGCGGCGCAGTCGCGCCGGCAGGGATAAACGCCGCCGCCTCGTAAACGGCTAAGGCGTCGTTGACCGCGACGTCCCATCCCGAACGCTCGCGCCGAGCTAGCGCCGCCTCGCTGAAACGGGTCAGCAGCCCGTCATCGGTCAGCAAACGATGCAGGTTGCGCGCGAAGCCATCGACATCGCCATAGGGCGATAACAGCCCATCGACCTCGTGCTGGACGACGTCCGGGATTCCGCCGGCCTCGGTGGAAACGACGGGGAGCCCGGCCGCCAGCGCCTCGCACAGGGCAATCCCCTGGGATTCCTCTTCCGAATGCAGCGCCATGATGCGCGCGCCGGCGATCGCCTCGAGTAGGTCCTGTCGCCCGGCATCGGTATGTACCTGCACCGCGTGGTCGAGCCCGAACTGATGCACAAGATCGCGCAGACCTGCCGTGTAGTCGGGATCGATTTCCGCGCCAAAGATTGTCAGGCGACACTCCGGTAGCCCGTCGACCGCCTTGGCAAAGGCACGGATGAGGTGATGATGCCCCTTACGGGGATGCATTACGCCGATCGACACGATGGCATGGGAGCGATGACGATCCAGCGTCATCGCCGCAGCCAGTTCGTCGAGAAACACACCCTGGGCAATGGTATGGATCCGTGCGGAAAACGCCGGACCGATGGCGCGGGCAACATAGGGCGTGTCGACGATCATCTGCTTCGCCGACCGCATCGCCAGCCGCTCGAAGGCGCTATAGATCCAGCGCTGTAGGCGACGCTTGAGGCTCGGTGCCCGGATGTATGCATCCGCCAATTCCTTGACCAGCAAGCCGTGGACCGTCAGCACCCACGGCTTGCGGCGCAGCGTCAGATAAACGCCCAGCAACGCCGCGAGCGGACCGGTGCCGTGCAGATGCACGACATCCGGCGCGTAGCGCTCGAGTGCCGCGATCAGACCGGGTAGACGAAGGGGTGCTGCGATTTCGCGGCCGGCCGGATAGGTCAGGAACCGTACGCGCGAGCCGGAATGACCGGGCAGGGCGCTCTCCCCCTTGGTATGGCCGAGCGACCACACCCGGATTTCGCAATCCGGCCGAAGCGCGCCCAATGTCCGCGTCAATCCCAGCACCGATGCCTCGATGCCGCCGCGTGGCCGGCCGGGGTCCGCCGGATAATGGCCGATGATCGCGACGCGTCGCAGTCGTCGTGTCGCCTCAGCCTGGATGGTTGAGGCAGGGGTGGTGCCGCTCAACGACACAAATCATCCGCTCGGTGAAATGGTGGTATCGACGCGACGAGCGCGGTCCGGCTTCCAAGACGATCTCGGTCACAGCGCATTCATAGCCTCATAAAGCTTCGAGATCTGACCTTCCGGATGGAAATCATGCACCATGCCATGGACCACCATTGGATCGACCTTGGCGGCTTGGATAGCCGAGAACACCTCTTCAATGGCGGTCGCGAGATCATCGGGCGAGCGCGACGGAACGATGCGTCCGCTAAACCCATCCTGCACGACGGGACGAAGCTGAGGTAGATCGGTCGTCACCATCGGCCGTCCACAACTCAAGGTCTCCAACGCAAAGAACGGCATGCCTTCGAAATGAGAGAACAGAACACCGAGATGAAACGTAGATAAAAGCTGTGCGATCTCCAGCCTATTCCTGAAACCATGCAAGACGACATGATCCCGCACACTAGCATAAGCGGGGAAACGGGTAGGGTCGCCAGTGCCGATATAGTGCAATCGAACTTGTCGACGACGCTGCATCAATGTCGCCACCGTCTGGAACATAAGGTCTGGATCTTTGAAGTCGTCCAGGCGGCCAACATAACCCAACTCGATAACATCGCCGGCGGGAAAGGCTGTTGGCACAAATATTCGTGGATCGACCCACGTATTTATCAGACGAAATTTGTCATGTAATTTTGGGAAGCGAGCTTTCATCTTGTCGACTAGGCCAGCGTTCACGGCAAAATACCGAAACGATGTGTGGGCCACCAAGAATTCGGTGGCTTGGTAGACAAGACGGAATTGACTGAGTAGAGAGCTCATCGGCTTTAGAGGCACGCCGTCGCCATGGACCACTTGAACAAAGGGTCGACCCGTCAATATAGAAAACGGTGCCAACTCCACCCTATGGAGATAGACATTGGCTTTAGCCCCACGTAGAAGCGATCTTATTGAAATGATGTATTTCAAGAGGCCGATAAAGAAGAGAAACGTCACAGATTGAAGCAATCGCGAAGCCGCTTTATTTTGATCGGCCTCACTATACCTGATAATCGGCATGAATTCGACTAACCTACCGCCAAATTCCACAGGAGTAATTTTTCCCAGCGGGAGATCGCCTATGCCGTCAACGCCGAGAAACAAAACACGCCAGGTCGGAGGACAAAACGCGACCATATCCCTCGCGAATGTCTCAATACCGCCGACTTTGCTACCACGAAGATCCATTGGATGGATGATGCATATGCAGCGTTCATTGCTATTTCTTTGCATGGCAATCTGCCGCTTCGCCGTGCTTGCTCTTCCAACACGCAATGGAAGTAAATTGATGAAGCTAGAAAAGCTCTCCACAGGCATATTACGAATGTGCTTCATTTCATATCCCCGTCGAGAGTAAAATTATCCTCCCTCAACTATGATTTGTTATTCAACAACATCTATCATAACAATTTTGATCTAAAAAGGGGCAGATTTATGGCGATTTAAAACTTTTAGGTAATGGTTTGATAATGCGCATAAGTGCGTGCCAGCTGATATATCGCCAGCGTTAAAAATTAGGGAAGTTGCGTGGAGGGTGTCCGCATGACGCGGTACTCACAGGCACATCGCCCGATCGCTTAGGCGTCCGTGGCTGCCAAGTCCCCGTGGATCGTGAAAACCTTGCTCAGCTGCTTTTCCGGCGTGTACTCGAGCATGGATTCTCGGATCTTCTGGGGCTGATACCCCCCCTGCTTGATGCGCTCGAAGACGGTGATGATGCCGTCGGCCAGCTTGGACGCGTCCCGTTCCGGCACGATCAAGCCGTTCTTGTCGATCTCGACCAGGCCCTTCAACTGGTATAGGTCGCTGGTCACCACCGGCCGACCGCAGGCCAAGGTTTCGAGAACCGCGCGCGGCATGCCTTCGAAATGCGAAAACAGCAGCCCGATATGAACGGCGGACAGGATCCGGTCCAGCCCCGCCCGATCCTGAAAGCCATGCAGGACGGTTTCCGCCCGGATCTGGTCGAATTCCGAAAACCGGTCTGGATCGCTCGTGCCGATATAGTTGAACCGGAACGACACGCCCCGGCGCTTCAACTCGGCGAGAGTGCTGAACATGAGGGCGGGGTCTTTAAAGGCGTCGAGCCGACCGACGAAGACCATCTCCAGCCGGTCCGTCGGCGGAAAGGGTGATGACGACAAAGCCGAGGTATCCGCCCAGGTTCCGACATAGCCGATCTTGTCCGCGTATTTCGGGTATGTCGCGCGCAGCCGCTCGGCCAATTGGGGATTGACGCACAGAAAGCGCCGGCAATGGCGCATTGCGAAGCTTTCGGCCAAATTATGCGTGAAGCGCAACTTGCGGATCAGCGAATCCATGGCCATCAGCGGCGCACCTTCGCCATGCAGCATCTGTACGAAGGGTCGGCCCGTCAGATAAACGAAGCCCGAGATTTCGACCCGCCGCAGATCGACCGTGTAGCGGCCGGCCTTCAGCAATCTTCGAAGCATGAAAAACCGCGAAAACAGCGCCAGGACGAATTGGAACGTGATCGACCGGCTGAGCTTCTTCGCCGCTTCGTGCTGCTCCTCGGGCGGGTAGCGCATGATCGGCATAAACGCGAAGGTACGCGATCGGAGCGTGAGGTTGACGATCTTCCCGAGTTCCAGATCGCTACGCTCGTCGATGCCGATCAGCAGAATATTCCAGCCTTCCGGATAGAATTTCAGGAAGTCCCGGATATAGGTTTCCAGACCGCCAACTTTCGTCCCGCGAGGGTCGATCGGCTGCATCAGACACACGGACGGGCGGGCAGATTGGCTCGACATACTCAACAACACTTCTCCATGTGTGCTTGTAGACCGGAACTGCGGCTTGACCGGGGGGACGATCTAATTTTCTTCGAGTATAATAAAATTGCAGTTTAGGCAAATGTTTTTTAAATCCTCCCCAAAGTACCTTGAAAGGATTCGTCTAGTGCTAACAATCAAAAAGGTACTTTTCTGACTATAGGGAGGCACCTTGTAACAGGGCCGCCATTAATCTTGCCGCCGGTCCCACGCGACATGGCGGGGTTTCTTCGATGTCCGCCCCGAAAGGCTACTGCACCGCATCAATATATAAGTACTTTGATCGTCATGCCACTTCTAAAATAAGCGTCGGGCATCAGGACCTGCTTGATCCGGGCTCGATGCCGATATGATGCGCCGGTTTATCGGCGATCCATCATGTCGCCTTCGTCATACCCTTTGCATAATGTTGGCTACTCTCGATCGGCAATCCCGGCTATTTTCGTCGTCGATGGGGCCGGTTTTTGGATTGGGATGGCATGGACGGGCGCGACGTTGTCCGAGAATTGGTCGATAGACTGCCGGGGGCGCGGGTCGCCGTGCTGGGTGATCCGATGCTCGACCGGTATGTCTATGGCTCGGTCGATCGGATCTCTCCCGAGGCGCCGATCCCGATCATCCGGGCCAATCGGGAGATGGCGGTAGTCGGAGGCGCCGGCAACGTGGTCGTCAACCTGACGACGCTTGGCGCATCGGCGGTGTTTCTGACCGTTCTGGGCGACGATGCCGCCGGGAGCGAGATCGCCGATCTCGTAAGGGCGCATCCCAGAACGACCCTACATGCGGTGATTGAGCCGGGTCGGCGCAGTACCGTGAAGACCCGCTATGTCGCGGGTTCCCACCAGCTGCTGCGCGTCGATTACGAGGTCATTCTGTCGATCGACGCCGCCTCCGAGGCCGAGCTGCTGCGCCGGCTGGCGACGGCGCTCGGCGAGATCGACGTGATCGTCTGTTCTGACTACGGCAAAGGCGTGGTGACGCCGACCCTGATGCAGGGCGTCGCGGCTTTGGCCAAGGCCGCCGGAAAACCGGTGATCGTCGATCCGAAAGGCACCGATTACAGCAAATACGCCGGGGTGACATTGATCACTCCGAACCGGGCCGAACTGCGCGAGGCGACGCGGTCGCCGATTGGAACCTCCGCCGAGATCGCCGCGGCCGCTTCCGGCATGCTGCGCCGGCACAATATCGCCGCCGCTCTGGTCACGCGCAGCGAGGATGGCATGACCTTGGTGATGGGGAATGCCGATGGCGACCCGTCGGCCGAGGTGCCGCCCGCGTTGCATATCGAAGCGTCTGCGCGGGAGGTATTCGATGTGTCGGGTGCCGGCGACACCGTCATCGCCGTGGTCGCCGCGGCCTATGCCGCCGGCGCCGATCTGGCGGACGCGGCGCGGCTTGCCAACGTCGCGGCCGGCTTGGTCGTCGGCAAGGTCGGCACGGCGGCGGTTCATCCCAGCGAGCTGAAGCGCGCGCTGATGGATGATGCGCGGCATACCGCCGCGGATAAGATCCTCGGCGTTGAGGAGATCGCCGAACGGGTCGAGGCGTGGCGGGATGCCGGCCTATCGGTCGGCTTCACCAATGGCTGCTTCGACCTTCTGCATCCCGGCCATGTCTCGTTGCTGAGCCAGTCGCGACGGGCCTGCGACCGGTTGGTTGTCGGTCTTAATACCGACGCGTCGGTCAGTCGCCTCAAGGGGCCGGATCGCCCTATTCAGCGCGAATTGGCGCGCGCCACGGTGTTGGCGTCCCTGGCCGACGTCGATGCGGTCGTCTTGTTCGACGACGAGACCCCGTTCGCGTTGATCGACAAGCTGCGGCCAGACGTGCTGATCAAAGGTGCCGATTATACGCCGGAAGGGGTCGTCGGCGCCGATCTGGTCCGCTCCTATGGCGGGCGGTTGTTGCTGGCGGAACTGATACCCGAACAGAGCACCAGCCGATTGGTGCAGCGTTCACAGCCGCCGCCTGTCGCTAAAGCCCCATAGGGGGTGGCGGATGAACTTCACGAGATATCGGCGCGGCGGCGAGCGCCCTATGTGAAGCCCAGATGGTGAATCGCCTGATGAAAATCGGCGAATGAGGCGAGCCTTGTCGCATCGTCCTCAGGTTTTTCGACTTTCAGCAGGTACGCTACTCCGGCACGTCGGGCACATTCCGCATCGCGTTCGTCGCGGTCGCCGATAACGATCGCCTGATTGGCCGGGATTCCCGTCGAGGTCAGCAAATTATGCAGGCCCTTTGGGTGTGGTTTAAGGCGGTCAACCATCGCATCTTCCGCCGTCACCTCAACATCCGGAACGAGGTCGAGAGCGTCGAGCTTGGCCGTCGCCGTATAGTCGGAAAGGGTGGCGACCAAGATGCCGGAGCGTTTGAGGGAGACGAAGAGATCTTTTATCCCGGGAAAGCGGCAGCGCAGGAGATATTTCAAAGGCCGTCGACGCATCCATTCATCCACCAGATCTCGAACCATACCGGCCTTGTCAGGCGGCCATCCGGGAAGATCGAACTGTGCCGTGTGAATCCCCGTTGCCTCTCTATCCGCCAGTTCCTCTCTGTGGCGGCGAAACGTCTTGAGGGTCCTCATGACACGCACCCCATCCTTATGGGTGGCGACATACCCGAGCAACTCGATCAGCATATAACGCCGTAGCCGCTTCTGGTCGTACAGGGTGCCGTCGACGTCGAACACCACCAGCTTCAAAGGGCGGCTGCTTATGCCGGGTCCCCGAACGCCGGACTCTGGGATGGTTGGAGATATGGATTGTTCCGTCATCCAGCTAATTGGGGAGCTGTATGTAACGCGCGCTCATGAACGGCTCCAGAAAGGGGAGATTGACGATCGAAAGAACGAAAAAGATACAGACGAGTATGCCGACGGCCAGCATCAGGCCCCGCTCTTTGGTCAAGCGCTCAGGGGTTTGGGCATTGGAGTCAGGTTTTAACCCAATCCGAAAATATAGGCAGAATAACAAGGCAACAAATGGCAGCGCCAGCGTATATTCAATCCGATATTTTATGATAAATATCGAGCAGCCGAATATCGACATTTGCGCGTATAGAAAACTCGCCAGGAGCAGGCGCTGTTCGGTGTAAAATCGGAACGATCGGCGATACTGAGCTAATCCAAATGCGCCAATTTTCCTAGAAACATCACGATATTCCGCTAGTCTCTTCGTATTCATCAAGAAGCACCCACCCATCCAATAGGCGAGCAAAAGGCTGGATGGTGGCAAACTCGTCGGATCGACCATGGCCCAGCCGAAGACCATCCTGATGGGATTATTAAGGGCTTCGCTCAGCACATCCAAGAAAACGACATCCTTGGATCTGATTGGATTTACATTGTAAATCAGGCCACTCAGGAGCAATGCGATGGAAGTGTAGAGCGCCAGGGAGGAAACCAGATAGCCCGCGCCAAGCCCAAGAACCGCTAATATCAGATATTCGCTGTAGATCAGTGTCGGAGACATCTTTCTGGCGACGCAGGGTCTGTTGGACTTTTTAGGGTGAATCCGATCGAACGGAGCGTCGAGCCATTCGTTTATCACGTAATTGGCTGAAGCTGAGAAAACGCAGCTCAGAAGAATCAGGATCGCGTTGACGACGGAAAATCTATTAAAATCCGGCCGTAAAACGAAAGCTAGAATTACGCCCGGAATCACGAATACATGTTTGATCGCGTGATCAAGTCGGGCGATGGCATAATAGTCAATCAGCCTGCCGGCGGGGCGCTGATCCGCGTCCAATGCATTGGTAACTTCCGCTTGGCCCATGTCGCATTCCTATGGAAGGTGAGGCTAGGTGATGTTTATCCGGGAATTGGACAGCCAAACTTGGCGTTTCGGTCGGTCGGGATGGGCAAAATATCATAGGTCGATAGGGTGTAGGGGTCATTATACAGCTGGAAACGGTCGAAGCTGTGGTCGGTGACGATCGCCTTGATGGCGTCGGCGGGCCATCCCGTCATTTTCGAAATAAAGATGAATGTGCGACCGTCGCGGATGCCCGTAAACGCGACGAAACCATCGATACGCGAGGACATGGCCTTGACGGGTACGCCTCCGACGTAAAGACGTGTGATGAGCTGCTCCGCCTCGTCGCTGAAGATGATGACGCCGGCATCGCAGGCCGTCGCGATCTCGTCTCCCAGCGCGTTCCAGTTCCGGCGTCTGGCATCGAGCGCTTCGTGATGCAACCAGCTCCAGCCCAAGGGAGCATGGGTAAACGTCCGGTACGCTTCGGGGGCGGGGCGATAGGGAGAGCGTGCCTCGTTCATGGCAAGCAGGGTAGGTCGCACCGCCGCCGATAACGCCTGGTTGCCGACGACGATGACGAGCAAGGCAACCAACGCGGCGACGGGGTTTCGCCGCCATACGGTCTCGCCGAGGCAACCGATCAAAATGGCAAACCCGGCCAGTACCAGGATGAAATGCCGAGCGGGCTGCGGATTGGCGATCCAGAATGCGGTAGGCACCAAGATCAGTGCGATTGGGCCGACCAATTTTTCGGCCAATTCTCGATAGGTTTCGCCATTTTTGGAGCGGATGCCGCGAACGACGATCACCAGGCCGGCCAGTGCTCCCACCGTCACCGTGACGATGCCGCATCCCAGAGCCAAATAGACGATGCCGGGCCCAAGATTTGACCATCGATAGAATTGATCGAAAAAACTCGACGACGGACCGTCGCTAGGGAACGTTGCAACCTTCGCTTTTAAGAGAAAGAAGATGGCGAACGCGGCGGCCGGCGCGGCCGTTCTCACGAGAAGAGAGGTGACGAATACTCGCGGCGACGAAAACTTGACGCGCGCCAGGACGAGATAGGGTAGCGCCAGAAATATTTCCGCGCGCATGGTCAGGCCGCAGATCAATAAAAGCATGCCGACAAGCGCTGCGACGATGGCGTGCCAGCCCGTGACAGGCAAGAAGAGGAAGACCGCCGCGGCCGAGAGAAAAGCAAAAGCCACCAGAATTTGGTGGCCCGAGGTGGCAAGCTCGAGAATCATGGGGCTGAAGGCGAACACAACCATTGCCATCAGCGCGGCCCTGACCCCGTAGACCAGGGCGACGGAAAGCCAGAAAAAGACAAGCCCGCAGGTGATCGAAAGTAATCCGACAGTATTTATGATGGCCGTTACCTTGTCTGGATCCCTCATGATCGCCGCAGGAACGAACTCATAAAATGCTAGTATGTAACCAAAGCCAAAGCCTCTTCCATAGTGCAGATTGGATGCCAAACCTTCCTGGCTCACGGCACCATCGAGCAGACCCATCAAGACTCGATAGAGATCCGACTCCCCTAGTGCGCCCCTGTATTGAAAAAAATATACTATCGTTATGAATAAAACTAAAAATAATACGGAAAATACCGCGTCTGTGTTGCGTTCTTTAAACAAGAACGTGTCTCCTTGTCCATTTCAATGAAATGCTAAAACCGGCGTATTTTTGTAACAAAGCTGAACATTATACTTGTTCATGCTTGAAGTTATGTTGATATGATCCAAATGGTATTGTCAAGACTGAAGCGAGGCGCGCAGAAGGTCGCCGCCCAGATCCGCTTCCGGCACATCCTCAAGGTCTCACGGCACTTGCGGCACGGTGCAGCACATGCTCGCGGTGCACGGTATAGGCCCCGCTCGCGACGATGATCGCGGCGCCGGCCCAGGTCACCGCATCCGGTGCCGAGCCGAAGAAGACGAAGCCGAGTGCCGTCGACCACAGCAGCTGGCTGTACTGGAAGGGTGCCAAGGTCGATGTGGCGGCACGCCGATAGGCCGTGATGAGCAGCCACTGCCCGACGGCGCTCAGCGTTCCTGCGATCAGGAAAAGCAGCGCGTCGTCGAGGCCCGGCGTTACCCAGATCGCCGGGATGATCGCGGTGCAGATCACCAGCCCGACCAGGTTGGTATAGGTCAGGGTGGTGAGCGTGGTGTCGCTGCTGCTCATCTTGCGCGTGAGGATGATCCCGACCGCCCAACTGGCGGCGGAGGCGAGCGGCAGCAGCGCCGCCGGATCGAAGGCGCTGGAGCCGGGACGCACCACGATGGTGACGCCGATCAGCCCAACGACGATCGCCGACCAGCGCCGGATGCCGACTTTTTCGCCCAGAAACGGTACCGAC
This sequence comes from Allostellaceae bacterium, assembly GCA_035555315.1. Taxonomy (GTDB): domain Bacteria; phylum Pseudomonadota; class Alphaproteobacteria; order ATCC43930; family CGMCC-115725; genus DATMGU01. The sequence continues at coordinate 242,192 of DATMGU010000046.1, forward strand.
AGGGCGGTGATAAAGAGCGGTGAGACAAAGCCGATCGAGGTCGCTTCCGCCAGCGGCAATTGCGCCACCGCCATGATGAAGAAGACCGATGAGCCGGCCATGCCCAGCGCCCGCAACACCTGCAGCCTCGGGACGGCCGAATGCAGCGTTCGGAAACGGCCGCGCGCAACGCTCGGCAACAGCAGCAGCACGCAGATGAGATACCGCGCCCAGCCGACCTCCATGACCGGCAGATGCTCGGTCAGATGCTTGGAGATCGCGTCCATGCACGAGAAGACGGCCATGGCGACGAGCGTCAGCAGGATTCCCAGCATGGGATTGTCGGCGGTGCCGCCTGGTGCCGCCAGAAGCGGCCGATCGCGTGAGCCGGCGGTGCCGGCGATCTCGACTGACATGATCCATCCCCGGCGATCCGGTACCGTACCGCCGCCGCCGTTGCGAGAAGAGCTTTCGTGCCTCGACTTTAGCACTCCCCCTCATCCTGTCCGCAGGTTATTGACCGGCGAATGAGGCATTTCCACGGCATCGAAATGGGTGGCGCGGCTCTCGCTTCCCTCGACGGCCTTGTTATTACGCTTTGTTAAGTAAATGCTTGTGTAGTGGCGGCATCCGCGGGGCGACGTGCCGCGGTCACTGGCCTGTCGAGGCATCTCGCGCCGACAGACTGTCGGAGGGGTCTTGAGCGCGGTCAGAGGCATTTCGTGGTACCGTCGCGTTGGTCTCGAAGCATCGGTGATCTGCGTCTGTATACTGGCGATCGCTTGCCTGGCTGGCCTCTTCGCCGTCTCGGCATATTCCGGCCGCGAGGCCGCCCTCGCGGCGGCGCATGAAACGGCTGCTAGCCTGACCCGAACGGCGCAAATCGGCACCTCCCGCTCCATCGCCGCCGTTGACGGGATGGTGCAGGGCGTTGCCAGATTGCTCCAGCCGACGGTGCTGCGTGGAGCGCTGGACGATGCCGCGGTCGACACGATCGTCAGCGCGTTCAACCCCGGTATTCTTGGCGTGCGCAGTGTCTTCGTCGTGGATGGCGGCGGCCATCGGATCGGCGGGGCCGCGCCCGATGGCGATGCCGCGGCCCCGTTCGCCGACCGAGAGTTCTTCCGGACCTATCAGCGGGACCCGTCTCCCGCTCTGTTTATCAGCCATCCCGAATATTCCGGCCCCGTGGCTGGTTCGCCTGCTGGGTCGATCGACAGCTGGTCCATTCTGATCGGGCGGCCCTTCGTCGCCGGCGCACTGCATGGCTTCATCGTGGCCGATATGCCGATCGCCGCCTTTGCCCGTTTATTGAGTTCGTTCAATTCATCGCCGGCCGCGGAATTGGCGCTGGTCGGATCGGATGGTGTGTTGTTCGCCAGCGATCCCGTCGATGCGCGGCTGATTGGCCAGCGGGTCGCCGAACCGATGGAGAATCCAGGCATCGAAGCGGCGAGCCCGGACCGAACGGATCAGCTGCGGCCCACACAACATATCGGCGACGGTCTTAGCCTGACGGACAACTCCGCCGGTATCGTTGGCTTGAGGTCGGTTCCAGGGCACCGGCTTGTCATCCGCGCCAGCATCGAGCGGGACACGGCCCTACGGGATTGGCGGGGCGAGTGGCGCAGCGATATAGAAACCTTCGTGGTATCGGCGCTGGCGATCGGCCTGTTCGCGGTCTGCCTGATCGTTCTGATCCGCCGGGAGCGTCGTTCCCGGCTCATCTTGGCGAATGCCGTCGCCAGCATCAGCGACGGCTTCGTGTTGTTCGATCGCCATGATCGGCTGGTATTCTGCAATCAAAAATACCGAGAGATGCATCCCCGATCGTCAAGACACTTCCGACCGGGCATCACCTTCGAACAGATCGTCAGGCTGGGGTTCGTGACGGGCGATAGCGAGATGATCGGCGACAATGTCGAGGCGGAGGTTACCAGGACGATGGAGAGCCATCGCCGCTATCCGGTGGGTGTCGAGCAAGCGATGGGCGACGACCGGTGGCTGTTGAGTTCGGATCGTTTGACTGCGGATGGCGGCAGCGTCGGGATCCGAACCGACATCACGCAGATGAAGCGCCAGGAGGCGGTATTGCGCGCCAATCAGGAAGCGCTCAACCGGGCGATCCTGGAATCGGAGAGCGCGCGGTCGCAGTTGCAGGCGCAGGCCGATCATCTCGCTGCCTTGGCCGCGGATCTGGCGGTCGCGCGCGACAAAGCCGAAGTCGCCAATTTGGCGAAGAGTCGGTTTCTCGCCAATATGAGCCACGAGTTGCGCACACCGCTGAACGCGATCATCGGTTTCGCTGAGTTGCTTCGGCTGGAGATCTTCGGCTCGGTCAATGACAAGCAGCGGGAATATGTCGGCGACATCCATTACAGCGGCTCGCTTCTGCTTGAGATCATCAGCGGCGTGCTCGATCTTTCGAAAATCGAGGCCGGCCGGGAAGAGCTGAAGGAGGAGGAGATCGATCTCGTCGCCGTCATCCGCAGCCAATTGACGGTGATGGTGCCGCGCGCGGCGGAGGCATCGATCTCGATCGACGCCGCCTTCGCGGACGGCTTGCCGACGATCCGCGCCGATGGATTGAAGCTGCGTCAGATGGTGCTGAATCTGCTGTCGAACGCGGTGAAATTCACGCCGGCCGGGGGGCGGGTGACGATCAAGGCGGCGATCGAAGGGCCAGACAGTCAAGGGCCGCATAGTCCAGGGCCGGGCTGGATCGGCATCGCGGTCGCGGATACCGGCATCGGGATCGATGAAGCCGACCTCAACTTGGTTTTGGAGCCGTTCCGCCAGGTCGAGGGTCAGATGGCGCGGAAATATGGCGGTACCGGCCTCGGGCTTGCCATCACCAACGCGCAGGTCAAGCTGCATGGCGGCCGGCTCGATCTCAAAAGCGCGGTGGGCGAAGGGACGGTGGCGACTCTCTTCCTACCGCCCTGGCGCAATCTTGGCAGGCAACCGTCGGCGGCCGGAACCGATCAGCCGGAACTCGATGATCTGTTGCAGCGGGTAGGCTGACGCCGGCCGGTTAATTTCGTTTAGGGCAATTCCGTTGGGCCGATTTCGCTCGACCAAAATTGGTTCTAGGGTGCGGGCGACCCGCTCACGGGTCGGCGACCTACGGATTGAATCATGCTGTCCATCGGAGTGATCGGCCTCGGTATCATGGGGCGGCGCATGCTGGGGAGCCTCACCACCCATCCCGGGTTTCGCGTCGCCGGCGCCTGGGATCCGTCGGCGGACGCGCGGACGATATTCGCCACGACATATCCGGGCATTCCGCTGTTGGAGAGCGCCGCCGACCTGATTGGCTTGCTCGGGCTGGATGCGGTGTATATCGCCTCGCCGCCGCGCAGCCATATCGAGCATCTGGATCGGGCATTCGATGCCGGCCGCGCCGCCTTGTGTGAAAAGCCGCTGTCGGTCGATGCCGGGCAGTCCCGCCGGCTGGTCGCCCGTGCCACAGCCGAAGGCCAGCGCGCCGCGGTCAACTTTCCGTTCGCGAGTTCCATCGGGGTGACGGCGCTCCTCGCCGACCTCGCGGCGTTGGGGCCGATCCGATCGATCGACGTCGAGGTTGGCTTCGCCGCCTGGCCGCGCCAGTGGCAGGAGGCGGCGGCACCCTGGCTCGGCCGCCGGGGCGAGGGCGGTTTCGTGCGCGAGGTGGTCTCGCATTTCCTGTTCCTCGCCCGCCGCCTCGGCGGACCGCTGACCGTGCTCGACGGTCACGTGGCGTATCCCTCGGATGGCGAGACCGCCGAGACCGCTCTCGAGGCGCGGCTCACCGCCGGTGAGGTGCCGCTTCGCTTGACCGGTGGCGTCGGTGGTTGGCACACCGAGATCGATGAGAATACCTGCGTGATCGAGGCGGCCGGCGGTGCGTTGCGGATCCGGGATTGGATCGGCGTCGAGCGCCGCATGGCGGCCGGCTGGGTGCCGCTCGATCTGGGTGAGGGTGATCTGCGGCAGCGCGCGGCGGCCTTGCAGCTTGATGGTCTGGCGGCACTGATCGAAGGGCGGCCCCATCATCTGCCCACCCTGTCGGAGGCGCTCGATGTGCAAGTAACCGTGGAAACCCTGCTGAGCAGCGGAGCAGGTATGCCAACGGTTTAGTGTTTTATTCATCGTTTTTCGGCAGATTTCCATCCAAGGTCCTCAAAGGATCTTAGGAACGGCTCGTTGGCCGCTTTCTTGTGGATGACCGAGGAGATGATGGCCGTAGCTCAGGGCAGCCAATCGGAACGGGCCGCCTCTCCCTGGCGCCGGCGACTTCACGCGTGGTGGGAAGGCGCCGATCTGGCCGAGTCGGCCGAACCGCCGGCGGACGTTGCCGAGCCGACGCGGCCTGCTGTGCCATTGTCGCAACAGGTCGACCGGCTGGCGATCTCGCAAATGCTATGGGGCCCCGGCTTCCTCGAGCCGGGCGGCCCGGACCACGTTCTCAACATCGTGAAGCCGTTCGGCTGCAATCCCGCGATGAGCATGCTGGATCTGTCCGGCGGCCTCGGTGGCCCGGCGCGGCTGATCTCCAGTACCTTCGACATCTATATTACAGCGCGCGAACGGATCGCGGCGATCGCGGAACGCGGCCTCGCCATGTCGGTCGATGCCGGCATGGCCAAAAAGGCGCCGGTCACCGCCTATGATCCTGAAGCGCTGGAACTGCGGGCCGGTGCCTTCGATTGTGCCTTCGCTCAGCAATTGCTGTTCGGTGTCGAGAATAAGGACAAGTTTCTGGCGACGCTGAAGAACGGCCTCAAGGCGCGCGGCAATTTCGCGTTCACCGATTATGTGCTGTTGGATGGCGGCGAGAAGGACCTGACCCTCAAGGCATGGAAGACGGTCGAACGGGTCGTGCCGCACCTCTGGACCCGGGCTCAATATGAGGCGGGAATGAAGACCGCCGGCTTCGATGTCCGTATCGTCGAAGATATCAGCGATCAATACCGCGGCCAGATCGTTCAGGGATGGGGCAACCTCATTCGCAACGTCAATCTGCGTAAGCTGCCCAAACCCGAGATGCTGGCGCTGATGGATGAGGCGGAGCTGTGGATCTACCGGCTGAACGCGCTCAATGCGAAGGCGCTGGGCGTCATGCGGTTTTACGCGCTCTCGACCAAGAGTGCCGCGCTGCATTGAGGATCGACGCAAGCTTATCGTTGACAGGCGAGCCGCCCTCGGCATAGGTTCCGCGCCTTCTCGTCGCCCGTCTCTATTTCTGTCGCCAAGGTTCTGTCATGAAGGTCGTCAACTCGCTGAAGTCGCTGAAGAAGCGCGACAAGAACTGCCGCGTCATTCGGCGTAAGGGCCGAGTCTACGTCATCAACAAGGCGAACCCGCGCTTCAAGGCGCGCCAGGGCTGACCCGATCCCGACCCTGGTTAATCCCGGCCCCGGTTAGGTTGATCCGGGTCTCGCGCGCCGCAATCCGGACTTAAACGCAAAACATCCCCGACCGCCGCTCGGCGTTCGGGGCGTTATTGGTGGTTGCGGGTCGGAACGCCAGCACCCATGCTTCTGATCTAGAACCCGGACGCAGCATCGATCGCTGACGCAAAAGGGATAAGATCGGTAGAAGGGGGACGCGCCGCCCATGCGGATGCCGGTTCCAGACGCTCACATCATTTCCCGTCGGCGCGAGATCGCGACCGCCTTGCGGCGGATCTTGCCCCCGGAATCAGTCATCGCCGACGAGGACGAGCGACGGGTTTATGAAAGCGACGGGCTGACCGCGTATCGTCAAATCCCGCTGATCGTGGTCTTGCCCCGCACGACCGCCGAGGTATCGGCGGTGCTGCGCTATTGCGACGCCGAGGGTGTGAAGATCGTGCCGCGTGGCGCCGGCACGTCGCTGTCCGGTGGTGCCCTGCCGCTGGCCGATGCCATCACCCTCGGGATGGGCAAGCTCAACCGCGTGCTGGAGGTGGATTACGCCAATCGCTGCGCCGTGGTGCAGCCGGGCGTCACCAATCTGGGCATCACCCGCGCCGTCGAGGCCGAGGGGTTCTATTACGCGCCGGATCCGTCGAGCCAGATCGCCTGCACCATCGGCGGCAATGTCGCCGAGAATTCCGGCGGCGTGCATTGCTTGAAATACGGTCTCACCACCAACAACGTGCTGGGTGTCGAACTGGTGCTGATGAACGGCGACGTGATCCGGCTGGGCGGCAAGCAACTCGACAGCGAGGGCTACGACCTGCTGGGCGTCGTCACCGGGTCGGAGGGGCTGCTGGGCGTCATCACCGAGGTGACGGTGCGCATCTTGCCCCGGCCGGCCAATCTGAAGGCGATGATGCTGGGCTTTCCATCGAGCGAGGCGGCCGGCAATTGCGTCGCCCGGGTGATCGGCGCCGGAATCATCCCGGCCGGCATGGAGATGATGGATCAACTGGCGATCCAGGCGGCGGAGGCCTTTGTCAAGGTCGGCTATCCGCTCGACGTCGCGGCCTTGCTGATCGTCGAGCTGGATGGTCCGATGGTCGAGATCGACCATCTGATGGAGCGGTTGACCGAGATCGCGGCTGCGAGCGGCGCCACCTCGTGCCGGATCAGCGCCAGCGAGGAAGAGCGGCTGGGCTTCTGGGCCGGGCGCAAGGCGGCGTTCCCGGCGGTCGGCCGCATCTCGCCGGATTATTATTGCATGGACGGCACGATCCCGCGGCGGACCCTGCCGCTGGTGCTGCGCAAGATGACCGAATTGTCGCTCCATTACGGGCTACGCGTCGCCAACGTCTTCCACGCGGGCGACGGCAACCTGCATCCGTTGATCCTCTACGATGCGAACCAGCCCGGCGAGTTGGACAAGGCGGAGGCATTCGGCAGCGATATCCTGCGGCTCTGCGTCGAAGTCGGCGGTGTGCTGACCGGCGAACATGGCGTCGGCGTCGAGAAGCGCGACCTGATGGGCACGATGTTCAACGACATCGATCTCGACCACCAGATGCGCGTCAAATGCGCCTTCGATCCGCAACATCTGCTGAACCCTGGCAAGGTGTTTCCGGAACTGCGCCGCTGCGCCGAGCTGGGCCGCATGCATATCCATCACGGGGCGCTGCCGTTCCCGGACCTGCCGCGCTTCTAACAGTTAGCCAGTGGCAGCCGTGACGCTTATTCAACCCGAGACTCCACAACAGCTCTGCGACGCCGTCGCCGAGGCGGTGGCCGAGCGCGTGCCGATGGAAATCGTCGGTCACGGCACCAAACGGGGCTTCGGCCATCCGGTGCAGGCGGCTCACACGCTGGTGCTCAACCGGTTGTCCGGTGTGACGCTTTACGAGCCTGACGAGCTGGTGTTGACCGCCGCGGCGGGCACACCGCTCGCCGAGATCGAGGCCCTACTGGCGGCGAATGGCCAGCATCTGGCGTTCGAACCGGCCGATCTGGCGCCGTTGCTGGGGGGTGAAGGGCTGCTGGGCGGGGGCCCCACCATCGGTGGCGTGGTTGCCTGTAACCTCGCCGGGCCGCGGCGCATCCAGTCGGGGGCCGCGCGCGACCATGTGCTGGGCTTCACCGCCGTCAGTGGCCGGGCGGAAGTGTTCAAGTCGGGCGGCCGGGTCGTCAAGAACGTTACCGGCTACGATCTCTCGAAGCTGATGACCGGTTCGTTCGGCACGCTGGCGGTCTTGGCCGAGGTCACCGTCAAGGTGCTGCCCCGGCCGGAGAAGACTCGGACCGTCCTGATCTTCGGCCTCGACTGTGCCGCCGCGGTTGATGCGTTGACCCGCGCGCTGGCGACCCCGCATGAGGTTTCCGGCGCGGCGTTTCTGCCGGCACCGATCGCCGCGCGTGCGCCGGTCGGCCGGGTCGCCGGGGGCGGCCGGTCGGTCACCGCGTTGCGGGTCGAGGGGCCGGGCCCTTCCGTCCTGTTCCGGGCTTCGGCGCTGGCTGCCGATATCGGGCCAGGTGTCGAGGTGGACGAACTGCACAGTCACAATTCCGCCGCCCTGTGGCGCTGGCTCGCCGATGTCGGCCCGTTCGCCGCCGATCCATTTAGCGCCGACCGGCAATCGGTCGTCTGGCGCCTGTCGATCCCGCCCAGCCTGGTGCCCGCCCTGCTACGTGGGCTGGCGGTGGATGACGCGCGGTATTTTCTCGATTGGGCCGGCGGCCTGGTCTGGCTGGCTCTGCCGCCGGAGGCCGAACTCGATGGCGGTGCGGCACGGGTGCGCCGGGTGTTGGCGGGGCTCGGCGCCGGTTACGCCACCCTGGTCCGGGCACCCGACGCGCTGCGCGGCGCGGTGCCGGTGTTTCAGCCGCAGGAGCCCGCCCTTGCCGCCTTGACGCGGCGGATCAAAGACAGTTTCGATCCGGCCGGGGTGTTGAATCCCGGTCGTCTCTATCCGGGGACCTGACGCCCGATGCAGACCCATTTCAGCCTGGCGCAACTGGCCGATCCGGCGACAAGGTCGTCCGAGGCGATCCTGCGCAGCTGTGTGCATTGCGGCTTCTGCACCGCGACCTGTCCGACCTATGTGCTGCTCGGCGACGAACTCGATAGCCCGCGCGGCCGGATCTACCTGATCAAGGACATGCTGGAGCAGTCGAAGCCGGCGACACCCCAGGTGGTGAAGCATATCGACCGCTGCCTGTCCTGCCTGTCCTGCATGACGACCTGCCCGTCCGGGGTCAATTACATGCATCTGGTCGATCATGCCCGGGTGCATATCGAGAAGACCCATCGGCGACCTTGGCCGGAACGCTTGCTGCGCGACCTTCTCGCCGGGTTGTTGCCGCGGCCCGGCCTGTTCCGTGTGGCGCTGCTCGGCGCCTGGATGGCACGGCCGTTCCGGGCGTTGCTGCCCGGCCGGCTGAAGACGCTGGTCGGAATGGCGCCGAAACGGTTGGCCCCGCCTTCACCGGTCGACCGGCCGCAGGTGTTCGCCGCGGAGGGCGTGCGGCGGCGGCGGGTGGCGCTGCTCAGCGGCTGTGCCCAGCAGGTCTTGGCGCCGCAGATCAACGAGGCGACGATCCGCCTGCTGACCCGGCATGGTTGCGAGGTCGTGATCGCCAAGGGGGCGGGCTGTTGCGGATCGCTGGTCCATCACATGGGGCGCGAGGCGCCGGCCCTGGCATCGGCGCGGGCGAATATCGATGCCTGGTGCCGGGAGGCGGATGGCGCCGGCCTCGACGCGATCATCGTCAACGCCTCGGGCTGTGGCACCACGCTTAAGGATTACGGCTTCATGCTGCGCGAGGATCCGGCCTATGCCGTCAAGGCCGCGCGTGTGGCGGCGCTCGCCCGCGACGTGACCGAGGTGATGGCCGAATTGGGTTTGCGGCCCCCCGCGGCACCGACCGGTGCCACGGTCGCCTATCATTCGGCCTGCTCGATGCAGCACGGCCAGGGCATCCGCACCGAGCCGAAGTCGCTGCTCGCCGCGGCGGGGTTCATCGTTAGGGATGTCCCCGACGGGCATCTCTGCTGTGGCTCGGCCGGCACTTATAATCTGCTGCAGCCGGCGCTGGCGACCCAGTTGCGCGATCGCAAGGTCGAGCAAATCGCCTCTGTGCGACCCGACCTTATCGCCGCCGGCAATATCGGCTGCATGACGCAGATCGCTTCCGGCACGGGGCTGCCGGTCGTGCATACGGTGGAATTGCTGGATTGGGCGACCGGCGGTCCGCGACCGGCAGGGCTGGCGGCGATCTAGGCCTGCTTAGTCCGGGCGAACGATCGGGCGTTTCGCCCGGCGCTGCAGCCACATCACGCCGATGATATCGGTGATGCCGACCCAGAGCCGGTCCATCGTGCCGTAATTGGAATGACCCCGTTCGCGCGGCCGATGGTTGACCCGTACCGAGACGACGCGGCCGCCGGCGCGGATCACCAGGGCTGGCAGAAAACGATGCATATGGTCGAAATACGGCAGGTCCAAAAACGTGTCGCGACGGAACAGCTTGAGGCCGCAGCCGGTATCCGGCGTGGCGTCGCCCAACAGCCGGGCGCGCACCCGGTTGGCGATGCGCGAGGAGAGCCGTTTGATCGCCGTATCGCGCCGCTTTGCCCGGTGGCCCGCGATCAGCAACGGCAGATCCCCCGGAGTGGCGGCTGCCGCCGCACCGCCGCCGCCGACTTCCATCGCCATGCGCCACAAGGCGGGGATATCGGCCGGATCGTTCTGGCCGTCGCCGTCCAGCGTCGCGATCCAGCGCGCCGCCGCCGCCTTGACGCCGGTGCGGACCGCCGTGCTTTGGCCATAACTCTGGTCGTGGCGAAGCAGGCGCAACGTCGGATGCGCCGTCATCAGGCCGCGAACGCGCGCCGCCGTCTCGTCGGTGCTGCCGTCATCGACATAGATGATCTCGTAGCCGGGGCCGCCGGCCAGCGCCGCGGCGATCTCCGCTACCAACGGTGCGATGTTCTCGGCTTCGTTGCGCACCGGAATGACAACGGACAGATCTGTGATGGGTTGGTTCACGGTCGGAACGAACTCTGGTGACGGGCCTTTCGGCCGCGGCTCGGGCAACCGCATGGCAAGGACGCCCAGCTGGACAAGGCCCCAGCTAAACAAGGCGGGGCGTTTAGCACGTTTCGTACTGTCCGACCACGCTGAATGAGCCTCGGCGCCGTTATTAGCGCGATAGGGGGCGTGTCCAAATACTGGTCAGACCCTGGCCGGCGCACCATAGTTGATGGCATGCGCCATCTGGTCATCGCTCTCCTGCTCTGTGCCTCGCTCGGGATAGCGCCTGGCGCCGAGGCGTCGCAGCATGACAAGCGGCTGGATGCGCTGTTCGCAGCGCTCAAGGCCAATCCCGCCCCTGATGCGGCGCATGATCTGGAGCAGCGGATCTGGCTGATCTGGGCGGAACCGGATCGGCCGGAAGCGGCCGCGCCGCTGCGGCTGGGCATGGTGGCGCTCGCTCATGACGATCTGCCGGCGGCGGATGCCGCCTTCGCCGCGGCCGTCGCCGCCGATCCCGATTTCGCCGAAGCGTGGAACAAGCAGGCGACCGTCAGCTTTTTGCGCGGCGATTTCAGTGCATCGGTCACTCAGATCCAGCATGTTCTGGCGTTGGAGCCCCGGCATTTCGGCGCCCTATCCGGGCTCGGCCAGATTTATCTGGCGCTGGACAACAAGCCGGCTGCCCTGAAGGCATTCGAGGCGGCGCTTGCGATCGATCCGGCGCTCGCCTCGGTGCGCGAGGCGGTGGACGCGTTACGCAAGGTGGTTGGCGGCCAGCCGATCTGAAGGTCGGACGACGCAGAACGAATGCCTGGCAAGCGATAACAGCAATTTTCTGTCCATAGTACCATTTCGGAACTATGTGGCCAATATTGCCCGGAAAATTGGCACTCTTTGTGGCTCTTGAGCCGCGACCTGCAAAAAATAGGACCGAATTGGTACTTTACGTTGTTTTTCTGTTGGAATCGGCCGGATTGCCTGACTATATCGCGTTTTCCCGGTGGTCGATTTCCTCCGGCTCGCCCTCCTGTCCGAGGTTCTCCCGAGGTTATCATGGCACAGCAGCAGCTTCTCAAATTCACCACCATCGGGAAGGCGATGCCGGAGAAGCGTCTGGCCGAGACGCGCCGCCAGGATTTCGGCGAGATCTACGCGGAGTTCGATCCGGCCGCGGCGCAGCAGCAGGCATCGCGCTGCTCGCAATGCGGTATTCCGTTCTGCCAAGTGCATTGCCCACTCTCGAACAACATCCCGGACTGGCTGATGCTGACCGCCGAGGGCCGGCTGGAAGAAGCCTACGAGATCTCGTCGGCGACCAACAACTTCCCGGAGATCTGTGGCCGGATCTGCCCGCAGGATCGCCTGTGCGAAGGCAATTGCGTGATCGAGAAGGGGTTTGAATCGGTCAGCATTGGCTCGGTCGAGAAATACATCACCGACACCGCGTGGGAGCAAGGCTGGGTCAAGCCGCCGACGCCGCTTCGCGAGCTGTCGCAATCCGTCGGCATCATCGGTGCCGGGCCGGCCGGCCTTGCCGCCGCCGAGCAGCTGCGCCGGCGCGGCTACCAGGTGCATGTCTATGACCGCTACGACCGGGCCGGCGGGTTGATGATCTATGGCATCCCCAATTTCAAGCTGGAGAAATCCATCGTGCAGCGCCGCGAGGCCCTGCTGGTCGCGGGTGGCATCCAGTTTCACGGTAACTTCGAGATTGGCCGAGATGCCAGCTTGGAGGAGTTGCGGCAGCGCCATGACGCCGTGCTGATCGCGACTGGCGTCTATAAGGCCCGGCCGCTGACGGTTCCTGGTGTCGGCCTCGACAACATCGTGGCGGCGTTGACCTATCTCACCGCCAGCAACCGCAAGGGCCTGGGCGATACGGTGCCTGAATTCGAGGACGGCACGCTCGATGCCGCCGGCAAGACCGTTGTCGTGATCGGCGGCGGCGATACGGCGATGGATTGCGTACGCACCGCCATCCGCCAGGGCGCGCGGTCGGTGAAATGCCTGTATCGCCGCAACAAACAGAACATGCCCGGCTCCCAGCGCGAGGTGCATCATGCCGAGGAGGAGGGGGTCGAGTTCGTCTGGCTGGCCGCTCCCCAGGCGCTCCTGGGCGACGGGTCGGTGCGTCAAGTGCGCGCCGGGCGCATCCATCTGGGGGTCGCCGACAGCACCGGCCGGCAGATCCCGCGCGAGGTCGAGGACAGCCAGTTCGCCCTCGACGCCGATCTGGTCATCCTTGCTTTGGGCTTCGATCCCGAGGACGTGCCGACCTTGTTCGGCGCACCGGGTCTCTCGGTCAGCCGCTGGGGGACGGTCAAGGTCGACCATCGCAGCATGATGACCTCGGTCGATGGCGTGTTCGCCGCCGGCGATATCGTGCGCGGCGCATCCCTGGTCGTCTGGGCGGTGCGCGATGGGCGCGACGCCGCCGATGCGATGGCGACATATCTCGCCGCCAAGGTCGCCGCCGGTACCGCGCCGTCGATCGCCGCCGAATAATTTACTCGACCACCGATTCACCCCGCCGCCTCGGGAGCCCGCTTATGACCCATGATCCTCACAACCTATCCTCTCTGGATGGCGGCGAGCGTTTCGCCGCCGAGTGGCGGGACAACGCGCGGCGTCTCACCGAGGGCGGCCTCTATGATCCGGCCGACGAGCACGACGCCTGCGGTGTCGGCTTGGTGGCTTCCATCGACGGCAAGCCGCGCCGTCAGGTGGTCGAGGCGGCGATCGGCGCGCTGAAATCGGTTTGGCATCGCGGCGCGGTCGATGCGGATGGCAAGACCGGCGATGGCGCTGGCATCCATGTGCAGATCCCCGAGGCGTTCTTCCGCGCCCATATCGCGCATCACGGCAATGACGCGGCCGGCGCCCCGCTGGCGATCGGCATGGTGTTCCTGCCGCGCACCGACCTCGATGGGCAGGAGCGCTGCCGCACCGTGGTCGAGACCGAGATCCTGAATTTTGGCTATGCGATCTATGGCTGGCGGCAGGTGCCGGTGAACATCGACATCATCGGTGAAAAGGCCAACGCGACCCGGCCCGAGATCGAGCAGATCATGATCGCCAATACCCGCGGCGTGCCGGCCGACCGGTTCGAGCGAGATCTCTACGTGCTGCGCCGGCGGATCGAAAAGCGCGTGATCGCCGACCAGATCCGAGATTTCTATATCTGCTCGTTGAGCTCCAACTCGCTGATCTACAAGGGCATGTTCCTGGCGGAGCAGCTCACCTCGTTCTATCCGGATCTGCTGGACGAGCGGTTCATCTCGGCCTTCGCCATCTTCCATCAGCGATATTCGACCAACACCTTTCCGACCTGGCCGCTGGCCCAGCCGTTTCGCATCCTGGCGCATAACGGCGAGATCAACACGCTGCGTGGCAACCTCAACTGGATGAAAAGCCACGAGACGCGGATGGCGGCCGATGTGTTCGGGCCGCATGCGGACGATCTGAAGCCGGTCGTCCAGGCCAGCGGATCGGATTCGGCCGCCCTCGACAACGTCTTCGAGGTGTTGTTGCGCAGCGGCCGCAACCTGCCGATGACCAAGGCCCTGATGGTGCCCGAGGCCTATTCGAACAGCCCGTCGATGCCGCAGGCGCATCGCGATCTCTACAGCTATTGCAACTCTGTCATGGAGCCCTGGGACGGTCCCGCCGCCCTCGCCATGACCGACGGCCGCTGGGTCCTGGCCGGGATGGATCGCAACGGGTTGCGGCCGATGCGCTACACCGTCACCGCCGATGGCATCCTGGCGGTCGGCTCGGAGACCGGCATGGTCCGGGTCAACGAGACCGAGGTCGTCGAAAAGGGTCGGTTGGGGCCGGGGCAGATGATCGGCGTCGATCTCGCCGCCGGCAAGCTGTACCGCGACCGCGAGATCAAGGACATGCTGGCCGGCAGCCAACCGTTCAGCGAATGGGTGAAGCGGATAACCGTGCTGGACAGCCTGATCCAGAAATCCGGCGGCTCCGAAGCGGCGGAGCTGGACCGCGAGATGCTGCGCCGCCGCCAGGTCTCCGTCGGCTGGACGCTCGAAGAACTGGAACTGATCCTCCAGCCGATGATCGAAGACGGCAAGGAAGCGGTCGGCTCGATGGGCGACGACACGCCGCTCGCCGTGCTGTCCGACCGCTATCGGCCGCTGCATCATTTCTTCCGCCAGAACTTCAGCCAGGTCACCAACCCGCCGATCGACAGCCTGCGCGAACGGCGGGTCATGACGCTGACAACGCGGCTCGGCAATCTCGGCAATATCCTGGAAGAGAGCGATAGTCAGACCAGGCTGCTGCAGCTCGCCTCGCCGGTGCTGACCAACGGCGAATTCGCTGCGATGCGAGCCTACATGGCGAAGACCGCGGTCGAGATCAACTGCACCTTTCCGGTGCCCGAGGAAGGGGCCTCGGATGCGGGCTCGGCGTTGCGCGAGGCGATCCGCCGGATCCGGCTGGAGGCCGAGGACGCGGTGCGCGGTGGCTGTACCCATGTCATCCTGTCCGACCAGGCGGTCTCGGCCGGGCGCTGCGGCATCCCGATGATCCTCGCCACCGGTGCCGTGCACAGCCATCTGGTGCGCCAACAGCTGCGCACCTTCACTTCGCTCACCGTGCGCTCGGCCGAATGCCTCGATGTGCACTACTTCGCGGTGCTGATCGGCGTCGGCGCCACCACGGTCAACGCCTATCTGGCGCAGGAAACCATCGCCGACCGGCATCGCCGCGGCTTGCTGCCCGGCGTCACTCTGGAACAGGCGCTGGCGCGTTTCAAAAAGGCGGTCGATGACGGGCTGCTGAAGATCATGTCCAAGATGGGTATCTCGGTCATCTCCTCGTACCGCGGCGCCTATAATTTCGAAGCGCTCGGCCTGTCGCGCTCGCTGGTCGCCGAGTTCTTCCCCGGCATGACCTCGAAGATCTCCGGTATCGGGTTGCAGGGCATCCAGTTGAAGGTGCTGGAGATCCACAAGCTGGGCTTTTCCCAGGACTTCGTGGCGCTGCCGGTCGGCGGCTATTACCGCTATCGGCGCAACGGCGAGAAGCACGCGCTCGACGGCAGCCTGATTCACATCTTGCAGACCGCGGTCGCGACCGACAGCTATGCCACCTTCCGCAAATACAGCGAGGCGGTCCGCCGCGAGCCGCCGCTCAACCTGCGCGACCTCCTGGGCTTTACCACCAAGCGGGAGCCGGTCTCGATCGACGAGGTCGAGTCCATCACCGAGATCCGCAAGCGCCTGGTCGCACCCGGCATCTCGCTGGGGGCGCTTGGTCCCGAGGCGCATGAGACGCTGTCGATCGCGATGAACCGGATCGGTGCCAAATCGGATAGCGGGGAGGGCGGCGAGGATCCGGCGCGCTATCGGCCACGCCAGAACGGCGACAATGCAAGCTCGGCGATCAAGCAGGTCGCCTCGGGCCGGTTCGGCGTGACCGCCGAATACCTCACCAATTGCCGCGAATTGGAGATCAAGGTCGCCCAAGGCGCCAAGCCGGGCGAGGGCGGCCAGCTGCCGGGCTTCAAGGTCGACAGCATGATTGCGCGCCTGCGCCACTCTACCGAGGGCGTCACCCTGGTGTCGCCGCCGCCGCATCACGACATCTATTCGATCGAGGATCTGGCCCAGCTGATCTACGATCTGAAGCAGATCAACCCCGATGCCAAGGTCTGCGTGAAGCTGGTGGCGCGGTCGGGCATCGGCACGATCGCCGCCGGCGTCGCCAAGGCCAAGGCGGATATCATCCTGATCTCCGGCCATAATGGCGGGACCGGCGCCAGTCCGCAGAGTTCGATCAAATATGCCGGTATCCCCTGGGAGATGGGCCTGTCCGAGGTGCATCAGGTGTTGGTGCTGAACCGGCTACGGCACCGCATCCGGCTGCGCACCGATGGCGGCATCAAGACCGGTCGCGACGTCGTCGTCGCCGCCATTCTCGGCGCCGAGGAATACGGCCTCGGCACCGCCTCGCTGGTTGCCATGGGCTGCATCCTGGTCCGCCAATGCCATTCGAACACCTGTCCGGTCGGCATCTGTACGCAGGATCCGGCCTTGCGCGCCAAGTTTGAGGGCACGCCCGAAAAGGTCGTGAACCTGTTCAGCTTCGTCGCCGAGGAGGTGCGCGAGATCCTGGCCTCGCTGGGGGCTCGGTCGCTGAACGAGGTGATCGGCCGGACCGATCTTCTGGCGCAGATCAACCGCGGCTCGAACCATCTCGACGATCTGGACCTCAACCCGATCCTGTCCCAGGCGGACCCGGGCGACTATCCGCGTTATTGCACGCTGGAAGGCCGCAACGAGGTGCCGGATACCCTCGACGCCCAGATGATCAAGGATGCCAAGGCGCTGTTCGATGTCGGCGAGAAGATGCAGCTCACCTACAACGTGCGGAACACCCAGCGGGCGATCGGCACGCGGATGAGCGCCATGATCACAAGGCGCTTCGGCATGGCGGAGCTGCAACCCGGCCACATCACCGTGCGGCTGCGCGGCTCGGCCGGCCAGTCGCTCGGCGCCTTCGCCGTTCGCGGCCTCAAGCTGGAGGTCTTCGGCGATGCCAACGACTATGTCGGCAAGGGCCTGTCCGGGGGCACCATCGTCGTCCGGCCGATGACCGCGAGCCCGCTGGTCACCAACCAGAACACGATCATTGGCAATACGGTGCTTTATGGCGCCACCGAAGGCCGGCTGTTCGCCGCGGGCCAGGCGGGCGAGCGGTTCGCGGTGCGCAATTCCGGCGCGGATGTCGTGGTCGAGGGCTGCGGCTCGAATGGCTGCGAGTATATGACCGGCGGCACCGCCGTGATCCTGGGCCCGGTCGGCGCCAATTTCGGCGCCGGCATGACCGGCGGCATGGCATTCATCTACGATCCGGCCGACGGTTTCCCGACCGATGCCAACCCGGAGACCATTACCTGGAACCGCGTCGGCTCGGCGCATTGGGAAGGCGTGCTGAAGGATCTGGTCCGCGAGCACGTCGCCGAAACCCAGTCCCGGTTCGCCGAGCAATTGCTCAATGACTGGAGCCAGGAACTCCGGCATTTCTGGCAGGTCGTGCCGAAGGAGATGCTGAGCCGCCTGGCGCATCCGGTGGCGGCGCCGGAACGGCTGGCCAGCGCCGGCGACGACTGACCGCTGCCGGATGCCCCTCACTCTATGAACATGCCGCACCATGGACATTGACGGGACCGGGCAGGTTTAGGCACGCTGTCGGGGTAGTTAAGGCTGTCGTGTCGCGACGGCCGACTCTTATCCCAAGGCTCAATGCGCACCCTGTTTCACCAGTGGCTTTCGCCGTTCTCCCGCAAGGTTCGGATCGTTCTCAAGGAGAAGGGTCTGGACTTCGAGATGAAGGTCGAAAAGGTGTGGGAGCGGCGGCCGGAGTTTCTGGAGATGAACCCGGCGGCCGAGGTGCCCGTGCTGGTCGAGTCGGACGGCACGGTGCTGGCCGATAGCGGTGTCATCTGCGAATACCTGGACGAGGTCTATCGGGAGCGGTTGCTGATCGGCATCGATCCCGCCGACCGGGCGGAGGTGCGCCGGGTCATCGCGTGGTTCGACATCAAGATGAATCGCGAAGTGACCGAAAACCTGGTCGGCGAAAAAATGATGAAGCGCATGCTCGGCCTCGGCCAGCCGAATTCGGCGGCGATCCGTGCCGGGCACGCCAATATCCACTACCACCTGGATTACATCAGCTTCCTGATCGAACGTCGGCGCTGGTTGGCCGGCGACCATTTCTCGCTGGCCGACATCGCCGCCGCCGCTCACATCTCGGTACTGGACTATGTCGGCGATGTGCCCTGGGCCGATCACGAGATCGCCAAGGATTGGTATGCGCGCATCAAATCGCGGCCCAGCTTCCGGCCGCTGCTGGCCGATCACATTCCTGGCAACCCGCCGCCGCCGCATTACAGCGATCTGGACTTCTGACGCCTCGGTATCGCTTAACCGGATGTCAATGACGAGCGCGGTACCCTGGAAGTGACACGCACATTTTTGAAGAGGCATTTTCTGTGTTTCAGCCTTCCGAACGCACCCTGACGTTCGGCTACATCCTCGCCGTCAGCCTTGTCGCGCTGCTCTGCATCGCGTCGCATCTGACGCTCGATCGCGCTTTTCAGGAATATGAAGGCTCGGCGACGGTTATCGACATGAGCGGCCAGCAGCGCATGCTGTCGCAGCGCATCGCGAGCCTCGCAGCCCAGCACGCCCTGGGCGATCCCTCCGCCAAAAACGACCTCCTGGTCGCCGTCGAGATGTTCGAAACCGTGCATCGGCGGTTGGTCGAGGGCGATCCCAAGCTGTTTTCGCCCGCCGCCAGTTGGCCCGAGTTGCAGGCGATCTATTTCGACATACCCGATCCATTGGATCGGACAGTCGCCCTCTATGCCGCCCGTGCCCGGCGCATCGCCACATTGCCGGTCATGGACCCATCGCTGCCTGCGGAATTGGGACCGCTCTTCGCGATCGCCCGCGACTCCTTGCCAAAGCGGCTCGATGCCGTCGCCGGCATCCGCCAAAAGGTCAGCGAACGCCAATCGGCCAGCTTGCAGTGGCTGGAGTGGGTCATGCTGCTGGTGATTCTGCTGTTCCTGCTGGTCGAAGCGATCGCAATTTTCCGGCCGATGGTCAGGCGAATCCGTCGCGATGCACGCGATCTGCTGCGCTTGGCGACGACGGATGTCCTCACCGGTGCTCTCAACCGGCGTAGTTTCATCGCGCGCGGCCAGCTGGAGCTGGATCGTGCGATCCGACATGGCAGGCCGCTCAGCTTGTTGATGCTGGATGCGGACCACTTCAAGAAGGTCAATGATACCTTCGGTCATGCGGGGGGCGACGCCGTGTTGCGGGCGCTTGCCGATCATCTCGCTCGCACGGTCCGGTCGAGCGATCTCTTCGGCCGGCTCGGTGATGAGGAGTTCGCCATCCTGCTGCCCGAGACCGTCCTCGCGGCCGCCACGGGAATGGCCGAGCGACTGCGTGCGGGGATCGCCGCCCAGGTCGTCATCAGCGAGGACCGGGCGATCGTCTTCACCGTCAGCATCGGCGTCGCCATGGCCGAAGCCGGTCGCACCGACGTGCAACATCTGCTCAACGCAGCCGATGCCGCTCTCCATGCCGCCAAGGTGGGAGGCCGGAACCGGGTGTCCATCGGCGATCAGACGGTACAAAGTCAGACGGGCCTTGAGGGCTCGGGTGGCATCACCCCGCAATCGACCTGATCTGCTCCGATCAGGATTTTGGCTTGGCGCTAGGCTTCGGCTTAACGTCGGCCTGCGGTTCGATCTTGACGTCGAGCTTGGCGATATTGTCGCGCGCGGCATCGGCGACAGGGCCATCGGGCGTCAGGCTCAGGACTCTCAGCCAATCGGTCCGCGCGCCCAGATCCTTGTGCAGCAATCGGCGGATATTGCCGCGCTCCAGCCATGCCTCGGGCAGCGTCGGGCCTAGTGCCACCGCCAGTTCCGCATCCGCCTCGGCCGGCTTCAACTGGTCGAGGAAACGGTACGCGGTCGCCCGGTAGACGAAAGCGTCGGCCCGGTTGTGGTCATGATCGATGGCCGCGTTCAAGTCATCGATCGCCTGTCGGTATTGCTTTAGCCCCGCGCGCACGATCGCCCGATCGATCAGGATATCCGGGTTGCCGGGCTGCAGCGCCAGCGCCTGGGTCAATGTCGCCTGGGCATGGGTCGGCTCGCCGGCGAGGTTCCAGGCTTGGCCGGCTTGATCGAGGACGTCGCCGCGCAGCGCCGGGGCGGTAGTGCCCAAATCCCGCGCGAGTTGTTCCAGCCGTGCCGCCCCTTCGCCATATTGCTTGAGGTTGACGAGGGCGACCGCGACGCAGTGCTTCGCCGGGTTGCCGCCGCCCTGATCGCGCCATTGGGAACCGGTCTCGAACCCGGTCTGCGGATCGGTCCGCGCCAATGCCATGCACTGCTCATAGGTCTTGGCCGCCGGGTCCGCGTTGGTCACCGGAGCGGTCGCGGCAGGAGCGGGTGTCCGTGTCTTGGCGGTTTGCGCCGCCGCGGGATCGGTCCGTCCGAGACCGAGAACGAGGCAAATCGCGAGGGCGATGCGGGGACGGAGCGACACGGCGGGAGACCTCATGGTGACTGCGGGAAGACCACCGTACTGCCGGATCTGGGCGGTAGCGAGGTGCTTTGCGGTAACAGCGGGATCGATACTGGGCTTGACGAGTGCCGCAGCCTGGACATCTCTGCCTCCTCGATATGTTGACTGACCGAGATCGATCGCATCATGCCGCCGGCCCCACATCTGTTCTGCATCGGTCTCGGCTACGTGGCGCTGACGCTTGCCGAGCGGATCGCCGCCGAGGGTTGGCGGGTGAGCGGCACCTGCCGCGCGCCGGCCAAAGCGGCATCCTTGGTGGCGCGGGGCATCGCCGCCCATGCGACGGATGGTTCGACACCGGATATCGCCGGCATGTTGGGGTCGGTCACCCATGTGCTGTCCTCGGTACCGCCGGACGAGCACGGCGATCCGGCGCTGGCGCTGTTCAGCGATGCGCTCGCCCGGCGCCCGGATCTTGCCTGGGTCGGGTATCTTTCCACCACTGGGGTCTATGGCGATCGATCGGGTGGCTGGGTCGACGAGACAATGGCCCTGGCGCCCCGCAGCGAGCGCGGCCGTCGCCGTGTCGTGGCGGAAACCGCTTGGCTGGCACTCCGGTACGAGGCGGGGTTGCCGGTGCATGTCTTCCGGCTCGGCGGCATCTATGGCCCCGGTCGTAGTGCCCTCGACACCGTGCGGGCCGGGACGGCGCAGCGCGTCATCAAGCCCGGCCAGGTGTTTTCGCGTATCCATGTCGCCGATATCGCGAGCGTGCTCCAGGCGTCGATGGCACGGCCCAATCCCGGTGCCGCCTATAACCTCGCCGATGACGAGCCGACATCGCCCGACGAGGTGCTGAGCTACGCGGCGCGCCTGCTGGGCCTGCCACCGCCGCCGGCGGTGCTGTTCGAGACCGCCAACCTGTCGGAAATGGCCCGTGGCTTCTACGCCGACAACAAGCGCGTCGCCAATGGCCGCATCAAACGGGAGCTGGGCGTCTGCCTGGCCTATCCGACATATCGCGAGGGGTTGGCGGCGTTGCTCGCCGAGTCGCCCGAGGCCTAATCACGCGCGCCCCTTAGAGGGCCGACAGCTCCGCCACCGCGGCACCGATCCGGGCGAGATCGGAGGGCGTCGATAGGCGATGATCGCCGTCCTTGACCAGCGTCAGCGTAACATCGCGGCTGGTCAGGCGATCGAGCAGCTTGGCCGATAGCTGCCAAGGGACTTCCGCATCCGCCGAGCCGTGGAACAGCCGAACCGGCTGGTTCAGCGGTACCGGCCGGTCGAGCAGGCGGTGTTGCCTGCCATCCTCGATCAGCGCGCGGGTCAATACATAGCCCGTGGGGTCGTAGGCCGAGGCTACCCGGATCAGCCCGTCGGTCATCAACCGAGCACGTTCCGCTTCGGGCATTTGCGGCCACATCAGCTCGTCGACGAAGTCCGGGGCGGCGGCGATACCGATGAGGCCCGCGACCCGAGTCGGGCGTGCCAAGGCCACCAGCAGGCTGATCCACCCCCCCATGCTGGACCCGATCAGCAGCTGCGGACCCTCGGTCAGCGCGTCCAGCACGGCCAGCGCATCGGCGGTCCACATGCCGATCGTGCCATCCTCGAATCGACCCGACGATTGTCCATGGCCCTGGTAGTCAAAGCGGATGAACGCTTGGCCCCGGGCGGCGCAGAAGGCTTCGAGCCAGGTCGCCTTGGTACCGGTCATGTCGGAATTAAAACCGCCCAGAAATGCCACACCCGGAAGATTTCGTCCGCTGTCCACCGCCGGTAGCCGCTGGTAGGCGATTGATGCCCCCTCTTTGCGTGCTAGGATCGCGATGCCGTTGGACGTTCCCGTCGCTGCTGTTGTTCCCATGCTGCCGTCATATCCCTTATGAACGCCTTCGCCGAATTCATCGCCCCGCCAGACGCCGATCACACTCGTCCGCCCGCCGTGCTTCAAGTCGTTCCCCGCCTTGTGACCGGCGGGGTGGAGCGCGGTACGGTCGAGGTCGCGGCCGCCCTCGTGCAAGCCGGCTGGAAGGCCGTGGTGGCCTCGTCCGGCGGCCTCATGGTGCATGATATCGAACGGGCAGGGGCGACGCACATCACCTTGCCGCTGGCCTCGAAAAACCCGCTCGTCATGCGGCGCAACATCCGGCACCTGCGCGCCGTTATCGAACAGCACGAAATCGATATCGTCCACGCGCGCAGCCGGGCACCGGCATGGAGCGCCTTTTACGCCGCGCGTGACGCCAAGCGACATTTCGTGACGACCTTTCACAATGTCTACGGCTCCGAGACCAAGCTGAAACGCCGCTACAACGCGGTGATGGCACGGGGCGAGCGGGTCATCGCCATCTCGGAATTCGTGGCGCGTCACGCCGCCGCTCAATACGGCGTCGGGCCGGATCGGCTGCGCATGATCCATCGCGGCGTCGATGTCAGCCGCTTCGACCCCGAGGCGGTCAATCCGGAGCGGCTGATCAGCCTGGCGCGCGCCTGGCGGCTGGACGACAGCCGTCCGGTGATCATGCTGCCGGGACGGCTGACCCGTTGGAAAGGGCATTTCGACCTGGTCGAGGCGGTGACGCTGCTCGGCCGCCGCGACGTGCAATGCCTGCTGGTCGGCGGCGATATGGACCGGCCGGATTACCGCAACGAACTGGCGGCGCGGATCGAAGAGCGCGGCTTGGGCGGCGTGTTCCATATGGTCGGCGACTGCCGGGACATGCCGGCCGCCTATATGTTGGCCGATGTCGTCATCTCGGCATCGAGCGAGCCGGAGGGCTTTGGCCGGGTCTCGGTGGAGGCGCAGGCGATGGGCCGTCCGGTCGTCGCGACTGATCACGGCGGCTCCCGCGAGACCGTGCTGCCCGGTTCCACCGGCTGGCTGGTGCCGCCGCGCGATCACATGGCGCTGGCCGAGGCGATCGCCTCGGCCCTGTCGCTCGGGGTGGCCGCGCGGATCGCGCTCGCGGACCGCGCCCGCGCCCATGTCCTGGCACATTTCCAAAGCCGGGCGATGTGCGACGCGACGATCGGCGTCTACGAGGAAATCCTGTTTCCCGACCTGGTGAGAACCGAGGCGAGAAGCGATGAGGGCGCCGAGGCCGTGGCATGAATTGGGCCTCGCGGCTCTGGTCATAATCTTGGCCTGGTCATGATCCTGGTCCGGCGATAATGGCGGCCGAGGCCGGCGCGTCACCCCTCCGGCGCATTCTGGTCATCAAACATGGCGCGCTCGGCGATTTCGTCCAGGCGCTGGGGCCGGCGGCGGCGATCCGCCGGCACCATCCGGATGCGTCGATCACCTTGCTGACCACGGCGCCATTCGTCGATCTGGCCCGCCGCAGCCCGTATTTCGATGCGGTCTGGATCGATGATCGACCATCGCTGAGCGATCCGATCGGCATCTTCCGGCTACGCCGCCGGTTGCGCCAGGGGCGGTTCGACCGGGTCTACGATCTGCAGACCTCGGCGCGCAGCAGCCTCTATTTCCGCTTGATCGGTCCGGGCTATCGGCCGGAATGGTCGGGCATCGCCGCCGGCTGCTCGCACCCGCATCTGAACCCGGACCGCGACCGGATGCATACGCTCGATCGTCAGCGCGATCAGCTCGGTATCGCGGGGATCGATGATGTGGCATCGCCGTCGGTGAGCTGGATCGAGACGCCGGCCGACCGCTTCGATCTCGGAGGGCCGGCAGTGCTGTTGATCCCCGGCGGCTCGGCGCATCGGCCGCGCAAGCGTTGGCCGATCGATCGCTTCGCCGCCTTGGCCGGCCTGATTGCCGCGAGCGGCCGCCGACCGGTCATTCTGGGGGCGATCCAGGAGCGGCCGCTCGCCGCCGCGATCCAGGCGGCGGCGCCGAGCAGCCTCGATCTCACCGGGCAAACCGATCTGCCGGACATCGCCGCCCTCGGCCGGCTGGCTTATCGCTCGATCGGCAACGATACCGGGCCGATGCATCTGGCGGTGGCGGCCGGCTCGCCCGCCACCGTGCTCTATTCCGATGCGTCGGACCCGGCGATCACGGCCCCTCGCGGCCCGGATGTGACCGTGCTGCGCCGTGAGGACTTGGCAGACCTGACGGTGGCGGAGGTTGCGGCGACTTTGGACCTTCGGTAATTGTGCAGGTTCTCGTCGATGCACAATGGATGTAGATCGCCCGTGTCCTCCGCCGTCAGTACTTCCGCCCCGATCACGGTCACGCTGCCCGATGGTGCCCAGCGCACCTATGAGCGGCCGACCACCGGGGCTGAGATCGCGGCGTCGATCGGCCCCGGCCTCGCCAAAGCGGCCCTCGCCATCAAGGTCGATGGCGAACTGCTCGACCTCGACCGGGCGATCGACCGGGACGCGCGCATCGCGATCGTGACGCGCGACCAGCCGGATGGCGTGGCCTTGCTGCGCCACGACGCGGCGCATGTCATGGCCGAGGCGGTCAAGACGCTGTACCCGGAGACCCAAGTCACCATCGGCCCGGCGATCGAGAACGGCTTTTATTACGATTTCGCCCGACCGACGCCGTTCACGCCCGATGATCTGACGGCGATCGAGGCCGAGATGCGCGTGATCATCCGCCGCGACGAAAAGTTCACCCGCGAGGTCTGGGAGCGAGACCAGGCGATCGCCTATTTCCAGGGTCTCGGCGAGGCCTATAAGGCCGAAATCATCGGCGACCTGCCGGTAGGCGAGACGATCACGATTTACCGCCAAGGGGCGTTCCTGGATCTCTGCCGCGGTCCGCATGCGCCGTCGACCGGCCGGATCGGCCAGGGCTTCAAGCTGATGAAGCTGGCCGGTGCCTATTGGCGGGGCGACAGCCGCAACCCGATGCTGCAACGCATCTACGGCACCGCCTGGGCGACGGAAAAGGAGCTTCAGCAGCATCTCTTCCAGCTCGATGAGGCGGAGAAGCGCGACCATCGCAAGCTTGGCCGGGAACTCGACCTGTTCCATCTGCAGGAAGAGGCCGCCGGCTCGGTGTTCTGGCATCCCAAGGGCTGGACGCTCTATCGCACGATCGAGAACTATCTGCGCGCCCGGTTGGAGCGAACGGGCTATGCCGAGGTCAAGACGCCGCAGCTGGTCGACCGCTCGCTGTTCCAAGCCTCGGGGCATTGGGACATGTATGGCGACAACATGTTCAAGGTCGAGGTCGGGCAGGGTGCCGACGGCAAGCCGGAACGGGTCTTCGGCATCAAGCCGATGAACTGCCCGTGCCATGTGCAGCTGTTCAACCAGGGCCTCAGGAGCTATCGCGACCTGCCGATGCGCCTGGCGGAGTTCGGTTCGTGCCATCGCAACGAGGCCTCGGGCGCGCTGCACGGCATCATGCGCGTGCGGCAGTTCACCCAGGATGATGCGCATATCTTCTGCACCGAGGGGCAGGCGAAAGCCGAGAGTGTGGCGTTTTGCGACCTGCTGCGCGTCGTCTACAAGGATTTCGGGTTCGAGCAGGTGTCGGTCATGTTCTCCGACCGTCCGGCCGTCCGGGCCGGTACCGACGCCGCCTGGGACCGTGCCGAGGCGGCGCTGCGCGAGGCCTGCGAGGCTGCCGGGCTGCCCTATACGCTCAATCCCGGCGAAGGGGCGTTCTATGGTCCGAAGCTCGAATTCCATCTGACCGACGCGATCGGCCGGACTTGGCAATGCGGCACCCTGCAGATGGACATGGTCCTGCCCGAGCGGCTCGATGCGACGTACATCGCCGAGGATGGTCAGCGGCATCGGCCGGTCATGCTGCACCGGGCGATCTTCGGCTCGATGGAGCGCTTCATCGGCATTTTGATCGAGCATTACGCCGGCAAGCTGCCGCTCTGGCTGGCGCCGGTCCAGGTGGTGGTCGCGACGATCACGTCGGAGGCCGACGCCTATGCGGCCGAGGTCTGCCAGGCGCTCGCCGGTGCGGGGCTGCGGGTCGAACTCGACATCACCAACGAGAAAATCAACTACAAGGTGCGGGAACACAGCCTCGCCAAGGTGCCGGCGATGTTCGTGGTCGGCAAGCGCGAGGCGGAGACTCGCTTCGTGGCGCTGCGCCGGTTGGGCGGTAAGGATCAGGAAGCCCTTGCGCTGGACGAAGCCATCGCTAAATTAAGGGTCGAAGCGGCCGTGCCATCCAGCCGCTGAGCAGCCTTCCCGCACGACGGTGCCAGCGAAATCCGTCGCTGAGGCCGCTTTGGTCGTTCCGGGTTCATATCAGGAGATAATTCAATAGCCAGACCGCCGCTTAATCTCACGCCGTCCCGCGATGGGCCGCGCGTCAATGAAGAGATCACCGTCCCCCGCGTCCGCCTCGTCGATGACGCAGGCAACATGGTTGGGGTCGTAACGAAAAACGAGGCATTGGTCATGGCGGCGAACGCCGGTTTGGATCTGGTCGAGGTCGCGGCCGCGGCGGATCCACCGGTGTGCAAGATCCTCGATTACGGCAAGTTCAAATACGAAGAGCAAAAAAAGAAGAACGAAGCCCGTAAGAAGCAGAAGGTCATCGAGGTCAAGGAAATCAAGCTGCGTCCCGGCATCGACGACCATGATTACGAGGTCAAGATGCGCAGCATGGTGAAGTTCGTCGAGGAGGGTGACAAGGTCAAGGTGACCATGCGCTTCCGCGGTCGCGAACTGGCGCACCAGGATCTCGGCATGAACGTGCTGATGCGGGTGCGCGACGATCTCGACGCGATCGCCAAGGTCGAGCAGTTCCCCCGGATGGAGGGACGGCAGATGACAATGGTAATGTCGCCGCGCTAAATTTTGGCGACGGTAGACGGTTGGGGGCGGGGCGATGACCTCTGAGACGGCAGCCGATATGTTCGGCGAGATCGACCCGCGTCCGTGTCTCCTGATGGGGCCCGGGCCGATCAATGCCTATCCGCGTGTGCTGCGCGCGATGGCGGCACCTCTGCTTGGTCAATTCGACCCGCAATTCACCGCCTATATGAACCAGACCATGGCGCTGTATCGCCAGGTGTTCGAGACCGAGAACCACTGGACGTTCTTGATCGACGGCACCGCGCGGGCGGCGATCGAGGCGGTGCTGGTTTCTGCGATCGAGCCCGGTGACCGGGTGCTGGTGCCGGTATTCGGCCGTTTTGGTCACCTCAAGGTCGAAATCGCCACCCGCATCGGCGCCGATGTCCGGGTGATCGAGGCCGAATGGGGCACGGTGTTCCGGCCCGAACAGATCGAGGCGGCCTTGCTGGAACATCGGCCCAAGCTGGTGGCGATCTGCCAGGGCGATACCTCGACGACGATGGCCCAGCCGCTCGACGAGATCGGTGCCCTGTGCCGGCGGCACGGCGTGCTGACCTATGTCGATGCGACGGCGAGCCTGGGCGGGATGCCGTTGCCGGTCGATCGCTGGCAACTAGACGCGGTGACCGCGGGCCTGCAGAAATGCCTCGGTGGCCCCTCGGGCTCGGCACCCATCACGCTCGGCCCGCGCATGGTCGAGGTGATCGAGCGCCGTCGCCATATCGAACGCGGCCTGCGCCCGGCGGATGGGTCGGGTGGCGGTTCCAATGGACGGATCATCGGCTCGAACTATTTCGATCTTGCCATGCTGATGGACTACTGGGGCGAGCGGCGTCTCAACCACCATACCGAGGCGAGTTCGATGCTCTATGCCGCGCGGGAATGCGCGCGGATCATCCTGGGCGAAGGGCTGGTGGCATGCCACGAGCGGCATGCCGCGGCCGGCGGTGCGATGGTCGCAGGCTTGGTCGCGATGGGCTTGGAACTGTTCGGGGATCAGCGTCACAAGATGCCCAATGTGACCGGCATCCTGATCCCACCGGGGATCGATGGCGAACGGGTGCGGGGGCGCATGCTGGCGGATTTCAGCATCGAAATCGGTTCGTCCTTCGGGCCGCTGCATGGCCGGATCTGGCGGATCGGCACGATGGGCTATAACTGCCGCAAGGATGCCGTGCTGACGACGCTCGCCGCGCTCGAAACCGTGCTCGCCGCAGAGGGCTTCAAGGTGCCGCGCGGTGCCGCCGCCGACGCCGCCCTTGCCCACTACGGTACCGGCACCGCCTAAAGCCGCTTCATCTCTTCAGCCTGCCGCAAAGGAGACGTCGCATGAAATATTTGCACACGATGGTCCGGGTCACCGATCTCGATCGCTCGGTCGATTTCTACACCAAAGTCGGGCTGCGGGAGGTCCGCCGCTCGGTCTATGAAAAGGGCCGCTACACCTTGGTGTTCCTGGCCGCACCCGGCGATGAGGATGCCATGGTCGAGCTGACCTACAACTGGGATCCGGAGACGCTGAGCGGCGGTCGGAATTTCGGCCATCTCGCCTATGCGGTCGAGGATATCTACGCGCTTTGCCAAAAGCTCATGGATCAAGGTGTGACGATCAATCGGCCGCCGCGTGACGGCCGGATGGCCTTCATCCGATCGCCCGACGACATCTCGATCGAACTGCTGCAAGCCGGCGAAGCGCTACCGGTGCAGGAGCCGTGGGCCTCGATGCCGAACACCGGCGTTTGGTAATCCCGGAGGTCGCTCACGTTTGATGGGGCGGAGCAGCCACGCAAGGGTGTAAAGCTAACAAACCGTAAACTATTACGGTATATCGATCGCGCCAGGCGGGGCGTTGGAGCGGGACCAAATGCGACGCAACGATCTCTGGATCGCATTGGGCGGCATTTTGCTGCTAGTCCCCCTATGGGTCGGCGTCATCATCCTCATCCGGGGCGATTTCGTCGAACGTAACAACCGCCTGGAACGCGACAACCACAACCTCGCGGTCGCCGTCGCCGAACAAACCGACCGCGCGCTGCAGAGCGTCGACCAGGTGTTGCGCACGGTGGCTTACCTCGCCGATCACGAGGGGGTCGATTTCGATCTGCGGCAGGTCATCGAGCGTGACGGTCTGATCAACGACCTGGTGGTTCAGCTCAGTTATGCCGACGAACGCGGCCAACTGCGCCAATCCACGCTGCCCGGTCCGGTGGCGTCGGTCAGCATCGCCGATCGCCAGCATTTCCGTGTGCAGGCGGATGGCCTCACCGACGGCCTCTATATCAGCGAGCCGGTATTCGGCCGCGCCTCCGGCCGGTGGTCGATCCAGCTCACGCGCCGCGTGACGCGCGCGGACGGCTCGTTCGCCGGCGTCATCATCGCCTCGGTCGATCCGGACTACTTCAAGACCTTTTATAGCGGCGTCGATCTCGGCCGTGAGGGCATGGTGACGCTGGTCGGCTCGGACGGCCAGGTCCGGGCGCGCTCGCTGATGGGCGCCAATGGCAGCTTCGATATCCGGGGCAGCGGGTTGCTGGACTTCGCGTTCGGCAGGTCGACCGGAGTCGCCGCCATGGCCGACCCGATCGACCAGACTCGGCGCATCTACGCCGCCGCGCGCTTGCGCTCCTACCCCTTGGCGGTGCTGGTCGGAAGCGGCGAGAACTCCTTCCTCAAGGCGTTCCGGATCCGGCGCAACATCGATCTGATGGCTGGCTCGATCGGCACCGTCGCCATTCTGTTGTTCATTGGCATCATCCGCTGGCAGCTCGGTCAGCAGGAGGCCGCCGAGGCGCGGCTTCGCCAAGCGATCGAAAGCATGTCCGATGCGTTCATCCTGTTCGACCCCAATGATCGGCTGCTGATCTGGAACAAGCGGTACGAGGTGACCTTTCCGTACCTCAAGAACATCCTGCGGCCGGGCATGACCTTTCACGATATCGCCGCTTATACGGCGGCACATGGGCCGGTCGCGATCGAACCGGCCCAGCGCGCAACCTGGTTGAAATGGCGCCTCGAGCGCCACCTCAAGGCCGCCGACACGTTTCAGCAGGCCCTGACCGACAATCGGACTATCGAAACCTCCGAACGTCCGACCATGGAGGGTGGGGTCGTCGGCGTCAGCCGCGATATCACGCCGCTGAAGGAGACCGCCCGAAAGCTCGCTGCCAGCGAAGCGCGTTTCCGAGATTTCGCCGAGGTCGCGTCGGACTGGTTCTGGGAATCCGGCCCGGATCTTCGCTACACCTTCGTGTCCGACCGGATCGCCGCTTATGGCATTCCGCCGGAACAGTTGATCGGCATCGATCACCGGAATTCCGCCGATCCGGCCGAGTTCGCCGCCGATCCGGAGAAATGGCGGGCGCATGAGCGGGTGCTCGCCGACCGAGAGCCCTTCCGCGATTTCCGTTTCACGATGCGCGGTGGCGACGGGCTGATCCAGGTCTCGCTCCGCGGCAAACCGGTGTTTGCCGCTGACGGGGCGTTTTTGGGCTATCGCGGGTGCGCCTCGGAAATCTCCGCTCAACTCGCGGCCGAGGCGGCGATGCGCGAGGCGGCCGAGGCGGCCGAGGCGGCCAATCGGGCGAAATCCGACTTCCTGGCGAATATGAGCCACGAGGTCCGCACGCCGATGAACGGCGTCCTGGGCATGACCAGCGTTCTGCTCGGCACCGCCCTTGACGAAGAGCAACGCCGGTTCTGCGTCGCGATCAACAGTTCGGCAGCCTCGCTGTTGCAGATCATCAACGACATCCTGGACTATTCGAAACTCGAAGCCGGCAAGATCGATCTCGAAGCGGTGCCGTTCCGGACAGAAATGGTGATCGACAACGTCGTATCGCTGATGTCCGCCACGATAAAGGAAAAGGGGCTGGAGATCGACGTGACCTGCGCACCGGCGGCGGGACGGCTGGTGATCGGCGATCCGCATCGGGTGCGGCAGATCTTGCTGAATCTGCTGTCGAACGCGATCAAGTTCAGCGATGCCGGACGTATCGCGGTCTCGGTCGACGCCACGCTTTCCAGTCTTTCCGAGCCATCCGACAGCACGCCTGACGCGTCGGCGATGGTCCGGCCGGCACTCGATCTGCGGGTGACCGTCACCGATACGGGGCCGGGAATTGCGCCCGAACTGCGCTCCCGCCTGTTCGAACGGTTCTCCCAGGCGGATGCGTCGACGACACGGCGCTATGGCGGCAGCGGGCTTGGTTTGGCGATCTGCCGGCAATTGGTCGACCGCATGGGCGGCAAGATCGGCGTCGACAGCGCGACTGGCGCCGGGAGTCGCTTCTGGTTCAGCGTCACCCTGCCACTGGCGCCTGCCGATCTCGATGCCGTTACCGAGACGACCGTGATGACGGAAGCCCGAACCACCCCGATGGTCGCGGCACTCGATATCCTGGCCGTCGAGGATAACCGGGTGAATCAGATGGTCATCGGCGAGATCCTGCGGCGGGCCGGCCACAAGGTCAGCTTCGCTCAGGACGGCCACCGGGCGGTCACCATGGTATCGGAGCACAACTTCGACCTGATCCTGATGGATGTCCATATGCCGGGCATGGACGGTCTCGCCGCCACCCGCGCGATCCGCGCCATGGCTGGACGCGCCGCGGTCGTGCCGATCATCGCGCTGACCGCCGATGCGATGGCCGGTGACCGAGAGAAATACCTGGCCGCCGGCATGACCGACTACGTCTCGAAGCCGATCGTTTCCAAACGCCTGTTCGAGGCGATCGACCGGTCCATTGACGGCGTCGTGCGGCTCGGTCCGCGGGTTCACCTGCGGACGCCCGTGTCGCCCGGCTCGGTGGAAAACGGTGCACCCCATGGCGCCGGCTTGGGCGACGCGGCCGCCGCGATCGATGCGTTCATCGCTGACCTCCAGACCGTGCGCCCGACATGACCGGCCGACAGGACCGGGCCGACACGACCAATCCGGCAAAACCCGGCATGGATGGCGCGGCGTTATCCCAGGCGTTGGGTATCGATTATCCGGTGCTGTTGGAGGCTGATCTCGCCGTGATCGAGACGTCGCTGCGAGCGCTGGCGCAGGGCGGGTTCGATGATCCGGCGGTATGGGCGGCCCTGTATGGCCGGCTGCATGACGTGAAGGGGCAGGGCGGCAGCTTCGATTACGCCCTGGTCACCGATATCGCCCAGCAAGCCTGCCAGTTGCTACGGGCGATCAACCGCGATTTCGATCTGCGCCGCCGCGCGTCCGAGGCTCTGCTGACCAGTCTCGGCCATCAAGTCGCTGCGCTGCGCCTGATCGCCCGGTACCGCCTGACCGGCGACGGCGGCGCCCGTGGCGCCCAATTGCTGGACGGCCTGCGGACCAATGCGGCCGGCCTGCGCCAGACGCTGGGGATCGACGCTCCGCCCGAGGAGCGGAGCGATGACTGATCGCTGACGGCTGACTTTTCACTGGCAGCTGACTTTCCGATCAGGCACATTTTTCTCTTGCGGAACAAACGAGAAACGTTCATCCTCTGTTCTGTCCATGGCGTGCCGTGGTCGGCCAAGGTCCGGCCACCGTCGCGATGATCCCCGAACCGGCCACGGGCGGATGCCCGGGCCGGTTCTGTCTTTTTGGGGTGTTTCTGACACCGAGGTTAAATCGCTGTAATGACGGCAGAAATCCCAATCTCCTTCCGTTGTCTGGGCAGGAGACGAGGTGCAGCGTCGTCACCGATCAACGATCAACCTGGCTGCCGAGGAAACTTCCCATGCGTATCGCCCATAGCGTCAAACTGCTGAGCACCGTCGCCGCTTTCGCCCTCATCCTGCCGTTCGCGGCGCAGGCCCAGACCACGATCGCTCAGACGGCGGCTCCGGTGACCTCCAGCGTCACCAGCCCCGCGGTCTCGGCTCCCACCATTCAGACTCCCGCGCTGGCGACCGGCAAGGCTCTGCCGTCGACCGCGTCGACCGTGACGGCGCCGTCCGTCGATAAGGCGGCCAA
This sequence comes from Allostellaceae bacterium, assembly GCA_035555315.1. Taxonomy (GTDB): domain Bacteria; phylum Pseudomonadota; class Alphaproteobacteria; order ATCC43930; family CGMCC-115725; genus DATMGU01. The sequence goes on from DATMGU010000046.1 coordinate 275,376, forward strand.
GCCGGCCGACAAGATTACCAAGGACGCGACGGCGAAGACCGATGCCTTGACCGGTTCGACCACGAAGACGACCGACAAAGTGGCGACGGATAAGACGGTCTCGCACAAGCTGAAGCACGCGAAGAGCACAGTCGCCAAGACCGACCTGTCCAAGCCCGCTGATGTGTCCAAGGCTGACGTGTCCAAGACCGACCTGTCGAAGACTGGCGAGACGGCTAAGACCGGCGCGGCCAAAACCGCTTCGATCAAGCCGACCGTGGCGAAGCCGGTGGCGCCGATCGCCGACCCGGTTCCGGCCACGGCGACCAAGTCGTAACATCCGGATCGTCCCGGATGCCTCTTGCCGACTGTCAAATGGCGCGGCCGGACCGGTTGTCCGGCCGCTGCCGTTCCGGCTCGTTTTTGGTATCATGGCGGCATGACCGCGAACACACCCGCCGCTTCCAAACCGCCCGACATCTATGTGGATGCCGATGCCTGCCCCGTGCGGGCGGAGGTCTTCCGCGTCGCCCAGCGCTATGCGCTCAAGGTCTATGTCGTCGCCAATGCCTTCATCTCGGTGCCGAGCGATCCGCGGATCGAGCGTGTGCTGGTCGGCGACGGCTTCGACGCGACCGATGACTGGATCGCCGCCCGCGCCGGTTCCGGCGATATCGTCATCACCGCGGATATCCCGCTCGCCGATCGCTGCCTCAAATCCGGCGCCTCGGTGCTCGGCCCGACCGGTCGGCCCTTCACCGAAAGCTCGATCGGCATGACGCTCGCCACCCGCGCCATCATGGCCGATCTGCGCGCCGGCGGGGAGCAGATCGGCGGCCCGAAAGCCATAGGCCCGGCCGACCGCTCCCGCTTTCTCTCCGCCCTCGACGACCTGGTCGTCCGGCTCCGCCGGCCAAAGCCAAGAGTGATTCCGCCGGCGAGTTTTTAGGAGGCAGATTTACCGGCACTTGGCACCGTCGCCTCGATCAGCCAGTCGACCACCGCTGCCAGCGCCTCCGCCTGGCTCGCTCCGCCGGCCAATGCGGTCCGGAACACCTCCAACTGGCGATGCGCGCTGGTGCCGCGTGCCAGGATCGTTCGGGCGTGGTTCACTTCCGCGACGCAGTCGAAGAACGCCGCGTCCTCGGCGACGAGGGTGAAGATCTCTTCCAGCAACTCGGCATAGGGCACGATCACCGCTCGGCCGAAATCGACCAACCCGGCATCGATGCCGTAGCGCTGCGCCCGCCAGCGGTTCTCGTCGATCAGCATGCGCGCATAGATCCGCCAGCGCTGATTGGCCCGGCGCAGGCGCCACAGCATGCGCAGCAGGCAGCGGTAGAGGCAGGCGATGGCGATCCCGTCATCGAGCTCGGTCGCGACATCGGTGACGCGCATTTCGAGGGTCGGGAACCGAGCGCTCGGCCTGATGTCCCACCACAGCTTGCTGGCATCGGTGATCACCCCGACCGCGATCAGCATGTCGACATGCCGGCGATATTCGCCGGCGCTCTCGAAGCGTTCGGGGATGCCGGTGCGCGGCAATTCGTCGAACACGGCGATCCGATAGGATTTTAGGCCGGAATCCGTCCCCTGCCAGAACGGCGAGGACGTCGATAGGGCCAGCAGATGCGGCAGGAAGTAGCTCACCTGGTTCATGAGGTCGATGCGCAGCTCATCATCCGCGATGCCGACATGCACGTGCATGCCGCAGATCATCAGACGACGTGCCACACCCTGTAGGTCGTCATGCAGGGCGCGATAGCGGTCCTGGTCGGTATGGCGCTGGTCGTCCGGCATGGCGAACGGGTGGGTCGCGGCGGCGATCGGCGCCATGCCATGGGCGCCGGCTATGTCGATCACGGTCCGGCGCAGCTCGACCAGCTCGGCGCGCGCGGCGGCGGCACTGGCGCAGATGCCGGTCGCGACCTCGATCTGCGAGCGCAGGAATTCCGGAAAGATACGGCCTTTGCCGGCGGCCTCGCAGGCGGCGAGCAATTGGGGCGGCGGGTCGCGCACCACATCGCGGGTCCGCCGATCGACCAGCAAATATTCTTCCTCGATGCCGAGCGTGAAGGACGGCTCGAGGATCATCGTGTCCTGACGATCATAAGGGGATGGCGACGCAGCACGGGCCCAGCCGCGAAAATGCCGTGTGGGGCGTGTCGGGCGGGGCGTTGCTGTCGGTCACGAAAACGGGCTAATTTCCATTGCGCGGAAATTTTTCACCGCAATCGTGGGATTTGTCGATCCTCTAATGGCCTCCTCTGAACGCACGATCCTGGACGCGTTGTTCCTGGCCGCTCGCCAGGCCGCGGATCCGGCGCATGTCGTCCCGCCCGCTCTACCGCCGCCGCCGCGCGGCCGCACCATCGTCGTCGGCGCCGGCAAGGCCGCGGCGTCGATGGCCCGAGCTGTTGAAAAGGCATGGCCCGGCCCGCTCCAAGGGCTGGTCGTCACGCGCTATGGGCACGGTGTGCCCTGCGAACGGATCGAGGTGGTCGAGGCGGCGCATCCGGTGCCCGACGCCGCCGGTTTCGCCGCCGCCCGGCGCATCCTCGACCTGGTGGGCGGATTGGGGCCGGACGATCTGGTTCTGGCGCTGATCTCGGGTGGTGGCTCGGCCTTGCTGGCGCTGCCGGCACCCGGCATCCCGCTCGACGACAAGCGGGCGGTCACTTCCGCCTTGCTGCGCTCCGGGGCGACGATCGGTATGATGAATGCGGTGCGCAAGCATCTCTCCGCGATCAAGGGCGGCCGCTTGGCGCTGGCGGCCTATCCGGCGCCCGTCGTGACCCTCGCCATCTCCGACGTGCCGGGTGACGATCCGGGAACGATCGCCTCCGGCCCGACCGTGGGCGACAGCTCGACCCTGGCCGAGGCCCGGGCGCTTTTGGCGCAGGCCGGCGTGGCGGTCCCCGAGTCGATCCGCCGCTGGCTTGACGATCCGGCGGCGGAAACCCCGGATCTCGACGATCCGCGCCTCGCCGGCAACAGCTTTCGCCTGGTTGCGACACCGCAAATGGCGCTGGAAGCCGCGGCCGATGCCGCCCGGCGCTTCGGGGTGACGCCGCTGCTGCTGGGCGACGCGCTGGAGGGCGAGGCGCGCGAGGTCGGCCTGGTGCATGCCGGCATCGCCCGATCGGTCGCCGAGCACGGCCATCCGATCGGCCGCCCGGCCGTCCTGCTGTCCGGCGGCGAGACCACGGTCACCGTGCGCGGGTCCGGGCGCGGCGGCCGTAACGTCGAATTCCTGCTCGGTCTCGCCCTCGGCCTCGACGGCCAAGCCGGTATCCATGCCATCGCCTGCGATACCGATGGCATCGACGGCACGGAGGACAATGCCGGCGCATGGCTCGATCCGGCGACGCTCGTCCGCGCGCGGGCGGCCGGTATCGATCCGCGCGCGGCTCTGGCGCGAAACGACGCCTATGGCGTTTTCGCGGCTTCGGGCGATCTCGTCATCACCGGGCCGACCTTGACCAACGTCAATGATTTCCGGGCCGTGCTGATCACCTGACAGTCATCCATCGCCGTCATAGTTCAATAACCAGAAAATAGAGGGAACGCCGCTCGTGAAACCGGTTATTCGCCGTCGCCGCAGTGCCAAGGTGCTGGCCACCCTGGGGCCGGCCAGTTCCAGCGAGGAAATGATCGCCGCCCTGTTCGCCGCCGGCGTCGATGTATTCCGCCTGAACTTCAGCCACGGTACCCAGGAGGATCATCGGCGCAACGTCGATACCATTCGGCGGATCGAAAAACGCACCGGGCATCCAATCGGCATCTTGATGGATCTGCAGGGACCCAAGCTGCGGCTCGGCACCTTCGCCGCGGGACGGGTGGCGCTGGTGACGGGGGCGACGTTCCGTCTCGACCTCGACCGGGCGCCGGGCGACGCCAAGCGGGCGCCGCTGCCGCATCCCGAGATCTTCGCGGCGATCGAACCAGGGACCGAGCTGTTGATCGATGACGGCAAGGTGCGGCTGCGCGTCGAGGCGTCGGGCGCGGATTTCGCCGATCTCACGGTGCTGGTCGGCGGTGCCGTGTCCGACCGCAAGGGCGTCAACGTGCCGAACGCGGTGCTGCCGATCTCGGCGCTGACGGCGAAGGATCGTTCCGATCTCGCCTTCGGCTTGGATCTCGGGGTCGATTGGGTGGCGATGAGCTTCGTGCAGCGACCCGAGGATGTCGCCGAAGGGCGCAAGCTGATCGCCGGGCGCGCGGCGTTGCTCAGCAAGCTGGAGAAGCCGGCGGCGATCGACCATCTCGACGAGATCGTCGAGCTCAGCGACGCGGTGATGGTGGCGCGCGGCGATCTCGGCGTCGAGATGCCGCCCGAGGACGTGCCGATCCTGCAGAAGCGGATCATCCATACCTGCCGGCGGGCCGGCAAACCGGTCGTCGTCGCCACCCAGATGCTGGAAAGCATGATCAAGGCACCGACGCCGACCCGCGCCGAGGCGTCCGATGTGGCGACCGCCATCTATGAGGGCGCCGACGCGGTCATGCTGTCGGCGGAAAGTGCCGCCGGCGATTTTCCGCTGGAGGCGGTGCAGATGATGGATCGCATCATTTCCCGGGTGCAGCGCGACCCGCTTTACCAGGCGCAGATGGCGTCGGAGCATCTCGATCACGAGGACACCGCATCGGATGCGATCAGCGCGGCCGCGCGGCAGGTCGCGGAGACGATCAAGGCGGCGGCGATCGTGACCTATACCAGCTCGGGCTCGACCACGCTGCGCGCGGCGCGGGAGCGGCCGGACGTGCCGATCCTGTCGCTCACCCCGCGGATCGAGACCGCGAGGCGCCTGGCGCTGGTCTGGGGGGTCCACGCGGTGGTCGCCAGCGATGTGGGGAATTTCGCCGATATGGTGCAGAAGGCCTGCCGTCTGGCGCTCGCCCATGAGGTCGCCGAGGATGGCGATCGGGTGGTGATCACCGCCGGTGTGCCGTTCGGTACCCCCGGGGCCACCAACATCCTGCGTATCGCTTGGGTCAAGAAGAGCTAAGATGGCTCGATGAACGAGTTGACCCCACCCGACGACGCCCCCGCCAAGCCAACCGCAGCCGCCAAGCCGGCTCTCGTACCGGTCGACGACCAGCCGCCTTGCGATGGCTGCGGCAAGCTGCCCGCCCTCTGCGTCTGCGCCGAGGTCGTCCCCGTGCAGAACAAGCTCGGCGTGTTGATCCTGCAGCATCCGCAGGAGCAGGATATGGAACTGGGGACCGCGCGTCTCGCCAATGTGGCCCTGGCCAAGTCCGGTCTGCGGGTCGGGTTGTCCTGGCCCAGCCTGGCGAAGGCGGTTGGCAAGCCGATCGATCCCAAGCGCTGGGCCATCATCTATCTGGGATCGGTCAAACCCACCGCCCTCCCACCCGGGCGGGAGGTCGTCGCGGTCGATCGCAAGGGCGTGCCGCTCACCAATCAGGATACCGCTCTCGCGTCCCTCGACGGAATCGTGCTGCTCGACGGCACCTGGAGCCAGGCCAAGGCGCTGTGGTGGCGCAATGCCTGGATGCTGAAGCTGCCACGCCTGGTTTTGGCACCGAAGCGGCCGTCGCATTACGGAAGGCTGCGCCGCGAGCCCCGCGCCGAGGGCCTCTCGACCCTGGAAGCCGTGGCATTGGCCCTGGCGCGCCTGGAAAAGCGGCCGGAGATCGAAACCAAGCTGGTCGGCGTGTTCGACCTGTTGCTCGGCCGCTATCGCGCGACCCAGTCCTCGCGGCCCGGGTCGCCGAGCCCTGCGACAGCCAATTCGCCGGGTGCCAAGCGGCACCGGCCGCGGCGCCGATCCGCTTGATGCCGGCCCGCCTTCACGCCATCCGCTTCCGCGTATACCAGCCGCCACGCCGGTAGCGATCGAGATATGTCGGCACAATCAACTCCACGGCGGCCGGCGTGATGCCCAGATCGGCGAAGCCGGGCGCTCCAGGCGACACGACATTGTCCTGCTGCAACAGCGTCACCTGATCGCGGGTCAGTAGCGCGCCCGGCAGCTTTTCCAGTAACGCGGCCTGCCGAGTGGCCAGCGGGATCGGTAGGTCGACCAGCCAGCGCTTGCGCTGGATCAGGTCCAGTGTCAGGGCCATCAGTTCCTTAAAGGTATAGACTTTCGGGCCGCCCAATTCGTAGGTCTCGCCGGCTGCTTCCGGATGATCGAGCGCTACCAGGGCCGCGTCCGCCACATCGCCCACATAGACCGGCTGGAATTTGGTGTGGCCGCCGCCGATCAGCGGCAGGGCCGGGGAGATCTGAGCCAGCGTCGCGAAGCGGTTGAAGAACTTGTCCTCGGGACCGAATACGATCGACGGACGCAGCACGATGGCCTCGGGAAACGCCGAGCGGACCGCCGCTTCGCCCAGGCCCTTGGTCCGGGCATAGCGGGAGGCGGCGTTCGGGTCGGCGCCGATCGCCGAGACCTGCAGCAGGCGCTTCACGCCCAAGCTTTTCGACAGGGCGGCGATCCGTCCCGCCGCCTTGTGCTGCACATCCTCGAAGCGCTGCTTGCCGGTCTCCGCCAGGATGCCGACCAGATTGATCACCGTATCCGCGCCTTCGATCGCCGCGGCGACGGTCACCTCATCACTGAGATCGGCGTTGATCAAGGCGATCTGCCCGACATCCCCCATCGGCGTGAGGTAGCTGGCGGCTCGCGCGTTGCGGCCGACCACCGTGACGACAGCGCCACGCGCGCCCAGCCGCTTCACGATATAGCGTCCGATGAAGCCCGCGCCCCCGAAGATGGTCACCCGGCGAAGTGTTGCCATGCCTTACGCTCTTTCCCGACGATCGATCCGGTCGACAGCCCCTTGCTTTGGGCCGTCGATACAAATGGTTATAGTATGGCCGCACGGCGACGGCACCGGCAAAAGCACCGCCGGGACTCGGTGGCGTCAGGAACGGAAGTACGAGCCACGATTGCGTATCGACTACCTCATACGCAATTCTCCATTTGACATTGGCCGGCGACGCCCCTACGAAACCATCCCTCTGGGCCCTGGTGGCGGAATTGGTAGACGCGCTAGATTCAGGTTCTAGTGGGGGTAACCCCGTGGAAGTTCGAGTCTTCTCCTGGGCACCATGTTTTCCGATGATCCCGGCCGGCGATTGGCGGGCCGGGATCATCGGACATACCCTCATCATCGGACATCACTTCGCCGACCGGTGATCCCGCGGGACGGCCAATCGGAAGTCGACCTTTTGAGCATCACCCTGCATCACGGCGATCTCCCGGCTGGGCTCGATCTCGGCAAGATCGTGGCGATCGACACCGAAACCATGGGCCTCAACCCGCATCGCGACCGGTTGTGCCTGGTTCAGCTCTCCGCCGGTGACGGCACCGCGCATTTGGTGAAATTCGCGCGCGGCGCTTACGACGCCCCAAATCTCAAGGCGATGCTGGCCGACCCCACGGTGTTGAAGCTGTTTCATTTCGGCCGGTTCGACATCGCGGTGCTGCGGCATTTTCTGGGCGTGCTGACCGAGCCTGTCTGGTGCACCAAGATCGCCTCAAAACTGGTGCGGACGTTCACCGACCGACACGGCCTAAAGGATCTTTGCAAGGAATTGGTCGGCGTCGACCTCTCGAAGCAGCAGCAATCCTCGGATTGGGGCGCCGACACGCTCAACGAGGAGCAGATGCGCTATGCCGCCTCGGACGTGCTGTACCTGCACCAGATGAGGGGCCGGCTCGACGAGATGCTGGCACGCGAGGGCCGCGGCGAGATCGCCGCTGCCTGCTTCCGCTTCTTGCCGACCCGCGCGCTGCTCGATCTCGAAGGTTGGCCGGAATTGGACATCTTCGCGCACTGAGCCGTTCGGAGTCCCCGGCAAGTGATTTCGTATGAGGTAGTTCATACAAATTGACTTGGCGGGGTTGGACCCCTATACGGTGGCGCTCATTTTTGCAGAGTAGCCGGAGTTTTCTGTCGTGAAGCGCACCTACCAGCCCAGCAAGATCGTCCGCAAGCGGCGTCACGGCTTTCGCGCACGTCTCGCCACGGTTGGCGGCCGCAAGGTCTTGGCCACCCGTCGTAGCCGCGGCCGCAAGCGTCTTTCGGCCTAACCGACTGCTTCTCCATGCCCTTGGGCGCGGTCGATGCAGACCCCTCTAGGTCACCTCACCGAGCGTTCGGAGTTTCTGCGCGTCGCAGCATCGCGCCGGAAATGGGTGACGCCAGGGGTGATGTTGCAGGCGCTGCGGCGCGAGGGAGATCCGGAGGCGCCGATCCGGATCGGTTTCACCGCCAGTAAAAAGGTCGGCAACGCCGTGATCCGCAATCGTGCACGCCGCCGCCTGCGCGAGGCGGTGCGGCAGGTGATGCCGGACCATGCGGCGCTGGCCCATGATTTCGTCCTGGTCGCCCGCGCGGGCACGCCGGAACGGCCCTGGGCATTGTTGCTCGAGGATCTGGCGCTGTCGCTGCGGCGGGTTGGGGCCTGGCGCGAGAGCGCGGATCATGGGCGCGAGAGCGCGGTGGATCCGGCCTAGAGTACGTTCGGCATAGCGCCGCTGCCGATTTCCAGGGTGTGATGCCCTAGGGAGGTCATATGGGCCTACTGCTGAGGGCATTGATCTGGCTCTACCGGATGGCGATATCGCCGATGCTGGGTCCACGTTGCCGGTTCCTGCCGAGCTGTTCGGCCTATGCCGCGGAGGCGATCGCCCGGCATGGCGCGGTCGACGGCTCGATCCTTGCGGTGGGTCGGCTGTGTCGCTGCCACCCCTGGGGCGGCAGCGGTTACGACCCAGTGCCGGCTGCGCCGCCGTGGCGCCAGCGCCATCACGCGGCCGGCGTCGGCGCGGCACCGTCTTCGACTACCACCGCGGCCGACCCGGCCCGGTCTGACAAAGCGCCTTAGGGACGACATGCCTGGTATGGAACAACGTAATCTGATCCTCGCCATCGTGCTGTCGGTGGCCATTATGATCGGCTTTCAACTGCTGATCGAGCGGCCCCGGCAGCAACGCGAGCAGGCGGCGCAGCAGGCTCAGCAACAGGCGACCCAGCAACAAGCCGCCCAGCAGCCGGCCGGCAGCGCGCCGGCTACGGCCGGGCAACCGAGTACGGCCGGTCAAACGAGTACAGCCGGCCAATTGCCTTCTGTGGCGCCGGGTGCCACCGGCCTCAGCCGCGACACAGCGTTGAAGCAAAGCGCCCGCGTCGCCATCGACACGCCGGCGCTTCACGGCTCGATCGCGCTGACCGGTGGTCGGCTCGACGATCTGCTGATGGAGAAGTATCGGGAGACCACCGATCCGAACAGCCCGCCGGTCGAGCTGTTTTCGCCAGCGGGGACGTCCGATGCCTATTTCGCCGATTTCGGCTGGGTCGGCGCCGCACCGGGGGCGAAGCTGCCGGGCGCCGACACGCTATGGCAGGCCGATGGCGCGACGCTGACGCCGGACAAGCCGGTCACGCTCACCTGGAACAACGGCGAAGGACTCACCTTCACCCGCAAATTCGCGGTGGACGACAACTACCTCTTTACGGTCACCCAATCGGTCACCAACACTGGCGCGCAGCCTGTTGGGCTGCTGCCGTTCGGGCTGGTGTCGCGTTCGGGCACGCCCAAGACCTTGGGCTATTACATCCTGCATGAAGGGCCGATCGCCGTCTTCAACCAGCGACTGTCGGATGGGACGAGCTACAAGAATCTGGAGGAATCGAAGGAGATCGATACCACCACGTCCGGCGGTTGGCTTGGCTTCACCGACAAATACTGGCTGACCGCGGTGATCCCGCCGCAGTCCGAGACGGTCAAGGCGCGGTTCGATCATTCGCTGCAGAACGCCACCGACCAGTATCAGGCGGATTACCTCGGCAATGAGATCACCGTGCCGGCCGGCGGCAGCGCCACGCACGAGACCAGGCTGTTCGCCGGCGCCAAGGAGGTTCATCTCCTGGACTCTTATCGCGATAAGGCGGGCCTGCCGCTGTTCGACCGAGCGGTGGATTTCGGCTGGTTCTATTATCTGACCAAGCCGATCTTCTATCTGCTCGACTTCATCTACGGCTATGTCGGCAATTTCGGCATCTCGATCATGCTGCTGACCGTGATCGTCAAGTCCCTGTTCTTCCCGCTGCAGGATCGCGCCTATCGCTCGATGAATCGGTTGAAGCAGCTCCAGCCCGAAGTGCAGAAGCTGCGCGACAAGTACGGTGAGGACAAGGCGAAGCTGAACCAGGAAATGATGGCGCTGTACAAGCGTGTCGGTGCCAATCCGTTGGGTGGCTGCCTGCCGATGGTGATCCAGATCCCGGTGTTCTTCTCGCTCTACAAGGTGCTGTTCGTCACCATCGAGATGCGTCATGCGCCGTTCTTCGGCTGGATCCACGATCTATCGGCGCCGGACCCGACCAGCTTCGCCAATCTGTTCGGCTTGATCCCGTTCACGCCGCCGCATTTCCTGATGCTCGGGGCCTGGCCGATCATCATGGGCTGCACCCAGTTTCTGCAGCAGAAGATGAACCCGCAGATGGCGGATCCCGTGCAGGCGCGCATGATGATGTTCCTGCCCGTGGTGTTCACCTTCATGCTGGGCTCGTTCCCCGCTGGGCTGGTGATCTATTGGGCATGGAACAATTCGCTGTCGGTGCTGCAGCAATGGGTCCTGCTGAAGCGTGCGAACCGCCCCACCCGTGCCTGATCCGGGCGTGCCTGATCCGACGATGGCGCCGGCCGGCGAGGCATCCGTCGCCGAGGTTGCCGTCGATGAGGTTGCCGCCACCGAGGCGGCGCGGGCCTTCGGGCGCTGGCTGTTCGCTCAGGAATGCGAGTTCATCAACGGCTCGACGACGCTCGACACATTGCCGCCGGACGATCTGCCCGAGATCGCCTTCGCGGGCCGCTCGAATGTCGGCAAATCCAGTCTGATCAACGCCTTGACCGGCCGCAAGACGCTAGCGCGCACCTCGCATACGCCGGGTCGTACCCAGCAGATCAATTTCTTTCGCCTCGGCGGCAGATTGATGCTGGTGGATCTGCCCGGCTATGGCTATGCCGATGCACCGAAGACCGAGATCAGGCGGTGGACGCAGTTGGTGAATACCTACCTCAAGGGACGGACCCGGCTGCGGCGGGTATGTCTGCTGATCGACGGCCGGCATGGGTTGAAGCCGGTCGACGAGCCGGTGATGCGCATGCTGGACGAGGCGGCCGTCTCGTACCAGGTGGTGCTGACCAAGACCGACAAGCTGCGCGACGCCGAAATGACGCGCCGGCTGGCCGAGACCTCCGGCGGTGCCGGACGGCACGTCGCCGCCCATCCGGACCTACAAGCGACCAGCGCGCATGAGGCGATCGGCCTCGAACAGTTGCGCGCCGATCTCGCCGCTTTCGCCATACCTGCCTAATCGCCTAGACCTGTTACTTGCATAGGGGGCCCGCCCGATGACCGATCACCCGGACCTGCCGATCCACCCCAAGGCAGTGACGCTGTCCGAAGCGCTGCCGTTCATGCGGCAATACGCCGACAAGACCATCGTCGTGAAATACGGCGGCCACGCGATGGGTGACGCGGCCCTGGGCGATCGGTTCGCCCGCGACATCGTGCTGCTGAAGCAGATCGGCATCCATCCGATCGTCGTGCATGGCGGGGGCCCACAGATCGGCCAGATGCTCGAACGGCTGCGCATCAAAAGCTCGTTCATCGATGGCTTGCGGGTGACCGACAAGGAGACGGTCGAGATCGTCGAGATGGTCTTGTCCGGATCGATCAACAAGCAGCTGGTCATGTCGATCAACGCCGCCGGCGGCATGGCGCTCGGCCTGTCGGGCAAGGACGCCAATCTGATCACCGCGCGCAAGCTGGAACGCGCCCGGCAGGAGACCGACAGCCACATCGAAAAAGCGCTCGATCTCGGCTTCGTCGGCGAGCCTGTCGCGATCAACACCAGCATCCTAGACCTGCTGGCCAAGTCCGATATCATTCCGGTGATCGCACCGATCGGCGTTGGCCTCGATGGCGAAACCTACAACATCAACGCCGATACGGCGGCCGGGGCGATCGCCGCGGCGATGAAGGCGACTCGCCTCCTGATGCTGACCGACACCGCGGGCGTGCTCGACAAGGACAAGAACGTCATGCACGAAATCTCGGTCGGCGAGGCCCGATCGATGATCGCCGATGGCACCATCTATGGCGGCATGATCCCGAAGATCGAAACCTGCCTCGACGCCGTCGACCAAGGGCTGGAGGCGGCGGTCATCCTGGATGGCCGCAAGCCCCACGCGCTGCTGCTGGAGTTGTTCCTGAACGAAGGCGCCGGTACGCTGATCCGCCACCACGGCTGACGGATCAGGTGGCGCTGTTCACGCGAAGCTAGTAGGTGCTTACCATCGAATCGAAGAACTCGATCTGCCACCGCATCTCGTCCGGCGTCAGCGGAAAGCCGCCGCCGGGGATGGCGTGCAGGCGGCTCTTGGGCGGCAGGTGAGCCAGCCGCAGCTGCAGCTGCAAGGCCAGCCGCATGCCACAGCCGGCGCGCCAGGCCAGCGCGGTCATCCCCTTGGCACTGTGACTGGCGAGAATCTTCTGGACCACCGCGACGCTGAGATCCGCCTTGATCGCTAGGGCCGCGGCCAGAAAGTCGCGGTCGCCGCCGATCGATTCGGCCATCAATTCCTCGGTCAGTTCGCCTAACGCGCTCATCTGGCGCGCGCGGCCGATCGGCGTGTCGTCCTGAACCAGCTCACCCCGAACCAACTCCCCGCGAACCGGCTCGCCCTGCATGGGGGTGATATCGATGAAGCCGGCGGTAGATTCCGGCGACACCCGACTGGCCGATTGGGTTCCGGTCGCCTGGCCCGAACTCACCTGGCCCGAATTCACTTGGGCCGAAATCGTTTGGGCCGTGGCCGGCTCCAGGTCGGGCCGATTGAGCAGCATGCCGAGCAACCGTCCGGTAACGAAGCTGGCTAGACGCAGCACGGCGTTGGACGATAGGACCGGGCGGCGTACTAAAGGCTCGTGCCAGACCTCATGGGCGGGAGCCACCTCGATCAACCGGTCGATCGTCGCTTCGGCGACCTGCGCCGTTGGGTTGGCCAGTACCGTCGCCACCGCGGGCGGCTCGCCATGCTCGATGATCGCATCGGTTACTCCGCTGCCGATATCCGGCCGCCGGGCCACCGCGTCGATCACCGTCTGATCCGGTGCCGCGCGCACCACCTCGATCAAATCGGCATCTTCCAGCCGCCCGACGAAGCCCAGGGCGGAGACCGCGACGCTCGGCGTGCGATCCCGGGCAAGTTGCTGCGCCACGGCGCTCGGCACCTGGCCGATGCCGCGCACCGCGTCGGCCAGCGATTGGCGGACGGTGGCCGCATCGTCGCGCATCAGGGCCTCCAGCACCCAGACCGTCAGGCCCCACAGTTGGGCTGCTTCCTGCTGGCTCAGCTCCGGCAGGACGGAGGCGATCTTTTGCGCGACCGTCAGCCGGATCGCCGGATCGTCGTCGAGCGCCAGGATGAGGTCCGCCTGGCGGGGTGTGCGGGGGTTGGCGGCGACCGCGCGCCGAACCGCCGGATCGGCGTCGCGCGCCAGAAAATAGAGGATTTCCGGCTGGATATCGGCGGAGGCGGCAAGCTCGACCCGCGATACGGGATCGTTGCTCCGGGCCAATTCCTTGGCTCGGTCATAGTCTAGCGCCGCCTGCTTCGCGGCCCGTCGGACCGTCGATCGGCCGAAAAGGTTGGCTAAACTCCGCATTCACAATCCCAATTCGGCACCCGAAAGACGCGCGGGTGCGCTAGACTATACCCTAGTTTCGCCGCCGAGGATTCTGCCGTAATGCCGTCCGTCCCGCCAGCCGAGCGATCGATCCCCGTGAAAATACCTGCCTCCGCCGTGCCGATCATCGCTGCTGAGATCGATACCTGGATCTTCGATCTCGACAACACCCTCTACCCGGCATCTTCCAACTTGTTCGCCCAGGTCAGTATCCGGATCACTCAGTTTATCGCCCGTTACCTGGCGATCGAGCTGGAGGAGGCGCGAAGGCTGCAGCGGCGGTATTTCATGGAGCACGGCACCACGCTGCGCGGCCTCATGACCAACCACGCTCTCGATCCCGCCGAGTTCCTGGCATTCGTGCATGATATCGATCTCACGGTCCTGCCGCCGGCCGCGGAACTGGACCAGGCGCTGACCGACCTCAAGGGGCGCAAGCTGGTCTTCACTAACGGCTCGACGCGCCATGCCGAGCGGATCTTGGAGCATTTGGGGCTGGCCCGGCATTTCAGCGGCATTTTCGACATCGCCGCGGCGGGTTACCTGCCAAAGCCCGACCCGTCGGGCTATGATCTCATGATCGAGCGCTTCGGCATCACCGCTGGCCGCGCGGCGATGGTCGAGGATATGGCCAAGAACCTGGCCCCGGCGGCGCTGTTGGGCATGACCACCGTCTGGGTGCGCACCGCCAATGACTGGGCGATCGATGGATCGGCCGAGCCGCATATCCACCACACGACCGACGATCTGCCCGGTTGGCTGGCGGCATGGACGGCCCGGAGCAGAGACCCGAATTCATGAGCAAGCGGCGGGGTGCGAGGAGGGCGCGCGGTCACGCATGATCCGCCCCTATTCGCTAATGCCTCTCCGGAGTCGTACCCGCCATGTCACCTTTGCTCGATACTGACCCGCCCCTCTCCACACTCGATCCCGATGCCACACGCTGGCAGGTGGTGCTTCGGCGCGACGCGTCGGCGGATGGCACCTTCTACTATTCGGTGCGCACGACCGGGGTCTATTGCCGCCCATCCTGCCCGTCGCGGCTGGCTAGGCGCGAGAACGTCGCGTTCCATGCCAGCCGCGAGGCGGCGGAGCGCGCCGGCTTCCGTCCGTGCAAGCGGTGCCGGCCGGACGAGCCCACCGGCAATCGGCGCCATGCCGAGGCGATCGCCGCGGCCTGTCGCCTGATCGAGGCGGCGGAGGAGCCGCCGGCCCTGGCCGAACTGGCCGAGGCCGTGGGGCTGAGCCCGTTCCATTTTCACCGGGTGTTCAAGACCGTGACCGGCGTCACCCCCCGCGCCTATGCGGCGGCCCTGCGCACCCGCCGGGTGCGAGACGGCCTCGCCACCTCGGCGACGGTGACCGAGGCGATCTACGATGCCGGTTTCAACGCCAGCAGCCGGTTCTACGAGCAATCCGCCGGGATGCTCGGTATGACGCCCGGTACGTTCCGGCGGGGCGGCACCGATACGGAAATCCGCTTCGCCGTCGGCCAGTGTTCGCTGGGCGCCGTGCTGGTCGCCGCGACCGACAAGGGGGTCTGCGCCATCCAACTGGGCGATGATCCTGACCAGCTTGTCCACGACCTCCAGGACCGCTTTCCCAAGGCGATCCTGGAGGGCCGCGACATCGCGTTCAAGCGGATGGTCGCTCAGGTGGTCGGCTTCGTCGAAGCCCCTCGCCAGGGCCTCGACCTCCCGCTTGATGTGCGCGGCACCGCGTTCCAGCAGCGCGTCTGGCAGGCGCTGCGGCAGATCCCCAGCGGTCAGACCGCGAGCTATGCCGAGATCGCCGCGCGGATCGGCGCCCCCAGCGCCGTACGCGCTGTCGCCGGTGCCTGCGCCGCCAATCCGGCGGCCCTGGCCATTCCATGCCATCGGGTGGTGCGCACCGATGGCAGCCTATCCGGCTATCGCTGGGGTGTGGAGCGCAAGCGCGTCCTCTTGCAGCGGGAAGGCGCCCGGTGAGCGCCGCCATACGCTTTCCCAGCCCGCGCTTTCCTGGCGCCTTCATCCGCCTCGCCTGGTCCAACCTCGCGGCTCAATCCGCCGAGCAGGTCGGGCTGGCCGCTGCCCCGCTGGTCGCGGTACTGGCGCTGGGGGCAGGGGCGGGCGAGACCGGGCTGCTGCAAACCGCGCAGAGCCTGCCGTTCCTGTTGCTGTCGCTGCCCGCCGGCATCCTGGCGGACCGGGTCTCGCGGCGCGGCCTGATGGTAGGGGCGGAGGGTTTGCGGGCCGCCTCCCTGCTCGGCATCCTGCTGCTCGTGGCGAGCGGGTCGCTGACGCTGCCGGCCCTGGCTCTGCTAGGCTTTATCGGTGCTATGGGCACCGTCGCCTATAGCGTGGCGGCGCCGTCGCTCGTCCCGGCTCTTGTGCCGCGATCCTTGCTTGCCGGGGCCAATGGCCGATTGGAGCTGGCGCGTAGCGCGGCTTTCGCGGCCGGCCCCGCCCTCGCCGGCTCGCTGGTCGCCTGGGCCGGCGCGTCGCTCGCCTATGCGCTTGCCGCCGGTTTGTCGGTCACCGCCGTGTTCCTACTCGCGAGGCTTGCCGAGCCGTCGCGGCCGGTCTTGCCGCGCCGGCATGTGTTGCACGATCTGCGGGAAGGGGCGGGTTTCGTCCTTGGCCACGCTTTGTTGCGCCCGATCCTGCTGTGCTCGGTGCTGTTCAACCTGGCCTGGTTCATCCTGCAGGCTGCTTATGTGCCCTATGCGGTGCATCGTCTGGGTCTGACGGCCGATGTGATCGGCGCCACCCTGGGCGTCTATGGCGCTGGCATGGTGGTGGGTGCTTTGCTTGCGCCGCGCTTGGTCCGGCGCCTTCCCTTTGGCGCGGTGTTGGGCTTAGGGCCGCTCGGCGGGCTCTGCGCCGCCCTGGTCATGGTGCTGACCCTTTGGATCCCATCCGGATGGCTGGCGGGGTTGAGTTTCTTTCTGTTCGGCGCCGGGCCGATCCTGTGGACGATCACCTCGACCACCTTGCGTCAGGCGGTGACGCCGGAGCGGATGCTGGGTCGGGTCTCCGCCCTGGTGATGATGGCGAGCTTCGGCGCACGGCCTCTGGGTGCCGCGATCGGCGCATTTCTGGGGGCGAGCTATGGTCCGGCGATCTGCATCGTCGCCGCGGCGATCGGCTTCCTGGCGCAGTTCCTGGCGATCTTCAGCTCGCCGGTGCCTCGTCTGAACGAACTGCCCGAGGTGGCTGTCTAAAGCCTCCTCCAATTGACAGGGGGCGCCGCCCTCGCCATGGTCCGACATCAATCGAACAGCTTCGGATGCCAGCCAGATTATGACCCCTTCCGCCATGCAAGCCGCTATCGAGGCCGCCTGGGACCGCATCGACACGATCGGCCCGAACACCGGCGGCGACACGGCCGCCGCCGTCACCGCGGCGTTGGAAGCACTCGATGACGGCACGCTGCGCGTCGCCGAACCCAAGGAGGGCGGCTGGATCGTCAATCAGTGGCTGAAGAAGGCGGTGCTGCTGTCGTTCCGCCTGAACCCGCTGGTCGAGATGCCGGGCGGGCCGGCCGATCCCACGCGTGGGCCGTCGCCCTGGTGGGACAAGGTGCCGTCCAAATTCGCCGGCTGGGGTGCCAACCGCTTTAATGCCGCGGGGTTTCGGTCGGTTCCCGGCGCCATCGTGCGGCATTCCGCCTTCATCGCCCCCGGCGTCGTGCTGATGCCCAGCTTCGTCAATGTCGGCGCCTATGTCGGTGCCAAGACCATGGTGGATACCTGGGCGACGGTCGGGTCCTGCGCACAGATCGGCGCCAATTGCCATCTCTCCGGCGGCGCCGGGATCGGTGGCGTGCTCGAACCGCTGCAGGCCGATCCGGTGATCATCGAGGATAATTGCTTCATCGGTGCGCGCAGCGAGGTAGTCGAGGGTGTCAGGGTCGAGATCGGTTCGGTGCTGTCGATGGGCGTGTTCCTCAGCGCCTCGACCAAGATCGTCGATCGAACCACCGGCGAGATCTTCATCGGCCGCGTTCCACCCTATTCTGTGGTGGTGCCAGGCACTATGCCGGGCAAGCCGCTGCCGGATGGCTCGCCGGGTCCCAGCCTCTATTGCGCGGTGATCGTAAAGCGCGTCGATGCGCAGACCCGTGCCAAGACGTCGATCAACGATCTGCTGCGCGAATGACGATGGAGGTGATGGCGGGGACCGCGATCGCGGGGGATCGCCTGATCGACCCGGTCGAACTCGCCCGCGATCTGCTGCGCTGCCCCAGCGTGACGCCGGCCGATGCCGGCGCGCTGGGCGTGCTGGCAGCGGCGTTGGGGCCGCTTGGATTTACCTGCCATCGCCTGGACTTCAGCGCGGCCGGCACGCCGGATATCACCAATCTCTATGCGCGCTGGGGTTCCGGCGGCCGCAATTTCTGCTTTGCCGGTCATACCGATGTGGTGCCCCCAGGTGATCTCGCCGGGTGGAGCGTGCCGCCTTTCGATGGCGTGATCCAGGCCGGCCGGCTCTATGGCCGGGGGGCGGTCGATATGAAGGGCGCTATCGCCTGTTTCGCCGCCGCCGCCGGCCGGTTCATCGCCGCCGCGGCACCCGGCTTCGACGGGTCGATCAGCCTGTTGATCACCGGCGACGAGGAAGGCCCGGCGATCAACGGCACGGTGAAAATGCTGGAGTGGCTGGCCGAACGGGGTGAGCGGCTCGACGCCTGCGTGGTCGGCGAGCCGACCGGCGCGCGGCTGCTCGGCGACATGATCAAGATCGGCCGGCGCGGCAGCCTGACCGGCATGCTGACTGTCGACGGCATCGGCGGCCATGTCGCCTATCCGCATCTGGCCGACAATCCGGTGCACCGCCTGGTCGCGATGCTGGCGGATCTCACCACGGTCGAACTCGATCAGGGCAACGAGCACTTCCCGGCAACGACGCTGCAGGTGTCGACCGTGGATGTCGGCAACCCGGCCTCGAACGTCATCCCGGCGCAGGCCCGCGCGGTCTTCAATATCCGCTTCAACAATTTGTGGACGGGTGACAGCCTGACCGCCTGGCTCAACCAGCGGCTGGCACCGTTCGGCGGTCGATGGTCCCTGGACGTCCGGGTCAGCGGCGAGGCGTTCCTGACCCCGCCCGGCGCGCTGGCGCCGCTGCTGAGCGATGCGATCGACGATGTGGTCGGGCGCCGGCCCGAACTCAGCACCACGGGCGGGACCTCGGATGCCCGCTTCATCTCACGGATCTGCCCGGTTGCCGAACTGGGGCTGGTCGGCCAGACCATGCACAAACTTGATGAGGCGGTGTCGCTCGACGATCTCACTGCCTTGACCGGAATCTATCATCGCATGCTCGAGCGGTACTTCGCCGCGTGACCAGTCGATGAGGATGTGGCGCCAATGGTGAGCGTTACCGAGATCGGCCACGCGCTCTATGGCAGCTATCGCCTGGCCCGGGCCGATCGGCGCGGTCTAGCTTATCTGGACCGTTCGCTGGCCGGATGCCGGCGGTCGTTTATCGCTGCCGTGCTGACGCTGCCGGCGTTCTACCTGCTGCTGTTCCTGCATATCGGCGACGCCGAGCTGGAGCGCAGCGGCTGGCAGCAGATCCTGCTGGTCGAAACCATCGGCGATGCGATCAGCTGGACCGCGTTCCCGCTCGCCGTTCTGCCGATGCTTCGCTGGCTCGGCATCGCCGACCGCTGGCCCGGCTTCATCACGGCGTATAATTGGGCGTCGGTCCTACAGATGGGGATCCAACTCGTGACCAACTCCATCGCGGGGCTGATCGGCGATCCCAGCATCGGCGCGCTGATCGTGATGCTGGGCATCATCGTTGCGCTCGTTTACGAGTGGTATGTCTGCAAGGTGGCGTTGGACATAACCAGCCTGCCGGCAACCGCGATCGTGCTGTTCGACCTGGTGCTGGGCCTCGCCATCAATTCGGTGACCACGAGCCTTTATTAGGTGTGGCCCGTGGATGACGGCCCCGCCGTATCGCCATAGATCACCGCCGTCAGATACAGCCCGTCGGGTGGGGCGGTCGGGCCGCCGCGGGCGCGGTCGCGGGCGGCGAGGGCCGCCGCCACGTCGTCCGGCGACCATTGGCCGTTGCCGACCAGCTTCAGCGTGCCGACCATGTTGCGGACCTGATGATGCAGGAAGGACCGTGCGGCGGCGGTGATGTGCAACTCCTCGCCATGCCGCTCGACCGTGAGGGTATCCAGCGTCTTCATCGGAGACAGCGCCTGGCACAGGCTGGCGCGAAAACTGGTGAAGTCGTGATGGCCGACCAGGCGCCGGGCCGCCTCGGCCATGGCGGCGGCGTCCAGGATCTGGCCGACATGCCAGATCCGGCCTCGCTCCAGCGCCGGCGGCGCCCGCCTGTTGAGGATGCGGTATAAGTAGCGGCGGCCGGTGGCGGAGCGGCGGGCATCGAAATCGTCGGGGACGATTTCGGCCGACAGCACGGCGATCGGTGCGGGTCGAATATGATAGTTGATCGCGTTGCGGACCTCGTGTGGCGGGAAGGCGCGAACGAGATCGACATGGGCCACTTGGCCGGTGGCGTGGACCCCGGCATCGGTCCGACCCGCACACCAGATCCTGGGTGCCTCGCCGGCGAAGCGCGGGATCGCCTCCTCGATGAAGGCCTGGACGCTGTCGCCGTTGGGCTGGCGCTGCCAGCCGACCAGCCCGCTGCCGTCATATTCGATGGTCAGCTTGTAGCGCGGCATTACGCGAGCAGAGTGCCGCGGGGGACTGGCCGGCCGCGCAGATAGGCATCGATCGGCAGTGCGCCGCGACCGGGGCGTTGCAGCAGGAGCGGCCGGAACAGCCCCATGGTGCAAGCGATGCCGAGCCGGTCGTCGGTTACCGTGCCGGGCACCGCCGATCCCTCGAAGGGCTCGGCGGCGGCCTGCAACACCTTGATTCGCTCGCCGGCATGCTCGAACCAGACGCCGGGCCAGGGGTTCAGCGCGCGTACCCGCCGTTCGATGTCGGATGCCGGGTTGTGCCAGTCGAGCACCCCCTCGGTCCGGTCGAGTTTCGCGGCATAGGTCACCCCTTCCGTCGGCTGGGGGGTCGGAACCAGGCTGTCGGCGGCGACGCCGTCGAGAGCCTGAACGACGAGGGTTGCGCCGAGGACGGCCAACGCGTCATGCAGCTCTGGCGTGGTGGTCTGCGGGTCGATTGGCACTCGGCCGACCAGTAGCATCGGTCCGGTATCGAGGCCCGGATCCATCTGCATGATGGTGACGCCGGTTTCCGGATCGCCGGCCAATAGCGCGCGCTGAATCGGCGCCGCGCCGCGCCAGCGCGGCAGCAGCGAGGCATGGACGTTGAGGCAGCCGAGCCGGGGTGCTTCGAGGATCGCCTTGGGCAGGATCAGGCCATAGGCCGCGACCACCGCCGCGTCGAGCGCCAAGGCGGCGAACTCCGCCTTTACCTCCTCCGGGCGCAGCGATAGGGGATGGCGTACGGGCAGGCCCAGCGCCGTGGCGCGCGCCTGAACCGGCGAGGGCTGCGGATGATGGCCGCGGCCCGCCGGGCGGGGCGGCTGGCAATACACCGCCGCCAGATCATGACCGGCGGCGACGAGGGCGTCGAGGATCGGCACCGCGAAATCCGGCGTGCCCATGAAGACGAGGCGCAAGCGCCGGCGGGGCGCCGCCGTCAAGCCGGTCAAGAATCCTCTTCGGCTTGCGCCTTCTTCAGTTTGACCAGCTTGCGCAGGATGATGTTGCGCTTCAGCGCCGACAGGTGATCGACGAACAGCACGCCGTTCAAATGGTCGATCTCGTGCTGCACGCAGGTCGCCAGCAATCCACCCCCGCGAATCTGTTGCCGGCTGCCATGCCGATCCAGATAGCGCACCTCGACCTCGGCCGGGCGGGTGATATCCGCATAATACTCGGGTAGCGACAAGCAGCCCTCATTGACCGTTTTGACCTCTTCGGAGGTCCAGGTGATCTCCGGATTGGCCATTTGCAGCAGGCGGGGCGGCTCGCTGTCGCGCGATACATCGAGCACGACGATCCGTTCGAGCACGCCGATCTGCGGCGCCGCCAAGCCGATGCCGGGCGCTGCGTACATCGTGTCCGCCATGTCGTCCATCAACTGGCGCACTCGATCATCGACCGCCGCGACCGGCTTGGCCTTGGTCTTCAGCGTTGGGTCGGGGGCGATCAGAATGGGCAGACGGGACATCGAGTCGGGCTTCGATTGGACCAAAAGGTGAAAGCCGGGGTGTAAGATGTCGGCGGCATCGGGTCAAGCGGGACAGGGGCTGGCATGCTTTTTCCGCATTGCGCGGTGCCCCGATCGTTCTCTTGTCGTTCTCGCGGTGGCTGGCTGCTAGACTCCGCGATATGACGTGCTGGGAAGGAATTGGGTGCATGCCGACCGATCCGATGACGCTCGGGCTGAGCGGCGCCGCGGCGCTGCTGCTGGTCGCGGCGGTGGCGTTTCTGGTGGCGTGGTGTGGCGCCGCGCGTCAGGGGGCCGCTCAAGCGGGCTTGCTGGACGAGGCGCGCCGGGTAACGGCTACGGCGCAGATCGGCTTGGCGGCGGCGGAAGCCCGGCTGAGCGAGACGCGCGCCGCCCTGGAGGTGGTGAGCGACGAGCGTGATGCCGCGCGCGACGCGGCGATAACGGCGGATACGGCCGCCGCCCTGGCACGCCAACAGGCTGCCCAGATCGCCCAGCAGATGCAGGATTGGACGGCGACCAAGGCCGAATTCCTGCAATCCACCCGCTCCGCCGTGCTGACCACCGCGCAGGAACTCTCGACCAAGCTGATCGAGGATCATAAGCGCGAGAGTGCCGAGGCGAAGGTCGCCAGCGCCGCTCTGGTGCAGCAGACCACCGAGAACCTGCTGAAGGGTGTCGCCGAGATCACCCAGCAGGTGGCACAGCTGAAGGGGCAGGTCGGCGAAAAGGGCGTGCAGCTCGACACGGTATTGCGCGCGCTCTCCAGCCCCGGTGGCGCCGGCTATTACGCAGAGATCGGCCTCGCCAACACGCTGAAAACCTTCGGTCTGGTGCAGGGGCGCGATTTCGCCCTGCAGCACACGGTATATGGCGAGGAGGGCGGCCGGCGTCTGCGGCCCGATGCGGTCGTCTTCCTGCCCGGCAACGCGGTATTGGTGATCGATGCCAAGGCCTCGAAATTCCTGCTCGATCTCGCCGCGGCCGAGGGGACCGAGCACGAGGCGGCGGCCTATCAGAATCTGGCGCGAACGATGAACCAGCATTTGCGCGACCTCGCCGCCAAGGATTACCGGGCGGCGATCCAGGATGGCTATCGCAAGGCCGGGGGTGGCGGCGACATCGCCCGGGTTATCAGCGTCATGTATCTGCCGAACGAAGCGGCGATCGAGAAGCTGGGCAAGGCGGACAGCCAGTTCATACGCAAGGCGGCCGATGCCCAGATCATCCCGGCGGGGCCGGCGGGCCTCGCCTGTGTAATCGGTTTCGCCTCGGTCGAGATCAGCCTGATGCGCCAGATCGAGAACCAGGAGAAGATCGTCGACGGTTCGCAACGCCTAATCGACGCCCTGTCCAATGCGATCGAGCACGCCGCCAAGATGGGGCGCGGCATCAAATCCGCCGCCGATCATTTCAGCGCCTTCGCCGCCAGCGTCAATGGCCGGTTGCTGCCCCGTGCCCGCGAATTGGGCAAGCTCGGCCTCAGGCCGCAGAAGCCGGTGCCAGGCAATCTCGGCACCTATCAGGTGCTGGCGATCGACACGCTGATTGAAGGCGAGGCCGCCGAACAGGCCGAGGATGCGGATGGCTTTTCGGAACGGCCGGTTCGGCTGCGTGCCGACATGGAGCCGCTTTCGGTTGGCTCCGAAGAGCTCGTTCGTCAGGGTCGTCAGGGGCGGTGACGTGACGCCACCTCAGAACTCGCGCCGTGCCTTTAAGGCCGCTGTCAGCGTGCCCTCGTCGAGATAGTCGAGTTCGCCGCCGATCGGCACGCCATGGGCGAGACGGGAGATGCGCACGCCGGCACCTTCCAGCCGATCGGTGATGTAATGGGCGGTGGTCTGTCCTTCCACGGTGGCATTCAGCGCCAGGATGACCTCGACGACACGGGCGTCGGTGGTATCGGACGAAGCGTCGGTCGCCGTGGCGCGCGCGATCAGGCTGCCGATCGACAGATCCTCGGGCCGCACGCCGTCCAGCGCCGAGAGCGTGCCACCCAGCACGTGATAGCGGCCTTTGAACGACCCGGTGCGTTCCAGCGCCCAGAGATCGGCGACATCCTCGACCACGCAGAGGAGGGTCGGGTCGCGCCTGGGATCGCGGCAGATCGGGCAAGGATCGGCGGTGTCGAGATTGCCGCAGACGGAGCAGGTCCGGATGGTGGCCGCGGTCTCGGCCATCGCCTCGGCCAGCGGCCCCATCAGCGCCTCGCGCCGGCGCAGCAGGTGCAGCACGGCGCGCCGTGCCGAGCGCGGCCCCAACCCCGGCAGCTTGGCCAGCAACTGGATCAGATGGTCGATCGTGGTATCGGTCATCGCGGAGCAGGGGGCATGGGGCGGGACGCCGGTAGCGCCTAGAACGGCAGCTTGATGCCCGGCGGCAGCTTCAACCCACCGGTGAGCTTGCTCATCTCCTCCGAGACGTGGCTTTCGACCTTGGCCTTGGCATCGGTGAATGCCGCCAGGATGAGGTCTTCCAGCACCTCGACCTCTTCGGGGTCGAGCAGTGCCTTGTCCAGGCTGATCTTCTTGAGATCGCCCTTGCCGGTCAGGGTCATCTTGACCATGCCGCCGCCCGCGGCGCCGGTGACCTCGACGCGGTCCAGCTCCGCCTGCATCTCCGTCATGCGGGTCTGCATCTGCTGGGCTTGCTTCATCATGTTGCCCAAATTTTTCATGCGTCAGGCGCTCCTTGATCCTTGGGTTCGAGCTATTCGGTATCCAGCAGGTCGGCGAGGTATTCCTCGCCGCCGAACTCGCCGCCACCCGAATCCTCATCATCGACGCTATAGGCGGCGAGAGGGCCCGGGTCGTCGGCCTCCATCGGCGCCTCGTCCAGCGTAGTCGGTTCGGTGCCGGGGTTGATGGCGGACACGTCTGGCGCGATCCCGGCGATCCCGGGTTCGGCTGCGACCGGCGCACCGCGCTCGCGGATCTCCATGATGGTAGCGCCGGGGAATGTCGCCAGCGCGGCGCGGACCAGCGGGTGGGTGTTCGCCTCGGCCAGCTGCCGCTGCTTGGCCGCTTCCGCCTGCTGACGTGGTGTCGGCTCGCCTTCCGCCTGGCTCACGCTGACGACCCAGCGCATGCCGGTCCATTCGCCGAGTTTTTGGCCCAGCCGATTGGCGAGATCGCGCGGCGCACCCTCGGCCGGCCGGAACTCGATCCGACCGGGCTCGAAGCGCACCAGATGAACGGAGCTGGCCAATTGCGTATAGAGCAGTATTTCCCGCTGTTCGGCGACCAGCTCCAGAACCGCCCGGAAATCGGCGAGGGGCGCCGGTGCTCTGTCCTCGACCGGTTGAACCACCTCGGCCGGCGCTGCCTCGGCTTGGGCGTCGAGCACCCGTTCCGCCGTCGCCTGGGCGGCGCCACCACTCATCGCCACCGGCTGCCGTGGGCCGGTTTCAGGGATACGGGCGATCGGCGCCGCCGTGGCGAGCGCCGGCATGGCGGGGGCCGCTGCCTGTGGCCGAAGTGCCGGAAGAGTAGCAGGAATTGGCCCGGGAACCGTCGGTGCATGCGCCGCGGGGCCCCCGCCGCGCTCCACCAAGCCGCGCACCACTTCGGCCGGCGAGGGCAGATCGGCCACATAGACCAGGCGGATCAACACCATTTCGGCTGCTTGCAGCGGCTGGGGTGCCGTCTGCACTTCGCCGAGGCCTTTCAGCAGCATCTGCCAGGTACGGGTCAGCACCGCCATGCCCAGGCGCTCGGCCAGCTGCAGGCTGCGCGCGCGGGTGGCGGCGTCCCCCGGGAAGCTCGATTCGGGAGCATTTCCCTCCGCCTCGCCGGTGCCGTCCAGCTTCAGGCGGGTCAGCAGGTGGGTGATCTCCAGCAGGTCCTGCAGTACCAGCGCCGGCTCAGCCCCGGCCCGGTGCAGGCTGGTGAGCGTGGCGAGGGCGGTGGCCGCGTCACCGCGCATCACCGCCTCGAAGATCTCCAGCGCCAAGCCGCGATCGGCGATCCCCAGCATGTCGCGGACCGAAGCCTCGGTGATCAGCCCGCCCCCCTCTGTGGTGCCACCGCCTAGGCTGAGGGCGATCGCCTGGTCGAGGATCGACAGCCCGTCACGCGCCGACCCGTCGGCGACGCGGGCGATCAGCGCCACCGCCGCCGGCTCCGCCGCGATGGCCTCCGCCTCCAGGATTCGCTGGTACAGGCCCGCGAGCTCCGCCGTCGCGATGCGCGGCAAGGTGTAGCGCTGGCAGCGCGATAAAACGGTGACCGGTACCTTGTTGATCTCGGTGGTGGCGAAGATGAACTTGATGTCGGGTGGCGGCTCCTCCAGCGACTTCAACAGCGCGTTGAAGGCGTTCTTCGAGAGCATGTGCACTTCGTCGATGATGTAGATCTTGTAACGCGCCGCGACCGGGCGATAGCGCATGCCGTCGGTCAGCTCGCGGATGTCATCGACGCCGGTGCGCGAGGCGGCGTCCATCTCGATGACGTCGACATGTCGGTCCTCGGCGATGGCCCTGCAGGGCTCGCATACGCCGCACGGGGCGATTGTCGGGCCACCCGTGCCGTCCGGCCCGACGCAGTTCAGCGCGCGGGCGATGATTCGGGCGGTGGTCGTCTTGCCGACGCCGCGTACCCCGGTCAGCATGAAGGCATGGCCGATTCGGCCGCCGGCGATGGCGTTGGTCAGCGTGCGCACCAGCGCATCATGCCCGATCAGGTCGGCGAAGGTCTTCGGCCGGTATTTGCGCGCCAGCACCCGGTATTCGGCGGCATCGACCGTCATGCGAGTCGTATCCGAGAGACGTTTGAGGCGTTCTGCGACGGGGAGGCCGGGAGTCGGGCGTCCGGGGAGGCGTCCGGCATTGCCAACCTTGTCGCGGCACTTGTCGCCACTGCGTCTCCCGTGAGGCCCAAGTCGAACAGGCCAAGTTTGAATGAGGTGGGAGGCTGGCTACAACCCAAATCGAAACTCGTTACGGCTGCTTCCTTCCGGACCTGACCGGGTTGGCGAGGGACCTGCCCATAACCAACCTCCCGACCGTACTATATCAGAACCGGGGTGAGGCGCCGCAAGCCTAAAGCGCGTGTTGACGCTCAGTTAGGCAGCGGGCGAGCGTGTCGCGGCCGCAACGCGTCGCGCGAAGCCGATGGTTCGGCGTTGGGAACGGATCGCCCATCAAGTCGCCTACCCGCCCGAGGTGGTGGAAAATGCCCTCGCCCACCGTCAAGCATACTTGTTTGTATACGAACAATAGCATAGCCTGCGCGATAGGCTGGTCGCGACGATTTTGGATTGCGAGAATGCCTGTGCACCGGGATGCAGCACCCTTCGGCTAGCGATATCCAGGGCTCATTTGACCTGAGGAGTGGGAACCACATGCCGCAGCGACAAATGCATCTCGTCGCATACCTGAAGACAGGCCCGACCGCCCTGCATATCGGTGGTTGGCGCCATCCCGAAGCGACGCTGGACGACATATTCGATCCCAGCCGATACCAGCACATCGCTCGGGTGCTCGAGGCCGCGAAGTTCGACGGCTGCTTCTTCGCCGATCTCTTCGGGCTCTACGACGTGCATCAGGGCACCGTCGACGCCTATGTGCGGCGCGGCGGCCAGATCAGCTATCTCGACCCGACCGTCGTCCTGCCGATCATGGCGGCCGTCACCAGCAATCTGGGCCTCGGCGCCACCCTCTCCACCAGTTTCCACACGGCCTACCATCTCGCCCGCTGGCTGGCGTCGCTTGATATCCTGAGCAAGGGCCGGGTCGCCTGGAACGTGGTGACATCGGCCACCGACCTCGAGGCCAGGAATGCCGGCCTCGACGAGCTGCCGCCGCGCGAGCTGCGATACGACCGCGCCGACGAGGTGATGGAAGCCTGCTTCGCCCTATGGAACAGCTGGGATGAGGATGCGCTGATCCGCGACAAGGAAGCCGGGATCATGGCGGATCCGGCCAAGGTGCATTACGCCAATTACGAGGGCCGTTGGATCAAGACGCGCGGTCCGCTGTCGATTCCGCGGAGTCCGCAAGGTCGTCCGGTCATCATGCAGGCCGGCAGTTCGGATCGCGGGCGTGAGTTCGCCGCACGCTGGGCGGAGGTGATCTTCACCATCCAGCGCGGCCAGGACGAGATGCGTGAATTCTACACGGACATAAAATCGCGGATGCAGCAACGCGGCCGCGCGCCGAGCGAATGCGCCATTCTGCCCGCTGTGACTGTGGTGCTCGGCGAGACGGAGTCCATCGCCAGGGAACGGGCCGACTATCTCAATAGCCTGATCGATCCGGAACTCAGCCTGGCCTCCTCCTCCAGCAATCTGGGGGCGGATCTGACGAAGCTGGGTTCGGGCAAGACACTTGCCGAGCTTCAGGGCAACCAGGGCATGAAGGGCTCGCAGGACCTCGTGGAGCAGACGATGAAGGCCGAAGGTGTCAGCTTCAAGGAGGCCGTGGTGAAGCGCGGGCTAGGCCGGGAACTTGTCGGTACGGCGAGCATGGTCGCCGATCACCTGCAGGAAGTATTCGAATCCGGCGTATGCGACGGCTTCGTGCTGTCGCCGACCATGTTCCCTGGAATGTTCGAGCAATTCTGCCGCAGCGTAGTACCGGAACTGCAGCGCCGCGGCATCTTCCGCACCGAATATACCGGGCGAACCCTCCGAGAAAACATTCGAGGCTGACCGCCCACCTACAGGTCGGCACCACGGCTCGCGAGGTCGATGTGATGGGCGTAATGCCGGCCGTCTTGCTCCGCACCCGGGGGCGTGCGAGGTTGGCAGTCATGAATCGTATTAATTTCTATGCGCCGGGTGACCTGGATCGAGCGAGCCATCTGCGCAAGGACGAGGCTTGGCTGCGTGACCGGCTGACCGACCCCACCAGCCGTTTCGCGCCGGTCTGGAAGTCGCAGCATCTGGTGGTGACCAGTCCCGACGGCCCAACCGCCGTGCTGGCGCGTCCCGATCATGTCGCGTCCGTGCTGCCACAGGCGAATGCGGTGATCTTCCTCGGCATCGAAGATGGTGGCGCGCGCTTCGCGATCGACCTGCCGCCGGAAGAGGCGCCGCCGCTCGACCGCCTCGCAGGTGCTGTGGATGAGGCGCTGGGGCAAGGCGCCGCCGAGCCGCGCTTTCAGGATCTGCGCGCGGTCGGCCCGTTGCTGCCGCGGGCCGAGGGGGCGCTGCTGGCCTATGCGCGCGGCGTCATCCATTGGCACGGCCGGCACCGGTTCTGCGGCGTCTGCGGCAGCCCGGCGGAGAGTGCGGAGGGCGGCCATGTGCGTCGCTGCGCCAACCCCGCCTGCGCCACCACACATTTCCCACGCACCGACCCGGCGGTCATCATGTTGGTGACCGACGGCGACCAGGCGCTGCTGGGCCGTCAGCCGGTCTGGCCCAAAGGTATGTACTCGACCCTCGCCGGCTTCGTTGAGCCCGGCGAATCGCTCGAAGCGGCGGTCGCGCGCGAGGTGTATGAGGAAGCGGGCGTCGTCGTCGACGATGTGCGCTATCACTCCTCGCAGCCCTGGCCGTTCCCCGCCTCGATCATGCTGGGCTTCTATGCCACGGCGCGCGGCACCGACATCAAGGTCGACCAGACCGAGATCGAGGATGCCCGCTGGTTCGACCGCGACTGGCTGCGCACCCACCATGACGACGAGGCGTTTCGCCTGCCGCGAGCGGATTCGATCGCGCGACGGCTGATCGAGGATTGGTTGGCGCAATAGGGGGCTGTGCCCCCGGGCGCCGGGGAGCCGATCTCTTGCACGTTTGTGGACTAACCGCGAAGCTGACGTAACCGCCCCCGCTGCCTCCCCTGTGGGCGCTTTTGCGCGAGGTACGCCGATGCTATCCGGGATGCCTCCTCGCCTCGTCGTTGTCGGCGGGGGCTTCGGCGGCCTCAACGTGGTGAAGAGCCTTGCCGGCTTGCCGGTCGATATCACGCTGATCGACCGGACCAATCATCATCTCTTCCAGCCCTTGCTCTACCAGGTCGCGACGGCGGCGCTGGCGCCCTCCGACATCGCTTATCCGACCCGGTCTCTGTTCGCCGGACAGCGCAACGTCACCGTGCTGATGGGCGAGGTGACCGGCGTCGATCCCATCCGCCGGGTCGTCTCGGTCAGGGATACGGGGGAGATCGGTTACGACTATCTCGTGCTGGCGATCGGCTCGGTTTATAGCTGGTTCGGCCATGACGAATGGGCGACCCACGCGACGGTGCTGAAGACGCTGGATGACGCGATCACGCTGCGCGTCCGGCTGCTCGGCGCCTTCGAACGGGCCGAGAGCCGGACCGAGCCGAGGGAGATCGACCGGCTGCTGACCTTCGTGGTGATCGGCGGTGGCCCGACCGGGGTCGAGCTGGTCGGCGCCATCGCCGAGCTGGCGCGCTCCACCCTCGCGCGGGATTTCCGGCGTATCCATCCGGGTTCCGCCCGTATCTTGTTATGCGAGGCGGGGCCGCGCCTGCTCGGCACATTTCCCGAGGCACTGTCGGAATACGCGGCCGATAAGCTGCGACAGCTTGGCGTGGATGTGCGGCTGGGGGCGGCGGTCGAGAAGATCGACGCCGAGGGGATCGTCGTCGCCGGAAACGCCGGCGCCTGCGAGCGGATCGCCAGTGCCAGCGTCTTCTGGTGTGCCGGCACGGCGGCACGCCCCGTGGCCACTTGGTTGGGTGCGCCGGCGGCACGGAATGGCGCCGTGCAGGTCGAGCCGGATTGCTCGGTACCGGGTCACCCGGACATCTTCGCCGTCGGCGACGTCACATCGTTCACCACCAACGACGGCCGCACCCTGCCGGGTCTGGCGCCGGTGGCGAAGCAGCAGGGCAAATATGTCGGCCAGCTGATCGCCCGCCGGATCGCCGGTCAGCCGCCACCGGGCCCGTTCGTCTACCACGATGCCGGTGCCCTCGCGATGATCGGCCGATCATCGGCGGTGGCGGATTTCGGCTTCGTCAGATTGCGCGGCGTGCTCGGCTGGCTGTTGTGGAGTGCCGTGCATCTGCTGCTGTTGGTCGGGTTTCGCAATCGGCTCGCGGTCTATCTCAATTGGAGCTGGGCGTGGCTGACCTGGGGACGGGGCGCGCGCTTGGTGACACGCCCCGACGATTTGGGCACCTTCCATTTCGATCGGGGGGATGATTGATGACCTCCGCGAGGGCGCAAACCTCCGCGAGGGCCCTGTGCGAATGGGGTGGCGCGGGGATCGAGGCGCTGCGTGACCGGGTGGCGGTGCTGGTCATCGTCGATGTGCTGTCATTCTCGACCGCCGTCGATGTCGCGGTGTCGCGGGGGGCGGCCGTCATCCCGTTCCCGCTCGGTGACCCGGACGCGGCGCGCGCGGCGGCCGATCGGGCTGGCGCGGTGCTGGCGATGCCCCGGCGCGCCGAAGGCGGCCAGTTCAGCCTATCGCCTGCCAGCCTCGCGACGCTTGCCGAGGGCACCAGATTGCTGCTGCCCTCGCCGAACGGCTCCCGCCTGTCGCTGGGCGGGGATGCCACACCGGTCCTGGCAGGTTGTCTCAGGAATGCGACGGCGGTGGCCGGGGTCGCCCGCCGGATCGCCGGGACTGGCGCCATCGGCGTGATTCCGGCGGGCGAACGCTGGCCCGATGGTAGCCTGCGCCCGGCGATCGAGGATCTCATCGGGGCGGGCGCCATCCTGCACGCCCTCGATCTGCCGCTCTCGCCCGAGGCGCTTGTGGCACGGGAGGCGTTCCGCTCGGCCGGTGCCGGCCTCGCCGATCTCCTCCGCGCCTCGATGTCGGGGCAGGAGCTGATCGGTCGGGATTTCCCCCAGGATGTCGAGTACGCCGTCGCGACGGATGTCAGCCTGACCGTCCCGATGCTGCGCGATGGGGCGTACCGCGCGGTTGCCCCATCATAAGCTTGGCGACCTTTCGGTCACCTGACCTATCTCAGCTAACGGCGGCGTTGAACGAACGGTCGAACACGGCGGTGGCATCCAGGCGCGCGCGGATTAGCCGGGCCGACTGGTACCGGTCGGCGGTGCGCTGCTCGTCGGCGATGACCTGATCGTCGATCGCCACCGCGCGCGGGCTGTCGGTCTCCAGCCAGCGCTTGGCGACGGCTTCGGACACGCCGATCTCCGCGGCCAGCACCCGCGCATAGGCATCCGTATTCTGGAGGGCCCAGCGCCTGGCCCGGGCGAGGCGCCCGAGGAAATCCGCCAGTGCCGCGCGTTTTTCCGTGATGGCTGTGGTTGTCGCCGTCACGAAGGACAAGCCGGACAGCAGACCATTGCCGCCATCGATGATGACGCGTGCGCCATCCACCAACTGCGCCTGGGCGACATAGACGTTCCAGGTCGACCATGCCTCGACCGAGCCCGCCGCCAGCGCCGCCTTGGCATCCGACGGCAACAGATTGGCGAGCCGAATATCGTCGGCGCTCCAGCCCTCCCGTTCGGCGATCGCCAGCAGCAGGGCATGGCCGACCGAGCCCCGGTTGGTGGCAATCGGATGGCCCTTCAGCTGTCCGATCTCGTGGATCGGCGAGTTGGCCGGCACCACGATCGCGGTGCCGGCACCGCTCCCGCGATAGGCGGCCACGATGCGCGCCTCGACGCCACTGGCCAGCGCGAAGGTCGTCGGCGAATCGCTGGCATAGGCGGTGTCGACCGCCCCCGCGTTCAGCGCTTCAAGCAGCGGTGCGGCCGCCGCGAACTGGTTCCACTGCAGCTTGTACGGCAGGTCATCGAGCACGCCCGCGGCCTTCATCACCGCCTCGTTGCCGCCCTTCTGGTCGCCGGCGCGCAGGACGGTGCCCGGGGAGATGGGGGTAGCAGCACGGGTCATGCCCGGCAGGGCGCCGATCGCCAGGGTCGCCGCTGACGCCCCTAGAAAAAGGCGGCGGGTTACGAGGCTGGACACGGTCATCATTCACCATCGCTCGGAAATAGGTGGGGTCATGAGAAAGACGAGCTTCGCCCTGGAACTCATAACAAATCTCGCCACTAACCGAGCCCCATTCAACAAGTATTGATCGGCTATCCGTAAAAAAGAATATCGATCTATGGGGCGGCGTGAAAATAGTCATAAATATCGTGGCGATGGGACAAAGGAGTAACTCATCCTCATGAAGTTGGTCGGTCGGATGGTGTGTTTTAGGCTGGACGTACCCGTATCGGTCTATTCTGTTTCAAGGTCGGGGCCTTGCTATCGATCGCCGTTCGCGTTAGGCGCCGCCGATCTTGGTTCTCATAATAATCCAGCATATCCTGCGGGAGCATCATTTGGCCGGACTTCGAACCCAGGAAGTAGAAGCCGGACGCGGCATCATTGTTCGGGCGGCCCCTGCCCAGGCCATCGAGAAAGCGCAGCCAGAAGAAGGGAATGGTCAGCACTGTCGAGAGCTTGGTTCCCATGCCGAGCGAGCGCCAAAGCTGCCGCACGGCATCGACGGCGACGGTCCCCGCCCCCTGGACGGAACCGGCGTCAAGCTCGGCGAAGCGCTTGAACAGCCATCGATGCCCGCTCATCGTGAAGCGCGTGAAATCATAGGCGCCCTCATGCACTGGCTGCATGAAGGGGGTTTCCGCATAGACGATGCCGCCGGGTTTCAGCACCCGGAAGATTTCCGCCGCGACAGCATGCGGCTCGAGCACATGCTCCAGAACCGCCTGGATCCACACCCCATCGAAACTGTCCTCGGTGAAGGGCAGGGAATGACCATCCGCTACCAGACGCGTATGATGCGACGCGTAGACATCAGTGCCGATCAAGCGGATGGCATCGTCTTCATAGAGCGCCTTGGCACCCTCGCCGATCGCGCCGCCGCCGATCGTCAACACGACCGGACGAGGGTTCCCGACCTTGACCAAGTCGATGAAGGTCGCGGCGTTGCGGGCCGCGACCGGGTTGGTGCCGATAATGAGCTGGCGCAGCCGGAGCCGCCAGCTGCGACGATCGTCATCCCGCGGAATGACGCTGCCCGGCTGGCCCGTCTGATAGGAGGTTTCTTTGAAAAGGCTGGCGTCGAAATCAATCAGCACCGGCTGTCCCGCCGCCATGGGGAAACCTGTTCCCGCGTATCTACAGTTTTGATTGCTGCAATGCAGCCGCGGCGGCCGCTTGTTCAAAGAGTCAACGGGGTCAGGGAGAGAAAAAAGCTTCGCCATGCAACATGGACATCGCAGAATATCTCCCGCGATATCGTTGACATGCGCCGTATAATTGATTTCTGGAATCGAAATCTGAAAAAGTGCGTGCATTCGAATGTGCCTAAGATAGTAGTTTCTGGCGCTGAGCGCTTTTTTTTGGTTTTATTTTCTGGCAGCCTCGATCCGAGTCATTAGGCTACGCCAGCATCCGTTAGTAAGCCGTGTAGAGTGTGGCATCACTCCGTCGAATGACGTAGAAAAAAATGCCCGCCGGTTCGATGGCAATATCGGCTTGCGCAGCCGGCGCCCCTCCGCCACATGTTCAAGCGATCTCTCAGGTTTCGTAATATTCCAGCATGTCCCGCGGTTCCAACGGCTGCGCGGATTTTGTACCGAGGAAGTAGAAACCGGACGCGGCATCGTTATTCGGGCGCGTCCTGGTCAGGCGATCGAGAAAACGCAGCCAGAAGAAGGGGGCGGCCATAAGCGTCGCGAGCTTGTTGCCAGCACCGAGCGCGCGCCATAGATGCCGGATGGCACCGATGGCGACGGTTCCCGCCCCTTGGACGGAACCGGCGTCGAGCTCGGCGAACCGTCTGAACAGCCATCGATGCCCGCTCATCGTGAAGCGCGTGAAATCATAGGCGCCCTCATGCACCGGTTGCATGAAGGGGGTTTCCGCATAGACGCAGCCACTCGGCTTCAGCGTCCGGAAGATTTCCGCCACGACGATTTGCGGTTCCAGCACATGCTCCAGAACCGCCTGGATCCACACCCCGTCGAAGCACCCATCGGCGAAGGGCAGATGATGGCCGTCCGCCACCAGATCGGTATAGCGCGACGCATAGACATCGGTGCCGATCAAGCGGATGGCATCGTCTTCATAGAGCGCCTTGGCACCCTCGCCGATCGCGCCGCCGCCGATGATCAGCACGATCGGTCGGGGGGTGTTCGCCTTGACCGAATCGATAAACGCCGAGGTATTGCGGGACACTACCGGGTTTGTACCATTGACGAATTTGCGGAACCGAAGACGCAGGCCACGACGATCGTCGTCCCGCGCAACGACGCTGCCCCGCGCCCCGTCGAAATAGGCGGTTTCTTTGAAAAGGCTGGCTTCGAAATCGATCAGCACCGGTTGACCATCGGCTATCGGGAAACCTCTTTCAGCATACGTGCATGCGGGGTTGCTGCAGTGTAGTGTTTCCGGAAGAAAAATGAGCCTCTTCAAGCATCGAGGACATCTTAAAATATTGCCGATAAAACTATCGATACGTTTCATGTACCTATAGTCTTTTGTAGATACTTGGAAAATATCTTGCAATTTTAAGCGTGTCCGAGGTTGTTGTGGGGCGCAAGGTTCGTTTTGCCGATGATCTTGGCCCGGATCGCTAAATCACGGTCGCATTCGGACAGAAGGTTCTCCGGCGGCCGGAGTGGTCGATCCTCCCCAGCGGGTGGTGGGGTAAAATCGTCAGCTGATTGGGATAGGTCCCGGAAGCCGCCATCGACCGGCGTCATCTCGGGACAATGTTCCTTGCCAGTGCCCGAACGGGATCACCGACCTTTTAGAGCCTGCCCTCAAACCCACTCAAGCGGGTGATGCGGTAGTGGCGGCAGGTCGATCCTGATGGGGTCGCCGGGGCGCACTTCGCCGCTGGTGAGGACGATTGCCATGATACCGGCTTTGCGGATCAGCTTGCCCTGCTCGTCACGCCCCAGCACGGCGGCCATCAGGCCCGGCATGAACCGGTCCAATTGGGCGCAGGGGTTGCGCAGTCCGGTGACGCGGATCACTGCCTCGTCACCCAGGGTCAGGAGGGCACCGGTCGGCAGGGCCAGCAGATCGATGCCGCGCGTCGTGACGTTCTCGCCCATCTGCCCGGCCGAGACCGCGAAACCCCGGGCGCAAAGCTCCTCATGCAACTCGCCCTGGATCAGGTGGATCTGACGCAGATTGGGTTGGCTAGGATCGGCCGCCACGCGCGAGCGATGTTGCACCGTGACACCCAGATGCGCGTCATCCGCGACGCCCAGGCCGGCCAACAGCCGGATGCTATCCCGCAGCGGCTTGCTGAACTCATGCGTCTTGTCGCGGCTGACCGCGGTGACGATGCCGACCATCAGCTCACACCCGGCATCAACTCATACCCGCATACCCGTCATGAACCCCAGCACCCCGATCAGCCCGCCAATGAGCAAGATCAGTGCCGCGACGCCGGAGATCATGAAGCCCGGTCCGCGGCGGGTGGCGGCGCTGTAATAGCCCAGATTGTAGAGGATCCGGCCGACCACCCAGATCAGCCCCAGCACGGCACCGATCGGTTGCGAGATGAACAGAGAGAAAATCCACAGCGATGGCAGGAACAGTACGAGCTGTTCGACGGTGTTCATCTGGACGCGCATCATCCGCTCGAAATCCGGGTTGCCGGTGGTCGCCGGCGCCACGACGCCATATTTACTACGCGCCCGGGCGACCGCCACGAAAGTCCAGCAATAGACCAGCAGCGCCAGACAAGTCACAAAGGCGGGATACAGGTGCAACATAGGCGATGGGCTCCGGCTCGATGTTTTGCGACGCTTGCGGGATGGTTTTACCGCGATCCGGGTGCGGGGTCGATCCGGCGTCTTGAGGCGCCGAAAGCCTATGGATTTCAGGGACTCTCATCCAGTAGGGGTGGCAGGTTGGGCCACCCAGATTTGCTCGCGACCATAGGCTGGTGGGCTCTTCGCGAAATCGCTGTATTCGGCAAGGATCTCGAAGCCGGCGCGCGCCAGCAGATGCCGCATCTCCCAGCGATAGCTCCAGCGCAGGGTCAGCACGCGGTGTTCCTCGCGGATCACCGCTCCGGCGACGTCGACGACGATATAGCACCAGACATCCCGGCGGATCTGCTCGACGTGATCGAAACTCGACCGCTCCAACATCAGATTCACCCGGTTGCCGCTGGCGGGATCGATGCCGCTCCGCCGTTCCCGAGGCTGGGCGGCGAGCGGCTGGTCGGGCAGCAGCAGATCGAGCCGTGGGGCGAATAGGTTGAGGACCAGCACGCCATCCGGCCGCAGATGCCGCCGCATCGCTGCCAAGGCTGCGAGTTGATCCTCGACCGTCAGCAGGTGCTGGAACGATCGGAACGGCACCAGCACCGCGCCGAAACGGCGGCCGAGGTCGAACCG
Organism: Allostellaceae bacterium; assembly: GCA_035555315.1. Taxonomy (GTDB): domain Bacteria; phylum Pseudomonadota; class Alphaproteobacteria; order ATCC43930; family CGMCC-115725; genus DATMGU01. Next base: position 312,527 of record DATMGU010000046.1, read on the forward strand.
CCGCATATCGCCCTCGACCAATGTCACCCGCGCCGCGACGTCGGCAGGTAAGCCCGCGTGCTTCGCCCGCGCGACCGCCAGCATGCCGCTGGAAAGATCGAGTCCAGTGACCGTGAGGCCGGCCCACGCCAAGGCGAAAGTCACCCGCCCGGTCCCCGACGCGCACTCCAAAACCTCGCCGCCGCCCTGCCGCGCCAGCTCGATATAGAACGCGACATCCCCCGCGATCGTCGGCTGTGGCGGATCGTTCACCGCGTCATAGGTCGCGATATGCAGGCTATCGGACGCGTAGCAGGAGGCTAGATCGGTCATCGGTGGCTATCTTGTGAGAGATGTCACTGGATATGAGATTGGAGGATGTCCTTCAACTTATTCGGGGAATCGGCTTCAGCTGGCTGGTGCCGTCAGGGCGCGTCGGCTTGGGTGGCCGGGATAGACGCCGAGGATGGTCAGCTCCTCGGTGAAGAAGGCGAGTTCCTCGAGCGCCAGGCGCGTCGAGGTCTCGTCCGGGTGGCCTTCCACATCGGCGTAGAACTCGGTCGCGGCGAACCGGCCGGCGACCATGTAGCTTTCCAGTTTGGTCATGTTGACGCCGTTGGTGGCGAACCCGCCCAGCGCCTTATAGAGCGCCGCCGGCACGTTGCGGACACGGAATACGAAGCTGGTCACGGTCGGCGCCTGGCCCCCGGGGGCCGGCCGGTCGGGGGTGCGCGACAGCACGACAAACCGGGTGGTGTTGTGCGCGGCGTCCTCGATATTGGCCTTCAGCGAGACCAGGCCATAGGTCTCGCCGGCCAAGGCCGAGGCGATGGCGGCGACCCGCTTGTCGCCGGCCACGGCGATCTCCCGGGCCGACCCCGCGGTATCCGCCGCCACCACGGCGGCGAGGCCCAGCTCCCGGATGGTGGCGCGGCATTGCGACAGTGCCTGGATATGGCTGCGCACGGTGACGAGGTCTTCCAGTCGGGCGCCGGGTACCGCCAGCAGATGATGGTGCACCGGCGCGAAATGCTCGCCGATGATGTGCAGGCCGGAGCGCGGCAGCAGGGTGTGGACATCGGCGACTCGGCCGCCCAGTGAATTCTCGATCGGGATCATGCCGAGGGCCGCGGCGCCTGAGCGCACCGCGGCGAAGGCGTCCTCGAACACGTCGCAGGGCAGGGTGGGGCGGCCCGGAAACACTTGGCGGCAAGCCAGGTCGGAATAGGCGCCGGGGGCTCCCTGAAAGGCGATCGGGGTCGTAGTGTCAGTCATCGTGGGCATCTCGGTCATGTGAATTTGGGGTATAGGGTCAGAGTTCGGATACAAGGGTCTATCGTCCTGCGGCGAGCATCTGGTTGGCTCGTGCCAAATCCTCCGGCGTGTCGACGCCGAGCGGCACGGTATCGACGCGCGCCGCGTCGATGCGCATGCCGGCCTCCAGCGCCCGCAACTGCTCCAGCCGCTCGCGCTGTTCGAGCAGGCCCGGCGCCAGCCGAACGAACCGCTCCAGGGCGGCGCGCCGATAGGTGTAGAGGCCGATATGATGCAGTAATTCGCCGGGGCCCGTCGGCACGGCGGCGCGGCTGAAATACAGCGCCCGACCGATGCCGTTGGGATCCGCCGCGTCCTTCCAGGCGACAACCGCCTTCACCACGCTCGGCCGATCGCGTTCGGCGGGGTCGCTGATCGCGCAGACCAGGGTCGCGATATCGACCGCCGGGTCGGCCAGGGGGGCGAGCGAGCGGCGGATCAGCGCGCCCTCCAAGGTCGGCAGGTCACCCTGCACATTGACGATCGCGTCATATCGTCTGTCGGGATCGACGCGCTCGATCGCCTCGAACACCCGGTCGGAGCCGGAAGGGTGCGCCGGATCGGTCAGGATGCCGCGCCCGCCGGCCGCCTCGACCGCTGCCAGGATCTCCGGTTCGGCGCAGGCGACGATGACCGGGCCGATCGCCGCTTCCTCGGCTCGGCGCATGACTTGGACGATCATCGGCAGGCCGCAGATATCGGCAAGCGGCTTGCCCGGCAGGCGGATCGACGCCATGCGGGCGGGAATCACGATCACGGGGTTGTGCGGGAATCCGGTATTGGTCACAGTTCGCCCTTGATTTTGCGTCGTTATGCCGCACGATTTCGCGCCGAGCGGAAACCTCCTATCGGCTATGGTCCACGCGTTGTAAACCGATATGGCTATGATCGGCTCTGGAACTTCCGTTTCCGGCATGCTTTTGTCCCGCCCCGATCGCGCCGTATCGAGAACCGTCCGAAGGTTGAAGCATGTCCTCGTTTGAGCTCAACAAAATCGCGGCATCCGTGCTGCTCGCCATGATCGTCGCCATGGTTACCGGCCTGATCGCTGAGGAACTCGTCCACCCGAAAAAGCTCGACCAGAACGTCTACCAGGTGGCGGGTGTCGAGGCGGGGGCCGCGCCGAAGGGCGGCGCCGCTCCGGCGGCGCCCGAGAAACCGGCGCCGCTGGGCGCGCTGCTGGCCTCGGCCGATCCGGCCGCCGGCGAAAAAGTCGCGACCAAATGCGCCGCCTGCCACAGCTTCACCAAGGGTGCGCCGGCCAAGGTCGGGCCCAATCTTTACGGCATCATCGGCGACAAGCGCGCGCATATGGATGGCTTCGCCTATTCGCCGGCGATGCAAAAGATGGGCGGCACCTGGACGCCGGAAGAGATCAGCGTGTTCATCTACAACCCGAAGGCAGATCTGCCGGGCACCAAGATGGGCTTCGCCGGCCTGCCGAAGCCGGAGGATCGGGCGAACGTCATCGCCTATCTGAACAAGAACAGCGACAATCCGATCGACCTTAGCAAGGCGCAATAGGCAATTCCGGACAGACAAGGAACCGCCGCGATGCCGTTTTCCTCCGAGGCGATCAGTCTCGCCCACCACCTGGCCGATGCCGCCGGCGATGTGGTTCGGCGCTATTTCCGCGCTTCGGTCGAGGTGATCGACAAAGCCGATGACAGTCCGGTGACGATCGCCGACCGGGAGGCCGAAGGCGTCATGCGCCGGCTGATCGAGGCGGCATTCCCGGCCCATGGCATCTTCGGCGAGGAATACGGCGTCGAGCGTCCGGATGCGGAATTCGTCTGGGTGCTCGACCCGATCGATGGCACCAAATCCTTCATCTCCGGCGTGCCGCTGTTCGGCACCCTAATCGCCCTTTTGCATCAGGGACGTCCGGTGCTCGGCGTCCTCGACCAGCCGATTTCACGCGAACGCTGGCTGGGGATCGACGGCCAGCCGACGACGCTGAACGGTGCCCCGATCCGCGTCAGGCCCTGCGCCGATCTCGCCCAAGCGACGGTATATGCCACGGCGCCGGACATGTTCCGGGGACCCGACGAGGTGGCCTTCGAACGGGTCAGGGATGCCGCCAAGCTCACCCGCTATGGTGCCGATTGCTATGCCTTCGGGTTGGTGGCCGCCGGCTCCATCGACATCGTCATCGAGGCGTCTCTGAAACCCTATGATTACTGCGCCCATGTGCCGATCATCACCGGTGCCGGCGGCAGTTTGACCGATTGGCAGGGCAAGCCGCTCGGCCTTGCCTCCGATGGTCGCGTGCTGGGCTGCGGCGACCGGCGTGTCGCCGACGCTGTCCTGGCGCTGGTCGGCTAGCGGGCTCCGATGGCATTGCTGTTCCGCGCGAGTGGCGAGGGAGGCGGGGAATGGGTGGCGCCGTTGCGCGCTGCTATGCCCGACGAGGATATCCGGTTCTGGCCGGATGTCGGCGATCCGGCCGAGATCGACGCGGCCCTGGTCTGGAAGCCGCCTTCCGGATGGCTGGCGACCTTGCCGAACCTCAAGGCCATCCTGTCGCTGGGCGCCGGGGTCGACCACATCCTGCAGGATACGGCCTTGCCGGCGGGCGTGCCGATCATCCGTCTCGTCGACCCGGCCATGGCCGAGGCGATGACCGAATGGATCGTCCTGCAGGTGCTCCGCCTGCACCGACAGGACGTCGATTACGCGGCGCAGCAGCGCGAGCGGGTCTGGCGGCGGCATGACCAGCCGCTGGCACGGGAACGCCGGATCGGCATCCTGGGGCTCGGAACGCTCGGCTGTCATGCCGGCCAGGCCTTGCGGTCGCTTGGCTTCGATGTGGCGGGCTGGAGCCGATCGCGCAAATCGGTGCCCGACATCGCCAGCTTCGCCGGTCTCGATGAGTTGGAAAGCTTTCTGGCGCGGACCGACATCCTGGTGCTGTTGCTGCCGCTGACCGCCGATACGGATGGCCTGCTGAACTCGGTACGGCTGGCGCAATTGCCGCGCGGCGCCGGCATCGTCAACGCCGCGCGCGGCCGGCATATCGTCGATGAGGCAGTGTTGACCGCCCTGGGCAGCGGCCATATCTCGGCGGCGGTGCTCGACGTCTTCCAGCACGAGCCGCTGCCGCCGGAGCATCCCTATTGGTCGCATCCCCGGGTGGTCGTTTCGCCCCATGCGGCGGCGGCCACCGATGCCCGGTCGGCATCGGTCATCATGAGCGATACCGTGCGCCGACTGCGCAGCGGGGCCGAACTGATCGACCGCGTCGAACCCGGCACCGGTTACTAAGCAGGCTTCAACTCGCCAGCGGGCAGTGCCCCTCGCTCAAGGGGCGAAAGGCGTCTTGGGCGGGGATCGTCTGCAACAGCTCATAGTAGTCCCAGTCGGCCTTGGACGCGCTCGGTGCCTTGACCTGAAACAGATACATGTCGTGGACCGCTCGGCCATCCACGCGCAGCGTCGTGGTGCCGAACAAGGGATCCGCCATCGGGGCTGAGCGCATCTTGGCGAGGATCGGTGCGGTTTCCTCGGTATCGACGGCGGCCATCGCCTTCAGATACTGCAGGACGGCCGAGTAGACGCCTGCCTGGTTCGCGGTCGGCATGCGTCCCTCGCGCTTGGCCGCGAACCGTTTGGCGAAGGCCCGGGTCTGGTCGTTCAGGTCCCAATAGAACGGCTCGGTCAGATAGAGCCCTTGGGCCGCCGGTAGGCCGAGCGCGTGGACATCGGTCAGCTGCATCAACAGGGCGGCGATCGATTGATGCTGGGTGATCCCGAACTCGGCCGCCTGCTTCACCGAGTTGATGGTATCGCCGACCGCGTTCGCCAGCCCGATGATCTTGGCCTTCGAGGCCTGGGCCTGCAGCAGGTAGGATGAGAAATCCTGACTGTTCGGCGGATGGCGGACGCTGCCCAGCACCTTGCCGCCGGACGCGGTGACTGCGGCGGCGGCATCCCGTTCCAGCGACTGGCCGAAGGCATAATCGGCGGTAAGGAAGAACCAGCTGTCGCCGCCCTTTTTGACCACAGTCTTGGCGGTGCCATTGGCGAGCGCCCAGGTGTCGTAGGTCCATTGCACGGTGTTGGGCGAGCATTTCTCACCGGTCAGATCGGTGGTGCCGGGGCCGGAAGCCAGGAAGGCGGTATGTGGCGCATTGCGGACCGCTTCGGCCACCGCGAGTGCCACTGAGGAGAACGGTACGTCGACGATCGCATCGACACTGCCTTCCTCGATCCAGCGGCGGGCGGTGGCGGCGCCGATATCGGCCTTGTTCTGATGATCGGAGAAAACGACTTTGACCGGCACGCCATTGACCTTGCCGTCGATATCCTCGACCGCCAGCTCGGCGGCCGCGACCGAACCGGCGCCGGTCGAATCCGAGGCGAAGCCGGACATGTCGGTCAAGACGCCGACCGTGATCATGCCCGATTTGACGGCGGCGTGAGCGACGCCGCTCGTCAGCATCGCCACGCAGGCGAGGATGGAAAAAAATCTCATGAACCGGACTCCCCTGGACGTTTCTTGGTTTCGTTTGTTGTGCCGAAAAACTTAAAACCGGGCCGTTACGCCGTGCTACGCAGCTTCGTCAACTCGGCCTCCGCATGATCGACCCGGATCTTGCCGTGGGCGACCAGAAGCTGAGCGATCCGATCGATTTCCGCGCCGATGGCACCCGCCATCATCGCGATGTTCTGGGCATGCAGCGCCATGTGGCCCTTTTGAATGCCGGTGGTGGCCAGGGCCTTGAGCGCGCCGAAATTCTGTGCGAGACCGACCGCCGCGATGATGCGCGCCAGTTCCTCGGCTGTTTTGACGCCGAGCAGCTTGAGGCACGCCTTGGCCGTCGGATGGAGCTTGGTCGCCCCGCCGATCAGCCCGACCGCCATGGGGAGCTCGATCGTGCCGGAGAGATGGCCGTCCGCCGTCACTTCCCAATCGGTGAGACTGCCATAATGGCCGTTCCGGGCGGCATAGGCATGGGCGCCGGCCTCGACCGCCCGCGTGTCGTTGCCGGTCGCGAGCACGACGGCGCTGACGCCGTTCATGACGCCCTTGTTGTGCGTGGCGGCGCGGTAAGGATCGGCGGCGGCGAATTGATAGGCGCTGATCATGCCGTCGCGCACCTCGGTGCCGCCGATAGCGTCGCAGGGCCAGGTCGCTCGCGCCCGTGCCAAGCGGCGGTCGGCGAGGTTCGACAGGATGCGCAGATAGACCCGGCCGCCCGTCCAGGCGCTGATTTCCGGGGCCAGCTTTTCAGCCATGGTGTTGACGGCGTTGGCTCCCATGGCATCCCGTGTATCGACGATCAGGTGGGTGATGACCATCGGGCCGCCGCGCGTATCGAGGACCCTGACTTCGAGATCGCGGAAGCCGCCGCCCAACTGGACCAGGATCGGGTCGCAGGTATCGCAGATCGCCCTGATGTCGTCGCGGCGCTCCAGGATCTTGAGCCGTGCCGCGAACGGATCGTCGAGACCGACGAGCTGCACCTGGGCGATCATCAAGCTACCCGACATCGAGCCGATGAACCCGCCGCTGTCGTAGCATTGACGGGCCGAATTGCAGACCGCGGCGACGACGGAGGATTCCTCGGTCGCCATCGGTACCAGCACATCGCGGCCGTCGACCTTCATGTTGGTCGCCACGCCGATTGGGATGCTGATGGCGGAAACCGCATTCTCGATCAAATGGTCGATCAAATGCGGATCGACGCGGCCAAGGCTCCCGAGATGCGCCACGGTGTCGCCATCCAGATCGGCGAACCGGGCGATGATCTCCAGGCGCTCGCCCAGCGACTTCTTGTGAAATCCGGAAATACGGGAACTCGGGCCGGCGGGCATTGTCATGGTCGCGTCTTGTCCTTGGATGGATCGGCGGCCCGAACCGGCGTGAGTTGGTCAAGGGCCTGATTTGCTCAAGAATGGTCGGTATCGGCGGCGATTGGTCCGGGGAATCGGAGGGGGCTTCCCAGGTGACTCTCCTCCCAATGCCGCAATTCGCAGCTTTCGTTGTCGAGAATTGTGTCGCTCGTCAGCCATCATGGAAAGGGACAGTTTTCCAAACTATCGCAATCAGTGTACCAGGTTGTGATCTGGGACAATTTTGAGGAACCGCGCGTGTCGCCTGCGAAGCCGCCGGGTCGGGGAACTCGGATCGTCGAGAGCGTCATCGGTCTGATCGAGGGCGATACGCTCAAGACCGGCGAGCGTCTGCCGGCGATCCGGATCGCCGCCGCGAATTACGGCGTGTCGAAGAACACGCTCGCCGATGCCTATGACCGGCTGGTTTCCCTGGGCTATATCGAAGCGCGCCGCGGGTCGGGGTATTATGTGAGCCCGGTCCGGCGCAAGCCGGTCGCGGCTCGACCGCCTCATGTGGCGGAAGCGCTCGACCTCGTATCGCTGCTGCGCGAACAACTCGAGCAGCATTTCGCGGTCAGGGTCGGCGATGGCCGGCCGCCGCCGTCCTGGATGGAGGATTCCGAGCTCGGCCGGCATCTGGGCTCCGTCGGTAGCCGACGGGGCGGGAGTGTCACCCACGGCTACGGCCATCCCCGCGGCTTCGCCCCCCTGCGCGAGCGGATCGCGCTGACGCTCGCGGAGCGGTCGATCAACGCATCACCGGATCAGATCATCTTGACTCAGGGCGCCAATCACGCGCTCGACCTGATCGTGCGCTATCTGGTGCAGCCCGGCGATACGGTTCTGGTCGATAGTCCGGGCTATTACCCCCTGTTCGCCAAGCTGAAACTGGCGAAAGCCCAGATGATCGGCATCGCGCGCCTGGCCGATGGACCGGATCTGGAGGATCTCGCCGCCAAGGCCGCGATCTCGCATGCGAAGGTCTTCTTCACCCAATCCCTGGCGCATAATCCGACCGGTGGGTCGTTGACCTTGCCGATTGCCCATCGGGTGCTGCAGATCGCCCAGCGCCATGGTCTGCACATCATCGAAGACGATCCGTTCGCCGATGTCGTGTCGGCGGCCAGCCCGCGGCTTGCCGCTCTCGACCAGTTGGAGCGCGTGACCTATGTCGGCACCTTTTCCAAGACGCTGTCGGCCAGTCTGCGTGTCGGCTATGTCGCCGCGGCCCCGCCCCTCGCCGACGCGCTCGCCGATCTCAAGATCCTGACCATCGTGAGTACCAGCGACTATATCGAGCGCGTCATCCACACCCTGATCGTGAACGGCCACTATCGGCGGCATCTGCAGCGGCTCCGGGGGCGCATCGAGGAGGCGACGGTGTCGGCACTCCGCCATATGGAGCGCCTCGGGGTCCGGATCTTCGCGCCGCCTTCCGGCGGCTATTATCTTTGGGCGCTGCTGCCCGCCGGCGTCGATGAGGCCGCGCTGTCGCGCCAGGCGCTCGAACACGGCATCTTCATGGCACCTGGCTCCGTCTTCTGGCCAGATCGAAGCGGGCCAGATCGGCTCGGACCAGATCGGATTGGCGGCGGCGCGGCCATCCGCATCAATGTCGCCTATGCCAGCGACCAGAAGTTCCTGGAGTTTCTTAGGAACTATCTGGCTGGTCGATGCGGGGCCGATGACTAGGGAATGGTGCCACCGGAAACCGGGCGCTCGTCCAACTCGCCTTTCGCGGCGGCTGTCAGGATCTCGTTCATCTCGGTCAGGAACATCGACCCTTTGACGGTGCGTTGCACCAGCACGCTGCGCCGGTCGGCTGGGTCGCGCTTACGGCGCGCCAGTCCGAGGATGCCCAGCCTATCGAGCGCCCGGGTGATCGCCGGCTTGGATATATTGAGCTGTTCGGCCATGCCGCGCACCGTATGCGGTGCCGGCGTCATATAGACGGTCAGCAACAACGCAAGTTGCCGGGCAGAAAGATCCGGCCCCGACCGGCGAACTGTTTCGCTTAACACGCGTCGCCAAAGATCGAGTCCTTGGGTTCCTGTAATCTCTAAAGCCATCGCGTTCGCCAATGTCCTTGCCAGCCTGCCATTGGCTGATTAATCCTCAGCTTAAGTGGCTAGTGATGAAGTTGGCCTTAATTCAATCGGGGCGGCAATAGGAAGCTACTCAACCGTAACGAATTTTGAGCAAGCGAAATAAACCGCGCAGTCCGAGGGCTTCACCACCTTCCGGCCGGCCGGGTTTGCCGGTTGGATTCCAGGCGATCGTATCGAGATGAAGCCATGGTGTCGCTTCCGAAACGAATTCCTGGAGATAGACCGCCGCCACGATGGCGCCGGCGAAGCCGCTGTCGGAAACGTTGTTGAGATCGGCGACCTTGCTGTCGAGCATCCGGCGGTAGGGGCGCCATAAGGGCAAGCGCCAGACCGGATCGGCCTCCGCCTCCGAAGCGGCGAGGTATTCGGCCGCGAGCCGATCGTCATTGGCGAACAGCGCCGGCAGATCCGGGCCCAGCGCCACCCGCGCCGCACCGGTCAGGGTCGCGAAATCGACCAGCAGGGAAGGCGCCTCGGTATCCGCCTCCGCCAAGGCGTCGCATAGCACCAGCCGGCCCTCGGCATCGGTATTGCCGACCTCCACGGTGAGACCCTTGCGCGTGCGGATCACGTCGAGCGGCCGGAATGAGGTCGACGAGACCGAATTCTCCACCGCCGGGATCAGCACGCGCAGCCTGACCTTGAGGCCGGCCGACATCACCGCGTGGGCGAGGCCGAGCAGCGTCGCGGCACCACCCATGTCCTTCTTCATCAACTTCATGCCGCCGGCGGTCTTGAGGTCGAGACCGCCGCTGTCGAAGCAGACGCCCTTGCCGACCAGCGTCACCTTGGGATGGGTGGGATCGCCCCAGCGCAGGTCGATCAGCCGGGGTGCCCGGGACGAGCCGCGGCCGACCGCGTGGATCATCGCATAGTTCTGGGCGATCAGGTCCTCACCGACGATGAGGCTGATCTCGGCATCATGGCGGTCGGCCAGCGCCTCGGCGGCGGCGGCCAATTCGGCCGGCCCCATATCCTCGGCCGGGGTGTTGATGAGATCGCGTGCGAGGGCGACGCCGGCCGCCAAGTGCTCGACCTCCGGGCGATCGGCCTCGTCCGGCCAGGCGAGCTTGGCGAAGCCGCGGCCTCGGCTCTTGTAGCGGGTGAAGGCATAGGAGCCGAGCGCCCAGCCGAGGGCGGCATGGGTGGCACCGCCCGCGCCGAACAGCCCGTCGAGACTGCCCTCGATCCGATACAGCCCTTCCGGCAGCGTGTCTGGCAAGCCGGCGAGCGACCATAGTGGCTCGGTGACCGCGACGCCCTGCACGACCCCGGCGAGGCTGCCGCCCACACCTGGCAACAAGGCGGTCTTGCCCGCTTCACCGCTGAAACCGATGTTGCGTAGCCATGCCGCCACCGGCTCGGGCTGACTGTTCGACCAGGAGGCGAAGCGCTCCTTGGTGATCGCCGTGATCGGAATGCCTTCGCCGGGAGCCGCGTCGGCCAGCGTCTTAACTTCGGCCAGCGTCTCTGCCATGGTGATCTCCTTGTGAGGCTTTAGTCATGCAAACCTGGGTGGTTGAGCATGCCGCGCCCGGCGGGCGAGGGGAAGCCGCAGAGTGGCTGTCGCGAGAAGGTTGTGGTTCGTGGCCGTGATGGGTTGCATCGGCACTGGTGGCCGGGGGAAAATGCGATTCATCGACAATCGGAGGAAGTGTCGCCCCCATGGCCGATTTCACCATCTATCTGGGCAATAAGAACTATTCGAGCTGGTCGCTGCGTCCGTGGCTGGCCCTGAAGGCGACCGGTGTCCCGTTCGATGAAGTGGTGATCCCGCTCTACGAGCCCACCTCGCGCGCGACAATCCTCAAATACTCGCCTTCGGGCCGGGTGCCGACCCTGGCCCATGGCGCGATCACCGTCTGGGAGAGCCTGGCGATCTGCGAGTATATCGCCGAGCTGTTTCCGGCGGCGACGTTGTGGCCGGCCGACCCCGCTGTTCGAGCGACCGCGCGGTCGGTCAGCACTGAGATGCATGCGGGATTCCAGGCATTGCGCGCGCATCTGCCGATGAACATCCGTTCGTCGTTTCCGAACCGGGGCGTGACGCCGGAGGTGCAGTCGGATATCAACCGCGTCGCCGCGCTGTGGCGGGACTGCCGCAAGCAGGTGCCGGAGGGGGCGGGGCCGTTCCTGTTCGGCGGCTTCACGGTGGCCGACGCGATGTACGCCCCGGTCGTCAGCCGCTTCCGTACCTACAAGATCGATCTCGACGAGGCCTGCCAGGCCTATGCGGATGCGATCTGGACCCTGCCGGCGATGCAGGAATGGGCGCTCGCCGCCAGCAACGAGCCGATGATCATCGAGGATTCGGAATTCTGATCCGCGGTGGTGGGGTGTCGTCGAGGATACCATCCTAAGGCGCACCGTGATCCAATTCGGCGGTATATTCAGATCGGGAATTCACCTCATTCGCTATACGCTCGCCCCGATGTCACTCAATCCGCCGGAGTATGATGCCGAGACCGCTCGACCCCTTCGTCGTGGAATCGCCGGAACCGGGAGACATTCAGGATCCACGCCTGCAGGCACTCTTGCGGTATTGGGAGTGCAGGCGGGGCACCGCGGATGCGCCGCCTATCGCCGCGATCGATCCGGTCGAATTCCGGTTCATCCTCGGCTGGCTCATGATCATGGAGCCGCTGGAGGGCGGTCGTGACTTCCGCTATCGCCTGTACGGCACATGCATCGCCGACGCGTTTGGCCGGGACCTGACCGGTCGCAACATTGGCGACTCGTTTCCGGAAGTGGCAAATCTCGCTATCACTGTCTACCGGCGGGTGATGGAACGGCGCTGCGCGGTCCTGACCCGCCACACGCCGCCGGAAAGCATCCCGATCGAACGCTGGGAGCGCCTCGCCTTGCCGTTTCTCGATTCAAAGGGAGACGTGACACGCCTTCTCGTCGGTGCGATCGCCCAGGGCGTGCGAAGGACCGATCGGGCACCGCCGCCCTGGCCGCTTGGCGGGCAACCGGGCGGCGGCAACAACGATAGTTGAGTTTGCCTGAACAATATCGGGAAGCTTATCTACTAACAGGCTCGGAATAAAAATTAAGAATCTCGAAATCAAATGGTTTCATCATCGGTGATCAGATGGAAGCGACGGCTGACTTGGGTCGGTCGGCGGATCAGCCGCACTTTCGAGGCCGGAGGATAACAATGTTGAAAACAGGCAAGATAATTGTCGCCGCGGGTTTGGCGCTTCTCCTTGCCGGCGTGATGACGCCGGTCCGGGCCGCCACGCTCGAGGAGGCTCAGGCGCTCGGTGACAAGGCGGCGGCGCTCATCGTGGCCGAGGGCGAGAAGGCCTTCCCCCTGATCAGCGATCCGAAGGGCGAGTTTGTGCAAGGCGACTTGTATGTGACGGTGCTCGATCACCAGGGTGTCGTGCGCGCCACGCTCAATCCCAAGCTGGTCGGCATGAACATGTGGGAATCGGCCGATCCAGACGGCGTCAAGTTCACGCAAGATGCGGTGAATATCGGCGAAACCGCAGGTTCGGGCTGGCAGAGCTACAAATTCACCAACCCCGTGAGCAAGAAAATTCAACTTAAGAAGGCTTGGATCCGCAAGGCGGGTGATTTCGTTACCCTTTGCGGTATCTACATCACCAACTAGTTTTCGCTGGATGCGGGCCGCCGCCATGGTCTCCATCCACCCCCGATATCAGCCTCACCGGCTCATTCCGATGCCAGGATTCCTTCCATGATAGGGTGGCTCGCCAATCTTTCGATCACGCGCAAGCTGTTCATCGCGCCCGCTATCGCCGTCCTCCTCCTCTCGCTGATGGCACCGCTCGCGCTCCATTCGCTGAGCCAGCAGGCGAAGCTGCTCGATGAGCTGACGACGACTGAGGTCGAGAAAGCCGCCACCCTGACCGCCCTCGCGCGCGCCGTCCCTGAAGCGAACAGCCTCTCCATTAGCATGGTCGCCCTTGCCAGCAATTCCGACGATGCGGCCGCGGTCAAGCGCCTCACCGCCGATACGGATAAGCGCCTCGGCGAAGCCGCTTCGTTGATCGACCGGCTCAACTCCTTCGAACTCTTCGACGGTGAAAAGGAGGTCGTGGCCGGTCTTGGGAAAGACCTCAAATCATACGCCGACATGAGCCGCCAGGTCGCCACCATGGCAGCGGCGGATACCGCGACCGCCTATGTGATCAGTACCAATGGCGAGAAGTTCTATGCTGCGCTGCTGAAGAAGCTCGACGGCTTGCAGGATCTGGAGCGTAAGCGCTTGGCCGCCGTGCACGATGCCTCGATGGCGCAGGCCGAGACGGCGCGCTTCGCCTTCATCGCGCTTTTCGCCGCTTCGGTCCTCGTCTCGATCCTGGTGACGACGGCGCTGTCGCGGATAATCAGCGGCTCGATCACCCGGCTCACCGCCTCGACCCTCAAGCTCGCCGATGGCGACCTGACGGTACAGGTCGAGGGCGGCGAGCGCCGGGACGAGATCGGCGCCCTCGCCGGCGCGATCGGCGTATTCAAGAGCAACGCCATCGACAAGCAGCGGATCGAGGAGGAGCAGCGCGTCCGTCATGAGGAAGCGGCGGCGCGGCAGCGCGCGGTCGAGGGGCACGTCGCCATCTTCGAGACCCATATCCACGACGCGCTGGAGGCGCTCGGCGCGGCCTCGGTGGAGATGCGCGGCACCTCGGACGGGATGTCGGGCACGGCTGAACGGACGAACGGCCAGGTCGCGGCGGTCGCCGGTGCGTCCGATGAGGCGTCGAGCAATGTGCAGACCGTCGCCGCGGCGTCCGAGGAACTCAGCGCCTCGATTGCCGAGATCAGCCGCCAGGTCAGTCACGCCGCGAGCATCGCCGGCCGGGCGGTGGATGAGGCCCGGCAGACCGATATCACGGTCCAGGGACTGACCGAGGCGGCTACCAAGATTGGCGAGGTGGTGAAGCTGATCAGTGCCATCGCCGGCCAGACGAACCTGCTGGCACTCAACGCGACGATCGAGGCGGCACGCGCCGGCGATGCCGGAAAGGGTTTCGCCGTCGTCGCCAGCGAGGTGAAGTCGCTCGCCACGCAGACGGCGAAGGCGACCGAGGAGATCTCGGCCCAAATCGAGGCGGTGCAGAGCGTCACCCGCGAGACCGTCGACGCGATCAAGCGTATCGGCGGCACGATCGGCGAGGTCAGCGCGGTCGCGACCTCGATCGCCTCGGCGGTCGAGGAGCAGGGTGCTGCGACGCAGGAGATCACGCGCAGCACCCAACAGGCGGCGGCGCGCACCCAGGAGGTCTCCGACCATATTGCCGGGGTGAGCGAGGGGGCGAAGACCACCGGCCGCGCCGCGCAGGGCGTCAAATCGGCCGCCGAAGCGCTCAATCTGCAAGCGGAGCGGTTGCGCAGCCAGGTCCATGATTTCCTCGCCAAGATCCGGGCAGCCTGAAACCGGGCGGCGATCTGGTAAGAGGCGGCGCCATCCAATCCCTCGATCCGATCTCTCCTCCAGGTGGGGGCTCTCGTTGATGAGGACGGCCATCTTCGGCATGTCCCCGTCAATCAAAATTTATCGCGATCGCCTCGCGGAACGCGCCTCCGAAAACAGGGAATGATCCCATGCGTAAACTGGCCCTAATCGGCCCAATTTTGGCTACGCTGCTCCTCGCGGGCTGCGTGCCTCCCCTGATGTGGGTCAAGCCCGGCTCGGGCACGCAAGAGTTTTCCCAGGTCCGCTATGGTTGCGAGCTGCAGAGCACCGCCACGGCCCCGGTCACGCCGCAAGTGACGGGTATTGGCGTAAACAAGTACGATAAAGGCGTGATCTACAGCACGGACGTGAACGACGGCACACGCGATAGTCTG
The DNA here is from genome assembly GCA_035555315.1 of Allostellaceae bacterium. Taxonomy (GTDB): domain Bacteria; phylum Pseudomonadota; class Alphaproteobacteria; order ATCC43930; family CGMCC-115725; genus DATMGU01. The sequence goes on from DATMGU010000046.1 coordinate 327,586, forward strand.
TTCCGGCATTGCATGGAGGCCAATGGCTGGCGGCTTGTTCAACAGGCACCCGCGCCATCAGCCCCGGCTTCGCCTCTTCCCGCCACGGCATCATCACTCCCCGTCGCACCACCCTCGAACAACCAAGCTGCGAATAACAGCCTGGTTGTCGATCGTATCTGCCACAGCGGAAAACTAGACCTCATCTATCACGCCGCATCTTGCTGGGGGCCTGATCGCGAGGCCACGGCGGCGCAAGCGGATGCGTTTCGGCGCAGATATGCCGTCTCGCAAACGCCATCGCCAAAGGGGGCCGAGCTTCGGGTGCCACCTGTCGGGACTCGCGTTTATCTCTCGACCGGGGGGTTCCTAGAATATCTCATGCTCGACGGACCGCTGGTCGTCACCAGGAATGCGTCCAACGTCATTTCGACATATCCGGGCTTTTTCTTCGGCCTCAACCCCAACCAGGTGACCGTCCCGCTCGATCAGGCCGTCGCGATCTGGCCGCTCTCCGTCGGGAAAAAGGCCTCCCTCCAAATAACGACCGACAACGCCGCGTTCCTCTATGATGTCGAGGTCCTGAGGCGGGAGAAGGTCAGTGTCCCGGCGGGAAGTTTTGATGCGTTCGTTGTCCAGCGACATGAGAAGGGTCAAGGGGGTAACTACCACGACCAGATCTCCACCTATTGGTACGCTCCCCGGGAGGCGCTGGTCGTAAAGCAGGAGATCCGGTTGGTCGCGGGAACCTCCAGCGAAAAGTCCTGGGAAGCTCTCAGCATAGCGCCGCCTGATCCATCCAGAGGGTCATAGAGGCAGGATTGAGAGTTATGAGGGCGGATTCCGGTGGCACCTTGGAAGCCGTGTGCTTAGATACGCGCCCGTCCTCGCGATGAGCGAGCACACGTCCTGTCGACCATGGAGAAGCCGCTTGCACTTCGATACCGCTCGCTTCCTTCAGGATCTCGATACGCTACGCCAGATCGGCGCCTATCGAACGGGCGTGCATCGCCCGACCTTCAGCCCGCAGGATATGGAAAGCCGTCGGTGGCTGGTGCGGGAGATGCAGGAGGTCGGCCTGGATGCCTCGATCGATGGTATCGGCAATGTCTTCGGGCGTCACCCTGGCCCTGGGCCGCATCTCCTGTCCGGCAGTCATATCGAAACCCAAAACCAAGCCGGTTGGCTGGACGGCGTGCTCGGCGTCGCCGCCGCCCTGGCTTTGGCTCGTGCCGGCTTGCCCGTCGATGTCTGCGCCTATAGCGACGAGGAAGGCCATTTTGCCGACTTTCCGGGCAGCCGGAGTCTGGTCGGCGACTTCGGTGAGGCGGATCTGGATCGTGCCCGGAACCGATATGACGGCACGCCCCTTCGTGACGCTTTGGCGGCCGCGGGCCTCGCAGGCGTGCCGCGGCTTCAACTAGAGGAAGGGCGCTACAAGGGCGCCTTCGAGATGCATATCGAACAGGGCACGCAGCTCGAGAATGCCGGCCTGCGGATCGGCGTGGTGACCGGCATCGTCGCCATCCAGAAATGGCGAATCGTCGTGCAAGGACAGCAGGACCATACCGGTGGCACCACCATGGCGGAGCGCAAGGATGCCGGTCTCACGGCGGTGCGGCTGCTGGCCGCGATCGATGCCGAATTTCCCCGTATATGCGGCGAGCGAAGCGTCTGGACGACGGGTCGCATTATTCTGGAGCCGAACGCGCCGCAGATCATACCGGGGCGGGCGGAATTGATATTCTCCTACCGAGACTTGTCGATGGAGGCCATGGGCCGGATGGAGCAATGCCTGAAGGCCGTCGTGCGCGAGAGCAACCGGCGCGAGCGCTGCCCCGCCACCCTGGAAGCCATCGGCCAGACGCCGCCGGCGCTGTGCGATCCGGGCATGCAGGCGGCGTTGACGGACGCGGCACGATCCTTGTGCCCGGATGCCTGGCAACCGATGCCGAGCGGCGCCATCCACGACAGCCAGATTCTCGCCCGCAAACTACCGGTCGCGATGCTCTTCGTGCCGTCGATCGGCGGCATCAGCCATCACTGGACGGAAGACACCAAGCGCGAGGATCTGGCTTTGGGATTCGAGGTTCTGGCGGAGGGCGCGCGGCGGTTTTTGGCGGAATAGGCGTCATCCCCACGGGCGCGCCCGGATGCGTGGTAGATGGTCGCACGACTTTCGTCACATGGCGGCCGACGTCTCGGAAGCGCGTCGGGCCTGACCGAAGCGGTGACGGTACCCCCTTGTCGCCTTTCACCAAAAGGTTGCGGGGTGCCGTCCGTTGGCTAAACTAGCTGTCGAGCGGAGAATCGGCGCAGATTGGGGAATGATGATGGCACGCGGGCAGTTCCTTGGCCTTTCCAGGCACAGCATCTACGTTCTCTTCGTAACTGTGGCCTTTGCCTCGCCTGGCTTCGCCGAGGAGATCGCCACACCGTCGGTGCATGAGCAGGATAACTGGGCCTATCGCGAGACCCGCGAGGTGAACGGCGTATCGCATCAAAGCCATCAGGAACTGACGGTAGTTCATGCGTCGGCGTCGGGAATCCTCGTATCGGCCCATGAGATCGGCTCTAACCTGCCGCCGAAGGAAGTGTTGCTGGGCGCGGATTGGAGCCGGTCGCGAAACGTGAACGGCGAGAACAAGGTCGTCAATCGACCGTTCCTTTTCCCGCTGAGCATGGGGAAGAGCTGGGTTGTTGATTACAAGGAAGACAACCCGAACAGGGCCCATAAAAGCGAAACCTTCCACTCGAAATACTCGGTGGTGGGCTGGGAGGACGTGAGCGTACCGGCCGGCACATTCAAGGCGCTCAAGATCGAATCGGACGGCCAATGGACCGCCGAATTGGCGCCTTCCGCCTCGACGGTTTCGGTCGCGCGGGTCGATGGCCAGGGGGCGACGGCGCTCGCCCAGACCAATCGCGTTACGGCGCAGACAGCGACGGGCCGCTTGTACAAGGCTTTTTGGTACGTACCGTCCGTCAAGCGATACGTAAAGGCCGTCGAAGAATATTACAGCACCAATGCGGTGCTCAGTTCGCGCAATATGGAAGAACTCGAAGCGTTCAACGTCGGCAAATAACGCGCGGGCGACATTGTCCGCGGGGTGATGGTAGCCGGCTTATGCGCGGCGGCCGCATCCCGCTCGAACCCGATGCCTGGGCGATCATTCCGGGGCGTGCCGAGATCATCTTCTCGTACCGGGACCTGTCGGTCGAGGTCATGGGCCGGATGGAGGAGTGCCTGCGGGCCGTCATGCGGGAGAGCAACCGGCGCGAGCGCTGCCCCACCACGCTCGAAGCCATCAGCCATACGGCGCCCGCGCTCTGTGATCCGGCCATGCAGCAGGCCCTGACCGACGCGGCAAAGTCGCTGTGCCCCGGCGCCTGGCAGGCAATGCCCAGCGGCGCCACCCACGACAGCCAGATCGTCGCTCGAAAGATGCCGGTCGCGATGCTCTTCGTCCCTTCCATCGGCGGCATCAGCCACCATTGGTCGGAAGATACCAAGCGCGAAGATCTGGCTTTGGCTTCGAGGTTCTGGCGGAGGGCGCGCGGCGGTTTTTGGCGGAATAGGGCGGGGGCTTTCTCGGAGCACCCCCTTTGGCATGGAAACCGGACATAGGACCCTCGCACCCTTGACGGCTGGTTACCATCTCGGCCAGTCCTTCGTGCGTCAACTGGACAGCCAGGCGGATTGCACCGCCATCGGGCGCGTGGTCACCACGCCCGGCGCCGACCTCAGCATCGCGATCCCCGCCGGGGGGGTCGAGACGCGACAGCAGTTCAATGTGCTTGCAGGGATCGGCTGCACCGAGGTGCAGGGTTTCCTGTTCAGCCTTGGGTTTCGGGGGGCGGGTGGCGCCTATGCGGCGGGCGTGGTGACGAGGCCGCTGCCGGACCAGCGCGTGGTCGGCCGCCAGCCCAGACGCGACCGCGCCTGGGCGTTGCTGACCGGCGAGGCCCGCGGCGCATTGGCGTACAGCGCCGGTTCGCGCACTGGGATGCGCGCGCCGTACAACGCTTCCAGGCGTGCGATGGTCGGCTGTTCGGCGAATGCATCGTCGGCGGCCAGGAAGAATGTCTCGTACCCGGTGTAGTCCAGCAATGCGGCGGCGGCCGCGAAAGCCTGCGCGCAGTCCTCCGGCCCGACATAGGCGCGCAGATACGGCATCGGTTCCGTACGGTCGGTGGGTCCGGTCCGAGTGGGTCCGGTCCGGCCGGCCATGAAATCCACCAGCTCCGGGAAGGCGACGAAACACGGGCGCAGAACCAACACCTCGAGGCCGCGCCTGGCATAGGCCTCGGCGATC